>JBMNPZ010000014.1:0-45302 GCA_050943875.1 Candidatus Limivicinus sp. | reverse complement strand
TCTCCTATCTGGATGTGCCTCTCAAGAAGACCGACTGGCATGTGGGCTACTATAAGCGCCAGCTGGAGCAGAAGATTCTGGAGCCTCTGAACCGGGTGTACGGCGTGGACTTCTCGGACGAGAAGCTTATGGCCGCCATAGAGCAGCACAATGAGGTCTGCCGGATAATCACCGAGATCGGGAATATGAGAAAGCTGGAGAATCCCCCCATCACCGGCTATGAGTTCCATGTGATTCAGCTGGTATCCCTGGTCTGCCCCAAGTATCTCATTCTGCCCTACCTGAGAGAGACACTGGAGGAGCTCAGGACCCGCGAGCCTGAGCCGGCCCCCTGGTACAGGGCGAGGGTGATGATAGTGGGCTCCGAGATCGACGACCCGGACTTCACAAAGCTCCTTGAGGGATGCGGCGGTCTGGTTGTGGCCGACAGATACTGCTTCGGCTCCTTCCCCGGGAGGGATGAGATCGTTGTAAAGGACGGACAGTCCCCCATTGAGGCGATAGCCGAGAGATACATAAAGGACAATCAGTGCCCCAGAAGCATGACGCCGGAGAACATAGTGGGCCGCAAGAGATATATCTACGACCTTGCAAAGGAGTACAATGCAGAGGGCATCATCATAGAGAACATGAAGTTCTGCGAATACTGGGGCTACGAGAGGGCGCAGGATGCCCAGTGGCTGCATGACGGCTTCAATCTCCCCGGGACCATACCGGTGTGCCAGATTGAAAAGGACTACAGCAACGGTGCCACCGGCCAGCTCCGCACCAGATTCCAGGCCTTTGTGGAATCACTTGAGATCAAGCGCATTCAGTCCAGGGATTGAGGACATGTACGGCGGCATGATTCCGCTGTATGATATTCCGACAGATACATAAAGGACAATCTGTGCCCATATATTTCACTTAAATTGACTGTGTGGGCCCGTAAAGGAGCTGAATTATATGAAAAAAGTAATTAAAAGAATTCTCATCGGTCTTGCTGCCGCAATTGCAGCGCTCTTTGCCGTGTATTATTTTAATCTCGACATGAAGCTTATGCACTATGTCGTTCTGCCATTCCTTGATAAGCACCACGACAGTGTGAAGCGTGAGCATGTAATCTGATTTCAGCGCGCAGTTTTCTGCAGAGGAAAACTTCAAATTCAAACGGACAGATAAAACGAACCCGCAGCTGCATTTTTTGACAGCTGCGGGTTCGTTGTTTAATCCTACAATATCAGGAAAAGTTTGTAATGATTTAATCCTGTTTCCTGCCTTTTATCGCATTTATATTTCTGATTCCGTACATTATAAATGAGAGTATCATAGAGGCAGTGCAGAGAAGAATAGACACAGTAGAGACGGTGGGAGTGATGTCCGCCCAGATGAGATGAAGAATCATCATGGCATAGAGCAGAAAAGTGGTGAGCTTTCCGTGCCAGTCTGCACCTTCAACGACACCGGTTTTCTTGATAGCCATAACGCAGGTAATACCGCAGAACAGCTCCTTTACCACAAGGAGGGACAGGGGGACAAGCATGAGGCGGAAACGGCTCACAAGGCACAGCAGCATGGCGAGCTGAGTGAGCTTATCTGCAACCGGGTCAATGGCCTTGCCCAAATCACTGACCATGTCAAAATGTCGGGCAATAAAGCCGTCCAGTACATCGGTAAAACCGGAGAGCAGCAGTATAATGCTGGTGAGCTTATAGTCCTGTCTGCCGATATAGAGCCAAACAAAAACAGGAATAAGAAGCAGCCTTATGAACGTCAAGATATTTGGTATTGTAAAAACCTTTGACTTGAATTTATTGGACATATCTTCCTACCTCCATACTTCTGACAGAATTCTGCAAAATAATACCTGCACTGTGCTATACTACATAAAGATTCTCAACTGAAGATGAACTGAAGCTCAATATTTGTTGAGAAATGCGGACTGACCTGAACTAAGAAAATTTCTGCGGTTCCTGGACCTTTGCTCTTGTCAGTTCCACGGTAAATACTGAACCGCCCTCCGGGGCATTTTCGGCTTTTACCCTGCCGCCGCAGTTGTCCAGAATCCTTTTTACAAGTGAGAGGCCCAGTCCGTTGCCCTCAGCCCTGCGGGAGCTGTCGCCCTGATAGAATTTATCAAATATGTGCTTTCTTGTCTCCTCATCTATCCCGGGGCCCGCATCCTGGATCGCTGCCGTGACCTTATCGCCGCAGTCACGGAGCTTAATGGCAACAACGCCGCCCTGAGGGGAAAATTTGATGGCGTTTCCGATAATATTGTTCCACACATGCATCAGCAGGCTCTCGGCACCGACGAATTCAACCACATCCATGTCGATGTCAAAATCTATGTCCTTTTCCACCCATTTTGATTCAAGGGCCACTATGGACTGGCGGATCTGCTCATCAAGGCGGAAGTCTGAAATCCTGGACTGCATTCTGCCGTTTTCGACCTTGGACAGCAGTAGGATGTTGCCCACCAGCTGGGACAGGCGCCTCGTGTTGAACAGAATTCTGTCCACACAGCTGCTGCGCTCCTCCTCGGTCTGCTGTTTATCCTGCAGGAGGGTGGCGTATCCCTCGATAGCGGCGACCGGCGTCTTTATTTCGTGGGACACATTGGAGACAAAGTCGGACTGCATGATCTCGGTTGCACCCAGGTCCCGGGCCATCACATTGAAGCTGCTGTAAAGCTGGCTTATCTCTTCAATCTTGCTGTTGGTTTTCAGCCTGATGCTGAAATCTCCGGAAGCGACATTTTTCATGGCAGCGCTGAGTTTTGTAATGGGCGCCAGGACGCGTTTGCTTAGAAAAACCGAAAATGTCGTGCCTATCATCATACTGACGATCAGGATTGACAGCAGTGCGGGAATTTTGTACATGACCTCCGTGTTGTTGAACAGCAGATAGGTCAGGCCCATTGCCAGAAGCAGCACGGCAAGCAGCTCTGCCATTACAATGATTATGAAATAGACATGCAGGCTGAAGAAAAACTTTTTTAGAAACTTATTTTTTAACGACTTTATAACCAACACCTCTTATAGTGACAATCTTGAAATCCTGATTATCCTTAAAGCGCTCCCTCAGGCGCGCGATGTGTACCTCGACGGTGTGAGTGTCGCTGTCGCTCTCATAGCCCCAGATGTCGTCCATAAGCTGCTGCCTCGTGAATATACGGCCGGGGAAGGAGGACATCTTGTAGAGCAGCTGGAACTCCTTCAGGGGCAGTGTGGTGCTTTTTCCGCCGGAGCTCACGGCGAGGGTGTCATACTCCATCACGGTTGAACCTATGGTGAGCTTTCTGTCGTTTATCATCTGGGCCCTTCTCAGGAGCGCACCCACACGGAGCACCATTTCATTTATATTTATGGGTTTGATCATGTAGTCATCCGTCCCGGCAAAGAAGCCCTGTTCCATATCGTCAAAGGCATCCTTTGCGGTGATCATGAGCACGGGGATGGTTATGCCGGATTCCCGCAGCAGACGCACTAGCTCATAGCCGTCCATGACCGGCATCATGATGTCGGAGATAACAAGATCAAAAAAATCCCTGTCCATAGCCTCCAGCGCCTCGGCGCCGTTGGACACGGCCTTTACCTCATATCCGTTTTTTACAAGCACATGCTGAAAAAGCTGGCAAAGCTCTCTGTCATCCTCAGCAATCAGTATTCTAAACATGACAAAACCTCCGAAAAAACACTTTTCAAGTCTATTCTGCCACAAAATAAGCCTTAATTCAACTCAACAATCGTTGCATTTGAGATTCCTGTACAGCGCAAACTCCCCGTTTTCAAATTCAAGGCAGAAGCAGTCTTCGATATCCTCGGTAAGAAGAAAATCCGGATCCGGCTTATAGTACAGGTAATAGTCGGCAGAACTTATCTTAAAATCATTCCTTCCGGGGAGCATACTCACATTGCCTGTATTGAGATACAGTGCCCGGGGCTTGAAAAATGCTATGGTCTTATCCCTGCCAAGCTCCCGGCGGATATAGCCGTAGGTCTCGACAGCCTCCTCCGAATACGCGGTCAGGGGCTCCCTGTTGAAATTGCGTCTGTTCTCTATGTCGGCCCGCAGGAGGGGCAGGGCTGCAAAGAGACAGACAACGGCGGTCAGTACCGCGGCCGCGGGCATAAGGTATTTTTTCCTTCTGACGGGAGCTTCATGCTTTTTCCTGCAGAAGCTGCCTCCTGCGCTGACAGTCCATCTGATTCCGCCCGCGGCAAAAGCCAGAATGTGGGGGAGCAGTACATACAGATAGCGGAGATCCTGCCCCAGATTCAGGGCGGCAGTGCCGATAAAACTCAGCAGGATATAGAGGGCCAGATGTGTATCCCTTTTGAGCCCGTCATTTATAAAGCCGATCACAGCAAAAATGAGGAAGAGCCAGCATAAAATATCGGTCAGAGGCTCAACTGCGGGGCTGACATTAAGGCCCGGAAGAAGAAAATTGAACACAGTATAGACAGGAACCGCAAAAATATTAAAGAATGTGCCGTGCACCCAGTTTGCGAGCTGATCCCAGTAATAGGCCGTACCGGTGACAAGATGGGACAGGCTGAAGTCATCAATAAGACTGCTTGTGGATGTCGGCTGTGGGAAAACAATTACATTGAATATTATGACCAGAAGGAGAAATACCCCATAGGGCACAAAATCGGACGGCTCAGGCCTCCTCTTCTCCCTGACCAGGGCAATAATATGCTGCAGAAGCACAGTCAGTATTATTGTGATGCCGTTCAGCCTTACAGAGTAGCTGAACCAGAGCAGAATGCCCAGTAAAACGGACAGCAGAATTTTTGAACGGGACTTTCTGCAGTCCAGGCAGCACTCTGCGCAGTAGAAGGAGATAAGACTCAGGGCCATAAAGACCACATCGTTGTAGAGATTTCTTATTGCATCCATAAACTCAAGGCTGCAGCAGAGAACTGTTACAAGAATCAGAGAGGGCAGCACGGACATCCTGCGGCGGAAAAAGAGATAGCAGACTCCGGCCATA
This sequence comes from Candidatus Limivicinus sp., assembly GCA_050943875.1. Classification (GTDB taxonomy): domain Bacteria; phylum Bacillota; class Clostridia; order Oscillospirales; family Oscillospiraceae; genus Limivicinus. Next base: position 40,324 of record JBMNPZ010000014.1, on the reverse strand, counting down.
ATGGAGAAGAAAAACAGCGAAGGCAGCTTGTAAAGGTACAGATTGTCAAAATTTACGGTATCAAAGCCTGCAAGCTTATATACGGCGGCCTCCAGCAGCGGAAAGCCCCAGGCGTGGACATGGACGGAAATTCCCGCACTGTCCGTGGCGACGCTGTCCCGGAGAATCTTGTTGATCCTGATCTGCTCACCATAGCGGCCCTGAGCCAAAGCGATGCCGTCACTCATATATGCCGCAAAGTCATCACCCCAGTTGCAGTTGTTGTCCAGATTAAAAAAGCCCAGCAGGAAAATACACAGGGCTATGAGAACAGCGGCAATTATATCCGGAGCCCTCCTGCGCCTCTCAGAGCTGTATTTGACAGAATTTTTACTCATATCATCAGTCCCCAAATCATAATCCTCCTGTACACCGCAGCGGCTGCCTCAGCGGCCGGTATTTTTGTAAATGACAAACTGTTCATTCCTGAAAACCGGTACAAAATTTTCTCCGACTTCTACATATTCGGGCATTTCAAAGCCGTCAATATGGTGACAGTTGAGAAAATAATCCGTTTCGTCCAGACTGTGACCGTTCATAATCGGAAATACTGACAGGCGTTCAGTGCTTAAATACAGGGCCCTGGGCTTGAAAAAGCCTATTACACTGTCAGGGGCTGTCTCATTGCGTATGTATGTATAGGCCTCTTTGGCAGCGGGGGAGAAGGCGTCATCCTTAAAGAACTCTTCAACAGAGCTGATGCCGCCGTCTATGTTGTAGCCCCTGCGCAGAAACTCACACTCTTCGGCAGTGGGCGCTGCGGCTAGAAGGCACATTGCGGCAGTTATCAGGACTGCAATGAGCCGGGAGCCCTTAAAGCTCCTGAGTTTTAAAGGAATATGCCTCAGCAGAAACATAAAACCATAGCCTGCATACATCACAAGCAGCGGCAGAACGGGAAAGATATAGCGCAGGCCCTGATTGTATATAAGCATTGAGGACACTGTGAGTGTGGCGAGAATGAAAATACTGTAGTGCAGATTCCGCTTTATCCCGTCGCTCACTATTCCGACGACACAGAGGAAAAGTGTAAAATATGTCAATATATTTTTGATATAAAACATTACAGCAAAATTGCTGTAATTGACACCCAGAACTGCCATGCCGTAAAATAACGAATCCCATATATTGCCGAAGAAGTCTTTTATAAGGATGAGATAATAGCTGAAATTTCCTATAAAAATTCCCAGATTGACATTTTTAAGGTCGCTGCTGTTTGATGTGGCCGGCGCAAGAATAGCCTCTGATGAGAATTTAAGTACGAAAAACAGAATATATGGCAGAAGATTTATGAAAATGCCGGTACCTTTTGGTTTGGGTTCGCTCTTCACAATGCTGAGAATATGTGCAAGGGCGATGACCAGAAGAATACTGAAGCCGTTGAGCCTGACCTCATAGCTGTACCACATGAGAATGCCCAGAACAATTCCCCATATTAACCTGGACTTCGGCTTATTGGCACTGAGAAAAAGCTCTGAGATATAGAGGGTGAGGACAGCGAAAAACAAAAACACTATATCGCTGTAAAGTGTATCTATAAAAGAATGAAAGCTGCTGTTCAGGCAGAATGTAAGGCTCAGGAAAACCGAAAGCTTCCGGCCCAGACGCCGGCGGAGAAACAGATAAAAGACCCCGGCCAGCAGGGCAAGGGAGATCACGGTGGGCAGCTTGTAATATATTATCGAGCTGAAGCCCACACGGTCAAAGCCGACAATTGAATATACCAGAGCCATCAGCAGGGGATAGCCCCAGACATAATAGATGGGCTTGGACAGAGCCTCTTTCGGCATGGGAGAGGGGTGCATGACGGCGTTAAGTGCGGCCTGCTCGTCCAGACGCCCCTCAGCAATGGCAATGCCTTCACTTATGTATGCCGCCCAGTCGTCACCCCACATGCAGTATGAAGTCAGAGAAAAGTAGTTCAGGGCAAAGACACACAGAATGAGAGCCAGGGCGATAAACAAATCCCATCGTATATTTTTGCTTCTGCACAGCCCGCTTTTCATAAAGCTTCCACCACCCCTGTAATAAACCGGAATCTTTTATTTTTTAATTATATCATGCAGCTTTATATAAAAGCAAATGAAAAGATGAGGCGGAGTTAAGACGGCCGATAATAATAAAATACCGGCGGCAGGGCAGAAAAAAATCTTGGGGCTTGTAAGCTTGATTAAAATAGTTTATAGTTTACTCTTATAAAGCAGATACTGAGGTGAGCGTGAAGAATGGAAATGATAAAGGCGGAAAATCTTGTACATTCCTATCTGCATGAGGGCAGCAAGCACCGCTCTCTCGACGATTTTTCCCTGGATGTCAGGGGCGGTGAGCTTGTGGCAGTCCTCGGCCACAACGGCTGCGGCAAGACGACCCTTGCAAGGCATCTGAACGTCCTTCTCCCGCTCCAGGGCGGAAAGCTCAGCATTGCGGGCTACGACGCGGCAAATCCGGACAAGATCTGGCAGATACGGAAGAGCTGCGGCATGGTTTTTCAGAACCCGGATAATCAGTTTGTGTCCTCGTATGTGGAGGAAGATATAGCTTTTGCACCGAGAAATTTCGGCACAGTGGAGGAAGAAATCCCTGAAAGGGTAAAAAAAGCCCTGGCAGAGGTGGGAATGAGCGGATATGAGCGCCGCTCTCCCCAGCTTCTCTCCGGCGGTCAGAAGCAGAGGATTGCCATCGCCGGCGTCCTGGCGGCCGACCCGGATATTATGATTTTTGATGAGGTGACATCCATGCTGGACCCCCAGGGCCGGCGGGAGGTACTCATGACCGTTAAAAAGCTCCATGAGGCGGGAAAGACCATTATTATGATATCCCACTATGTGGAGGAGGCTGTTATGGCCGACCGGGTAGTTCTGATGCATGACGGGAGAAAGATTGCGGACGGTGAGCCCAGAGAGGTGCTCAGCAATAGGGAGCTTATGAGGGAGGCGGGACTGACTCCGCCTTTTCCGGTGCGGGTCTATTATGACCTGCTGGATGCGGGCGCGGAGCTTGAGCGCTGCCCCCTGAATATTGAGGAACTGGTGGATGAGATATGCCTTTAAGTATTGATTCAGTTTCATATACATATGCCTCCGGCACGGCTCTGGCTGTAAGGGCGCTGTCCGATGTCAGCCTTAAGATTGAGGACGGGGAGTTTGTGGGTATCATGGGCAGTACCGGCAGCGGCAAGTCCACAATGCTCCAGATTATGGCCGGTCTCATAAAGCCCGATGAGGGCAGGGTGCTTCTGGACGGCGAGGATATAAACGAAAAAAAGTACGACAGAGACATGCTTCACAGCCGGGTGGGCCTTGTGTTTCAGTACCCGGAGTATCAGCTCTTTGAGACCACGGTGGAGCGGGATGTGGCCTTCGGGCTCCGCCGCAGCGGTCTCAGCAGAGAGGATAAGGCGGCGGCAGTGCGGGGGGCGCTGGAGACCGTCGGCTTTGATTTCGAGAAGGTGCGGGATAAATCCCCCCTGGGCTTTTCAGGCGGAGAGAAGCGGAGGATTGCCATCGCAGGCGTCCTGGCGGCAAAGCCCGCTGTGCTCATTCTGGATGAGCCCCTTGCGGGCCTCGATCCCTTCGGCCGGGAGGACCTCCTGCACATGCTGAGAGGGCTGAACGAGGAGGGCGTCAGCATAATAATTGTCTCCCACAATGCGGACGCACTGGCGGAGTATGCCAAGAGGGTAGTGGTCATGCAGGAGGGAAAAATAATCCGGGACGGTAGTGCCAAGGAGATATTTTCAGACTATTTTGACCTGCTCCACAACGGCATTGGCATCCCCCAGGTGAAGGAGACGGCCCAGAGACTGCGGGAGCGGGGAGTAAACATGCCGGGAAATGTCATACTGTATGACCAGTTCATCGACAGACTGAAAATAATCATGTGGAGGAAGATGAAATGACGCAGCTTCCCACAGGTATTTATCAGTCCGGCAGCTCCGTAATACATGAGATGAATGCCGCCGTGAAAATCGTCTGTCTTTTCCTGCTGATTTTCACAATAGTGGCGGCTGACAGCGTGCTGTCCTATCTTGTGGTCATCTCATTCACCCTCGCCGTGATATATCTCGCCCAGATAAGCTTCAAATCCGCCCTTGCACCGGCAGGGAGACTGCTGTGGTTTTTCAGTGTTATTTTTCTGATGAACCTCTTCTTCTATTCCCCCGAAAATCCCTGGTTCAGCTGGTGGATTTTCAGTCCCTCAGCCGGCGGATTAATCCACGGAATCACCGTGGTGCTGCGGGTTATGCTTATTCTTCTGCTGAGCAATGTCCTCACAAGCACCACAACTCCGCTCAGACTGAGCTCGGGGATGGAGACACTGCTGAAACCACTGAGTTTCCTGAAGATCCCCACGGAACAGATTGCCATGATACTCTCTGTCTCTATCCAGTTCATACCGACCATTTTTGACGAGGCCGATATGATACGCAAGGCGCAGCAGGCCAGGGGCGCCCGGTTTGACAGCCGGAATTATTTTGAAAAGGCGGCGGCGGCCATGCCCCTTGTGGTACCGGTTTTCATCTCCGCCTTTAAGCGGGCGGACGAACTGTCCCTCGCCATGGAGGCGAGAGGCTACCGCACCGGCCTCAGCTGGGGGGCCAAAAAGAAAGAAAAGCTCAGCCTTAAGGATTACGGGGCGCTTCTCGTGTGTGCCTCTGTCCTTGCGGCCCAGCTTGTGATATTCTGATATTAAATTTTACAGAATCCGGAGGAAATGAAATTGGAAAAGATGTCCAGTGTTAAACGTTCAATAATTACTGCCGTATGCATCGCCCTGGCCGTGGTGCTGCCCCAGGCCTTTCACGCGATACCAAACGCCGGGGCTGTGTACAGTCCAATACATATTCCGGTGCTGCTATGCGGCCTCATATGCGGCTGGCAGTACGGCCTTCTCTGCGGCATTGCAGGTCCGCTGCTCTCCACCCTCATCACCGGGATGCCGCCGGTTGCGATAATGCCCGCTATGATGGTGGAATGTGCGGTGTACGGCGTCGTGAGCGGCCTTCTTATGAAGTTTGTCCGCACCGGAAAAGTATACGGGGACCTATATATCAGCCTTATAAGCGCGATGATTCTCGGCAGGGTCGCAGCCGGGGCCGCAAAGGCCTTTATATTTGCCCGCGGCAGCATCACACTTGCGGCCTGGGCCGGCGCGTATTTTGTCACCGGCATGCCCGGAATTATAATTCAGCTTGTGCTTCTGCCCAGCGTGGTCTATGCCCTTATGAAGGCAAATCTTATACCACAGCGCTACATCAAAGAAGAGGAATGATATTTTTCCACTATACTGAAAAAATCACACCGCTGAGCTCAGCGGTGTGATTTTTGGGTTTTGAGGGAATATTAAATATCTATTATTTCGGTCTCGATTCCCTGTCTCATGGCATAGACAAGGGTTTTCATAGTGCCGCCGGGACTGCCGTTGAAGCAGGCGAGTACAAGAGAGGAATTGTCCACCATAAACATATTGCGCTTCTGCATGCAGTCCGGCGAATAATTCACCTGCATGAGTGTGACCTTGCTGCTCCGGTTCAGGAGCTCGTTGTACCTCAGTCTCAGGGGTTTTGCCCATCTGTCCGGCTGGGAGGCGCAGGGGATGACGGCCTCGAGGCTTATGTCCGGGTGTATTTCCTTCATTGCCAGCACCGCATCTGCAAAATACATGTCGCAGCCTATGGCCATGCCGCAGTAGAAATGCCTGTAGCCGCGCCCGTATATATTCTCAAGGCGCAGGGCGATCTCCCTTTTGAGCTCAATACAGCGGGGGTCATTTTCATTCAGGCGCCAGGGAAGCTTTGTAGGTCTGTGTCCGGAAAAGCAGCAGCTTGTTTCCCGCATTTCCATTTCACGCCTCCGTAGGTTTTATTTTCATCAGTATAAGCTTTTGTTCTGTACTTGTCAAAACAGGAATATGGTGCTATAATCCACTTGTCTTCAGGGCAGGGTGAGCGCCTGTGCGCGATTCCCGACCGGCGGTATAGTCCGCGAGCCGCAGTGCGGCATGACTCGGTGAAACTCCGGGACCGACAGTACAGTCTGGATGGAAGAAGTATTTTTATTATGGCTTTTTCACCTGAGGATTTTTATCTTCGGGTGTTTTTTTATTTTGTATTTTTATTTTGTATTATAAAAGGAGCAGTAAAATGGAAAATCTCAGTTTTATTCTCACCTGTGCGGGGGTGTTTGCGGCCCTGGTCCTGCTGGCCGTGCTCTCGGAAAAGCTTCTCTGCCACGACAGAAAGAAGTTTTCAAATACCCACTATATAAGCTATACGGCGATTTTTTCCTGCATGGCGGGAGTGCTGATGCTCATAGAGATACCCCTTTTCTTCGCCCCCGGCTTTTATAAGCTGGACCTCAGCGAGCTGCCCATTCTCATCTGCACCTTCTATCTGGGTCCTGTGGCGGGGGTCACGGCTGAGATGCTGAAGGTCCTCGTGAAGCTCCTCATAAAGGGCACCACCACAGCCTTTGTGGGTGATTTTGCAAACTTTGCCGTGGGCTGCTCCTTCATCCTGCCGGCCAGTATAATCTATCACGCAAAGCCGGGGAAAAAGACCGCGATTATCGGCATGGCTGCGGGCACCCTTGTCCTCACCGTATTCGGGAGTCTTTTCAACGCAGTTTATCTTCTGCCGAAGTTTGCCGTCCTCTATGGCCTGCCCCTGGATGAGATTGTGGCCATGGGCACCAAGGTGAACGGGGCCATAAACAGCGTCTCAACCCTGGTCCTTTTTGCGGTTGTGCCCTTTAATATACTCAAGGGTGCGGTCGTGTCAATTCTGACCTTCCTGCTCTATAAGCGTATTTCCCCCATACTCCATAAAAACGACAATAAAAAAATCAGACGGGAGAGGGCAAAGGCCGAGCTTAAGAGCAAGAACTGAGTCTTATAATTTTAAAATCTGTTCTTTAATCCATATAAAAACAGCGGTCTTTATAAGACCGCTGTTTTGCTGTTTTATAGATTTATCAGCTGTTCTTTATATCTGATGAAGCGCCTCCGCTGAATATAAGCCGGCGGGGAGCTTATCTCTCTTAAATCAGTTGAAGCTGTCGGAGCTCATGGTGAACAGCCTTTCGATGCGCTCTCTCAGCTGCCTGTTTTCGGCTTTTTCCAGCCCCGGGTCGGATTTCAGCAATGCGTTTGCCTCATCCTGGGCCTGCTTCAGGACATTCACATCTGCCCCAAGATCTGCCACATGCATCTCCGGCAGACCGTGCTGACGGGAGCCGAAGAAGTCTCCGGGGCCCCTCAGACGCAGGTCCTCCTCAGAGAGTTTGAAGCCGTCGTTTGTGCTGCACATGATTTTAAGCCGCTCCTTTATCTCCTCGCCTTTGGCGTCGGAGACCATGACGCAGTAGCTCTTGTGCTCTCCACGGCCCACCCGCCCCCTGAGCTGATGAAGCTGACTGAGGCCGAAGCGCTCCGCATTCTCAATTATCATCAGCGCGGCGTTGGGCACGTCCACACCCACCTCGATCACGGTGGTGGCCACGAGAATATTGATGTCGCCTGCCACAAAGGAGGCCATAACCTCGTCCCTCAGCTTCGGCTTCATCTTTCCGTGTATGCATCCCACGTTCAGGTCGGGGAATTCAGCAGCCAGAGTCTTTGCATGCTCCTGGGCGGATTTGAGTCCGCTGTCATCCTCGTCATCCCCCTCCTCAAGGCGGGGACATACCACAAAGACCTGCCGCCCCTCGCCTGTGAGTCTGCGGATAAAGGCGTTGAGCCTGCGCCTGTAGCTCTCATCCACGGCGAAGGTGCCGACCTTTTTCCTGCCGGGAGGCAGTTCATCTATCACCGAGACATCCAGGTCTCCGTAGAGAATCAGGGCCAGCGTGCGGGGGATGGGCGTGGCGGACATGACCAGCACATGGGGCTTTTCGGCCTTTGAAATGAGGGCTGAGCGCTGCTTTACACCGAAACGGTGCTGCTCGTCTGTTACCACAAGGGCCAGATCCGCGTATTCCACGTCAGAGCTGAACAGCACATGTGTGCCGATCACAAGGTCTATTTCTCCCGCCTTCAGGGCCTCCTTCACCTGCCGCTTTTCTTTTGCAGGCATCGCACCCGTCAGCTTTGCCACCCTGAGGCCGAAGGGCTCAAGCTGTGCGGATAAGTTTACATAATGCTGCTCAGCCAGCAGCTCCGTGGGGGCCATAAAGGCGCTCATGTGGCCGTTTTCAAAGCACTCCCATATGAGGGCTGCGGCAACAAGGGTTTTCCCGCTGCCCACATCGCCCTGCACGAGCCTGTTCATGGCCCTGCCGGAGCACATGTCGGCCAGGGCCTCATCAACCGCCCTTTTCTGGGCAGCAGTGGGGGAGAAGGGCAGGGCCGAATAAAAGCGGGAGATGTCGGCGGCCTCCATTTTTATGCCGCCCTCGTCCGCCCTTTCCCGGCGCATCCTGCCCAGCGCACAGGCGAGGACAAAGAGCTCCTCAAATATCAGCCGCCTTCTGGCCAGCTCAAGAGAGCTGAAATCGGCGGGGAAATGTATGTTTTCATAGGCGTAGGGGGCGGCCACAAGTTTGCAGCGCTCCCTGATCTCCTCAGGCAGAACCTCAGGAATACTCAGGGCGCACTCATCCAGCGCCTGCCTCACGGCCTGCATCACATTGCGCTGATTCAGCCCGGCACAGAGCCTGTAAACCGGAATTATTCTTCCCGTGACTCCATTTTCCGTGTCCTCCCGCTCATGCACCGGATTTATCATGCTGCGCCTTGTGCCGTTCTGCTCTATCTTCCCGTAGAAGACATAGCTCTCGCCCCGGATAAGCTGATTCCTCACATAGCTCTGGTTGAAATATGTTATGTCAACCGAACCGCTCTCGTCCACCGCCCGGAGTTTCACAAGGTCAAGGCCCCGGCGCACGCGGGTGAGTCTCGGGTTATCGGCCACCATTGCCCTGATGCAGACGCTCTCTCCGGGCACCGTGAGGGCGATGGGCTTATATACGCTTCTGTCGTCATATTTCCTCGGGAAATACGAAATAAGGTCAGAGAGAGAAAAGACGCCCAGCTTATTCAAAGCCTGCGCCTTCTTCTCACCTATTCCTTTTAAGTATCTAACTTCACTTTTTAAATCTGCCATAGCTCTAATATCTTACTCAACAAATTTGAGGCTGTAATTGCTGTTTGCCAGGGTGAACTTTTCAATGAGGCCCTTTGTGCAGACAATCTGGTTTTCTTTTGTCACCAGCACCATCTCAAAGCCGCCGTACTCGCGCCAGTAGTTTATGGCCTTGGTCATGCCGGATATTATCATCGCCGTGGAGAGGCAGTCCGCAAGTGTGCCGTCGGGGCAGATTATTGTGACGGATTCAAGGGAATTGCTCACGGGATAGCCTGAGGCTGGGTTTATAAGGTGGTGGTACACGGTGCCCCTGTCATCCTCGAAAAAGCGCTGATAGGTACCGCTTGTGACCACTGCAGTCTCACCCACATTGATGACGCCGAGATAGCTGGAGGTGTTGTTGGGGTCCTGTATTGCCACATTCCACTCACTGCCGTCGGGCTTCAGGCCCAGGGTCTGGACATTGCCGCCGAGAGAGATTATCCCGCTTGTGACGCCGGCCTGTCTCATGGCCTCTATTGCGTTGTCCGAGGCACAGCCCTTGGCGACCGCTGCGAAGCTCAGCTCGCCGTAGGAGGGAATTGTGCAGGAGTAGGAGCCGGAGTTGGGGAAGCTTGTGAGGACCAGCTGGTTAAAGCAGAGCCTTGACAGGTCCTCCGAAATTTCCTCCGGTGTGGGGACATAGTATTTCCCGTCTATAAAGCCCCAGCGCTTGATAAGGGGATAGAGTGTGAGGTCAAGGGCACCCTCACTCTGCCTGTAGACGGTGTGGGCTGTGCTGAGCATCTCCGCCACCTGACCGCTGACAACAGTGCCTGCACCCTGGGAGTGGTTGATTGCGTAGACCACGCTGGTGTCAAGCTCCGGGTCCAGCTGGGCATCCATGGAGAGAATTATGCTCTCCGCGTCCCTCAGCCCGGCCTCGGCGTTTTTGCCGTAGGCGGAGAGAGTCATCACGGTGTCCATCGCATAGACCTCACGCTGTGTGAGCTTCGTCTCACCGCAGCCGCTGAGGGGCAGCACCATCACAAGGCAGAGGACAATACATATAAGCTTACAGAAGATTCTTGTGTGTTTCATAGAACTCATTGTAATCCTTTAACATATATTTCAGAAGATTCGGTGTGTCCAGCTGATAGGGGCAGCGGCTGCTGCATTTCCCGCAGCCGACACAGTCGTTGATTTTATTCATTTTCTCACGCCACTCATCTGTCATATACTGCTGCCAGGGGGAACGGCGCAGCAGCATATCCATGCGGGCACAGTTTCTTATATCGATGCCCACCGTGCAGGGCATGCAGTAGCCGCAGCTGCGGCAGAAGGAGCCGGAGAGCTGCTGCCTGTCGGCCCTGATTATTTCCGCGAGGCTCTCATCCATATGGGGGTCCTCCTCTGCCAGCTCAAGCCACTCGTTCAGCTCCTCCAGCTTCTGGATTCCCCAGATGGGGACGACATTGTCATAGCAGTTCATAAAGGCGTAGCAGGCCCTGGGGCTTGTGCCCAGAAGACCGCCCGCAAGGCCCTTCATCGCGATGTAGCCCATATCCGCCTTCCTGCACTTCTCCGCAAGGGCCAGGTCCCTCTCTGAGGAGATATAGCTGAAGGGGAACTGGAGGGTCTCAAACATTCCGCAGTCAATGCTGGCTTCGGCCACGTCAATCCTGTGGGTGGTGAGTCCTATGTGGCCGATCCAGCCCCGCTTTTTTGCCTCCAGAGCGCCGGCATAGGGCCCCTCCGGGTCGTCAAAATCCGGCAGTGCGGCCATCTGGTGAAACTGAAAAAGGTCTATGTAGTCGGTCTTCATCACCCGAAGGCTGTTTTCAATGTGGGCAAGGACGGTCTTCCTGTCACTGCCCGCACTCTTTGTGGAGAGGACAATCCGGTCTCTCACGTCCGACAGGGCAAGACCGATTTTCTTCTCGCTGTCCGTATAGGCGTTTGCAGTGTCGAAATAATTTATTCCGCCCTCAAAGGCGGCGCGGAGCAGCTTTACGGCATAGGCCTCATCACAGCGCTGCACCGGAAGACAGCCCATGGCGGGACTTGTGACAGAGAGCTCTGTTTTTCCCAGTCTGATCTTTTTCATTAAAAGACCTCCAAATTAAAATACTGTAAAAAGCACTATTTACAAGAGCGTATAAATTTGGTATAATACTCGGGCAAGATTGAGGGGCAGCCCTTTTAACTCGATGTATTATAGCAGACAAAGCCCGTCTTGTAAACAAAATTGAGTCATTTATCCCGTAAATGCCCCTTTTTGTGTGATATATGCGCCCGTAGCTCAGCTGGATAGAGCGTCAGACTCCGACTCTGAAGGCCATGCGTTCGAATCGCACCGGGCGTACCATTTTAAGGCAGACGATTTTTCGCCTGCCTTTTCTTTTTGTCTGAGGCAGTATTGACCGCCTGAAAATAAAATACCTCTCTACGACAAAATCCGGACGAAACCACAGGCTTCATCCGGATTTTATAGTTTTAAATGATTGAAATATCAGATTTTAAAGCATTTCTGCACATCCTTATATGTGCCCAGCACCATAAGGGTTTTTTCAGAGGTCAAAAGGGTATCGGCGTTTATGCTCAGCTCCAGATTGTCCTCCTTATCCCTCAGGCCCATAATGTTGATGTTGAATTTGTTGCGGATATTCAGCTGGCCCACGGTCTTTCCTATCCACTGGGGAGGCGTGACGACCTCATATACCGCGTGCTCGCCGTCCAGCTGGATATAGTCCAGAATATGCTCGGAGCTGTATCTTATTGCGGTCCAGTTGGCCATCTGCTTTTCCGGGTAGACGACCTTGTCCGCGCCGTTTCTCAGCAGAAATTTCTCCTGCACGTCTCTGGAGGCTCTGGACACCACAAGCTTTGCCCCCAGCTCCTTCAAAAGAGAGGTTGTCTCAAGGGAGCTCTGAAAGTCGTTTCCTATCGCCACAATGCAGACGTCGTAGTTGTCCACCCCGAGAGACTCCAGAAAGCTCTGGCTTGTGCTGTCGCCAATCTGGGCGCTGGTGACATAGGGGAGTATCTCCTGCACCAGATTCTCCTCCTTGTCAACGGCCATAACCTGGTGGTTCAGCTCCTGCAGCTTCATTGCAATGTGTTTTCCAAAACGGCCGAGGCCTATTAAAAGTACGGATTTCATATCAAGTCTCCTTAACCTACAGTAATTTTATCCAGGGGATATTTCGATAGTGTGACCTTCGCCGCCGGCATGGTGGCAAATATCAGGGTCAGGCTGCCGACGCGTCCGAAGTACATCTGGCACATCAGTATGATTTTTGAGGCGGTACCAAAATCAGGTGTGTGTCCCAGGGTGAGACCCACGGTGCCCATTGCCGAGGCACTCTCAAAGAGGCAGTCCACAATCGGCAGGGCCTCTATTCTGCTTATTGCCATGCCGCCCAGAATGAAAAGACCCACGTAGAGGAGGAATACCGTTGCGGCATTCTTGACCACCTCGTCGCTGATTCTCCGCCCGAACAGATGGCCGTTCTCCTGCTTCTTGAAAATAGCCGCCGCGCAGGCGAGCAGGACGAAGAGGGTCGTGTTTTTCATACCGCCGGCAGTGGAACCCGGGGCGCCGCCGGTAATCATCAGCATGCTCATAAGCATCTGGCCGGTCTCGGATATGGAGTTGAGGTCCAGGGTGTTGAAGCCCGCGGTCCTGGTGGTTACAGACTGGAAGAATGAGCCCAGAATCCTCGTCTTCACCGGCAGATCACTGAATTCAAAGAAAAAGAAGTACAGCGCCGGGAAGAAAATGAGACAGGCCGTGGCGGTGAGTATCACCTTGCTCTGGGTCCTGTACTGGGAAAAATGAAAGCGGTTTCTGCATATGTCCTCCCAGGTGAGAAAGCCCAGACCGCCGATTATTATGAGAAAGGCGATGACGAGATTTATAACAATATTGTCCGCATAGGCCGAGAGGGAGGAGAAGGGGTGCTTTGTGCCCAGCAGGTCAAAGCCCGCATTGCAGAAGGCGGAGACTGAGTGGAATATACTCATCCATATGCCCTTCGCCGTGCCGAAATCCGGTATGAAGACCGTTGACAGCAGAACCGCCCCGCAGAGCTCGATTATAAAGATCCCCCTGACTATAAATCTTGTGAAGCGGACTATCCCGCCCACCTGAGGTGCGGAGATGGAGCCCTGCATAACACTGCGCTGCATGAGGGTAATCTTTTTCCCTGAGAGCATGGTTATGGTGAGGGCCACGGTTATAACCCCCATGCCGCCGATTTGAATCAGGGTGATTATAACTATCTGACCGAAGAGCGTCCAGTGGCTGGCCGTATCGTACAGGACGAGGCCTGTGACACACACGGCAGAGGTGGAGGTGAAAAGAGCATTTAAAAACGGGGTGCGCTCACCGCTGCGGCTTGCTATGGGCAGGGTCAGCAGCCAGGCGCCCGTAAGTATTACAAGGGCGAAGCCCAGAAGTATTACCTGTTCCGAGCTGAGTCTATGCTTACGATGAATGGCAGGCACAAAAATAACCTCCTGTAATATGGTAGACAGATTATTCAGAATCCTCAGTGCATACAAAACACCGGTTTAAAGAGCTTCTAAGGATGATTGTATAAAGAATCTTATAAATGTCAAGCCCTTTTCAGAATATGAACAGCGCATGGTGCATCTGCGGGACAAAAAGCCTGACTTTGCACCGGTATTTAAGCCCCGCACCGGCGGCAGACTGCAGGGGCAGTATTCTGTCACTGCTGCATGAGTCCCGCGATAAGTGAAGAGCCGTATTCCTTCAGCCATTTTCGGCTTTCCCGGTAGTCCGGCAGCACCTTTTCCACCTCCGCCCAGAATCTTTTCGAGTGGTTCATTTCCTTCCTGTGGCAGAGCTCATGGACGACAATGTAGTCCTGCACTGAAGGGGGACAGAGCATCAGAAGGCAGTTGAAGCTCAGATTCCCGCTGCTGCTGCAGCTGCCCCAAATGCTGCGCTGTTTTCTGACGGAGATTTTGCCGTAATCCACAGCAATTTTTTCGGCGTACAGCTTCACCCGCCAGGGCAGAAGCTGCCGCGCCCCCTCTGTGAGCTTTTTCAGCTCTTCCGGACTGTAGGGCGGATGCTTTGGACGGCACTCCTGTTCCTTTAATGTTTTTTCAATCCAGCCTGCTTTGCTCCGGAGAAAGCTGTCAATTTCCGACGCAGGCAGCCATCCGGGGCAGCGCAGGATTATTCTCCCCTCCGCTGTGACCTGCAGACTCATGGTCTTCCTGCTGCTGCGTATGATTTCAGGCTTTATTTTTTCATCGTGCATACTCTAAAGCTCCGTTTTATGATGTTTCTACGCCATGTCTCCCGGACATATGCCGGGAGGGCAGAGCAAAAATCACGCCCCCTGTTTTCAAGGGGGCGCAGTGAATTTTTAATTTATCAGCCCTGGATATTCATAAAATTCCTCATAGGCTCTATATGAATATTCTCATAGACATTTGAGGGCTCCCCGTCCAGGGCCCACACAAGTCCCGGCGCGTTTTCAATGTCAATGCTCCGTGCCTGGAAGAACTGAATAAGGGGGGTGGTGTAATTCTGATTGAGGAGGCCGTGTATTATGGTGTCCAGCTCCATTATGGTCTCCGGCATTTTTACCAGGAGGACCTCAAAAATACCGTCCCCCGTGTCCACAATATTCGGCGGGAGCTCAATGGTAGCCGCAATGGAGGTGGTGTTGCACACGGCGCCGAAGATATAATCCCCCTCGCAGACAAGATTCTCTGTGCGGAAGCGGATATGCTGGGCCTTGATTTTATAGAGCTCCTTTATGGCGTCGATAATATATGCCTTGTGCCCCAGAAGGTTTTTGAAGTTCTGGTCGGTGGTATAGGAGAGCCAGGAGAAGGCGCCGAAGGCTGCAATGTATGAGAAATAGTCGTCCCCGAAGCGGCCGATGTCGTAGCGCTTTGTCCGGCCCGAGGCAATATTTCTCGCTGCAGTGGGAATGTCAGTGGAGAGGGAATGAGTCACGGCAAAATCGTTTGAACTGCCGCAGGGTATGTAGCCCAGGGGGATGTCAAGATTTTCCTTTGCAAGGCCGCTGACGGCCTCATTCAGACTGCCGTCGCCGCCGGTGCAGCAGATGAGCTGAAAGTTCCTGCCGTAGCGCTGGATAAATTCCGTGGCCTCACCCCGCCTTGAGGTGACCATGGTGGTGACTATGTAGCCCGCATCCATAAGCGTGCGGATTATATCCGTGACGTGCTTCAGCACAAGCTTTTTACCGGATACGGGATTTATTATAAGCATTGCCGGCTTTGGTGACGAGATTAAACCGGTTTTCTCCATTTACCAACACTCCTTGAGACAAATCAGACTATATAACCGAAGATGAAAAGGCAGAGATAAGCCGTGGGGATAGAGAAAAGAAGACTGTCCACCCTGTCAAAGGCGCCGCCGTGGCCGGGGATGAGATTTGAAAAGTCCTTGACGCCAATCATGCGCTTCACAAGGGATTCGGCCAGATCACCCACCTGACCCAGCGTGGAGGCGACAAAGCAGGTGAGCACGCAGAGCCAGAGGGGAATGCCCTCACAGAGGCCGGGGATATAGTAAATAAGCACACCGGTGAGCGCGCCTGCGATGGCACCGCAGATGCAGCCCTCAACAGTCTTTTTTGGACTCACATGGGGGGCGATTTTGTGCTTTCCGAAGCGCATGCCGCCGAAGAGGGCGAAGCTGTCGCATATCCATGTGGCAAGGCAGGCCAGAACAAATACATCAAGCCAGCTTTTCGTGACGCTTATCATCATAAGGACGCCGAAAATAAAGCCGGGATAGGCGAGGGCAAACACCGTGTATATCGCGCCGTGTCCGGAGACCTTCTGTCTGATTATTCCGGAGAAAAGGGCGAGATATATGCAGGCGGTCATGCAGGCTATGTAGGCGACGGCACCCGCATGGAACAGGGCCAGAACTGCCTGAGCCGCGATATATACATAGGCCACCCAGGCGGAGCAGTATATGTCCAGCTTTTCAAGATTGCGGCTGAGCTCATAGGCGCAGGCTATGCCCACCACCGCAAAAAATATAACTCTTGTGTACTCAGAGGCAAAAACAAAAACAAAGGAAACTGCCAGCATTACGATGGCAGAAATAACTCTCTTTTTCAACTGAAATCCCTCTTTCTTATCTTTGAGCTTTACCAGCTGTCCAAATGAAGATAGCATATTTCCGGTTTTAACTCAATACACAGCTTTGTTATTTTGCCCAAAACCCCCGCGGGCCCGCAAAAACTTTACATTTTGTTAACTCAAAACAAAATTAACAGAATAAGGAAACCAAAAAGCGGGGCAGCTCCCTGCTGAAAATCCCCAGCTGAGAGTATATACGGACCTTCTGAAAGAAACAAGGGGCCCGGATTCATGCGCTTCTGCCGCCTGAGTCCGGGTCCGGTTTTTATCGTATAAAATTTGCCGCCAAGACAGGATCTCAGGCCGGCTCGAAGGACTTGCTGACCTCTTTGCCCTCGGCGTCGTATTCAATATCCTCCATAAGTGACAGGTCGGCGCGGCTGCGCTTTTTAACAACCATTCCCTTGCCCTGGAGGTTGAAAACCCAGATTTTATATCCGGGGAAATCCGGATCCGGTTTTCTGAATACGGAGCTCTCGTTCAGTCTGCAGAACTTTGCCCTCCCCTCGGGAGTGTCCAGAAGATCGCCGGGGCCGTCATAAAAAAGCTCATCCTTGGCTGCATCCTTCTTGAATGCCTCCCAGTCGCTGTCTTCGGCTTTTAATACATCATTGGGTTGAATCATGTGTGTTCTCCTTAAGCTTACATGTAAATGTGCGCCCGGATTTACAGGCGGCGGGTATATTCCGTCACTCGGTTATAAAGAGCACGCCCAGAGTCTTGGGCCCGCAGTGTGAGGATACGGTGCAGCCTGCCACCGTGACATGAAGCTGCATATTGGGGACGAGGGAGTTGACAAGCTCCTTCAGTTCCTCAATCTTGCTGTCGGGGACCTCACCGGAGTGGGTGATGAATATATGGCCGGGGCGGACCTTCTTGCCCTTCAGCCTCTCAATTATGTACTGTTTATATACCCCGTCTATGCTGCCACGGTATTTTTTATAGACCTCCAGCTTGCCGTCGCGCATCTCAAGAGCCGGCTTCAGTCTGAGGAGGTTTGCACCCAGTGCCACGACGCCTGTGCAGCGTCCGCCCTTCCACATGAACTCAAGGGTGTCCAGGACGAAGCTTATATCCACATGGGGCACCAGTGACATGAGATGCTCATATATCTCGGCACCGGACATGCCCTTTTCGCTGCACTCCGAACCCTCAAGGGCCAGAATGCCTATTCCGGTTGAAAGTGTGCGTGTGTCTATCGGATAGACGCCCTCAAATTCGGAGGCCGCAATGTGGGCATTGTTGAATGAACCGGAGAGCTCGGCACTGATATTCAGGTGTACGACCTCATATCCGGCCTTTACAAGTGAACCGAAGAAATCAGCGTACTGCTGAATACTGGGGGCTGCGGTCTTTGGCAGGGTTCCGTCGGCACGGAAACGCCTGTACATCACATCGGGGGTAAAATCCCTTCCGTCAAGGAAACTCTCATCTCCGAGAGTGATGGTCAGCGGGATAATCTTTATGTTGTATTTCTCAACAAGCTCATCGGAGAGGTCACATGTACTGTCTGCTGTAATTATTACCGGCTTATTCAAGTGCTCAGCTCCTTAATAATAGTCTCCCCATAATTGTAGCATGACGGGCGAAAAATTACAACGGCACTTTTGAATTTGTGACAGATAAAAATTGCGGTTGCATTTTACACGGTTTTATAAGATAATAGAAAACAACTGAAAGGGGGCACTCCCGGTGAAGAAAATAACAAGAGTTGCTTTGATTACAAGCGGCGGCGACTGCCAGGGCCTTAATGCGGCCATCCGCGGCGTCGGCAAGGCGCTTTTTGAAAAGCTCGACAATGTTGAAATCTTTGGTATGTACGACGGCTACCGCGGCCTTATTGAGCGGGATTACAGATATATGGAGCCTAAAGATTTTTCGGGCATCCTCACTGAGGGCGGCACGATTCTCGGCACCTCACGTCAGAATTACGTACCCGGCAAGGACATAGTGGACGATGAGGGCAATAGTGTCATCCCCCTGATGCTTGACACCTACAACCGCCTCAACCTTGACTGCCTTGTCATTATGGGCGGCAATGGCACCCAGAAGAGTGCGAAGCTCATCTCCGACGCTGGTATGAATGTGGTGACACTCCCCAAGACCATTGACAATGACATCTGGGGCACGGATACCACCTTCGGTTTTCAGAGTGCCGTTGATATAGCTACAAATGTCATAGACTACCTCCACACCACCGCCAGCTCCCACAGCAGAATATTCGTGGTGGAGCTTATGGGCAGGGATGCGGGCTGGCTCACGCTCCATGCCGGCCTTGCCAGCGGGGCTGACGTGATTCTTATTCCCGAAATTCCCTATGATATAAATAAAATTGTTGAGCTGCTGGAGCAGCGAAAGAAAAAGGGCCGCAGCTTCTCCATTGTGGCCTGCGCCGAGGGCGCGGTATCTGTGGATGATGTGAAGCTTGACGAGGAGGAGAGCCGGAGGAGAAGGGAGAACAGCCACTATCCCACCGTCTCCTACAGGCTTGCGGCGGAGCTGGAGAAGCTCACCGGTCAGGAGACCAGAGTGACCGTGCCCGGACATTATCAGAGAGGAGGCCCTCCCTGCCCCTATGACAGGGTCCTGGCCACGCAGTTCGGAACGGCGGCGGCCGATCTTATTATTAAGAAGCAGTACGGCCGCATGGTCGCAATTCAGGGCGGAAAGATATGCTCCATCTCCATCGAGGATGCGGCCAGCAAGACTAAATTCCTGCCGAAGGACCACCCCATGATTCAGGTGGCGAGAGATATAGGCATCTGCCTCGGCGACTGAGCCGTCAGCAGCATAAACAGAATATAATTAAACCGGAGGTATTTTTACCCCCGGTTTTTCTTTAAAAATCTGCTGAAAGCTCTCTTTTCTGCCTATGTAATTATATCACCGCTGCAGAGCGCCCTTTCGTTCCGCTTTTTTCTCTCTCGCCTCAGAACGGGAACTGCCGCGAGACACAGCAGCAGGAGCAGGGCCGCGCTCTCTAAAAAGGCCCGTATATTTTCGGTCTGAGGGCAGAATATCTGCAGAAGCGCTCCCGCCGCACCGAAGGCCGCGGAGGCAATGAGAATGAAATATACATTTTTCTTCCCCAGAACCTTTTTTACGGGGACTTCGGGAAAGGCGGTCTTCACCGTGATGAGCACTGCCGCCGAGAGTATTCCCGCCGTGCAGAGGGCCTTCAGTATGCCCGTGACAGGCGCGGAGAGCACCGGACCCCAGAGGGCGGAGACTCCGGCGATTATGAGATAGCCGAGGCACCACAGCGGTATCAGCACCGTGACACGGATAAACAGCGGCAGCCTCAGCACCAAGGCCTTAAGACTGCTCCTCCAGCCCCTGCGCTTTTTCTCCGGCAGCGGCTCCTGTGCAGAATCCGAATCCAATTCTTCATCGTCACCCGCCACGGCGCATATAGCGGCGGGGGCGGGGGAGGCCTCCGCCTCACTGCCCAGCTCCGCCGGAGATTCAAAGAGCCCGCCCAGCATGACGCTCAGCGCCGTGATCAGGGCGAGGGCACGGGCAGCGGCCTTCTTTCCGGATTTTTTTATCTTAATACGGCCCACAGTATTCTCCTTTGAAAATATCTTGTTCAGGCTTTAATTCAACTGCGGCTCCATTATAAAATATGCCTTACCGGCTGTCAAATACCGGAAGGAGAGAATAGCCCGTTTTTCAATTAAACTTCACAAAATTCACCATGTATGCTATATTTAAAAAAAGCCTGGATTTCGGGAGGGATGTGAAATGAATAAAAAGGCCGGACGCCTGAAAACACTTCAGATAATACTGCTTCTGGGACTTTTGATATTGCAGATTTTATCCCTTGCTGGTCTGGGCATGAAGAGAAATGAATACCATATCGATGAAATTTACAGCTATATTCTCTCAAACAGCTACGACGCAGACAAGATTTCCAATGATCCGGAATTTCAGGACAGGTGGATTGACGGCGAAAGCCTTCTGGATTTTGTGACCGTGCAGGAGGGGGAGAGGTTCGCCTACGACAGGGTATATTACAACAACTCCCTCGATGCCCATCCGCCCCTCTTTTACTACCTGCTCCACACGGTCTCATCCTTTTTTCCGGATACTTTTTCCCGCTGGCTGGGACTGGGGCTGAATATTGCGCTGTTTGCGTTGTCTCAGGCGCTACTATTTGTACTCTCAAGGAGAATTTGGGGCGACAGCCTCTGGGCGCTGCTCCCGGCCGCCATGTACGGGGGCTCCATGCTGGGCACCGATACCGTCATGTTTGCAAGAATGTATATGCTCCTCACCATGTTTACGGTGCTGCTGCTCCTTGTCCACTATGACATGTGGCGGCGCTCTGTCAGAAAGAGAGATTATTTTTACTGCTTTGCAGTGTGCTTCCTCGGCGTATACACCCAGTATTTTTTCGCTGTCATCGCCTTTTTCACCGCGGCGGTATTCTGCATCTACCTCATCAGCAGAAAGGAATGGAAAAAGCTTCTGTCCTACGCGCTCAGCATGCTTCTGGCGGTGGGCCTTGTGTTTGTTGTATACCCCGCGGCGGTCAGCCAGATCTGCGGCTCGGCCACCAATAATGTGGGTGCGGAGCTGAGCGGCGGACTTCTGGACTTCTCCGGCTGGGGCAGCGCCCTTGGGCATATGGCGGCTGAATTTGCAAAGACCGGCCTTTACGGGCTCTTCTATGTGAAGTATCCCGCGGCTGCGCTCATAGTGCTCACGGTCATTCTGGCAGTAATTTACAGAAAAAAGGACCCGTTCGGCGGAGAAGCCGCCGATTCCCGGCATGAGCTTATATGCCTCGGCCTCTGTGCCCTGCTCTTTATACTCAGCTTTGCCCTTGTGGCCCACGTCATCGGCAAGTTCCTCTATCTGCGGTATTTCTACAATCTTGTGCCTCTGGCCTGCCTCGGCTGCACATTCGTGCTGAAGCTTATAACGGACAGAATCCCTGTCAGCAGCGGCATAATTGCCCTGGGGCTTGCGGCGGTATTTGCCCTGAGCTCCCTGGGCCTTTTCCGGGGCGGCAAATGCTCCCTCATATACGAGGAGAATCCCGATGTGCTCAGGGACAATCTTGAACTCTGCAGTACGAGACCCGTGGTTGTTATGGACAGCTCCACCGTCATTCCCACCGGAAACTTCATGCTTCTCACCAAATGCCCGGAGCTCTACATGACAGACCCGGAGGAGCCCCAGGACTATGACCGGATAGCGGGCAGCCGTGAGCTTGAAAACGGCATTGCCTTTGTGATCCCCGGAGAAAATGACTGGATAAAGGGCTATGACGGGGATGAATTCATGCAGAATGTCATAGACGAGTCAGAGCTCCTCAGCGAATATAAAAAGGCCGGGGAGATGTTCCTCGGCACAATATATATTGCTTATTAAATTATTTATTCTTGTCCTTCGGCCTGAATATCAGGGCCGCCAGCAGTGAGAAGAAAACGGCCCCGCCTATGCCCGCCGCCGCCGCGGTAAAGCCGCCGGTGAAGGCACCCAGCAGGCCCTTTTCCGCCACTGCCTCCTTTACACCCCGGGCAAGGAGATTTCCAAAGCCGGTGAGGGGCACGGAGGCACCTGCACCCGCAAAATCCACAAGGGGCTGATATATTCCGAGCGCCCCCAATATGACACCCGCCACCACATAAGCTGTGAGTATTCTGGCGGGTGTCAGTTTTGTATAGTCCAGCAGGAGCTGACCTATCACACAGAGAAGGCCGCCCACGGCGAAGGCCTTGATATATCCGAGAAACATGTCCATATTATACCTCGTTTTCTATTGCGACGGCGTGGCAGATGCCGGGGATGCTGCTGCCCTGCTGAGAGCTTGTGGAGCTCATGAGGGCACCGGTGGCGGCCACAAGCACCCGGTTCCAGACGCCTTTTTTCATGGCCGGCAGTATGTGGCCGCAGAGCACGCTGGCACAGCAGCCGCAGCCGGAGCCGCCCGCGTTCACGCCCTGGGTGCTGAGATCGTAGATGAGGACCCCGCAGTCCATGTAGCGGACGCCCAGCTCCACGCCGTCCCTCTCAAACAGATCCTGCAGAATGTCGTGGCCCAGAGCGCCCAGGTCTCCTGTAAATATCGCGTCGTAGTACTCGGGCCCCCTGCCGGTGTCCGCAAAGTGGGCTTTCAGTGTCTCATAGGCCGCGGGGGCCATGGCGCTGCCCATATTGTTGGCGTCCGTTATGCCGGCGTCGGTAATCTTTCCCGGTGTGACGTGGGTAATGCAGGGACCCTGTCCGGCTTTTGAGAGGATAACCGCCCCGGAACCCGTCACCGTCCACTGGGAGCAGGGGGGGCGCTGTCCCCCGTATTCCAGGGGGAAGCGGTACTGCCGCTCTGCAGAACAGAAGTGGGAGCCTGTCACGGCACAGGCGGTCTCCCCGAAATCCCCGTCCAGAGTCATCGCGGCCAGGGACAGGGATTCCACCATTGTGGAGCAGGCCCCGTAGAGGCCGAAGTAGGGGACAGAGCTGTCCTTCAGGGCAAAGGCGGAGCTTATGCACTGGTTCAGAAGATCCCCGGCAAATATGAAGTCCAGCTGACCGGGGCTTATGGCGGCCTTGCTGCAGGCGGTGCCGAAGCACTCCCTAATCATCCGGCTCTCCGCCTTCTCCCAGGAATCCTCTCCGAAATATGAGTCTTCCGAGACGCAGTCAAAGCAACTGCTCAGCGGCCCTTCACCCTCCCTTTTTCCCGCCACGGCGGCAGAGGCGAGGACGGAGGGGCGGGAGGGCAGCACCAGAGTCTGATTGCCTATCTTTTTCATTTCCGCACCTCACTTGATTTTTAAGTCAGGTTTAGTATTTCCCGGATATATAAAAATAAACTCCTCTGAAATCTCAAAGAAAAATCAGGGGAGTTTATTTATGTCAATAATAATATGACAACAATAATATGTTACTTAAATTATGTTAACTAAACTATGTCAATTAACATTATGTTAACTTATCTTAAGAGCTTCCCAGAGGGAGTTTATATAGCCGAGAGTTTCCGCATCCAGATTCCTGAAGGCGTACTCGTTATAGAGGCTGCTGAAGTTCTCGATTCCGGGGTAGAGTATCTCCATTGCCTCTTCGCCCATCTCCTCAATATAGCCCGGGTCCTCATAGACCGCGGAGTTGGGGGAGGCGTAGTAGAGGTACTCGGCGTTTGCTATGGCTGGCTCCGGAGAGAGCATATAGTTTATAAATATCTCTGCCAGCTCCTTGTCCTGGCAGCAGCTGGGTATGCACATGGCGTCGATGAAATAGTTTGTCCTCTCGGGGTAGTAGAAGCGCAGGTCCACGTTCTTGGCCTGGGCCTCGGCCATGGTGAAGTAGTCGCCGGCATAGTAGGGGGCTATTGCGGCCTCGCCGGACTCCATCATGTTGTAGACCTCGTCCATGACATAGCTCTTGACCATGGGGTTCTGCTTTTTCAGCTCCTCAAGGGCTCTGTCCCAGAGCGCATGGTCGCTGCTGTTCACATCCATGCCAATTTTATACTGGGCGGTTGCGAAGGCGTCCCGGGAGTTATTGAACTGGAGGATGTTTCCGGCGTACTTTTCGTTCCACATCAGGTCCCAGTCCCTGGCGTCGGCCTCGTCCACCACATTGGCGTTGTAGATTATGCCCACAGTGCCGTAAGTATAGGGGATGCTGTACTTGTCCTCGCTGTCGTAGTATAGCCCCCTGAAATTGCTGCGGATATTCTCATAGTTGGGGATGTTGTCAAAGTCCAGGGGCAGGAGCATGTTTTCGGATTTCATGCGGGCAATCATGTAGTCGGAGGGGACTATCACATCATAGCTCACGGCGCCCTTGGAGAGCTTTGCATACATGTCCTCGTTGCTGGAGTATGTGCTGTAATTTACCCTGACCTTCTCGCCGTATTCCTCCTCATACCATTCCTCAAAGGCCTTGATGGTGTCCAGAGAATCGCCGGAGCCGTCTGAGACATATTCGCCCCAGTTGTAGACATTGAGGACCCTGGTATTGCCGCCGCGGCAGATGAGCACAGCGGCGATGCCCCCGGCGATGAGTACAGCGGCAGTCCAGCCTGCGGCCACAGCTGCGCGGCTGCGCTCCTTTTTGACCTTTGCTTTTTTGGGCCTGCTGTCGTCGTCAATGAGATTGCTTATGATGAGAAGCGCGAGAATCACAAAGAATATGATGGTGGCAAGGGCGTACATCTTGGGCGTGACGGTCTTCTTTGTCATGCTGTAGATGCGTATGGGCAGGGTCTGGAAGCCGTTGCCGGAGGTAAAGTAGCTTATTACGAAGTCATCAAGGGACAGGGTAAAGGCCATGATGAAACCCGTGAGTATGCCCGGGGCGAGCTCCGGAATCTCCACCTTCATAAAGGCCTGCATCGGGGTGCAGCCCAGATCCATTGCGGCCTCCGGCAGAGATTTGTCCATCTGCCTCAGCTTCGGCAGCACCTGCAGTATGACATAGGGCAGGCAGAAGGTCACATGGGAGATGAGCATCGTCCAGAAATTCAGACTTGAGGCGGCGCCGAAAAGCCGGCCCACGAATACAAACATCAGCATCAGGGATATGCCGGTTATGATCTCGGGGTTTATCATGGGGATATTTGTGGCGGTGTGGATTGCAAAGTGAAGATACTTGTTGCGCATCTTGTTTATGCCCACTGCCGCCGCTGTGCCCATGACGGTGGAGATGACCGCCGCCGCAAGGGCGAGGATGACGGTATTTTTGACGGCGCCCAGAGTGTCGGAGTCCTTGAAAAGCTCCCTGTACCAGTCAAAGGAAAAGCCGGAGAACACCGAGAGACTCTTTGACTCATTGAATGAAAAGATAAGGAGTATCACAATGGGGGCAAAGAGAAAGATCATTATAAGCGCGGTGTAAATTTTCGAAGCAGTTTTCATTTTCTCTCTCCTCCCCTCAGGCCGATACCCGTTTATCGGCATAGTTCTGCATGAAGGCCATGCCTGCAAGGAGTATAAGCATAAGAATAAATGCAATAGCCGCCGCAAAGTGGAGGTTATTTGCGATGTACTGCCCCTCGATGGCGTCGCCTATGAGGAAGAACTTGCCGTTGCCCAGCTTCTGGGAGATATAGAAGGTGCTGATGGAGGGGATGAGCACCATGGTGATACCGGAGATAACACCGGGGAGGGTCAGGGGCCAGATGACCCGGCGGAGTACCCCCGCAGAGTTGCAGCCCAGATCCCTCGCCGCCTCCACAAGCTTCACGTCCAGCTTTGCCATTACGGAATAGATGGGGAGTATCATGTATGGAAAATAATCATATACCATGCCTATAACCACCGCGGCCTCGGTACCTATGATGTGCACAGGCTTTATGTGGAAGAATTCCAAAATCCCGTTTAAAATGCCGGTGTCCTGGAGAATGGTCATCCAGGCATAGGTGCGGATAAGAAAGTTCATCCACATGGGGATCATTATCAAGGTTATGAGAATCTTCTGGGTCCTTGCGGGGGCCTTTGAGATGATATATGCCATGGGATAGCCCAGGACCAGACAAATGACTGTGGATATCACCGCGAGCTTCAGGGAGCGCAGAAAGATAACAAGGTATGTGTGTACCTCCTTCACCTCCGCGCCGCTGCCCACATTTGAAGTGGCGGTGAAGAAGTTCTTCACATTGTCAAAGGTGAAGTTAAAGTCTGAGTCCGTGAAGGCATAATATGCCACAAATAGAAGGGGCACAATTATGAAGAGCACGGCCCAGATGGAATAGGGCGTGAGACACAGCTTCTGGGCGATGCTGCTCTTTATTCTTGTCTGTTTTTTCATTCCTCAGTCTCACTTTCCGCGTCACTCAGCTCGTCGAGCTCATTTGAGAAGGAGGAGTAGTCGCCGAACATTCCGGAGTACTCGGATTTTTTCATGATGTGCAGGGCATCCGGCTCAATGTAGAGGCCGATATGCTCGTCCACATCCACAAAGTCGGTGGTCTGAATCATCCACTTGAAGCCGTTTATATCCACAATGATCTCGTAGTGCACGCCCAGGAAGGTGACCGAGGTGACAACACCCTTCAGCATCCCCTTTTCTTCCGGGACGATGTCCACATCCTCGGGGCGGATGACCACATCCACAGGCTCCTTTCTCTCAAAGCCGGAGTCGACGCACCTGAAGATGTGGCCGGAAAAGGCGACCTTGTAGTCCTCCAGCATCACGCCGTCCACAATGTTGCTCTCACCGATGAAGTCGGCCACGAAGGCGTTCCGGGGCTCATTGTATATGTCGATGGGGGTGCCTATCTGCTGAATGCGCCCCTCCGCCATGACGACCACGGTGTCAGACATGGAGAGAGCCTCCTCCTGATCGTGGGTCACGAAGATAAAGGTTATCCCCGTGGCCTTCTGAATTTTTTTAAGCTCCTGCTGCATATCCTTCCGGAGCTTCAGGTCCAGGGCCGCCAGGGGCTCATCCAGGAGCAGCACCTTGGGCTGGCTCACAAGGGCGCGGGCGATGGCCACCCGCTGCTGCTGGCCGCCGGAAAGGCTTGTGACGCTCCTCTGCTCAAAGCCGGAGAGAGCCACCATGGACAGCATCTCCTCCACCTTGGCGTCTATCACATCCCGCTTCTCTTTTCTCTCCCTCAGGGGAAAGGCCACGTTTTCATATACATTCAGGTGGGGGAAGAGGGCGTAGCGCTGAAAAACGGTGTTCACATTCCGCTTATACGGGGGCACATCGTTTATCTTTTTGCCCATGAAAATAATATCGCCCTCGTCGGGGGTCTCAAAACCGCCTATAAGACGCAGAGTCGTGGTCTTGCCGCAGCCGGAGGGCCCCAGCAGCGTGAGAAACTCGTTGTCATATATGTCGAGACTGATATTGTCCAGGACCTTTTCACCGTCAAAGGACTTGCAAATGTTCTTCAGCTCAATAATCTTCTTCATAATTCTGCCCCCTGTAAACAAAAAATGACACATGCCCTCAGCATGTGTCATGTGAAAATCAAAATAGCCCGAAAACAGGGACTGATTATCCCCCTTAGGTTTGAGAGTCTATACAGCAAGAAATTACTTTTACTACTCTTATTGACCATTTCACAAGTCTGCACGCTGTGCAGCACGGTTTATAGTAACCAGCTTATAAAACTTGAGCTTCTAACTCAATCAATAAGGCAACAGAAGTTGCCGCCGCATTCCGCGGAACTCGGCATTCGACCCGGCTGTCCGTGTGGCCTCGGCTGTGACTTGCACAGCGGTCGCATCTTGCTTTGGATAATAAGACTACCCAAAAGAGACAAGTTATTTTAACAATAATATTCTGCAGTGTCAATATAAATATAAAAACAGGCAGAAATTTCCCCAGACTGCGGCCCCGGGCCCAAGGCTTATTGTAGACCAAAGCGGCCTGGAATGCAAAATATCTCCGGGAGTAATAATCAGATGAAATATAATGTATATTTTCAATAGATAATGAAATATATTCCGCAGATTTCGGGCAAAAGGCAGATTTTACAGTTTTTTTCTTGTACTGCCTTTTGAATAGTGGTATCCTGTCAAAGTTCAGTAGATGTTGAAAGGAAGCTTTTACTATGAAAATAGTTGTTTTGGGCGGCGGAATCAGCACAGAGCGCCATGTGTCTCTCGTCACCGGCACGAATGTGTGCAGGGCGCTGAGGAGCCTTGGCCACAGGGCCATATTTGTGGATATGTATATGGGGCTTGAGGATTTCGACCGGCCCCTTGAGGAGGCATTTGATGAGCCGGACGGCTTCTGCGGAGAGGCCGCAATCACAACTGCGGCTCCGGATATTGAGGCGGTGAAGGCCGCAAGAAAATTCAAAAGCCCAAGCAGACTGGGCAGAAATGTGCTGGAGCTCTGCTCTCTTGCAGACTGCGTATTTCTCGGTCTCCACGGTGCCGACGGCGAGGACGGGAAAATCCAGGCGGCTCTCGACCTGATGGGTATCCCCTATACCGGCTCCGGCAGTCTCGGCAGTGCCATGGCCATGGATAAGGCGGTTGCAAAGCGCATCATGGAGAGCGCCGGAGTGCTCACCCCGAAGTGGAGGGAAATTTGCTATTCGGAGAAGGATATACCCAGACTGACCAAAGAGCTTGAGGTCCCCTGCGTTGTGAAGGCCGTGAACGGCGGTTCCTCCATAGGTGTTGCTCTCCCGGATACGAAGGCGGAGCTCGAGGATGCACTGCGGGAGGTGCTGAAATACAGCAGCAGGGCAGTTGTCGAGGAGAAGATTATCGGCCGTGAGATGACCGTGCCCATCCTCGGTGACAAGTATCTCAGCGCCATAGAGATCGTCCCCCCTGACGGGAGCAGCTTTGATTATGTGGCAAAGTACCAGAGCGGGGCCGCCGCGGCAAGGGAGATCTGCCCCGCGCCCATCACTGAGGAGGAGCAGAAGCTCATGGGTGAGGCGGCAATGCGCTTCCACCGGGCCCTGGGCCTGTCGGTCTATTCCAGAACCGATTTTATCCTGGATGCGCAGGGCCGCGCCTGGTGCCTTGAGGTGAACACCCTGCCCGGCATGACCCCTGCAAGCCTGATACCCAAGGCCGCAAAGCTTGAGGGCCTGAGCTACGCTCAGCTCTGCGAAAAAGTTGTTGAACTCTCTCTGGAGGCAAGAAAGGCTAAACTCTGATTTTTGTTCTCTATATGTTTACAGTTTTTTGATTTATTGGAGCACTGTTGTGATAAAATCTGATAGTGAAAAAATCGTTAAAGGTGAGTGTATGAGAGAACGTCTGGCAAGGTTCATGGCTGGCAGAAACGGCAATGACCAGCTCAATATGTTTTTACTGGTACTGGATGTGGTACTGCTCCTTCTGGGGGCAATATTCAGGAGTATCAGCGGTTTCGTCTATCCTGTTGCTCTTATACTTCTTATTTTTACCTACTTCCGCATGTTCTCACGAAATGTCTACAAGAGAAGCGAAGAAAACGGCAAATATATGAGAATGAAGTATAAGCTCATGATGTCCGTGAGACTTATGAAGGAGCGCTGGCTTCAAAGGCGGGAATACAAGTTCTTTACCTGTCCCTCCTGTCATGCCAGCCTGAGAATTCCCCGGGGCAAGGGAAAAATCAAAATAGTATGCCGCAAGTGCGGCACCTCATTCTTCGGCAAATCCTGATATGTTCGGATATCTTGCGGCCAGGCGGGAGTTTCTGCCGGAGGAGCAGGCGAAGCGCTATAAGGACTGCTACTGCGGGCTGTGCATGTGCCTGAAGGAGCGCCGCGGGCAGCTTTCCAGAATGACGCTGAATTTCGACCTCTGCTTTCTGGTGCTGCTGCTGGGCTCACTCTATGAGCCGGAGGAGAGGCAGGGCGAGAGCCGATGCCCCGTCCACCCCCTGAAGCCCCAGAGTTGGTGGCAGAGTGAGTTCACCGCCTATGCCGCCGATATGAATGTGCTTCTGGCCTATCTGAAGTGCAGGGATGACTGGAACGATGATTCCAGTTTTGCAGCGCTTGCCGCGTCGGGGGCGCTTAAAAAATCCTATATTGAGATCGCCCGCCAGTACCCGAGGCAGAATGCCGCGGTGACGGAGTCTTTGGAGAACCTCGCCGGGATAGAGCGGGAAAATATAGAGGACGCGGATGCCGCCGCGGCCTCCTTCGGGAGACTCATGGCGGAGCTCATGGTCTATAAAGAGGACAGATGGAGCGGGACACTCCGGGCTATGGGAAATGCTCTGGGAGAGTTCATATATGTCATGGACGCGGTGATGGACCTCAGCTCGGATACGGTCAGGGACAGCTATAATCCCTTCCGGAGATATTACGGGCTTGACAATGAGGAGAGGTTTCGTGATATACTCAAAATGCTGCTCTCGGAGTGCGTGCTGTATTTCGACAGGCTTCCCCTTGTGAAGGATGCGGATATTTTGAAAAATATTCTCTGCTTCGGCCTGTGGCAGCAGTTTGAGAAAAAATTTCCCAGTAAGGAAGGATCTTCAGATGTATCAGGATCCATATGAAGTTCTTGGCGTCTCACACAACGCCACAGATGAAGAGATAAAAAAAGCCTACAGAGAGCTCACAAAAAAGTATCACCCCGACCTCAACCCCAATGACCCCGAGGCCGCGAGAAAAATGAACGATGTGAACGCGGCCTATGATCAGATAAAGAACGGCACTGCCCAGCAGGCTGCGTATCAGTCCTACGGCGGACAGGGCGGCCCCGGAGCGGGTGATCCCTTCCGGGACTGGGGCGGCTGGTCCGGCTGGTCCAGCTGGTCTGGCTGGAATAATGCGGGCTCTGCACAGACAGAGAGAAGCGAGTACACCGCCGCAAAGAACTATATCAGAAACGGCATGTACAGGGAGGCGCTCAATGCCCTCTCCGGCGTCCCAGCATCTGAGCGGGACGGAAAGTGGTATTACCTCTCGGCCGGTGCCAATATGTATATGGGCAACAAGATTGCAGCCCTTGAGATGGCAAAGAAGGCGGTGGAGCTGGACCCCGGAAACGAGGAATACCGCAGACTTCTCCAGCAGCTCCAGAGGGGCGGGGATTTCTACGACAGCTACACGACCCAGTATTCCCACGGCTTTGGAATTGACAAGCTGTGCATGTCGCTCTGTGCGCTCAATATGTGCTGCGGCTCTCCCTGCGGATATTTTTACTGCTGCTGATAAACTTATAAATGATTTTCATAAAAAATACCTGATGCTTTAAGCATCAGGTATTTTTTGGCGTATTCAGGTCTTATTTAAAGATTTTTTCAATATATTTTCGGGAAAATTCATTGAGAGCTTCAAAGTCCATCCTCTCCAGATACAGCTTCTCAATCACATCGTGAATCTCATTGGCCTTTTTCAGGTGCAGTATTGCACTTTCCTCCAGCTTCTTTACATTTTCTGCTCTGTCCCTGAATTCCGGAGTGCAGCGCTGCACTGTCTCCCTGGGGATGAGGGCATCGACGCGTATATTGCGGGAATTATCTGCGGCAAATGTCCCGTCGGTAAAGCCAATGCCCAGCTCCGGCAGGATGACAGCCTCATATTTTTCCGGAATCAGAGGCTGATGACAGACGATGAGCCGGGCGCCGCACTTTTGGGCCTCCTCCCGGACAATGCCCAGAGCCTGCTCTGCAAGCCCCAGAGCCGAATCAAACTGATATATAAGTTTACATAATTTATTAACTTCGGCATCCAGCCGTATATCGCCCCTGCTGCAGAGCGCGCGGAGAAAAACATCTCTTCTCCCGCCCTTCAGCGTTTTCCCCTTTGAGCTTCTGGCGATAATTCCGGAGATCCGCTTTCTCAGCTTCTCATGATTTGTGCTGTCCAGTTCCGGCTGACTGCAGTTTTTTTCTGCCTTACCCGCTGCGGAGAGACAGGCGTAGGCCTTTGAGTATTCCTCTCCGTAGCTGTCATATACATGGTTTACATAATCAACAGATTCCGAAGGCAGGGGAGTGTCACAAAACTGACCTAAGTTTACATAATCACTGTCAATGCCGAAGCGCCGCACGTCCATGCTGTGGGGGGCCGTCCCGTCCAGCCAGCCCCGGTGCAAAGCGGGTATATAGAATCCGTCCAGAGAGCCGGGTTCTCCGGAGCAGAGAACATATTCAGCCTCCAGGCCTCTTTTTTCCGCCTCTGCCGCTATATTTTTCATAAAGCTGGATTTTCCCGTGCCGGGCCCGCCCTTTATTATGCTGAGATAGTCCCCGCTGCCCCTGCAGAAATTATCATAGAGCGAGAAAAATCCGTCTTTGGAGTTGGAACCGAGAAAATATGAAATGCTCATTTTAGCCTCCTCACAGTTGTTGTCTCCATATATATTATATGTGTATTATATGCCCCCTTTTGCCCGCTTGACAACTCTTTATACATCATTTATTATTCTGCTGAGTTAGATTATATAAGTTTTGAGGGGTATTTATGTACAGGTATATTCTTTTTGATTTTGACGGAACGGTGTTTGACACTCTGGAGGGCATAACCAAATCCCTGCAGCTGGCGCTGAAGAGAAAATCCATGGAGGTCTCCCTTGAGTCTCTCCGCTGCTTTGCGGGGCCTCCGCTGCTGGAAAAGCTGATGGAGGTCTATAATTTTTCGGAGGACGAGGCGAGGGAGGTAATTGCCTGGTTCCGGGAGCGCTATGTCCCCATAGGACTCTACGAGAGCAGAATATTCCCCGGAATTGACGGGCTCCTGACGGCTCTGAAAAACGATGGCAGAAAGCTGGGCATAACGACACTCAAGCCCCAGTATGCGGCGGAGGAGCTGTTGAAGCAGTCTGGGATAATTGATAAATTCGACGCGGTATTCGGCACGCTGAAAGACGGGGCAGGAGAGACAAAGCAGCAGAAGATCCGCCTTGCCATGGAGGCCATGGGTGCAAAGCGGGAGGAGACCATACTTGTGGGCGATACGAAGTATGATATCCGGGGAGCCAAAGAGGCAGATGTCAGTTCCCTCGGTGTGAGATATGGCTACGGGGCCCCGGGTGAACTGGAAGCGGTTGGGGCTGATTATATCGTGGACACGGTGGAGGAGCTCCGCAGCTGGCTTTTGAACCACTGAAATGATACCGGGAAAATAAGTTATGTTAATAATCTTATGTAATTTATCTTATGTAAACAGTATTATGTATAGTAATTATATTTTATGTTAATATAATTCAGTAAACAAAATTATGATAACTTAATTATGTTAACTACACAGCCCGACAAAAAAGCGCTCCTTCTAAAGAAGCGCTTTTTATATTTATTTGCTGATGCTTTAAGTAATTATTTTTATTCGATCTTTGCGTCACAGTTTGGGCAGCGTCCTTCAGGGGTCAGGACTACTCTTGAATCGCAGTAGGGGCAGGTGACCTCCCTGGGCTCCGGCCTGGCCGGCTGCTGAGGCGCTGCTGCGGGTGCCTGGGCAGCGTTGTTCTCATTGTATCTGATTGCCTGAGTCAGGGCGCTGACGATCTCGTTTGTCATGTCGTTGTATTTTCTGTACTCGTAGTCATTGGTCGGGTTGTTGTCGCTGAAGAAGGACCTGCCGTGGCTGCATTTTACATCGACAGTGAAGTTGTTTACCTTGAATTCAACGTCGTCAATGAAGGGATGGTCGAGCTTTATCTTGACATAGAAATCGTAATAGTATGTATAGCGGGGGGGATTGTAGCTGACGGTATTCCCGTCCTTGTCCCTTGTGGTATCCTCCACACAGCGGTCGGATATGCTGGGGATGCAGCTCGTAATCTGGGAGAGCTTAAATACATCCGCATTGTCCTCCACATAATGGTCGTTGTTGTTGACGACGAAGGTTCCGGCATTCCTGTCTATATATACCTTGTAGTCTTCGCCCAGCTCCATTGTGGGGCGGAATTTCTCAATCTCAAGCTTGTTTGCCTCTCTGTAGGCCAGCTGCGCCTTGATCTGCTCTATGGTGGAGTGGCGTCTGCCGTCAAACCAGGGGGAGAGCTTCTTTGCGCAGTCCTTGCACATATTGCCGTCTTCCAGCTTCTTATTGCCCAGCAGGCCGATTTCGGCGCCGCAGATGTCGCAGATCTTCTTTGTAAACATTTTACCGAATAATCCCATTATTAACTCCTTTCATATCTGGATATAAAATTCCGTAATGCAAAAGCCGTAAATTCGCGGCTCCTGCCTCTCTGCCTACATATTACTAGATAACGCCGGAGATTTCCACTGTTATTTTTTCTTTTTAAGGTAAAATTTTAGCTTTCTGCGCCCCGTTTCACAGATTTCAGTCCTGTCGGCTTTTGAAATTCTGGAAATTGCTCCTGTACAGCCTTTTCCCTGTACTTCAGAGCTGTTTTTAAAGCGGCATAAAAATTCGTAAAAATGTACCAAAAAATGCAGCTGAATATCAACATTTTTAACATAAAAAACGCAGTTTATCTATTTATATTGAAAAAGCGTATATTTTTGATATAATAGTCGGCAGCGGCGGACATGTCATTTCACTGTAAGTACACACAGATTCCCTGACATAAAGCCAAAGATGAAAAGACACGGCAGGAGACCGTGTCTGAAACTTTCAAGCTGAGAAAGGAAAATAAGAATGAAAAAACTGATGTCCCTGATACTTGTGCTGGCGCTGGCCCTGTCCGCGGCAGCCTGCGGCAGCGCTCCTGCAGAGGAGACAAAGCCGGCAGAAGAAGCCCCCGCAGAGGAGACCCCGGCTGAGGAGGTTGAACTCATAGTTTTTGCCGCGGCAAGCATGACCGAAACTCTGGATGAGATAAAGGAGATGTACAAGGCTGTTGCTCCCAATGTGACTCTCACCTATAACTTTGACTCCTCCGGCACTCTCAAGACCCAGATCGAGGAGGGCGCGGACTGTGATCTCTTTATCAGCGCCGGCCAGAAGCAGATGAACGCCATCGACATCAATGCAGACCCCGAGATAAACAAGGACGGCCTTGATTTTGTCCTTGAGGGCTCCAGAACCAACCTTCTTGAGAACAAGGTCACTCTTGCTGTCCCCGACGGCAACCCCAAAGCTGTTGAGAGCTTTGACGGACTTGCAGAGAGCCTGAAAAACGGCGACATTTTCTTCGCCATGGGCAACAGCGATGTCCCCGTGGGCCAGTACACCCAGAAGATTCTCAAGTTCTATGAACTCGATGAGCAGGCCCTTGCGGATGCGGGCACCATAACCTATGCCAGCAATGTGAAGGAAGTTGTCACTCAGATCAAGGAGGGCACGGTTGACTGCGGTGTTATCTACTGCACCGATGCCACCAGCGCAGGTCTTGAGATCGTCGACTATGCCAGCAAGGATATGTGCGGACAGGTCGTATATCCCGCGGCAGTTCTGAAAAATGCCGCCCATCCGGAGGAGGCTCAGGCTTTTCTTGACTATCTCAAGACTGACGAGGCCATGAAGGTATTTGAGGCTGTCGGCTTTGCCGCAGCCGCCTGAGCTGCTTATCTGACAGCGTTTACACTGAAATTACACAGGGGGTCTTTACTCCCTGTGTAATTGTTAAAGGGAGGAATTATGGACTGGTTTCCTTTGCTTAACAGCCTGAGAATCTCATTCATTGCCTGTTTCGCGGTGTTTTTCCTGGGGCTCTTTTTCGCATACTATATCGCAAAGCTGCCCAGAGTCGTCAAGGGCATTCTGGATGTGATACTCACCCTGCCCATGGTGCTGCCGCCCACGGTGTGCGGCTATTTTCTGCTGGTTATCTTCGGCCCCAAGCGGGCATTCGGCCGATTTCTGGCTCAGTTCGGAATTAAGTTTGCAATGACCTGGTACGGCGGCATACTGGCCGCGGCGGTGGTGGCATTCCCCCTGATGTACCGTACGGTGAGGGGCGCTTTTGAGAGCTTTGACGAAAATCTTGCATCCAGCGGGAAGACCCTGGGCCTATCCAACACATATATATTCTGGCGCATCCGCCTTCCGGCCTGCAAGCAGGGGATAATTGCGGGCACTGTCCTGGCCTTTGCGAGGGCTCTGGGGGAGTACGGCGCCACCACCATGCTCATCGGATACACCCCCGGCAGAACTGCCACAATCTCCACCACCGTGTACCAGCTCTGGCGCACAAATGATGAGGCGGGGGCCTTCAAGTGGGTGCTTGTGAACCTGGCAATCAGCACGGCAGTGCTTATGTGCGTGAATTTCCTTGAGAATAAAGACAGGCAGGGGGCGGTAAAGCGTGGGTCTTGAGCTGAATATTGAAAAAGATTTTGCTGACTTCCGTCTGCGCACGGCGTTTTCCACAGATAGGGACTGGACGGCCCTTCTGGGTGCCTCCGGCTGCGGCAAGAGTCTGACACTGAAATGCATTGCCGGAATAATGCGGCCGGACCGGGGCAGAATTGTCCTGAACGGCAGGGTCCTCTTTGACAGTGAGAAAAAGATTGA
The DNA here is from genome assembly GCA_050943875.1 of Candidatus Limivicinus sp. Taxonomy (GTDB): domain Bacteria; phylum Bacillota; class Clostridia; order Oscillospirales; family Oscillospiraceae; genus Limivicinus. Next base: position 4,259 of record JBMNPZ010000014.1, on the reverse strand, counting down.
CATACCGCCTCAGCAGAGGAAAGTGGGCTATCTTTTCCAGAATTATGCACTTTTCCCCAACATGACCGTGGAGCAGAACATAGCCTGCGGAATACACTACGAGAAGAACAGGGCCCTGAAAAAGGAAAAGGTGCATCAGATAATAGAGAGCATGCAGATAGAGGGCCTTGAGAAGCACAGGCCCCACCAGCTCTCCGGCGGACAGCAGCAGCGTGTGGCCCTGGCGAGGATTCTTATCGGCAATCCGGAAATCCTTCTGCTGGATGAACCCTTCAGCGCCCTGGACAGCTTTCTGAGGGATCAGATGCTGGCCGAGGTGAAAAAGATAATAAGAGAGTACGACAAGGAAATGATCCTCGTGACCCATAACCGGGAGGAGGCCTACGGGATGTGCCCCAGGACTGCGGTTATGGACAGAGGGCGGATCTCCCGCATCGGCGTTACGGAGGAGGTCTTTGCAGATCCCCGCACCGTACCCGCGGCCATTCTCACCGGCTGCAAGAATATCTGCCCCGCGGTAAAGCGGGGAAGCACCAAAGCCGAAGTGGAGGACTGGGGCCTCACGCTGGAGACCGGCAGACCGGTGGGGGACAGGCTCTGCGCCGTGGGGGTGAGGGCCCATCATTTCAGCCCTGATGTACCGGCAAACTCTTATGAGATCGAGCCCCTGGAGGAGATTGAGTCCTCCTTTAACAGGACCGTAAAGTTCCGCTATCCCGGCCAGAAGCCCGATGCCCGGCCCGTCTGGTGGATAGTTCCCAAGGAGAAAAAGAATACGGCGGACTGCCGGAGACTTGGAATCCGCCCCGAGGATATACTTCTTCTATACGATGATTAGTGCATAAATAAATAATAAAACGGCGCTCCCCTCTGCAGCGGAGGAGAGCGCCGTGATTTTATTTTTTAAGGAGAAAGGACTGCCCCATGAAGTAGGGGTTGCCTCTTTTTCCGGCCTTTATGTGGCTGCGCATGGAGTCAAAGTCATCGACTATAAGCCCGGCCAGCCTGTCGATTCCGAAATCCAGCAGAGCCGGACACATGGGCACCGAGGGCCCCGTGAGTATGGTGCAGGCATTTCTGCAGAGCTCCAGCAGGTGCGGGAGTGTCTTGTTCACGATGGTGCTGCCGGTAATCAGCACAAGGTCGCAGCGGGGGAGAATCCAGTCACAGGCGGAGTCGGGATAATCCCCCAGCTGGGGGTCCCTCTCAATTATATGGATCTCTTTCACCTTCCGCACATCCCTTTCCGGCAGATGCAGGTGTCCGATAAGTCCGACTGTCCTGCCCTCCATATCAAGGCCTGCGGTGGAATAGTTTTCATAGGGCTCATACGCGTTCAGCTTTTCCATCCGCTCGGAGCTGTTGAAATAGGCGTTGCAGGCCGCAAGCCCCATTCCGGCCTCCCTGAAATTCCAGCTCTTGACAGTCTCCGCCGCCGCCCTGACCGTCAGTCCCTCCGGACCCTCGGGATATTCCGCCGGCATGCTCTCCCCGGGGGTGAACATGGCCATGCCCAGATGCCCGGGATATTCTGCCGCCGACCAGCGGCTGCCGCAGTAGGCGGAGGAGATACGCTCCCCGCCGTCATCTATATTGTCGATCAGTGCGTCGTAAAGTTCAAAAAAATCGCCCATAATAAGACCGCCTTATAATTTTATCCCGGACATCTTATCACAAGTTTCCGCCCTTGCCAATACTTTCGGCCCGCTGCATAAAAATACAGCGCCGCCTCTCTCTTGCTTAAAATTTTCAAATATATTATAATTGCCCTGAGCCTGTTTGAAAGGGGCCTGTCATGAAAAAAAGAATTTTTATTATTTTAACTTTGATATTTGCAGTCCTCATGCTGGCATCCTGCGGGAAAAAGGACAAGGACAGGGCGGAGATTCCGGCGGAGGAGCCTGTTCCGGAGATTATTTCCACTCCGGCGCCCTCCTCAACCCCGAAGATCTCCCAGAATTACAACAGCATAGACGAGACAGGCAAAGACCAGAAGTCTGCCGTGAAGAATGAGCTCATGGAGGCGGCCGAGGGCTGCCGGGACATATACGAGCAGGCGGACAAGGGTGAGTGCCTGAACGTAGTGCTGAGCAAGGATGTTGTATATGCCATGGTGGAGAGGATTGCCCAGATGGGCTACCCCGCGGTGGACTATCTCGGCGAGCTTGATATGCAGTACCCGGACCCCATTGTTGAGTTCGGAAGCACCATAGCCACGGGGCATGACACGGGTGTGTCCTATTTCACCGTCTATGAGGACGGCCAGATAAGCGTATATCACATAGGCCGGGAAAACGGCATGTGGTATCTAATCGCCATGTCCGCCGCCTGGGACAGGGACTGCAAGCCCAAAGTTATATCCGAGGGGCGCTATGTCATCGGGGATGTGCAGTTCACCGAAAAAGGCTGGCTCATCTACAACCGGGACACGGAGAGCTTTGACGACAACCAGCGCTCCAACACCAATTCCTATGTCTTTGTCCGTGTTCTGCCCTATGACAGCACAAAGCGCAGCCTGTGTGAGCGCTATATAAAGCCTGTGGGTTATTTTGAGAACAATCTCTTTACAACGACCTGGGATTCCGGAAACATGGGCCCAATTGATTTCAACAGTCTCTATTCGCAGCTGTTCGGAATGTACGTTGGCACCGATCCCCTCAGCTCCGGCAATGCCGCGGAGTATTTCAGCACGGTGGAGGGGACAAGACTCTTTATAATCCCCACGGAGACCTTTGAAAACACCGTCACCAGCTACTTCAACATTGATACCTCCGTACTGAAAAGCATATCAGATTACAGCTACAGACTGGGGGGCTATTTCTTCTTCGGCTATCAGGACGGCATATACAATGTTACGCCGAGAATTCCGGAGCCTGAGGTGGTGGACTACTGGTATAACTCCGACGGCTCCCTCACCATGCGGGTGGACGCCGTAAACAAGTGGTACGGCACGGATAAGGCCTTTTCCCACGATGTGACCGTTATGGAGGATGACGCGGGCGGCTTTAAATACATCTCCAACACCCTATACGCCGACGAGAACAGCATAATTCCCGGCTGTTCCCTGTCCTCCATGCTGGATATGGAGCGGGCCAAGACAGCATACTGACACCAATGCAAAAATATTTAGCAGTAAAATATGATTATATATACATGTTTACCACGTGAGGTTAAATAAAAATGCAATAAATATTATCTAAAACAGGACATTATACATAGCCGCAGTCAGAAAATGTATCTGACTGCGGTTTTTTTATATAAATATTAAATAAAATTATTAAAAAAATATAAAAAAAGTATTCCATTTTAAAATGTAATATGTTACAATTACCGTAACAAAGTGTACACATTTTTTTACAGAAGGATAAATGAGATATTCATATCAGCTGCATTATAGCTGACAGTTACAGAATAGAGACAGTCTTCGGAATCTTTCGATAAATCGAGGAGGTTTAATATGAGCAGACTTAAGAGAACAGCCGCCATGCTTTTGGCGGTACTTATGATATTTTCCTGCATGGGAGAGCTGCCCTTTATGGCAGTGAACGCCTGGGCAGAGGAGAACGTGCAGGAGGAGAGTTTGCCTGTACCCACAGCGGTACCGACTCCCGAACCGACGCCTGCACCCACGGCAGAGCCGACGCCTACGGCTACGGCGGCACCCACGGCGGAGCCGACGCCTACGGCTACGGCGGCACCCACGGCGGAGCCGACGCCTACGGCTACGGCGGCACCCACGGCGGAGCCGACGCCTACGGCTACGGCGGCACCGACGTCCAAGCCGACGCCTACGCCGACACCGACACCGACGCCGACGCCCACGCCCACGGCAACGCCGGCCGCTTCGCCTGAGGCATCGCTTAAACCTTCGGCAGAGCCATCGGCTTCCCCTAAAGTCAGATCTCTTAAACTTTTGGCCGCTCCTGAGTTTAAGCTTTCATTCACTGTGATATGGAACAACGGCGGCTATGAAGAACTTGCGGGCGGGGACCCCAAACCTCAAATCTATTACAGCGATGACGGCAGCAGCTGGCTCCCGGCTGATGCGGAAAGCAATATAACACTGTCAGGTCCGCAGCCTGATGGACTTTATAAAAAGACCTACACTGTCACCGATGGAACGGAAAAACGCCCCGTTGGGCGTGAGTATATGGCCCTGTTTTCTGCAACTACTCCCGGATATACCATATCGGACACTCAGCTTATTCTCAGCCCCGAAGCTGAGAATACGGCGACATATGTTGTGGATGAGAGTATGC
>JBMNPZ010000013.1:0-48559 GCA_050943875.1 Candidatus Limivicinus sp. | reverse complement strand
AAATTCTGGAGTATATCTTTTATTTGGCTTTCCTTTGGGCATAACAAAGCACCCCCTATATTAGAAGTATATCATACTGTCTAACATAAGGGGTGCAGTTCACCTGACGGGATTGCCCATTTTTGTTAAAATGTAGTTAGAGCAGAGTGCTGGATATATCAAAATAAATCGAACATATGAATTTTAGAAAGCGAGGTATTTAAATGAAAAAGATTATGTCATTGGTTTTAGTTTTTGTTGTGGTATTTGCCTTTGCTGGCTGCGGTAAAACCATGAATATTAAATTTCCGTTCGAAACTTCTGATGTAGAAACCATTGTGATTTACCAGTATAATGTACCAGCTGATGCTGAAAAGAAAACACTCACCGACTCTGACGATATAGAAGGAATCATCGATGTTTTGTCTGGAATTACTTTGAGAGATAAAAAGGTAGATAAATACGCCGGAGGCACTGTTACAAGTTTCCGATTCAATTTGTGCGACGGCACAAATTACACTATTATTTATGGTTCGGAAGCGGTAAAATCAGGAACTCTCATACTTCCTAATGATGATACCGAATGGTTTACTTCAGCAGACATTGGCGCACTTTGGGATACTGGTGACAGTGATGCGGTAAAAGCCGATATGAGTGAACTGCCCAGTATCGAATAAATTAAACTGTTCGACTAATTTTGATTTGAAATACTCGATTTTATCTACGCTTATTAGATGCCGCAGGGCTTTAATAAAATCCTCCAAAACCGTTGATAACAAAGGGTTTTTCGCAAACAGCTCACCTTTTCCCTTTATACGGTTTCACCCCTGTTTATGCTTCCCTTGAAGGCTCATAAGGGCAAATGCAAGGGAAAGAAAATCCCATAAAAAGTTATAACAGAGTGTGGCAATCGGCAGCCTGTGGCATATGTGTGAATATATTATACTGGAGGATTTTAGAATGGACAAGTACAAGTACGATGAAAGCAACGGCCTGTGGTACGAGCTGAAGGGAGACTATTATTTCCCCTGCCTGACCCTGCCGGAGAGTGAAAACAAGCCGATTGGGCTCTGGGGGCAGCGGCACAACCGCTACTTGCAGGAGCACCGAAAGATCGTCTACACGCAGCTGCTGACCAGCGGCAGGCTGAATAGCTATCTTGCCGAAATTGACCAGCAGGCCGAGGAACGAATGGAAGTCCTGGTGAAGCAGATGAAGCAGGCCCAGGGGATCACCGAACAGCTCAAGGCCGAAAATGCTATGGAGTGGGTCGGCAGAATGAATAACATCCAGGCGTGTGCCAGGGAGATCGTGAACGCAGAAATCATTTACGCATAAATATCGTTTATAAAGGCAAAGCGGCTGGGGTCATTGATCCCAGCCGCTTTCTGTGTGGGGAGAAACCTTACAACAACTGTAAGTATGATTACGGGAGATGATGTGTTATCCTTGAGGTACAACATAAAGGAGGGACTCCAATGGAACCTATTTTGAATATTGAAAACCTGACCAAGGCTTATGGCAACACCCAGAGCCAGACCAAAGCACTGAACGGGATTACATTTCAGGTGATGCCCGGTGAGTTTCTGGGGATCATGGGCAGCAGTGGCTCAGGTAAATCCACCCTGCTCAACTGCATTGCAACGGTGATCCAGCCCAGCGGCGGAAGCATTTCCATCGAAGGAAAGAGCCTTGCAAAGATGGGCGGCAAGGAGCTGGCAGCGTACAGAGGGAAAACGGTTGGCTACCTGTTTCAGAATTTTGAGCTTCTCGACAATCTGACCGCCCGTGAAAACATTCAGCTCCCCACCACCCTGCATGGTATGTCTTCCAAGGAGAGTAGCCAGCGTCTTGCGCAGCTTGCAGATTATCTGGAAATTACCGATGTGCTGGATAAATTCCCTACGCAGATGTCCGGTGGTCAGCGCCAGCGTGTGGCCACAGCCCGAGCCCTGATCCTGCACCCTAAGCTCATTCTGGCAGACGAGCCTACCGGCGCTCTGGACTCCAGAAACGCAAAAAATCTCATGGAAAAGCTCTCCGGTCTGAATCAGGAGGAGCAAGCTACCATTTTGATGGTCACCCACGACAGCAATGCAGCCAGCTTCTGCAAACGGATCCTGTTCATTCAGGACGGCGTTATTTTCCATGAGCTGCGCCGGGGAGAGGAATCTCAGCAGGATTTCTACCAGCGTATTTTGCAGGTAATGGCCCAACTGGGAGGAGGAAGCTGCAATGTTCTCTGATCTGATCCTTCGCAACAGCAAACGCAGTCGCAAGGAAAACGGACTGTTTTTCAGCTCCCTTGTGATTTCAATCGTGGCATTTTATCTGATTTTATCGCTTTCCAAACAGGATGTCATACTTTTTCTTCAGAAAATGGAAAGTGATGCAGTCAATAAGCTGCTGCTACTGGTTCCTGTGTTCTATGTGCTGACCCTGGGAATCCTGTTCTTTCTGATCTACTTTGCCTGCAAATATCAGCTCCAGCGCCGCAGACACGAATTTGGCGTCTACCTGATGATGGGTATGGAAAAACCAAAACTTTTTTCCATGCTGCTGGCAGAAGATATGATGAGCAGTTTTCTGGCATTGCTGATTGGTCTTCCTGTTGCGGTGCTGCTGTCTGAAATTATCAGTCTTGTGACGGCAAAGACTGTCGGTATGGGGATCATCGGTCATCGGTTTTCTCTGTCTGGATCAGCACTTATTTTTACGATTGCCGGATTCCTGATGATCAAACTTGCAGCGTTTTCCATTCTCAGTACGAAAATATGCCTTCAGGAGATTGGAAGTCTGTTAGGAGACGAATCAGAGAACACTAAGAAGCAGAAGCCGCACTTTGTCTATATCCTTGCGCTGCTGGGCGGCCTTGTCTTATTGGCAGCAGCGTATACAATGGCTATTCGTGGAACCGCATGGCAGATTCCGGGGATGATGTTTGTGACAGAACTTTCGGGCTTCTTCGGAACGCTTCTGCTGTTCTACGGAATGAGGATACTGGTTCAGATTTTCTCTAAAATAAGAGGCGGCAGGCTCGGTGTATTTAACTTCAGACAGCTGGAGGAAAATGTGATCCATCAATCCACGACTATGGCTGTCAGTTCTCTGTTGATCCTGGCGGCCCTGTGCTGTTTTGGTGCCGGTGTGGGAATTGCAGGCACCAACGCCCAAAGTGATGACCATGTTCTGGATTATACCTTTGATAGTTATGATGATATTCCATCTGAGAAAATGCTTCCCACGATCCAAACGATATTGGCAGGGCAAGAGCTGGAAGAGCAGTTTTCCGCTTTATTTCCTATGCGTATCGGTCAAATCCGCACGACAGAGGCATACGAGAATGTCTTTCAAATGGATTCTGTTATGGATGCAATTGCCGCTCTTCCAAATTCCTACGCTCAGGATATCCTCCTCAATAATTTGAGCTATACCGACAAGCCGTATCTACTCAGTCAATCTGATTACAATACATTGTTGGAACTTGCCGGAAAGCCGGCCTTAGATCTTGCTCAGAATGAGGCGGGCGTTTATATTTCAGCTGATTTTACCGATGCAGAACAAACGAATATTCTGAATCAGATCCTTTCAACACGTCCGGAAGCCAAATTGGATGGTGCGCAGATTTTCCTGATCGGTGATCTGCAGACCACAAATCTTGTGACGGATCGTTCTATTACTTTGTCCTTTGCTCTGATCCTTCCCGATGAGCAGTTTCAATATTATACACAGGATCAATATAGTGTCTACATCAATGGCGTTCTGTCACAAAATAGAATCGATCAGATCGGCCTGATGCAGGCTGTTTCCCAGGTCAATGAGCGACTTGATACCGCCAATTTAAGCAGCAAAGGAATCAGTTATGAAAGCTATCTGCAAAATATGGGTCGAAGCCTGTTTTATGTGGTAGCAGGAAGCTATATCACCATTTATCTGGCTATTATTTTTATGGTCGTCGCCAATACCATCCTGGGTGTCCAGTTCCTGATGAGCCAGCGCAAATCCAGACGCAGATATCAGACTTTGGTGCGACTGGGTGCAGATTATTCCGTTCTTCGCAAGTCCGGACGGAAGCAGGTGCAGTGGTTTATGGGTCTGCCGGTTGTAGTGGCAGCTCTCAGCAGTCTGCTGGGTGTCAAGGCCATTGTGGGTGGAGCACTGGCGGGTCGGATCGGTGGATCGCAAAATGCCATCCTGCTGGTTTCTGCCGCTATGATATTGCTGCTTCTTGTGGTAGAATATATCTATATTACTGTTGTGAAGCGTTCCAGCGACCGGTATCTGTTGACGCTGATGCAGCCCCAGAGAGAAGAATAAAGAAAGGAGAGGGCCATGACAAAGAAAATTGCAGTAGTAGAAGACGAACTCTATATGCGGGAAGAACTGTGCAGAATGCTTGAGAAAGCAGGCTATTGCCCTGTTGCGTTGGACAGCTTCGAGAATGCAGCAGAAACGCTCATGACCCTCTCTCCTGATCTGGTTGTTCTGGATCTCAATCTGCCGGGGATCAGCGGCTTTCAGATTTGCCGGGTTCTGAAACAGAAAACGGCCATTCCCGTACTGGTGCTGACCTCCCGGGATCAAATGCAGGACGAACTCCATGCGCTGGAACTGGGAGCAGATGAATTTCTCACAAAGCCCTGCCGCCGGGAGCGGCTGCTGGCCCGGATCTCCAACATCCTGAAGCGATTTGAGGGCAGGACCAATCTATTGGAGGGGGCAGATTTTCTGCTGGACCGCACCACCTATACGATTTTCATCCATAACACCTCGGCTGTTCTGCCCAAAAATCAGGGCAAGCTGCTGGAGGTGCTGCTCTGCGCCGGGGACCGGATCGTGACTGCCCGTGAACTGGCTGTGGCACTCTGGGGAACAGAGGAATTTATTGATGAGAATGCCTTGCAGGTCAATATGACCCGTTTGAAAAAAACAATGGTCAGCCTTGGCACCATACAAAAGGTGGAAACCATCCGTGGCCAGGGTTATCGCCTGGAAGGGGGTGGACAGGGATGAAAAACCTCCGCTCCACATTCATGAGAAACCTTCCCTGGCTACTGCTCCTTCTGATGGTGGATGCGTTTGCAGCGATGCTCCTTTGGCTTTCCGATGCACAAGCGTTTGGGACGCTTCTGGGAATCATCCTGCTGTTCAGCATTCTTCTGTTTGCAGCAGCACTGCTTTTTGCATCGGTTCAGGAACGAAAAAAGGAGAAAGCCTTTCTTTCTTTTCTGTCTCTGCCGGATGAGATCCGGGCGCAGCAGCTTCTGGATTCTGTGAGTACGCAGGAGCGGCAGATACTGGGGCAGCTGATTTCCCTTCTGTACGATCAGCAGTCCAGCCTCCAGCAAATGAGTGACGAGCTTCATGACTATGAAGAATATGTAGAGGGCTGGGCACACGAGGCCAAAACACCTCTGAGCCTTCTGACCATGCTTCTGGATAACCGTCAGGACGAGCTGCCGCCGGAGCTTTTCGAAAGATTTCATTATGTCCGCAGTCAGCTGCAGGAATGTGTGACCCAAATGCTCTACTATGCCCGCCTGAAAAGCAGTACAAAGGATTACCGCTTTCAGCATTTGAGTCTCCGGGATCTGGTGGAGGATGTTTTGGAGGATTACCTGCCGCTTTTGGAAGAAAAGAAATTCGGGATTCAAAATTCCCTTCTGGATGAGCAGGTTTTCACCGATTCCCGGGGACTTCGGTTTATTCTGGGACAAATTATCAGTAATTCCATCAAATACGCAGGCGCAGACCCGGAGCTTTGCATCTATGTTCAATGTCTGCAAACGGAAACCGTTCTGCACATCCGGGACAACGGTACCGGCATCAAGGCCTGTGATCTGCCCTATATTTTCCAGAAGGGCTTTACCGGGGACAGTACGGACAGTCAGAAAAAAGCCACCGGTATGGGCCTGTACCTTGCCAAAAAGATGGCTGATGATCTGAACCTGAAACTGGACGCCCACTCAAAACGGGGCGAAGGATTTGAGATGATCCTTACCTTTCCGGTAGTATAATTTTTCAAACATTATCCTATGTAATCCGTCGTGTATGGCGTTGCACCGTACACGGCGGTTTTTTGTCTAAGTTACCGCTCTTGGTCAAAGGACTTTTTCCGAGCGTGTTTTTGTTTGCCCTGCTGCTGAAGCTGCCGAAGTTTTTCTCTGACGCTTTCCTTTTCAGGAGGGCTACCAGTCTTGCCGGTCTGGCGTTCCCACTGGGCCAGGTCGTGGTGATACTGCTCCACAACGGCTTCCATCTGGCGGAAGGTCCTCATAAATGCCTGCACATCGGGGTAGCCTTCTGCTTTCAGAATCTCCGGGAACTCCTCTAACTGCTGTTTGAGTGATTGTTCTGTTTCTTCGATTTTAGTCGTAAGTGCTTTTCGTTCCTTTCCCTTGAATACTCCTTTGGTATCTGCCAGCTGCTGTTTCAGCCCAGGCAGTACCTTGTCCTGCAAGTGTTTGATTCCCTTGGCTTTGTTCTGCACCCGGATCATCAGATTCCGCATGGTGCGGAACTCGGTCATATCAATATCCAGGGTGGGCTTGGGCGGCATGGCCTGCTCACGGATCAGCGATTGCAGGAAGTCCTTCGCCTTGCCCACAATGCTGCGGAACAGATCGGGCAGCCAGCCCCATTTCTCAATGGAGGTTTTCACGGTGTCCAGGATCTCCGTCTCTTTGATCTCGATGATCTTCTCCTCGGAGATGCCGGTGACCAGGGCCACATCTGCCATGCGGTTCCACTCCTGCCTTGCCGCATTGTCGGCTTTGATTTCGGCTTCCTTGGGATTGTTTTTGCCGATTTTCTTGGTAGGAAGATAGACGCCGTTGGGGTCAAACACCTTGAGGTGCTGGGCGGGATCTGACAGGCGGCTGTTGATCAGATCGGTGTAGATTTCCTTGGCTTCCTGCAAGAACGGCTCGCTCTTATAGCGATCATCCTTGATGGAAAACATATGGCTTTCGTAAATCTCTCCCTTCTTGAATACCGTACAGCCTGCCCGGAGTTTTCCGTCTTCACCGGTGACCTCTTTCTTGGTGCGGACTCTCTTTCCGGTTTCGTCAAAGAATACGCTTCTGGTGGCGATCTTCACTTCTGGGTCCGGAAGCAGAGTGCGCTCACTGAAGATCAAGTGAATGTGGTAGTTGGTCTTGCGTTTGTTGTGGTGCAGAGCGGAAACGCACTCAACGCCATACCGACTGTGAAAGGCTTCGGTAAACTCTTTCAGAACTGTATCGGGATCAAATTGTGTGTAGACTTCCGGCAGAGCGATCACCAGTTCCCGTGCTTCGATGCACGTTCCCTTGGCTCCGCTTCGCTTGAATTCCTGCTGACCTTCCCTTGCAAGGTTCTCCCAGAAGGAAGGGTCTGTAGTGTGGCAGGTGGCATACAGGTACTCCTGCCGCTGGGGGCTGGTGATATAGGAAATGCGTCCTTTGACATTTGGCAGCTTCGACATTTGGATGAAGCTGTGTCTCGCCATGGTTTCCTTTCTCCCCAGGTGGGGCGTCCTCGTTTTGCAACCGTGAAACGGTTGCTGCTGTCACAGCGGCGTGGGCAGATGGGGCAGCACAGAAAATTGCGGCGGCAATTTTCGCAAAGGTCAAGGCAGAAACGGGAGTGATGCGTTGACCTTTGGCCCCCTGCAAGGGCGAAATACCCAGAGTACAAATCGAAGATTTGTGCGAGGGGTGTATTTCGCTCTCAAACGCCGAGGGCTTGAGAGACGGTTATTCGACTTTGCGGACTTCACTCTGGCTCAGGAGGTTTCGTCCCTGGTTCACGGCCATGAAATGCTCCAACGTATCCCTGCGAATGATCGCCTTGCGCCCGACCTTCAGAACCGGCAGCTTGCCCCATTCCACCAATTTCCGCATGGTGTTTCTGCCGATACCCGTGCATTCGGCGGCTTCCTCGATGGTTAAACCCATTTTGATAGTGTTCATATATCAGTTCTCCTTTCAAAATACTCATTTTGCAACTACGCACAGTTTATTATACCTATATTGCTATCTCTTGTCAACTCATAACGCAACGCTTTATTAAATTTATTTCTATTTTATAATAAAAGCAGTTGCATAATAGGTTTGTATATGCTATACTCATACTCAACAGGAGGTGTATACCTTGGAAAACAAATTTACATTCACCGCAAAACAAGTTGGTGAACGAGTGAAAGAACGCCGCACAGAACTGAATCTCACAATGCCTGATCTGGGCAAACGGATCGGTGTGAACAAATCCACCATCCAGAGATATGAAGCTGACGGCGTAGATCCGAAACGAACCATGATTATCAATGGTCTGGCAGAGGCCCTGCTGACTACCCCCGAATGGCTGACAGGTCTTTCTGACGATAAAGAATACGACAGCAAGACACTTTGCCAGATGGACATCGACAAACACATTCAAAAATATCTGGAAACCCTATCATCTTCCGTAAAGGGCGAGCCGCATCAGCAGCTGCTAACGACCTTTCTCGGCAAGATGATCGACCTTTACTGCATTCTTTGTCATCACTTTGCCGATGCAATGGAAGAAGTAGACCGGGTGGCAGAGGACGAAGGACTGAAGCAGTCCCTCCGAAAATACGCCATAGAATCCGGTGCCATTAAGGAGCGGGTCTACCAGAGCGAAATGGAAATGCCGATTGAGGATATGAAGCGTTTTCTGGATGGAATTTTACATATCTACGATGAAGGCCGCACCAATGTATCAATGAGCGACCTGTTCGGGATTGTGGCGGAGGCTGAAGCAAAGCTCTCCGAAAAGAATGGTTCCGTGGCACCTTGACAACAAAAATGCCGACTGTAAAACAGCCGGCACGGTGACATTTTAACTTCGCACACATCATATGTCACAGGCCCGATTGCCACGGACAAGAAAGGAGATTTTATCTATGGCAAAAGGTTCTGTAAGAAAGAAAGGCAAAAAGTGGTATTACCGCTTCTATGTAGAAGACGAAAGCGGCAAGCAGGTACAGCGTGAGTTTGTGGGCACGGAAAGCAAATCCGAAACGGAGGGTTTGCTGCGCAAGGCAATGGAGGACTACGAGGAAAAGAAATTCGTAGCCAGATCTGAAAACACCACGGTGGGAATGCTGCTGGATCTGTGGGTGGAGGAAGAACTGAAACCCGGCAATCTGAGCAACAACACCGTGATGAACTACCAGGGGACGGTCAATCGCATCAAGAAGCATCCGATTGCACAGCGCAAGCTGAAAACCGTCACCGCAGATCATTTGCAGGCGTATATGGACTATCTGACCTTCGGCGGCGTCAACCCTGACGGCACAACGGCAAAGCCCCACGGAAAGGGCTATACGAGATCCTTCTCGGCAGTCCTGAACGGAGCGTTCCGGTTTGCGGTCTTTCCGAAAAGGCTGCTGTCCTTCAACCCCATGCAGTATGTGGTCTGGCGTGGCAACAAGGAAGAATACGATCTGTTCTCCGGCGAGGATGGGGATACCGGCTCTGCACCGACCCTCAGCTATGAGGTGTTCTGCAAGCTCCAGGACTTCCTGAAAGCCAAGGAGAACCCGGCATTGCTTCCCATCCAGATTGCATACTACACCGGCCTTCGGATCGGTGAAGCCTGCGCCCTCAGCTGGCAGGACATCAATCTGGAAGAACAGTATCTCACGGTCAGACGCAGTATGCGCTACAATGCTGCAAGGCACACCACGGAGATCGGACCCACCAAGCGGAAGAAAATCCGCACAGTGGACTTCTGTGACACGCTGGCGGCGATCCTGAAGGAAGCCAAGTCTGAGCAGCTTAAAAACCGCCTGCGCTATGGCCCGCTCTACCAGCTGAACTACTACAAAGAAGTGACCGAGAAAGACCGTACTTACTACGAGGCGTACAGCCTTCCCCAAACCGAAGAAGTGCCGGAGGACTACGAAAAAATATCCTTCGTGTGTCTGCGGCCTGATGGAACTTATGAGGCCCCCAGCACGGTTGGGATGGTGTGCCGCAGAGCAAACAAGCAGGTGGAGGGGCTTGAGAACTTCCACTTCCATATGCTCCGACACACCTTCACCAGTAACCTGCTGGCAAACGGTGCAGCCCCCAAGGACGTGCAGGAGCTTCTGGGACACAGCGACGTCAGTACCACCATGAATGTCTACGCTCACGCTACAAGGGAAGCGAAGCGCAGCTCCGCAAGATTGCTGGATAAAGTAGTCGGCGGAGAATAAAAACTTTCCCTTGTTTCGGCTCATAAGGGCAAAAGCAAGGGAAAAACCATAAAATGTGCAGTTGTAAACGGCGAAAAACCTTGCAAATACAGGGTTTTGAGAGGGATTGTTGGATAAATTCCGATTTTCTTAACAGATAAAGCTCAAAAGCCCCAGAATGGCAAAATTGCCTTTCCGGGCTTTTTTCTGTTTTGCAGCAAACAGCACTGAAATCGCAAACTTCAAAGTACGCCGACAAATTAAAAATAGTTGTTGACATATGTCATAAACTATGTTATAGTACAGATAGAGTAAATGACATATGTTATAAACAACTCAAAAAGGAGGTAAGATTATGCCCAGGTTTGACGGAACAGGTCCTATGGGACAGGGCCCCATGACAGGCGGCGGCAGAGGCCGCTGCACTGGTGGCGCCGGTTTTGGATACGGCGCCGGTTACGGCCGCGGCTGCGGCTGCGGCTGGGGACGGGGTGCCGGGTTTTGCCGCCGCGTTGGCTTTGGCGGCAGGATGCCTCTCGCTGATAGGAAAGCAATGCTCGAAGAGGATCTCAAAGAAGTAGAACGCCTTATGGCTGAGGAGCAGGACTGATGCCCAGACCCAGAATACGACGCAGAGTATGCGGTATGCCGGCAACGGATGAATTTACCCCTGTAGGCGGAAAAGCTGAATCCTCAGAGCCGGTGGTACTCAATGTGGATGAATATGAGACTGTAAGGCTCATAGACCATGAGGGTATGACCCAGGAGGAGTGCGCAGAATATATGCAGGTTGCCCGCACGACAGTGCAGCATATCTACATAAGCGCCAGAAAAAAGCTCTCTGAGATGCTGGTGGACGGCAGGCCCCTGGTGATACGGGGCGGAGATTACTGCCTGTGCGACGGGAATAACCGCTGCTGCGGTCAGAACTGCCGCTGCCGCAGAGGAAGAGGCTTCCACGGAGGCAGAGGGTAAATAATAAAAACGGAGACTTTACAAAAGTCTCCGTTTTTATATGTGTAGGGTTTAAAAGATAATACGCTTTTTACCGCCGGACAATTCAAAGAGTATAGAATTCTGACAGCCAGATGCCGCATTGAAATTCAATTTTCAGTCCAGCCTGCCCGCAAGGAATTCTATAAATTTTTTTCTCGTGACTATGCCGCAGAGGGAGTCCAGAGAATCAACCACCGGGACAAAGTTCTGGTTGAGGACTGCATTGGTGACCTCATCCTCGTCGGCGTCTATGTGAACCGGACGGCAGAAATCTTTCCTTATTATATCCCCTATGGAGGTCTTGTCCTTCAGGCTTCTGCCCTGTCCCTCTGCCAGATACCGGAGAAAATCACCCTCAGTTACACAGCCGATATAGTGCCCCTCTTCATCAATAACCGGGATTGCGGTAAAGCCGCGCTGCTTCATGGTTTCATATCCCAGGCGCACGGTATTTTTCTCATGCAGGAAAACGGTGCATACTTTCGGCGTCATTATTTTTGCAATATTCATGCCTGCCTCCGTTTGATTTATTGTACCTACATGCTATCGTATTTCCGGAAATATTCATAGTCACATAATGTTAATTTTGCGGAAACATTTATCAGCCCGATCTTATATCTTCTGAGTGCTGCCTGTGAGCCCAAATGCCGGCGGCACCGTGTTCACGCTTATATTAACAGTCTGTTCATTGTTATGTATAGGCCAATTAACATTTGTAAGCTAGTATATATAATGAACAGAGCAAAAGATATGAAAGCTCATTCAAAATATAAAATAACGGAGGTACATATTATGTTTGAAATTATTCCTTTTGACCAGCGCATGAACAGAGTTGCCTCTTTCAGCCCCTTCCGCGCACTTGACGAGATGGAGCACAGACTCTTCGGCGATGACAATCTGATGTCTGCATTCCGCACGGATATACGGGATACCGGGGAAGCCTATGTCATGGAGGCTGAGCTCCCGGGATTCAAAAAAGAAGAAATAAATCTCGACCTCAGCGATGACTGCCTCACAATTTCCGCCGAGCATAAGGAGGAGACAGAGGAGAAGGACGAGAAGAAGAACAGCTTCATAAAGCGGGAGCGTTATTACGGCGCCTACAGCAGGAGCTTCGATGTGACCGGCATTGATGCGGATAAAATCGAGGCCAGCTATAATGACGGCGTGCTGAGGCTGAATATGCCCAAGAAGGCAGAGAATGTTCCGGCCGTCAGGAGACTTGAGATCAAATAATCCCCCTTATTTTGTCTCATCCGGCTGACTGCTGACTAAAGCTTCAGACCCCCTGCGGAATTTATATTTCCGCAGGGGGCCCTTCTTATCTGTGTTTGTATAAATTTATAAAAAGTCAGTCTGTCATGTAATTATCTGATTTTCCTCTTCAGATCCGGAGACAGAAAACCCGAAGTCTGTGCAGGCCCGGGAATAGACCTCCACAGATATTTTCTCGTGGGAGTTTCCGGCAAACTCATCGGCGGATATACATTTCCAGCCGTGCTCCTCCAGAGGAATGTCAAATTTCATGTCGGCTGGATAGATTCTGTTCCATTTGAAAATGGTAATCTCTTCTATATAATCCTCAAAGGGCAGCAGAGATTTGTTTTCAATAAAGCAGTATTCACCGGCCGCGGCCTCCAGAAGGCAGTCCTCCGAAATGTTGTAGTCCATCTCCCCGCCGAACAATCTGGCGGAATAGGGAGTCATCCACAGCACTTTGCCTTTGCACATATCTGCAATATAACGCCGTACATTTATATCCCGGCTTTGCCGGCGATGATTAAAAAGCATGCCGTAATTGTCATCCAGACATACAATAACCTTCAATTATTATCCCTCCTGCAGAAAACACAGAGACTCTGGAACAGCATATGCCGGGCCCGTACGCCTTCAGCTGTTTTTTATAAGCAGTCAAATATATCTGAGGCTTTTATGATTATATCATTAAATGCGGCAAATGTGTGAGAAAAAAATGTTAAACCAGTCAGCACATCCCACTTGTATATGTGCTATAATGACAGGGCAAAGCAAAGCTGTACAATCCATGAAATCTGCCGGTCATTTCGGAAAATTTAGTGCATATTATTTGTAAATTCTTTATGAATGAGGTAAAATTTAATAAAAATCTGTTGCCACGGCGGTGCCCACGGTGATAAGATACACCCAGAATATAAAAACTGAAAGTGAGGCTTTAAATAATGTTAAATGAAAAAGTTGCAGACCTGATAAACAATCAGGTGAACAAGGAATTCTATTCCGCCTATCTATATCTGGATTTCTCAAACTACTATGAGGAAGAGGGCCTTGAGGGCTTTGCAAACTGGTATAAGGTTCAGGCTCAGGAGGAGCGGGACCATGCCATGCTCTTCATGCAGTATCTCCAGAATAACGGCGGCAGGGTTGTGCTCGAGGCTATTGCAAAGCCTGACAAGGAGCTGAACGACAAGCTGCAGGTGCTTAAGTACGGTCTGGAGCATGAGCAGTATGTGACAAGCCTGATTCACAATATATATGATGCCGCATACAATGTGCGCGATTTCCGCACCATGCAGTTTCTTGACTGGTTCGTGAAAGAGCAGGGCGAAGAGGAGAAGAATGCAGAGGACCTCATTAAGAAGATGCAGCTCTTCGGTGACGATGCCAAGAGTCTCTATATGCTCAATTCTGAGATGGCGGCCAGAGTTTACAGCGCCCCCTCACTTGTGCTCTGATTCGGATTTTACAGATAACCTGCTGATTTTTCAGCAGGTTATTTTTGCTTTGAGTAGATAGATAATGCGGCATGCAGAAGGGAAAATACTGCTTCTTTTCCCGATTTAAGCTGCCGCGGGTATGAAAAGGAGAAAATTCAATGATTGGACAGATTTATCATGTGGGTCTTACGGTCTCTGATCTGGACCGATCCGTCTCTTTCTACAGAGATATTCTGGGGCTCAGATACCTGGGTGAGATAATCATGGAGGGTGAGGAGACTGACATTCTCTTTCAGCGCAAAAACTGCAGGGCGAGGGTTGCATATCTGAACGGTTCCGAAAAAACAGACATGCCGCCGGTAGAACTGATTCAGTTCCATGATACTGAGACGAAGAGAGGACAGGCAGACCTTTTCTCCGAATCGGTGTCGGAGCTCTGCTTCTATACGGACGATATAGATAAGACATACCGCTCCTTAATAAGTCAGAATGTGGAGTGCCTGTCCGCACCCCAAAATTTTGATTTTACCGCAGCCGGTTTCGGGAAGAGCAGGGCCTTTTATTTTAAGGATCCGGACGGAATTGTACTGGAAATGATGCAGCCGCTTTAGCAGTGTGATTCAAAAGCGTAAGTATCTCTCGTGTGAATGAATATGTATTGACCCTCCGGGGTATAAGCAAACCACCTGTTCATAAGGAACCGGTGGTTTGCTGTTTTATTTCAAGCCGTGGCGAATACATGATTCATATCAAATCCCGTTCTGCTGGGCTAGGCCCCAAACTTAAAGACCTCAAGCAGGAAGAGCCAGCTGAGCCCGTAGTAGCAGGTCACAGCCACAAGGTCATTTACCGTGGTTATCAGCGGCCCGGAGGCCACCGCAGGGTCCACACCGATTTTTTTGAAAAGCATTGGGATAAGTGTCCCGCCCGCGCTGGAGAACAGCATGGCCAGCAGCAGTGAAAGCCCGATGCAGCCGGAGACTGCAAAAGAGAATACAGGGCTTTCCCCCTTGATGAGAAATATGAAAAGCCCCACCATAACGAAGGAGATGCCGCCCATGATGCTGCCGCTGCAGAGCCCCACACGCATCTCTTTAAACACAAAGCTCAGCTTCTGCCTAAAGCTCATGCCCTCGGAGCTTAAAACCCTCACCGTCACGGCCAGGGACTGAGTGCCGGTATTTCCGGCCATGTCCAGCACCAGCGACTGAAAGGCCATTATGATTGTGAGCTGGGACACCACCTTCTCAAATGCACCCACGACGCTGGAGACTACAAGGCCCAGGGCCAGCAGTATCAGCAGCCAGGGCAGACGCTTTTTAAGGCTCTGGCCCAGAGGCTCCTCCAGGTCCTCCTCCGCTGTCAGACCTGCGAGCATCGCGTAGTCCTCACCAAGGGCCTCATCTGTCGCCTCAATGATGCTCTGGGCTCTTATGACCCCCAGAATCCTGTTGCTGTTGTCCAGAACAGGCACCGAGCTCTCCGAATAGTCCTTGAGCTTTTCAAGACAGTCGTCCACGGCCTCCTGACCGTAGACATAGGGGAAAGAGCTTATAATGAGCTCATCCAGCTCATCCGACTGCCTTGCGGTTATCAGGTCCTTTAAATCTATGGCCCCGTTGAATACGCCCTTTTCATCTGTCACAAAGAGCATGGCAATATTGTCATTTTTTGCTGCCTGCTCTATGAGTGAGCTCATGGCCTCCTTGATGCTCATGGAGGCATCTATGCGTATGAAGTTTGAGGTCATCATGCTGCCGATTTCATCCTCGGTAAAGGAGGCAGTGACGGAAATGCTGTTCCTGTCGCTGTCATCCAGAAGCTCCATTATGAGCGCCCGCTTCTCTGCGCTGAGCCTGCGGAGAACTGCGACTGCCGAGTCTGTCTCCATGGTGCCCACAATTTTGGGTATCTTTCTCAGGTCTATCTCGTCAAGGTAGTTTCCGGCTTCGTCCTCCTCCGCGTACTCCAGCACAGCGGCGAGAGTGTCCGTGTCCAAAATCCTGTAGAGCTTTTTCCTGTCGTGCAGACTGAGACAGCCGAGAACTCCGGCAATATCCTTTTCGTGAAAATCCTCAAGCCTCTCCTTCATGAGACCCGGGGCGAGATTTCCCCGTATAACGGAGATTATCTCCCTGCCGTAATCGGGCATTGCACCCTCTGCGACCCTGTTTTCTGCACCTTCTGCAGTGAGAAGGGCTCTTTTTTTCTTCTTCATCTTCAAACCTCCTTTTTTAATACGCTTTCGCGCTTAAATACGGCGGTTCGGGGAAGCAGGCAAAAAAAGATGCCGCTTTCGAAGCGGCATCTGAAAAAATCAACGCTTATAAAGGCATGACAAATGAATGCCATACCGAATCCGGCGAGCCTGCAGAGGCATCCGGATGTAAAGCTGCTGATTTTTTCATCTGCCAACCTCGTCCGTCACCGTTTTCCACAAAGCTCACCTCCTGTGTGATTCAAATTACTAATATAGTATATCATACACTGTATAAATCTGCAAATACTTCTTTCGGGAACTGCAATAAATATCTGCTTTTTAGATGCCGTGAACTGCCCCGGCGCCGCACCGCGGTCATTCGGACGCAGGAGTTAGCATCGGCTAATTTTCTTCTTGACATATACCCCCATGGGGTATATTATAATGCAGTAGAGAGGGGGAAAAGCATTGGAAAATAAATGCTGCTATTGCCATGAATTCAAGGAGCGCCCCGAGAAAGAGTACAGAGACCTTATTTCCCGCCTCAACCGGATTGCCGGTCAGGTACAGGGGGTCAAGGGCATGGTGGAGCGCAACGCCTACTGTATAGATATTCTTGTTCAGGTGTCTGCTGTCACCGCTGCACTGAACAGCTTCAGCAAGACTCTTCTGGGAAATCATATCAGAACCTGTGTTTGTCAGGATGTGAGGGAAGGAAAAGATGAGACTGTTGAGGAGCTGATCGGCATTTTGCAGAAGCTTATGCGTTAGATCATTTTCTCTTTTTAGGAGGTATCAATTCTATGGAACAATATAATGTCACGGGCATGAGCTGTGCCGCCTGCAGTGCCCGTGTGGAAAAGGCGGTAAGCGCCCTGCCGGGGGTCACGGGCTGTTCTGTCAGTCTGCTGACAAATTCCATGGGTGTGGAGGGCAGCGCCGCACCGTCGGAGATTATTGCGGCGGTGGAAAATGCCGGCTACGGCTGCACTCAGAAGGGTGCCGGGGCCGCAAAGCCCTCCATGGCTGAGGCTGCCGAGGCACTGGAGGACCACGAGACACCGAAACTGAAGCGCCGTCTGCTGACCTCCATCGGCTTCCTTATTGTGCTGATGTACTTCTCCATGGGGCACAATATGTGGGGCTGGCCCGTGCCCGCGTTTCTGGACAACCCCATTTCCAACGGGATTGTGCAGATGCTTCTGGCCGGCATAGTTATGATAATCAACAAAAAGTTCTTCACTTCCGGCTTTAAGGCGCTGTGGAACAGGGCCCCCAACATGGACACACTGGTGGGGATGGGCTCTGCCGTGTCTTTTGCCTGGAGTGTCTACGCGCTGCTTGCCATGTCCTACCATCTGAATCTGGGCGAGACTCAGGAGGCCATGCACCTGGCAGATGAATTTTATTTTGAGTCCGCGGCCATGATACTGACTCTCATTACTGTGGGCAAGATGCTGGAATCCCGCTCCAAGGGCAAGACAACCGATGCCCTGAAGGGGCTGATGAAGCTGGCCCCCAAGACTGCCGTGCTGCTGCAGAACGGAAAAGAGACAGAGGTCCCCATTGAGCAGGTCAAAATGGGGGACGTATTTGTCGTCCGTCCCGGTGAAAATATCCCCGTTGACGGTGTTATCCTGGAGGGGACAAGTGCGGTCAATGAGTCCGCCCTCACCGGTGAATCCATCCCCGTGGACAAGGAGGCGGGGGACGGCGTATCTGCCGCGACCACCAATACCTCCGGTTATCTCAAATGCCGTGCTACAAGGGTGGGCGAGGACACCACACTCTCCCAGATAATACAGATGGTCTCAGATGCCGCCGCAACGAAGGCCCCGATTGCAAAGATTGCCGACAAGGTGGCGGGTATATTTGTGCCCACTGTCATCTCCATCGCCGTCGTCACATTTATAATCTGGATGTTTATAAGCCATGATGTGGGCTATGCTCTGGCCCGGGGTATCTCCGTGCTGGTCATATCCTGCCCCTGCTCCCTGGGGCTTGCCACACCGGTTGCAATAATGGTGGGCAACGGCATGGGCGCCAAAAACGGAATCCTCTTTAAAACCGCTGTCTCATTGGAGGAGACAGGCCGGATCGCCGTGGTTGCACTGGACAAGACCGGCACAATCACCTCCGGCGAACCCAAAGTTACGGATATAATCCCCGCTGAGGGCTATACAGAGGAGACGCTTACCGCCCGCGCCCTGGCGCTGGAGGCAAAGAGTGAGCACCCACTGGCCAGGGCCATTGTAGCCTATGCCGAGGGAAAGAAAATGACCCCGAAGGAGGCGGAGGACTTTGAGGCCCTGCCCGGCAGCGGACTGACCGCAAAGCTGGAGGGAAAGCTGCTGTATGGCGGCAGCGGAAGCTTTATGAGGACAGTCACCGCCATCCCGCCTGAGCTTGAGGCGGAGGCGGAGAAGCTGGCCGAGGCCGGCAAGACCCCGCTCTTCTTCTCCGAGGACGGGAAGCTCTGCGGCATCATTGCCGTGGCAGATACCATCAAGCCCGACAGCCCCCAGGCTGTGCGTGAGCTGCAGAATATGGGAATTCGTGTTGTTATGTTAACCGGCGACAATGAGCGCACAGCAAAAGCCATCGGCGCTCAGGCCGGTGTGGATGAGGTCATTGCAGGTGTCCTCCCTGACGGGAAGGAGTCTGTCATCCGTCAGCTGCAGAAGCGGGGCAAGGTTGCCATGGTGGGCGACGGCATAAACGACGCCCCCGCCCTGACAAGGGCTGATATCGGCATCGCCATCGGCGCCGGTGCAGATGTGGCGATAGACGCGGCAGACGTTGTGCTGATGCAGTCCAGACTCAGTGATGTGCCCACTGCCGTGCGCCTCAGCCGTGCGACACTGCGGAATATCCATGAGAATCTGTTCTGGGCATTTTTCTACAACTCCATCGGCATTCCCATCGCGGCCGGTGTGCTGATCCCTGTGGGCGTCACTCTGAACCCCATGATCGGCGCCGCCGCAATGAGCCTCTCCAGCTTCTGCGTGGTCACCAATGCCCTGCGGCTGAACCTCTTCAGGCTCCATGACGCCTCCAGAGACAAGCCCCTTAAAAAGCAGGCCCTTGAGCCGGCAGAGCCCATTGTACTGCCTGAGCGGGGAAATGCCTGTGCCGTCGGAGGGAAAGACTGCGGCTGCAGTGCCGAGGGCGAGATAAAGCTTGTTATGAATATTGAGGGCATGATGTGTGAGCACTGCGAAAACCATGTAAAGCAGGCTCTTGAAAACATAGATGGTGTTGCTGAGGCTGCTGCCAGCCATAAGGAGGGCGTGTGCCATGTGACCCTGTCCCATTCCCTCGATGCAAATATTTTAAAATCCGCTGTGGAAGAGGAGGGCTATAAGGTCATCTCCATTCTCAGCGACAATAAAAAGGAGATTAATACTATGACTAAGACTATGAAAATCGAAGGCATGATGTGCCCCATGTGCGAAGCCCATACAAAGAAGGCTCTGGAGGCCCTGGACGGAGTGAGCTCTGCTGTGGCCAGTCATACAAAGGGAAACGCTGTCGTCACCATGACAAAGAATGTGGATGACGCAGTGCTCACCAAGGCTGTCACGGATGCAGGCTACAAGGTCATCTCAATAAGCTGACCCTGTATAAAAAAGATCCGGCGGAGTCCTCTCCCGGGATAATCCCGGGAGCGGACTCCGTTTTTTGCTGCCATAAATCAAAAATTGTTGTCTGATATGCGGTAAGCTTCTTTCCGGCTGAAATAAAATACGCCATTTAAAGAAAATTTGATAAAAAATCCAAAATTCCTGTGACATTTTGCAAAAATTGCTGTCTTTATATATGAGAGCGCTTTCAGCAAAGGAGGTTTGACATGGAAGATTCTGCGATAGTTGAGCTGTATTGGCAGCGGAGTGAGCGGGCCATAAGTGAATCCGATTTGAAATATGGGAAATACTGCCGCCGCGTGGCGTGGAATATATGCCGGAACGATGAGGACACCGAGGAGTGCATAAATGACACATGGTTCAGCGCCTGGAATCAGATGCCGGACAGACGGCCGAAAAACCTGGGCAGCTTTTTGAGCATAATATGCCGGAATCTGGCCTTGAACCGCGTTGAGGGCAGGCGCCGGAAAAAGCGGGGAGGCGGCCAGACCGAGCTTGCACTGAATGAGCTTGAGGAGTGTATTCCGGCAGGCGGCGGTGTGGAGGAGAAGCTTGAATTGAAGGAGCTCATGTCTGCGATTGACAGCTTTGTCTCAGGACTGGGGCGGGATGACAGACGGATATTTATTGCCCGCTACTGGTTTCTCGCCTCGACGGCGGAGATAGCCGAAAGGCTGGGCTTTTCTCAGGGCAGGGTCCGCACAAGCCTGTACCGCTCAAGACAGAAGCTTCAGGAGTATCTCAGGGAGGAGGGGCTGTATGAACAGTAAAAATCTGCTGTATGCCATGGAGGGTATACGCAGTGAATTTGTGGAGGACACCGCCGCGGCCATGGCTTACACCGGACGCAGGACGGTGAAAATTAAAAAGATATGGCGCACGGCGCTGATTGCGGCGGTAATTGCCGCACTGCTCACGGCTGCGGCATACGCGGCCGGACTTTTCGGACTGAATGCGAGAAAGGCGGAGCTGCCGCCGGATTCTCAGGGAAACGCGCGCTGTGCTGTTATTCCCAACGGCTTCAGGGACAGCGACACCTTTAAGGGCAGCGCCGAGTGGTGGAGCTATGTGACGGAAAAAACGGACAGCGGCGAATATACAGGCTCCATTGACTTCAGCTTTGCCAGGGGGGATGAGGAGCTATACTCCATTGCAAATCAGTATTTTGCCTGTACTGAGGAGATGCTGGACAGGCTGCTGGAGATTGCCGAAAAATATGACCTTGAGCTCTACAGAAATAATCTGATGTTTGAGGGCAGAGATGACTTTTATGCGCTCACCGGCGCGGGCAGGTTTATTCCTGATGAGAATCTGGAAGCGGGATGGGGCTATGTCTTTGCTGACGGCTCATTCAAACTGGAGGGAATCATAAAGACCGGCGGTGAGGACTGCGCCGTGACGCTCTGCCGTTCAAAGAGCGGCTCTATCTATCCCTACGGCAGAATGTTTACGGAGTACAGCGAGGCCGAAGAGCTGCAGTTCAGCAATAAGAGGTCTCAGAGCTACTCTGTGTATCCGGGCAGCACCGTCCTCATATCCTATGTGAGCCCTGACGGCAGGACTTTTATAGAAATAAACCCATATCTGCCGCCTGAACAGGGAAATACAGAGGAAATGAGACTGGAGCGGGCCAGGGCCATAGCGGACATGATCGATTTTGAGGCCCTGTGCGAAGAAAACCGGGAGGCAGAGGCAGTACTTGAAAAACCCAGAGGCGCCGAGGACAACATGGAAATCCTCGATAAGCTGCGGGATTTCCAGTCAGGCCCGGTTTTCAGGGCTGCAGCGGAATTTCAGGATTTCTTTACCGCAAATTTTTATGGCTTCAGCTTTACCGGCACCTGGGGCATGAAGGACTGCGGAGACATTGATGAGGAGCTTGAGCGCCTCGGTGAGAAATACGGTCTTCAGTATGCAAAGGAAAAGAGTACCGGGAATGAATTTTTCCCCGAGGCCCAGGTATATGACAACGGCGCCTGGTATTACGGCGCGAAGGATGAGAGGGGCTTTATAACTATTCAATACCACTACATACCCAAAACCGCCCTCTATACCGGACTTATCCACTACTGCCCCATTGAGGAATACGCCAGGGTGTGGGATTACAGGACTGAATCCGGAGAGACCGTGCTGCTCTGTAGCGGAGGCCCGGACAGGCTGAGCGCCCCCTATGCCTTTTATGAGACGGACAGCGCCTATATTATCTGCCAGCTCAGCAGCATTGATGTGAGAGAGATGGAGCGGGAGGCCGACAGCATAGACTGGGCGGCTTTCAGCCCTGCAGAGGAGGGATGACATGAAAAAAGTTTTATGTGCAGTATTGATTCTGTCCGTAGCTGCGGGTCTGCTCAGCGGCTGCGGTTCTGGGCCTGATGCTGAAGATCTGCCGCCGGATGAAAATCCGCTGCAGGCAGTGGAGGCTGATACCGGGGCAGAGGCTGCCGGACAGGAGAGCGGGGTCATAGAGCTTGCAGAGCCTGATTCGATTGATGACAGCTACAGCTTCAGCTTCCGGCAGGGTGGAACCGCCCTTGGGGACTATATGAGTGAGACGATTCTGCCAGAATATGCCTCAAGGTGGCTGGATGGGGCAGAGGTTCTGGACAGCGACATTCAGGCGGATTACACCAGGGATGACATGTACATATACGGCTGGGTGCTGCTTCGGGGCACACCGAAAACGGAACTCGGCTGGCGGGAGCTGGAGTATGAGGGAGAGGGAGCATACTGCCGCTGGATAGACGCCAGGGCAGAGGATTCGGGCGATACTTTTCAGGTAAAAAAGAGCCTCGCGATGCTGCCTGTAAAGAAGGCAGATATCCCGAAATACGGCGATGAGCAGCGGCTTTCCGGCCTCAGGGCCGCTCAGCTCTATGTCCGTCAGCTGGACAGAAGCTTTGAGATAAGCGACCCCGAATCCCTTGCAAAGTTGGAGAAGGGCTTCACAAGGAAAAGCTATATTGACTGCTACAACGGAAACCGGCTGGCCTTTGACGAGTTTTCAAATCCGCTGTTCCTGGATTTTGAGGACGGCAGCAGAATGCTTGTAAACACCATGGGCAATGGCTCCTGCGGTGCCGATCTGTGGGATGGCTTCTGCGGATTTTACAGCAATGTGAGCCTTTTTGAGCTCTTTGGAGTGCCCCTTGAGGCCGAGGGCTATGTGCATAACGAGGACGGCACGACAACTGTCCACACGATACTCACGGAGCTTGAATATAAGGCCGCTGATCCTAAGATTATCAGAAGTACGGCGGAGCTGGATTTCGGCCCGGGGGGCGATCTGCTGCGGGTGTACAGAAATTTCACTCAGATAAAGCCTCTTACCAAGCGTTATATTTACAATGATACCGGACAGATTGTAAAAATTGAGGTCAGCGGCGGTGGCTCAACGGAGGTGGATTATGACGAGCTGAGCTATGATGACAGGGGGAATATGACAAGAATTACAAAGTTCATGTCGGGAAAGCCATTTGACAGCCATGAATATATTTATGACGACCGGGACCGTGTCACGGCGGTTATCTACCATAACGCTGACGGCACCGAGGGTCTGCCTTCGGGAAACCTCTATTTCTGGTATGATGAAGCTGATGTCTGCCATCAGTACGGCTATGATCCCACAGGGGAGATACACGGGGAGGCGCCCCCGGGAGAGGGTCCGGTGCGGAGACCCTGAAAAAATTTAATACACCCAATAAAAAATACTCTGAGAGCAACATGCTTTCAGAGTATTTTAATGTTTGAGATTATAGTTTTATGTAAGAATTTCCGCCGCACAGCCGATAAAGAGCCGGCGCAGAATTCGGAGCCTTAATCGGTCAGGCACCCTTTTCCTCGCAGGTCTGAACAGCGGGTGCGGTTCCCAGAAGCGAGACGGCCTCCTGAGTGCGCAGCATCAGGTCCTCCACCGCCTGCTTCCGCTTAAGGGAGGGATCAGGGTAGAGGGGCGCTCCCACAGTCAGATGCATGAAGGGCTTGTGACGCCAGAGACGGCGGATTCCATGGGGCTTTTCGCAGGTGAGATGCATGGGAATCACCGGACAGTTTGCCCGCACCGCCGCGAGAAATGCCCCCTTGCGGAAAGGGCGCACCTCGTCGTGGTAGCGCACCAGCATACCCTCGGCGTAGTAATGAATCCACTCCCCGCCCCGTATGCTGTCCTCAAGCCTCCGCTCCAGGCTGAGAAGGGCCGAGGTGCTGTCCGGCAGGGGTACAGCACCCGCCGCATAGGTGAGCCAGCCCACAAAAGGCAGCTCCAGATTCTCAGCCAGACTTATAAAGTGTATGGGCCGCGGAAAGGTGGCGAGCTTGACCATGGTGCAGTCCATGGGATGGATGTGGTTCATCACGGTGACTGCGCCCCCGTCAACGGCCTTCAGATTTTCCCGGCCCTCAATACTGAATCCCCAGAAAACCGTGTCCAGAAACCAGAGAATCGGGGAGATAAAGTTCGATAAAAAGTGGGTGAAATGACCGCCGTTTGTACCGTATTTTGCCGCGACCTTTGCCGGGTTCGGGTGGGTGAATCTCTTTAGTCCGCTCTCCTCAACATGCCTGTAGCCGTGGGATTTCCAGTGGGCGATGGCGTCGGTGTAAAGCTTTTCGGCCTCTGTGACGCACTGCTCAACTCTCATGCTGTTGCCGTAGTCTGCATATTTCTTTGAGAGCTCAGCCTTTTCCTCCGGATGTTCAATCCAGTAGTCGATGCGGTCTGCGAGAGACTGGGCGTCGCCCGCTTTGAAGCAGCTTCTCTCATCCAGGGCAAACTGGTTTGTCGCGGAGAGGGGGGAGTCTGAGATCACCGGCACAAGACCGCAGGAGAAGGCCTCCATGCAGGAAATGCCCTCAATCTCCGCGTCGCTGGCGTGGACATAGAGATCACAGCTGTATATGAGTTTGACAAGCTCCTCCTTGGTGTAGAAGCCGAAGACGGGCTTCCTCGGGAGCTTGCGGCTGATAAATTTCGTATAGCCCAGTCTGGGCCCCTTGCCTGCGAAAATCAGCTGAATTTTATCCCTGTGGCGTGAGAGGGCGGCGGCCTTTATAATGAGGTCCTGGCGTTTCTCACGGCTGAGCCGTCCTATCATAAGGATGCGGAAGGTACCGTCATTCCTCACGGGCGGCTCCTCCGGCGGGACAAAAGCGGCGTCCACGCCGTTGCTGATGACGCGGCATTCCGCGCCGTAATTGTGCTGTTCAAGCTGGTCTGCGATAAACTTGCTCGGGCAGTGGATAAAGTCAAAGCGGTTGTAAAAATTCCGGTAGAACCAGCGGTAAAGCCACTCATTGGCCATTTTGCAGCGGCCCAGGAACAAGGTGGAGGTGATATTCTCCGGCTGAACGTGGAAGGCCGCAACGGTGGGAATATGCATCTGCCTTGCCAGGGATTCACCCCTGCGGCAGAAGCGGAAGGGCATATAAAAATGTATCACGTCCGCATCACGGAAGGCCTGATAATAGGCCTCATCCACCGGCTTTGCAAAATACATGCCCTGGGATTCAATAAGCCCCTGGAAAAACGGTATATGGTGCTTCGGCACGGTAATTTTATCCGGCTCCGGTCCGCCGGCCGCCAGAACCTTTACCGTATGGCCGCGCCTGCGCAGCTGTTCTGCGTAACGGCGGGCGGTAATGGTGGTACCGTTATTACCCTGATCAAATTGATCTATGACCAGAACTATTTTCAAAGTAACACCTCCGTATAATTCCCAGAGCCCTGCGGCCTGAGTGCAGGGGACTCATAAATGCAGCGAAGTAAATCCGGACACAAGCCCCTAGCATATCCCACAGTATATTCTGAATCCGGATAATATTTCAATGGTCATTCCTGCAAATGTGTCAAAATTTGGCTTTCACCGGGGGAAAACGCAATACTTTCCAAAGACTTGCCGGAACTCCGGGCCCTATTCCCTGAAAAACCGTACGCGGACTACAGCGCCTGACCCTCCGCTGATCTCTCACGGCGCAGCTTCATAGCATTATTCTCCCTCAGAGCCTCAAGGAAGCTCACCGGACTCTCCCGGTGCCTCAGAGTGTGGGTATAGCGGGAACTGAACCAGAGGAAAATGCAGTAGATATAGGGCATTCCCAGATTGGTCTCCAGCAGGGAATTTATCACGAGTGTGCGCATGGCCTCCAGAAAATCGAAGCCGGCACTGCGCACGCCGCCGAGAAGCAGCCCTGCCTCCCAGCCCAGCTGTACAAGAATCCCTATCGCCAGAAGCCAGAGAAGGGGCATCTGCTCCTCCCTGTCCCTGTGGGACATGTTCCATATGATGACAAAAAGATAACCGGCAAAGAGCAGCAGTGCCATGTATCCGTGGTAGGAACCGGTTGTGCGCTGGATAACTACAGGCTCCCAGAAACCGCCGAAGGTCTGGGTCAGCAGTGGGCAGCAGAACCACCAGAGCAGGATGAGAAAGGACCACTCAAGCAGGTGTTTGTCCTTTGAAATCCACAGCCATATCCATACGAAATTTGTAAAGCCGTAGCTCATGGACATCCAGAGAAGCACCCAGAAGAGGCTGTATCCGCCGGATATGCTCCTCGCTCCGCAGACCAGATTAAAAATCCCGTAGTCTACGATCATATACAGTATCCCTGCAAGTCCGCCCACAAGCAGGGCCGAATATCTCTTCTTCCAGATAAGAAGTCCGGCCAGAAGAATCAGAAATAAAATGTCAAATATTATGTACAGCGGGTCAAATTGTCTGAGCGCAACAGTTTCCATGTTGTACACCCCCTAAATTTGTAAAACACATTATACAACACAGAAACGACCGAATCAACTGCAGAAGTCGGTTCGGTCGTCCCTATTATTTTGGAGGCAGAATTATTTGCTGCCGGCTGCTTTCTTCTGTTCCTGTCTCTCCTTCCAGAGCTGATCTGCCACAGGCTTCCAGTTTGCGGCGTAGCGGTCGCACTTGCTGCAGAGATGCTCGACACTTTCGGGGGACAGCAGGTCCGTGGAGGGAGCCCCTGTTTCTGCGATGATCTGTCTCAGCTTTTCGGGGTTCTCAAGCATGGGGCAGGGACGCAGCATATTGTCATTGAAAGGCTGGCCCTTGTGATAAGCCATGAACAGCGGTGAGCGCATTGTATCCAGCAGGGACTTCTCCCGGATGTTGGAGTCTGAGTAGTGGATGAATACGCAGGGGTCAATATCGCCGTTGGCGTTGATGTGGAGATACTGTCTGCCGCCGGCTATGCAGCCGTGGACAAATTCGGCGTCATTCTGGAAGTCCATGGCGAAGAGGGGCTTTGTGGTCCGGAGATGACGGATTCTGTGATAGACCTCGGCGCGCTGCTCAGGCTTGAGGAGCAGATCCACGGAGGCGTCGTTTCCGACAGGCATGTAATGGAAGTACCAGATGAAGTATGCGCCCAGCTTGATGAGCTGATCATAATACTCCTCACTGGAGATGGAGGCGTAGTTTACACTGGTATAGCAGGAGGAAATACCGTAGAGCAGCTTTTTCTTCCGGAGAAGGGCCATGGCCTTTACGACCTTCTGATAGGTGCCCTTGCCGCGGCGGCTGTCGGTTGCGGCCTCGTCGCCCTCAAGGGAGATGGCGGGGACAAAGTTCTTGACGCGGAGCATGGCATCTGCGAACTCCTCATCTATGAGTGTGGCGTTGGTAAAGCAGAGGAAGATGCAGTCTGAGTGCTTTTCGCAGATTTTTATCAGGTCGTGCTTGCGCACCAGGGGCTCGCCGCCGGTGTATATGTACATGTAAACGCCCATCTCCTTGCCCTGGCGGATGATGTCGTCGATCTCGTCAAAGCTCAGGTTCAGCTTGTTGCCGTACTCAGCGGCCCAGCATCCCGTGCAGTGCAGGTTGCAGGCGGATGTGGGGTCCATGAGAATGGTCCAGGGGATGTTGCAGTCGTACTTATCCCTGTATTCCTGCTGTCTGGGGCAGCCGATCAGGTTGGCATTGATGAAAAAGTTCACGACTATTGTGGTGAACACATCCCTGTCCACATTTTCAATCATGTTCAGTATGTAGCCGTGGTAGGGGTGCTCGGGATTTTCGATGGCCTCGCGGATTGCCTTGCGCTGGCTTACAAATCTGCCCTTGGAGAATTTATCGGCCCAGTCCATAAGTGAGCGCAGGTTCTTTTCAGGGTCCTTGTAGATGTAGCGGAAGGCCTGCTCAATGCCCAGCTTTTTCAGTGTATTCATTGCGTCCATTTTTTACTCTCCTTTTATTTTGTACACAATATTTTTGCTAAATGAATCTGCGGTGCACTGTGCCGCCGCAGTTCAGCGTCTTTATAAATTATATGCTTCCGGTATGCGTCCTATATGGAGTCCTGCTTCTTTGAAATCCTGACCGCGGAAAGAACCGTCGCAAGGTTCAAAAGCCCGTCTCCCAGAAAAGATATGCCCAGCATTATCATCAGGAGCTTTGAGCCCATCCGGGGCTGGAAGAGGAGCAGCAGGCCGAAAACGGCTGTTATTATTGCAAGAATGAGAATCAGCCACCACTGTGGGATTCCGAAATTCCTCGCCTCAATCGCGGTCTGAATCTTCAGAAGGGCGTCTGCAAAAATCAGCACGCCCAGCAGAATACATATAAAGGTCACCGCGGTATCAGTGCAGAAGATGAGGATCAGACCCAGGGCAATGAGCATGATTCCGAAGGCCAGATCGAACTGAAAGGCGAGGCAGTAGGGGTCCCTTGAGAGATAACCCACTATCTTGATGCAGCCGAAGACGACCAGAAGAATCCCGCCCAGCTTACAGAGAAGGGGCCCGGAAAGCCCCGGCAATGCGATAAGACATATGCCCAGGGCACAAATGAGAACAGAGAGGACCACATATCCCCATTTTGCCGCCTGCAGCATTCTGTTAATTTTCATAGCCTCAGCAAAGCCCCCTTTCCGTAAATTCCAGATATTGATATTTCATGATATTTACCTGCTTCCCGAACTATTATATGCCCATTATAAAATGAAAGCCTATAACTTCATATGGATAAGCAAAGCCCCTGTGCCTAAATCTAGGGCACAGGGGCTTATTTGTCTAAAAAAGAAGATTCCGGTCTTTATATTTTATACGTGGGCTTATACATGGGCGTGAGCTGCGGCAATGTACGGCAAGGGACTCAGGATTCCTCACACATCTCTATCATTTTCTCCAGTCCGCCCTGTTTGAGCTCACATATCCGGTGGATAAGCTTATGAATATCCTCCTTCATGCCGCTCTCAAGCCAGCCTATGACAAGGCCGAAGGAGAGGCAGGTGGCGTATGTAAACAGAACTCGCCGGTCCTCCTCGGAAATCTTTTTATCCTTCAGGACGCCGCCCAGGTAGGAGCTCACCGCATAATTGCATATGCGCCACTGGTACTGCTCAAAAAGATCCCGGTTGACGGATCTGTAGACATGGAGAATGGCCCTGTGATTTTCAAGGGAGAGGGCCACAATGGCATTGAGACATTCCTCAATGGAGTTTATCTGAGGATTTTCCGCTATTATACTGCCGGTACTTCTCCTTATAATATCGTCAATGAGATCGGGAATATCGTGGAAGTGATAATAAAAAGTGTTGCGGTTAACACCGCAGTCGTCCACAATGTCACGAATTGTAATCTGCTTAAGGGGTTTTTCGTTAAGCAGCTTCATAAAGGATTCCCGAATTTTTTCTTCGGTAAAATCAGTTATGACAATCAGCACCTTTCATATATCCTGTCTACATTGTATGGGAAAATTTCCGATATTTCAAGCTTCAATTATCTGTTTTTGGATAGATTCAGAATTTTGTCCATTGAATTTACCTCAGGGCGAGGGTAGGCTTAGCTCTGATGACAACGGGAAGGGGAAGTTAAACCTTGATTCGACTCCTGGCAATCGACATGGACGGCACATGCCTGAATGATAAAAAAGAGATTTCTGCAGAGACGATGGGTGCCCTCAGGGCGGCGGCCCGGGCGGGGATAACTGTTGTGCCCACCACAGGGCGGACGGTCACCTGTCTTCCGCATCAGCTGAGGGATGAGAATTTCTTCCGTTATGTAATAAGCTCCAACGGCGCTGCGGTGACGGACACAGAGACCGGGACCGATCTTCACAGGGCGCTGCTGCCGAATAAAGCTGCGGTGGAGTTCATGCAGGGCTGTGACAGGATCCATGTGCTTATTTCAGCCCACATCAACCACAGATTTGTGCTCCAGGGCCATGTCCTTCGCTTTCTCGGGCGGATGATTTATGGAAAAGACGCCGCAAGCACCGATTATTCCCGGAATATAGCCTACATGCTCTCGGAGAGCGGGGAGGATGTGGAGGAAATTCAGCTCTTTTACTTCTCAGAGGAAAAGTGCAATAAAATAAAGGAGCTCGCCTCCGGCTATGATTTTATCCAGCCTGCTTTTTCGGATAACTACGCCGAGCTCTACACCAGGGAGGCTTCAAAGGGAAACGCTCTGCTCGCCCTGGCGGATTATCTTAAAATCCCTGAGGAGGAGATTGCCTGCATAGGTGACGAGGAAAACGACCTCTCCATGTTTGAAAAATCAGGACTGAAATTTGCCATGGGAAACGCCATCCCCGAATTGAAAGCAGGGGCGGACTTTGTCGTGCCTGACAATAACAGCAGCGGGGTGGCCGCCGCAATTCAAAATTACATTCTGGGCAGCTGAGGGGCTGCCGCAGTATAAAAATAAAATTTAGTTTTAAGGGAAATGGGGGAGCAGTATGGAAATCTGCCTTGAGAGGGACGAGGCCGGCAAAAAGGTGCTGACCGTCGTGAGAATCATATATGTTATAACCGGAATTGTACTGACGGTTCTGGGCTTTATACACCACAGCAGTTATGAGATAATTACTTCCGCCGGAACGGTGATCTTGCTGCCGGGCCTATACCTGCTGCGCCGGATATTCAAATGCAGGGGAGGCTGGCTGCTGGAGGCCTATCTCTATATCTATACATATCTCAGCTGGATGCTGGGCGGGGCGGCACAGCTCTACACCTATCTGCCCCACTATGATAAATTCGTCCACTGTGTCTCCGGCTTCTTCGTGTCGGCAGTGGCGCTGACCCTGTACAGGATGCTGGAGCGCCGCCACAGCAGGGATGGGGAGAATCCGGCCACAGAGAGCATATTTGTGTTTTCCGCGTCCATGGCGGTGGCGGGGCTGTTTGAGCTCTGCGAGTACGCCCTCGCGCCCATTATGCACAGGGATTTTCAGCATGTTTTGGACAGCGGCGTGACCGACACAATGATGGATATGTTTGTCTGCCTTATCGGGACTCTGATATCCATGATCCTTATAATCCGCTCCCACAAGGGAAAACATAATTTCATCACGGATGCGGCCGACGCCTTTGTACTGCAGAATCCGGCCTCGGACAAGAAGAGCGGGGATTAAAAATCCATATTCAATTTACAGCTGCTGCCTAAAAGGGCGGCAGCTGTATTTTTACACTTTTACGTATGAAAAAGCCGCAGCCACCTGAGTGGCTGCGGCATGTTTTCGTTTTCATCCATACCTGTGAGCCGCCTGGTTATAACGCAGCGGAGCTCACAAGTTTAACGGGGATGATCAGATGAGGAAATCATCTGCAATCGGTTTAATGTCTCTCACATGACATGCAGGAACGACGCCGCTGCAAAGCCGGCTCGCAGATCAATTTTCTCTGCCTTTGCGTGAGTTGAAGTGCCGATCACACTGAGGGAATACCGTCCCCCGTCTACATTTGGCATTATAGCAGGACAAAACCGTGCTGTCATGAAGAGATTTTTAACATTTTAAGTACAAATTGTGAATCGGAGTCTGTTTTTCCCAAGGTACTCTCACTAAAGGAGTCCGGCCCCCACGAGAAATTCTTCCGCCACCTCGTCCACTGTCCTGCCCATGACATCCACCTCATAGGTGAGCTCTGACATCCTCTCGGTGGAAATCATCCCTGCAAGCTCGTTGAGTACATCCTCCAGCTCCGGGGCCTCATCCTTAAAACGCTCAAAGCAGTCGTTTCTCACGAGAAAAGCGCCGTTGTAGTCCGGGAAGAAATGTCTGTCATCCTCCAGAATTTTCAGCTTTGCCTTTCGGTTCAGGCCGTCGGTGGCATAGACCACGGTGACATCAAAGCTGCCGTTGGATATGGCGGTATATTTGAGCCCTATGTCCACAGGCACGGCGGATTTGAAATTGAGACCGTAAAATTCCGCAAAGGGATAAAACTTCATCGTGCCTTCCCGGGAGAAGAAGCCCTGCTCCGCCCCAAAGCGGAGCTCACCGGCCACGGGGACAAGGTCGCTCACCGTCTCAAGATGGTATTTTTCGGCGATATCCTCCGGCACGGCCACAGCGTAGGTGTTGTCAAAGCCCAGCTTCTCCAGCAGCCGCAGGTCGTCTTTTCCAGCCTCTTGGTTTACATAATCATACAATGTAGAACCCTCCGGTACATCGGTCACATCCTGTCCAAGGAAGGTTGTGAGCACCGTGCCGTCATAGCTTATCATCAGGTCGCAGGTGTGGCCGCTGCCCAGCATAGACTTGTAGTTGTTGACCTGGGACATCTGGTCCTGAATCGTCACATCCAGATCGGTCCGGTCCTCCACAAGCATTTTCACCATGTGGTGCATCAGCTGGGTCTCGGAATAGTCACCGTCATAGAGCATGAGCCCGCTCTTGTCCTCCCTGACTGCAGGGAGAAGCAGGAGAAAGGCCGCAAAGATTGCCGCCAGCGGGATCCACGGCTTTTTGTGGGAGCCCTTTATGTTGCGCATCTGCTTTTCGATCCAGCCCATTAGGAGGTCGAGGAGAGCGGCAATGACCATGAGAACTCCGGTGGCGCTGAGTATAAGACTCATATCGGCCACCCTTATGCCCTGGGTTATGACCTTGCCCAGGCCGCCGCCGCCCACATAGGCTGCAAAAACAGCGGTGCCAATGGCATTTACAATGGATATGCGTATGCCGGTGAAAATGGTGGGGAATGCCAGGGGAAACTCCACGACGAATATGCGGTAGAGCCTTGTCATGCCCATGCCTCTTGCGGCCTCTTTAATTCCCGGGTCCACCTGCTGGAAGCCGAGACAGGTGTTCCGCACGATAGGCAGCAGGGAATAGAGGGTGATGCCCAGAATAACCGTCAGTTTGCCGGGGGAGAGCACCACCATGATAATTCCCAGCAGTGCCAGTGAGGGAATGGTCTGCAGAAGGTCCACAACTCTGAGAATAATTTTCCTGGCCTTCGGGTAGACATATGCCAGAATTCCCAGGGGCAGGCCGAGAATTACCGAGAGCATGCCCGAGGCGATAACTATAAAGAGATGCTCCAGTACAAGATTCCAGCTCATGCCCTATCCCCCTTTCTGAGTCCCCGGGGTGTCACTTTTTTCTGGAGGCGGTCTATGGCGGAGCCGAAGGCCACGGCCAGCAGCGCCGCGGGTATTGCGCCAAGAAGAATAAGGGTGTTGTTATTTGATTCGACGCCCTGATAAACGAAGTTGCCCAGTCCGCCGAGTCCTATCATGGAGGCCAGCACGGCCCAGGAGACAGTGTATATTGCGGCCATTCTCAGCCCTGCGATTATGGTGGGCATGGCCAGCGGCAGCTCCACCCTTACAAGGGACTGGAAGGCGGACATGCCGCAGCCCTTTGCGGCCTCTGTGTATTTGCCGTCCACCGCCAGTATTCCGGCATAGGTGTTTTTAAGCACCGGGAACATGGCGTATACACTGAGGGCGATGATCACGGAAAGGGGAGTGCCGCCCCAGAGTATAAAGAGCACGCCGATGAATACAAGACCGGGTATTGTCTGGAAAATCGACAGCAGCGGCATGACCACAACGGACCAGCTTGGAACTCTGGACAGCAGAATCCCGCCTATAAGCCCCAGAATAAAACCGATAACTACGGATATAATCACGTACAGCGTATGTATGCCTATTGCCTGCAGCAGCGGCACACCGTAGGTCTTTATAAGCTCGCTCATTTTGCATCACCCCAGATGTTTTCCGCAACGGAGCGGGCCACGCTTGTCTTGGTGACGATCCCAGCGATGGTGTCGTCTGCATTGAGCACCACCACATAGTTCGCGCCGGTGTCCAGAAGGTAGTCAAAGCTCTCTCTGGCGTCGTCACCCACACGGGCAGTGCGGGCCGTCTGGCGGATAAGGGGCTCAATATTTTCAAGCTCACGGCCCCAGTGGCGTATATCACCTATGGAGACCGTGCCCATGTAGCGCCGGTCCGTATCTGTCACAAGGAGTGTATCGACACTGCCTCTGGCCATACGCTCCGCGCACTCCCGTATGCCCCTGTCCTTCTGGACAGTGAAAATGTTGGTGCGCATGAAGGCCTCCACAGTAGAGGAGGCGGGGTTCTCGGGGCTGTGCTTGCCGAGGAAATCCCTTATATGGTCATTGGCGGGGTGGGCAAGCATCTCGTCCGGAGAATCCATCTGGACGATCTGCCCGTTCTCCATGAAGATAATCACATCTGCAAGCTTCAGGGCCTCACCCATGTCGTGGGTGACAAAGACAATGGTCTTGTTCAGCTTCTCCTGAATGGCCTTTACCTCATCCTGAAGCACCTCTCTCGTCATGGGGTCAAGGGCACCGAAGGGCTCGTCCATGAGGATGATCGGGGGAGAGGCGGCCAGGGCCCGGAGGACACCTATTCTCTGCTGCTGTCCGCCGGAGAGCTCAGAGGGATATTTATCCGCGTGCTTCTCCATGCCGGCCAGCGGGAGCAGCTCCTTCACAATTTCCCGGCATTTTTCCTTGGGGTATTTCAAAAGCTTAGGGACAACGGCGATGTTTTCAGAGACTGTCATGTTGGGGAAAAGACCTATCTGCTGAATGACATAGCCGATGTGCCGCCGGAGGTCCACCTTGTCGGTTTCACGGATATCCTTTCCGTCAATGGATATTTTGCCGGAGTCAATGTTTATAAGACGGTTGATGGTCTTGAGTGTGGTGGTCTTACCGCAGCCCGAGGGGCCGATAAGCACCACAAACTGGCCGTCCTCAATGGTAAAACTGAGATCCTTTAATATCTGATTGCTTCCGTAGCTTTTGCACACATGTTCAAACTGAATCATTTCAGCTGTTCCTCCTTCTTGAAACCTGTCCGGGGAGCCTGCCCCGGAACAAAACCCTAAACGGTAAAAATCAAAATAACACAGGGCATTGCTGCCGCAGATTGTCCCCGCATTGAGAGTGCGGGAATTCTGTATTTATATCTTCAACATGGAGACATTATAATCTAACAACTTCAAATTGTAAATAGGTTGTCAGAAAGAAATGCCCAAATAAAATAAATAATTCATAAAGAGTACATAAATTTCCGGGCTGAGGCGGAAGAATTTCAATGACGCCGCTGCTCAGCTCCGGCCTTTTCAGGGACTGCGGTATTGCCGTGAGTCACAGGTCATGATAAAATATCAAAGTAGATATGGCGTCAGGCTGAAAACATAAGGACAGCCTGCACTTTTCACAGGAATACAGTACCGGCGTAGAAGGAGAAAAACTATGTCAGGCAGATATGATGATATTATAGATTTGCCCCACCATCAGTCGGAGGTCCACCCCCGCATGTCCATGCACGACAGGGCGGCACAGTTCTCACCCTTTTCGGCCCTCACGGGACATGAGGAGGCCATCAGCGAGACTGCCAGACTGACAGACAGCAGGATTGAGCTCAGTGAGGATGCCAGGCGGGAGCTGAACGATAAGCTGGTTAGGGCCGCAGAGACCGCAGGCAGCGGGGCCGTGTTCAGCTTTACATTTTTTGTGCCGGACAGGAGAAAGGACGGAGGAGCCTACCGTGTAAAGACCGGCAGCGTCAGAAAGATAGACCCTGTCACCGGCACGGTGCAGCTGACGGACCGGAGCTCCATTTTGATAAATGACATTGTGAAAATAGAGTCCGATATATTTAAAGATGATTGATTTTCCCGTCGGAGATTTTACTGCAGGGATGAAATTCACATATAAAAAAGAGCACAGAGTGCTCTTTTTTTATATGTTTTTGGGCGTAATTTTATCAGTATTGCCATAGACTCTCCCGTGGTGTAAAATAAAAATAAGGATATACAGAAATAATTTAAGGAGGAAATCTTATGAAGCTGACATTTTACGGCGCGGCTCATGAAGTTACCGGCAGCTGCACTCTGATTGAAGCCGGCGACAAAAAGGGCCTTGTGGACTGCGGCATGGAGCAGGGCAGAGACCTCTTCGTCAATCAGAAGCTCAGCGTTGATCCCGTGGACATAGACTTTGTACTTCTCACCCACGCCCACATTGACCACTCCGGCAATCTTCCGCTGCTGTATAAAAACGGTTTCAGGGGCGCCGTCTATGCGAGCTCCGTCACCTGCTCACTGTGCGATATAATGCTCCGTGACAGCGCAAACATACAGATGGCCGAGGCTGAATGGAAATCCAGAAAGGCGATGCGAAGGGGCGAGCCGCCGGTGGAGCCGCTCTACGACCTTGAGGATGTGCAGGGCCTTTTGGGGCTTCTGCACCCCTGCGACTACAATAAGCCGGTCCAGGTGAATGACGCCGTATCCATCCGCCTCACGGATGTGGGGCATCTTCTGGGCTCAGCCGCCATAGAGGTCTGGCTCCATGAGAGAGGCGAGACCAGAAAGGTGACATTCAGCGGAGATGTGGGCAACACAGATCAGCCCATACTCTGCGACCCCAGACATGTAAAAGATACCGAGTATCTGGTGATTGAATCCACATACGGGGACAGATATCACGAAACTGAGCGCATAGATTATGTGAGCGCCCTGGCTGAAAGAATACAGAGCACGCTGGACAGGGGCGGCAATGTGGTTATCCCGTCCTTTGCCGTGGGCCGCACCCAGGAGATGCTCTACTTTATCAGAGAAATAAAGGAAAAGGGCCTGGTAAAGGGCCACGGGGAATTTCCCGTGTATGTGGACAGCCCCCTTGCAATAGAGGCCACGAGAATTTTCCTCCAGTGCGATACGGATTATGTGGATGAGGATATGCGTAAGCTGATCCGCGCGGGGATGAACCCGCTGGTCTTCCCGGGCCTGAAGATCTCCGAGACCCAGGAGGACTCCAGAGCCATAAATGAGGACAAGACCCCGAAGGTAATAATCTCTGCCAGCGGAATGTGCGAAGCCGGACGCATACGCCACCACCTGAAGCACAATCTCTGGCGTGAGGAGTGCACGATACTCTTTGTGGGCTATCAGGCGGAGGGCACCCTTGGCCGCCTCCTTGTGGACGGCATAGACCGCGTCAAGCTCTTCAACGAGGATATCAACGTAAAAGCCCATATTGAAACCCTGCCCGGTGTCAGCGGACACGCCGACAAACAGGGGCTGCTGGACTGGATCTCCGGCTTTGAAGAGAAACCGAAGATGATATTTGTGAACCACGGCGACCCGGAGTCTGCCGACAGCTTCACAAAATGCCTCAATGAGGAGATGGGCCTGAACGCCTTTGCCCCCTACAGCGGAACGAGTTTTGACCTGCTTAAAGGCCAGTTCACCGAGATCACACAGGGACAGCCTGTTGAAAAGACCAGGGCCAGGGAGCGCAGGGTCAGCGCGGTATTTGACAGACTCATCGCCGCGGCAGAGAGACTTCTCCGTGTGGCCCGCAGCCTTGAGGGCCATTCCAATAAGGAGCTGTCCTCCTACACCGACAGGATAAACAAGATTACAGACAGGATGGAGAGATAGCGCCTCAGACTGTCATTGGCTCATACCGCTGCATAGAGGCGGCATTCCGTTTACATATGATGAGGAGATGATCTGCTTTGCTGAACGCATTTGACATTCTGGGTCCGGTCATGATCGGACCCTCCAGCTCCCACACCGCCGGGGCGGCCCGCATCGGGCGCATTGCCTGGGCCCTTCTGGGCAGTGAGGCCGTGAAGGCGGATATACTTCTCTACGGCTCCTTTGCCAAGACCTATAAGGGCCACGGCACGGACAAGGCCCTCCTTGCGGGAATAATGGGCATGGAGACAGATGATATTCGCATCAGAAATGCACCCCAAATCGCAAGGGAGCGGGGCATTGCCGTGACAATCCGCACAAGCGATCTGGAGACTGCCCACCCCAATACGGCCCGTATAACTCTCACAGATGCGGAAGGCAGCACCGTCTCCATACTGGGCAGCAGCATAGGCGGCGGCAATATACTTGTCACCGAGGTGAACGGTATGGATGTCTCTATCACGGGGCAGCAGACTACCATGTTTGTGCTGCATCAGGACAAGCCGGGCCTTATCGCCGCGGTCACCGAGGTGCTGTACTCCGCCGGCGTAAATATCTGCAATTTCAGGCTCTCCCGCCGCCGCAGAGGCGGACAGGCCGTTATGACCATCGAGCTGGAGGGCAGCTTCAATCCGGAGCTGAACGAGAAAATCAAAAGACTGCCGTATGTGTTCTCAAGCACTATGCTGCGGCCCGTCTGAGCTGAGGAGGAACAGATAATGCATCCTGAATTTGATTATTCCAGCCTCGCCTCCGTGGCTGAAGCCGCAGAGGCTGAGAGAACCACAATATCCGCTCTGGTCCTCGCCCAGCAGGCTCAGCAGCTGGAAATTTCGGAGGAGGAAGCCTTCAAAAGAATGGCCGAGAACTTCAAAGTCATGTCCGAGTGTATAGAACCCGGCTGTGACCCGAAGCTCCGCAGCAGCAGCGGCCTCACCGGAGGCAGTGCGTATAAGATGCGGGAGGCCTCGGAGTCTGGAAGGAGTATCTCAGGCCCGTTTCTCTCCGGCGCCCTCTACCGCGCTCTTGCAGTTTCGGAGCTGAACGCCGCAATGGGACGCATTGTGGCCGCCCCCACCGCGGGCAGCTGCGGTATACTTCCGGCGGCGGTTCTCACCATGCAGGCGGAGCGGGGCGTCTCTGAGCATGACTGCGTCATGTCTCTTTTTACGGCTTCGGCGGTGGGAATGGTCATCGCAGACAAAGCCAGTCTTGCAGGGGCTCAGGGCGGATGTCAGGCCGAGTGCGGCTCTGCCTCTGCCATGGCCGCTGCAGCTCTTGTGGAGCTTGCAGGGGGCAGCCCTTCCATGGCAGTTGAAGCCGTGGCCATTGCGCTGAAAAATATTCTGGGGCTGGTGTGCGATCCGGTAGCAGGCCTTGTAGAAATACCCTGCATCAAGCGCAATGCGGCAGGTGTGGCGGGGGCAATTGCGGCGGCCGAGCTGGCACTTGCCGGGATTAAAAGCGCCATTCCCGCGGATGAGGTCATCATGGCCATGAATAAAATCGGCGGCATGATGCCCGCGGCCCTCAGGGAGACCGCAGAGGGCGGCCTTGCAGACACCCCCACCGGGAGAAAGCTCCGTCAGCAGGTTTTCGGCAGGGATGAAGGGGGATATTCCCCGGAAAGCTGACTTATAAGAGGCTATTAACAACAAAAACCCTGAGCTGATGGCAGATTATACAAAATTAAACCGAAAATTTACAGATTACGGTATTAATTCCCTTAAATTCTACCTAATTTAAGGGAATTATCTTATAATTAAGCATTTTTTACAATTTATATCCCCCCACGGGGCTTGTAAATATTCCGCCTCCTGTTAATATAATCACAAGAGCACACACCAAATATATTTGAAGGAGGAGAATTATGGCATGTTTTTTAGTCAGTGCTGCTGAGGCACTGGTGGTGACTGCTGCCGCACAGGCGGTAAAGCACCATGAAGAAAAAACAAGGGAGGAGCTGGAGAAAACCGCCGGAGCAAACTGCGCTGTAAATCCCTATCCCTGGAGCCGGAGACTGATGCTGCTGGCATATCTGCTGTGGGGTGGGGTCGTACTGCTGGCCTTTGAGCATGTGTGGCACGGCGAGGTCGTCCCGTGGTTTCCTTTCCTGACGGCCATGTACGACCCGGGGGATACGGCAGAGATGCTCCATGAGATGGGGACTGTGGGTGTCACCATGGCCTGCCTTATCACCGCGGTATGG
Organism: Candidatus Limivicinus sp.; assembly: GCA_050943875.1. Taxonomy (GTDB): domain Bacteria; phylum Bacillota; class Clostridia; order Oscillospirales; family Oscillospiraceae; genus Limivicinus. Next base: position 8,935 of record JBMNPZ010000013.1, on the reverse strand, counting down.
GGAATCATAATGGGGGTTGCAAGCTCAATCCTTAAGCGTCCGGAGGCTGCTTCCGCTTCCGGCAGGGCGTGACGGGAGGCTGAGCCATGACTTTACTGATCTGTGTTTTTGCAGCGGTCATCTGCACCGTAAAGTGGTACAGGGCAAATGACAATACACTCTGCCTTGCACCGCTGTGCTTTATGTACTGGGGCGCCTCTCTAATGTGGCTGGTAGACGCTGTCTTTGAATATTCTGAGCTCCAGGCGGACTATTTTGCACCTGCTGCAGCTGACATGCTCAATGACGCGTTTCTGGGCTTTTCGGTGGTGGCACTGGGGCTTATAATCTGGGTCGTGATACTCCTTGTCAGAGATCCGAAGGGCAGGGTGAAGGCTGCACTTTCCGGTAAAAAACAGCTGCCGAATAAATAGGCCGCAAGCCTGTATCCGGCTGATCTGATAATTGAATATGCATTAAGAACGCAGATATGCTCCCGTCCCGGGAGGCAGGAAGTTTTCTTTTCACTGTCTCCCGGGGAGGGAGCATATTTTCACAGGGAATTTTAAGCTTAAGTATATCAGCGCAGGATCTGCCGGCAGTCCTCAGGTGCCTTAATAAGGGAGTGGGTGCTGAAATATTCCTCCAGCACGTCGGAGCTGCTGGTGGCGACCACTCTGGGTTTCTTTATCGCTGAGGCCTCTTCCAGGCTTATGCCCAGAAAATCCTCAATATTGCTCAGATGGTAGTCCTGCAGTCCCAGACGGAACTGCGCATCGTCCTGAACCTCTCTGCCCTTATATTTCAGGCTTATGAGTCTGTGCTCTTTCACATCGTATTCGACAAAGAGGCCCTTTGAATACTGGTAGGCCTCGGCCTCCTCGGAGGGATAATCCTTAAGGGAGTACTCAATCATATGCCTCAGCTGCCTGCCGCTTATGAAAAGCTGTGATATGGCATCATCATAGGGGAAGACCTCGAGAATGTCCTGATATGTGACGATCGGACCCATGTACTCCCGCCTTATACTGCCGGAACCCAGAAGCATGATGTCCAGATCCAGCGACTCCATAAATATATCCGACAGCATGGTGCCCAGCTCCGTCTGAACCCGCCTCTCTGGATGCGTGTATCTGTCGGCGAGAGTGGATACAATGCGGAGATATTTTTCCTCTGTCTTGGTCTTGTACTTACCCAGAACCTCCTCAAGCACCAGGTCTCTGGGGCAGTTTTTATCGTCTACGTCAATCAGCTTCCAGCTGTAGCTGTGGATGGCATTTTTATCCGTGTCCACCAAAATATCAAAACGACCTATCTGGTCCGTGCCGGAGGCGGCCTGGACAATGGGGATTCCGGCGACCACCGCAGGCTCAGACAGCAGGGTGTGACTGTGGCCGCCTATTATGAGATCCACGCCCCAGCGGGGGTCCAGTGCCGCTGCCAGCTCCCTGTCCGCCTCAAAACCGATGTGTGTGAGAAGAACCGTGAAATCAATATCCTCAGTCCTGTAGGCGTTGCATATTTTCCCGACCTCTTTTGCGGCGTCCGCCACATCCACAATGGAGCCGATCACCTTGTCGCGTTTCGTGGCACTCAGTACGGATTCGGTGAGTACACCTATAAAAAGTATTTTCATCCCGTCCACTTCCAGTATGATGTGGGAGCGGAAGAGCCGCCTGTGGTTCATGGTGATATACATATTCGCATTTATTATGGGGAACTTGGCACACTTCTCAATAAAAAGCAGATGGGCGAGGCCGTAGTCCACCTCGTGGTTCCCCAGAGTCACCACATCCGGGTTCAGGAGGTTCATCATCTCAATGGTGGACAGCCCCTTGTATTCACTGTCGATGAGTGAGCCCCGGAACATGTCTCCGGAGATGGTGTACAGTACATTTTTCTCTTCTTTTCTTACCTTCTGAATATATCCCGAGAGACGGGATACGCCGCCGACAAGTCTGTCATCCATCTGCTCTGCCATAAAATCTCCGTGCATATCATTGGAGTGCAGAATGGTGAGCTTTTTTAAATTCATTATTTCAGCCCCTTTCCCTCAACATACAGATTTGCGCGGGTGCAGTATAACTAAAGTCAATATATCCTGTTTAAAGTAAAAAGGAAACAGCGGCAGAATAAATTCAGCACATGACATAAAAATATGTCTGCCGCACTGGACAGTATGCACAGCGGAACTCAGTCCGGAAAGCGTATGACCGGGAGTTTAAAAAGACCGCATATAAGAGACTCAATCAGGCTTAAAATAATTATGGGAATCAGGCAGAGGATGACGCCCAGCTCATAGATTATGCTGCTGCGGCTGTCCGGCTGCCCCGCAGAGAAGCGGCCCTTAATCGATGAGAACACGATGCCCATGGAATTGCCGAACATGATTATCCTTGCGGCGGCGAGAACGGAGCGGGCCCCGGCCTCACCGTATTCCCTGATGAGCTCCTCCCAGGCCTGCTTTGAGGGCTTCCCCCTGCTGTCTGCATAGTGCTGGGCAAAGAGCACGGCCTTTATCTCATTCTCCGGCAGATCGGGGAATTCCCCGGCCGTGAGAGACTTTATCTCCTCCTCCGAAAGCCCGGCCTCCAGCGCCATCTGGGTGTGGGCGTAGGAGCACATGGGGCAGTTATTCACCGCCGTCACCGCGAGCATTATTCTCTCCTGCAGCTGACGGCTCATAATTCCGGATTTCAGGCCCCGCTTCATATCTCCAGCACTGCGGAAGGCTTTCACCGCGATGCCGTAAATCTCAAAAATGGAGTAGAGCTTTTTTCCTTTAGGTATTCTGCGCCCGGACATATAATCACCCGCATTCTTTCTGGATTTTATGCTTTAATAATATCATAATGTACTGATTTAATATGTGATAAAGTTACGGTGAGGCGGACGTCCACTAATAGTTTTATGTTCAATATTTGTTCATCTTCAGTTTATGCCAGGTTATATTAAAGGGGCTAATATAAGACTACATAAATTATACGAGGCGAACTGATTTGAGCGAACAGAAAAAGCTTGTGTGGATTAAAAAAGTATCACCGCTGCTATATGACATCGCCATGGCGGCGCTGTGCCTTTACATAGGATTCAGGGGCCGACGCTGGCTCAATATGCTGCTGCCCTTTGAGAGCGGGTGGATACCGGGCACCCTGCTGCTGCTCTATTATGTACTGGATTTGATGGCCCTGAAGCACCTGAAATTTACCAGAAAAAGAAATCTTGTATATACCCTGAGTATCTGCACCTTCTGTGTCTTGTATCTCTCCATGTCAATGCTGGCCGTGGATATTGTGCAGCTGATAATAAAAATATTTGTGCATGAGCCGAATACCCTCAGAACGATTTTCATTGTCTGCGGTTTCCTGTGTGTAATTTTTGTCGTCTGTGCCGTAATTTACGGTATGGAACACGCAAAGAAGATCGTCACTGTGAATTATGAGAGCATATGCGGAAAGCTTGATCAGGACAGGAGAGTAGTTCTGCTCAGTGATCTCCACATAGGATATTTTGTGGGGAAGGAGCATATACGCCGCATTGCCGAAGCCGTAAATTCCCTGAATCCGGATATTGTCGTAATTTCCGGGGACATTTTTAACGGCGGCGGGACAGAGGAGTGCAGTGAGCTCTCCGGGGCGGCAGAGGAGCTAAGGTCCATACAGGCAAGATACGGGGTCTATGCCGTGACAGGGAACCATGACCCGTCTCCCTCCGACGAAAAGTTCCTGAGCTTTATTCAGGATTCAGGTATAATACTTCTGCAGGATGAGCTCTGCGATGCCGGGGGCATGGTTCTGGCGGGCCGCCCCACAAAGACGAGGCCGAGAAAGACTCTCGGTACCCTGCTGAAAGATGCGGACAGGGGGAAACCAATCTTGGTAATAGACCACGACCCCATGGGAATCTGCGAGGCCAGGGAGAAGAAGGCCGACTATGTCATGTGCGGACATACCCACAGGGGGCAGGTCTTTCCCCTGAATCTTTTCGTCAGGTTCCTGTATGAAAAGGACGAGGTCTGGGGTATTTCAAAATCCGGCCCCACCACATCGCTGGTGACATCCGGTGCGGGATTTTTTAGTATGCCCATGCGCACAGGCTCTGACAGCGAGGTCGTCTGCCTTGATATAAAAGCGGGAGGCCAGAGATAGACCAATTCACTGTTTCGGCGCTGAAATACTCAGCCTCTTATGCCGAAAAGCTCAGTCCTCCGGAACGCGCTCCAGAACTGCATTCTCTAAATTATAGTCAAAGAACAGGGGAGTGCCGTCGGAATCGTGGATTATAAGTTTATCCTCATCCTCGGGAAACTCGAATAAAAATATGCCGTAAAAATCGTAGTCTGCCGGGGAGTCCCCGTGCATGCTGCCCCCGACCGGGTGGAGGCAGAGAGAAAAATTGTTGTCGCCGTAGCGGAGACTGACATCCTCCCAGCTGCCCTCAAAAATCTCGGCGGCCTCCAGACCCTGTCTGCCGTACCAGTGTGAGACCGTGCCGTCACTGCGAAAGCTGAAGCCCATATAGCAGGACTCTCCGTCTCTGTTTACAAGTTTATCCGCAGCCCATTTGCCGAAGAATCTGCCGGATTTTACAGCGCCGCTCTTCACGGGCAGGCTCATATCGGCCAGCAGCGGCATAAAATCCTCCACGGGAAAGTCGATAGTGCCCAGCATATCAGTGTAGTGCGGCACAAAATCCGAGAAAGAGCGGCCGTCTGGGGCCGACATGGATATGGATATGTTGGTCATAACAAAGCTCAGATTGCAGCGGATAAAGACGGGTTCACCACGGCCCATGTATATAATTTCACCCTCTGAAGGCTTGGGTTCAGCTTCGGGGCTGAAGTGCCTTATGCAGAGCTCTGTGTCAGGCTCTGTCGGAACAAAGCAGAGCACCGAAAAATCCTCAATCCCGTCGTCTGTACTTATGAAATTTTCTTTCGGAATCTCCTTTAGGAAGGGATAGCGGTTTATGTAGCTCTGCTCCTCCAGCATGTCGTAGAATTCCCGGCTCAGGGGCTCGCCCTCAAAATATCCGGAGCGGAGTATTCCTCCCAGGGCATTCTTTTTTCTGAGCTCCTCACGGAATCTTTCAAGAGAGCTGTCCGGCTCATCCGGAAGAGGGTTTTGGACTTCTGTAATTTCCGGCTCAGGCGTAGAAAAGGAGACTGCCTCTTCAGAACAGCTTTTAGATTCTGATGCAGGCCTGACAGGGGCTGAATTTTGCTTTTTTTCACAGGCTGAGAGGGGGAAAAGCAGGCAGAGCGCAAGCAGGGACAGAAGTACACGCATATACTGCTTTTTCATAATATTTCACCTTTCGACAGAATTTCACTCGACTTTCTGAATGGTTTTAATACAATAAAATTATACCACAGGCTGTCCGGAATATAAACTTAAAGGCTGAAGGAAAAGACATCACTGCAGCAAAAAAATGCACCCGTTTCGCATTTTCAGTGCTTCGGGTGCATTTTTTATTTACAATATAAAAATTCTTATTCTTTTTTGCCGTGTGCAGCAAAATACCCATTTATAAGCTTTGCCGCTACGGGGCTGAGCAGCAGGACCGCAATCAGGTTGGGAATGGACATAAGGCCGTTCAGGGTGTCGGCGATATCCCATACGAGCCCCAGGTCAGAGACTGAACCCAGAACGATGACCAAGACAAATATGATCTGGTAGGGGAGGACGGCTTTGCGCCCGAAGACAAATTCTATGGAGCGGGAGCCATACAGTGCCCAGCCGAGAATCGTTGTGCCGGCAAAGAGAAGCAGTCCCACGGCCAGCACAAGGGATCCGAATCTGGTCCCAAATACCGAGGCAAAGCCCGCGACAGCCGTGGGAACACCTGCAACTGCAACGTTCCCGTATTCCCCGTCCGCCGCACCTGAGCAGAGAACGACAAGGGCGGTGAGCGTGCATATGACTATGGTGTCCATGAACACTTCAAACACGCCGTACATACCCTGCTTTACGGGGTCCTTTTCAGAGGTGGAGGCGTGGGCGATGGGCGCCGTGCCCAGACCCGCCTCATTTGAGAAGACGCCGCGCCCCACACCTTTGGCCATTGCGGCCCTCACCGTGATGCCCACGGCTCCGCCGGTGAAGGCTCTGGGATTAAAGGCGCCGAGAACGATTGAGGCCAGCACCGAGGGAATACGCGCGGCATTTGCGAATATCACAATGACCGAGCAGACAATGTATACGATTGCCATGAAGGGGACAAGCTTTTCGGCAACCTGCCCTATGCGTTTGGCACCGCCCATTATTATTACTGCTATCAGCAGGGCGACGACAAAACCCGTCACGAGAGAGATAATCTTTTCCGATTCTGCGGCCGACGGCACAAAGGCCCGGGCCATGGAATTTACGGAGGATGAGATAGAGTTGATCTGGGCCAGGTTGCCCACACCGAAGGAGCTCAGTGCGCAGAGAAGCGAAAATACCACGGCCAGCCACTTCCATCTTCTGCCCAGCCCGTTCTTGATATAATACATGGGCCCGCCGCAGAACTCTCCCGCCGAATCCCTCTCGCGGTATTTTACGGCCAGGGTGATCTCTGCAAATTTTGTACACATGGCGAAGAGAGCGGAAATCCACATCCAGAATACGGCACCCGGTCCGCCGAGGATAATTGCCCCGGTTACACCGACAATGTTTCCGGTGCCGACTGTGGAGGCGAGGGCAGTGGCCGCAGCCTGAAAGGGCGTTACCTCTCCTTTGCCAGCCTCTGATTTCCGGAAAATCCTGCCCAGGGTGTTTCTCATTATACAGCCAAATTTCCTGAATTGGGGGAAACCTGTCCGCACCGAGAGATATATACCCGTACCCACGAGAAGTGCCAGCATTACGGGCCCCCACACGAAGCTGTATACCGAGCTGTTTATTTTAATAATTGTTTCCATAAATTCACCTTTATATTTCTGTATGCCGCCGACAGCCGTGTTCGGCGAGGCCGGTATTTTTCAATAATACCAGATTTTAATGATAAAAACAATTATTTCAGCCCTCAAAATTCATTTTACAATGACAAAAGCCCTCAGAAATTTTCTGAGGGCTTTTGTGTGCTGAATATTTATCTGATTTCCCAGATGACTGTGACTGTGTCAGAGACATCTATATCATCCGGCTCAATATCCAGCTCACAGCAGGAATTCATCACATTGTCGCAGCAGCCTGCCATCATGCGGTTCACGGGCCGGGACTCAAAATCTATCTCACCCCAGGAGTAGTCAATGGAGAGAATCTCCCCCGGTTCAACGCCCGCCGCCGCTGACAGGACACCGGCTTTTTCCATGGCATCCCTGACCGCATTCCCAAGAAGCCTGTTCTTCTCCTTCTCTTCATCCTTAACGGTGTAGCTGATTCTGAATTCAGGGCGGAGAGGGGAGTTCGCCAGGGCGTAGAGAATCTTTCCCAGACGTCCGTTGTCTGAATCAAACTCAACTTTCAGAATGTGCTCATACTTATAGCCTGCAAAGCGCTCTTTATATTCACCCCGCTCCCTGTAGCTCTCGTACTCCGTGTCGATGTCAAAGCTGAGTGTTTTAAGATCGCTCCCTTTAAATCCAAAGCCGGAGAAGAGCTCCTTCAGCTGAGCCGTGCTCTCGGCCGAGCTCCTGAGAGCCTCGTCATACTCCGGACAGACCTTTTTCAGAGTCATGGTAATTCTTGTCATATCGGGTTTTAATTTCAGCCTGCCTTTTCCTGTAACACGAATGGTCCTTTTGCTGTCCATATTTTTCGCTTCTTTAATTATTTTTTAAATATCTGTCCGCTGATCTCATTCCTCAGCCTGCAGCTATATTATATCCGGCAGTTCGTAAAATCTGGTCGCTCGGAGGGCGACAATTAAAATCAGCGGGGCCGGAAACAGAACAGCGGGGCACCCGTACCGGAAATAGTCAAAATTCCCCAATACAGATAAAAATCCCCGGGAACCTAAGAATAAGCTGACGGGCAAATCTCAGGCTCCCGGGTTTAACACAATATAAAATTTCAGGCTTCAGTCAGCCATGGCTTTTTCCCTGTTCTTGTCCTCATACATTTTTTTGTCGGCAAGAGATACGGAAGCCTGCAGCTCCTCAGGCCGGCCGCTTACATAGCCCAGGGCAAGGCGGAGCTTTATCTGACTTCTGCTGTTTATATCCGCAATCTGCCGGTTCATTTCCGCTATACGGCGCTGCAGCTCCACAGAAGATACATCGTAGAGAAATACGCAGAACTCGTCCCCGCCGTAGCGGAAGGCCTGTCCGAAGCCGTCGGCAAAAGCCGAAAGCAGTTCTGCGGTATTTTTGAGCAGGAAATCTCCTGCGGAATGGCCATTGGTGTCATTGGCAATCTTCAGGTCGTTTACATCCACGGAGACCACAGTCACTGTTTCCACTTTTTTCCGCCCGCTTCTGATGTCGGCGGATTCCATTTCATAGGCCATGCGGTTGCCGATACCCGTGAGCGCATCGACATAGGCCATTTTACGATAGAACTGACTCTCCATGGATTCCACATAAATATCAACACTGCCCCTCCAGAGGTGATAGAATTCAAAGAGCATAAAGATAAGCACGCCGAAAGTTGTGGATGTCAGATCGTTGACTGAAGGCAGCCAGTGCATATAGTAGTTTGTAACATCAAAAATCATGCCGCAGATAATAGGTATGATCTGCAGGATCAGCAGCTTTTTCTTCGAACTTCTTTTCATGGTGATGAGGAGAGCGAAGAACAGCAGGGCATCCAGAGCAAATGTACCGTGCAGTATGGGTAAAAATTCCCGCATGTCTGCAATGCCGCTGAAATGCAGCAGCATCTCAAGCACATATGACGCAGCACCCAGGTAAATCAGGACGGACACAACACTGCGGCGTCTGCCTGTGAAGCGCTCTCTGAGGAAGGCCATCAGAAAAACGGGCAGGGCAGAGAAGGTCATGTAATCCAGCCTGTAAGTAAAATACGGGTTTGAG
>JBMNPZ010000012.1:0-57199 GCA_050943875.1 Candidatus Limivicinus sp. | reverse complement strand
GACAATATCCCCCCTCACAAGGATATGGAGGAGGGCAGCCCCACCGCAATGCAGCGGCTTGAGCTGTGCAGACTGAATTTTGCCTCTCTCCCAAAGACCGAGGTCTCCGACATGGAGATTCAGCGGGACGGGAAGAGCTACAGCGCGGACACCCTCGAGAGACTGCAGGAGCAGTTCCCCGGGGCGGAGTTCAGCCTTGTCATCGGCTCCGACATGCTCATGAGCTTTGAGGAGTGGTACAGGTTCGACTGGCTCCTCGAAAACGCCTCTCTCACGGTGATATCCCGGGAAGAGGACGACAGGGAGCGCCTTGAAAAGCAGCGTGAATACATGGAGAAGAAATATTCCGCCCGCATTCACATCCTCTCCCGCTCACCCCTGCCCATGAGCTCAGGGGAGATAAGGGTCTGGCTCCGCCGCCGCATGGGCTCGGACACCCTCTCAAGAAATGTGTACGCCGAAATTATCCGCAACAGATACTATGACGCATCCCCGGAGCTCACATGGCTGCGTGAGCAGGTCATGCCCTATCTCAAGCCCAAAAGGGTGGCCCACGTGGCCGGCTGCGAGAGTGAGGCGGTACTCCTTGCAATGCACTACGGGGAGGACCCGGAAATTGCCGCGGAGGCGGGGATCCTCCACGATATCACAAAGAAGCTGAGCTATGATGAGCAGTTGAATTTGTGCGAAAAATATGGTATAGTTTGCGACAAGACGGAGCTTGGAAATGTCAAGCTTCTCCATGCAAAAACCGGTGCCGCCCTGGCGAGGGACGTGTTCGGCGTCTCTCAGGAGGTCTATGATGCCATCTGCTGGCACACCACCGGAAAGCCGGATATGACAAGGCTTGAGAAGATAGTCTATCTTGCGGACTACATAGAGCCTACAAGGGATTTTCCCGGGGTGGAAAAGCTCAGGGCTCTCGCCTACAAGGACATGGATGAGGCTATGGCTCTGGGCCTTAAGATGAGTCTTGAAGAGATAAGGGAAAAGGGTGTCGAGCCCCATAAGGACACGGTGGAAGCTTATCTCTGGTATAAATAAAAGGAGGACAACAATATGCTCAGTCCCGAAGAGATTGCTGCCATTGCGGTAAGAGCTCTGGAAGACAAAAAAGCAGCGGACATAAAGATTCTCAGAACTGCGGAACAAACAGTTATTGCAGATTACTTTGTCATCTGCAGCGGCAGCTCCATTCCCCATGTGAGGGCACTGGTGGATGAGGTTGACAGAAAGCTGTCCGAAGCCGGCGAGGCACCGCTGCGGCGGGAGGGCCGAAGGTCCGACAAATGGGTCCTGATGGATTTCGGCAGTGTTGTGGTTCATGTTTTCACCGATGAGGCCAGGAAATTTTATAACCTTGAGCGCCTTTGGAGTGACTCAGAAGAGGTGAGCCTCTCATCCCTTCCCGGCCCCCAATAATGGGGGCTTTCGGTTTTATTAAATGAAATGGAAAGGGATAAGAAATAAGTAATGAAATACGATTTTAATGCGATAGACAAGAAATGGCAGAAGTACTGGGATGAGGTAAAGCCCTATGCCGCGGTCACCGGCAGTGACAAGCCCAAGTTTTACGCTCTGGTTGAGTTCCCCTATCCCTCCGGACAGGGACTCCATGTGGGACACCCGAGACCCTATACAGCCCTTGATATAATCGCAAGGAAAAAGCGGATGGAGGGCTATAATGTCCTCTTCCCCATCGGCTTTGACGCTTTCGGCCTGCCCACGGAGAACTATGCAATAAAGAACCATGTCCACCCCGCCCAGGTCACTGAGAAGAACGTGGCCAACTTCACAAAGCAGCTGAAAATGCTGGGCTACAGCTTCGACTGGGACAGGGAGGTCAACACCACTGACCCCAGCTACTACAAGTGGACCCAGTGGATCTTCCTCCAGCTCTTCAAGCACGGCCTTGCCTACAAGACCACCATGCCCGTGAACTGGTGCACCAGCTGCAAGTGTGTCCTTGCAAATGAAGAGGTCGTAAACGGCGTCTGCGAGCGCTGCGGCAGTGAGGTCGTGCGCAAGGAGAAGAGCCAGTGGATGCTGGCCATAACCAAGTACGCCCAGAGACTTATAGACGATCTGGACGATCTTGATTATATTGAGCGGGTAAAGACTCAGCAGAAGAACTGGATCGGCCGCTCCACCGGCGCAGAGGTCACCTTCAAGACCACCTGCGGCGATGATATAGTTGTGTATACCACCCGTCCGGACACTCTCTTCGGCGCGACCTACATGGTCCTTGCACCGGAGCACACCTATGTGAACAAGTGGAAGGACAGACTCACAAACTGGGATGCGGTTGCAGCCTATGTGGATGAGGCCGCCCACAAGTCCGACTTTGAGCGCTCGGAGCTGGACAAGGAAAAGACGGGCGTCCGCCTTGAGGGCGTGAGGGCCATCAACCCCGTAAACGGGAAGGAAATCCCTATTTTCATCTCCGACTATGTCCTTGTGACCTACGGCACCGGCGCCATCATGGCAGTCCCTGCCCACGATGACCGTGACTGGGAGTTTGCAAAGAAGTTCGGCTGCGACATAGTGGAGGTCGTAAAGGGCGGAGACGTGGAAAAGGCCGCCTTCACCCTAAAGGATGACACCGGCATAATGGTAAACTCCGGCTTCCTCAACGGCCTGACCGTTAAGCAGGCTATACCCAAGATGAAGGAGTGGCTCACCGAGAAGGGCATAGGCCACGAAAAGGTAAACTACAAGCTCCGGGACTGGGTATTCTCCCGCCAGCGCTACTGGGGCGAGCCTATACCCCTTGTAAAGTGCCCCAAGTGCGGCTGGGTGCCTCTGCCTGAGTCTGAGCTGCCCCTGGTCCTGCCCAAGGTGGATTCCTATGAGCCCACCGATGACGGCGAGAGCCCCCTGAGCAAGATGACAGACTGGGTCAATACCACCTGCCCAATCTGCGGCGGCCCTGCAAAGCGTGAGACCGACACGATGCCCCAGTGGGCCGGATCCAGCTGGTACTTCCTTCGCTATATGGATCCCCACAATGATAAGGAGCTTGTCTCCAAGGAGGCCGAGGAGTACTGGGGTCCCGTCGACTGGTACAACGGCGGCATGGAGCATACAACACTGCACCTGCTCTACTCCCGCTTCTGGCACAAGTTCCTCTATGATATAGGTGTTGTCCACACGCCGGAGCCCTACGCAAAGCGCACCTCTCACGGCATGATTCTGGGCGAGGGCGGCATAAAGATGTCCAAGTCCAGGGGCAATGTCGTGAACCCCAATGATATAGTGGAGCAGTACGGCGCCGACACCATGCGCCTTTACATCATGTTCATCGGTGACTTTGAAAAGGCGGTCACCTGGTCCAACGATGCCGTCAAGGGCTGCAAGCGCTTTCTTGACCGTGTCTGGGGCCTCATGGACATCGCAAAGGACGACCTTGCAGTCTCTGCAAAGAATGAGAGTATCATCCACAAGACGATAAAAAAGGTCACAGAGGATATTGACTCCCTGAAGATGAATACCGCCATTGCCGCACTTATGACCATGGTCAATGAGTTCTATACAAACGGCGTCACAAAGGGCGACCTTGAGGTCACTCTGCGTCTGCTCTCCCCCTTTGCCCCTCATATCACTGAGGAGATGTGGGAGCTTATGGGCTTTGCCGCAAAGAGCGGGAAGATGGCAATGCAGATGAGCTGGCCCAAGTATGACCCGGCAAAGACAGTGGATCAGGAGCATGAGATGGCCGTCCAGGTCAACGGAAAGCTCCGGGGCACCATTGTTGTCCCCAGCGATGCCGCCGAGGATGCCATTGTCGCCGCTGCCTGCGCCGATGAAAAGGTAAAGCGCCATATTGAGGGCAAGGAGCTTGTAAAGACCATAGTTGTCAAAAACAAGATCGTAAATCTGATAGTGAAACCCGCAAAGTGATTGTTGACATTTGGGTTTTGAACCGTTATAATATCAATGTTAACAAGCCGATTGTTGGCCCTTGAAGCGTCGCAAGGCGTGTTTGGAGGGAGGGAAATAAATGTCTGAAATTTACGTCAAGGAAAATGAATCTTTGGATAATGCTCTTAAGAGATTTAAGAGGAGCTGCGCTAAGTCCGGTGTTCTGGCTGATCTGAGAAAAAAGGAATATTATCAGAGCCCCAGCGTACGGCGTCGTAAAAAGTCCGAAGCTGCCCGCAAGAACAAGAACAAGCGCTACTACTGATTTACAGTAAAGCCAACAGCCCGGCATTTTTGCCGGGCTGTTTTTCTTGAAGTTTTAAAAGGGAGAAAAAGGGTGTCCGGATTTGCTTACGCTGAATAAAACTTCCGGAATGCCCCTGCTGAGATATGGATGAAGCTGCTTCTATCGGTATAATCGGCGGTGCGGACGGCCCGACGGCGGTGTTTATCACTGCAAATCCGGAGACGGCCCTTATTGCCGCAGCTCTGGCCATGGCGGTCATTGCCGTTATTGTAATTCTTTTCCGCCGCAGAAATTCATAATTTAATAACCTATATTTTGATATAAAAAAAGCAAGCCCCGCATGGGACTTGCTTTTTTTATTTTGTATTTCAGGCTTTTCTCTCAAGGGGAACAAGTTTGCCCTGGACCACGTATCTCGCGTTGTCATATTCATATGTACAGGTGGAGAGTGTCAGAACACGTTCAGTGGTGTCCACCTCCACATCGCAGTCAAAGTCGGACTGAGACTTCATCTTCTCAAGATATGCGCCATAGTCGTCCTCATTTGCAAAGGAGAGCATATATGTGTCGGAATCATAGCTGCAGGTGTACGCGGTAAAAATCTCAACCTTGTAATCCTGAGCAGGAGTGCTGAGATAGAGGACCGGGTGGGCGTCGTAGTATTCCTGATCCCTGTAGTTCAGCAGGGAGTGGAACATGGAGCCGTCCTTCATGTTGTGGCCGTAGATTATGGAGTTTGCACCGGCAAAGTTAGGTGCGCATTCGCAGTCCATAAAGAGTGTGCCGCTGGCATTGTAATCACCGTTCAGCAGGTGGTGGAGATACTGGTTGTTGTCCTCGCCCTGGGCAATAGGATAGTTGATGACGGTATCTTCGCAGTAGATCCAGCCGGTGACCTCCTCAGATTCCTTGAGAAGTGCGTCAAAATCGACGGTAATGGGTAAATATTCCTCTTCCTTCTCATCGGCGTTTTCGGAGCCGCCCTCCTCGGTTGAAAGTGGTTTCTTGCTGTCGCTGGTGACAAAGGTGTCGCTCATGTCGCTGTAGCTGTTTCTGGCCACCTTGTATTCATTGAGTATGGAGAAAAGCTTCCATCCGCTGAAAATAAACACAGCGAGGAAAATAATGCACAAAATAATAATTATAACTTTTGCAGTTTTGCTCATATAAATAACCTCCTTAATGGAACTTACAATGGATTCATTATACAGCACTTATCACAAAAAGAAAAGCTTAAATTGCTGCTTTTACAGGAATATGACGCCTGCAGTGGGGAATTGTTCCGCATTTTTCCGCTTATTTCGCAGCTGAGGGGCAGCAGAACCCGGAATAGGGGCAAAGCGGCAGCCGCATCAGTCCTCAGACCGGGGGAGTTCCTCGGGCACGGCATTATCAACCGCAGCTCTCGTGGGAATACTGGCCGCGGCTCTCAGATAAAAATATTATAATCATATATTACAATGGCAGACTGCCCTGTCAACACTATTCCGTCCGGGCCCCGGTTTATCAGAGCCTTTCCGACAGAATTAACATTTTTTTAATCATTTTTTCACTCAGGCTCCTGCGCTGATGTTGCAGGTATTATCCTGTTATGATAATATAAGGCAGCCGCAGACAGGAATCTCTTTATCAGTGCTGCGCAATTTACAGCTAAGGAGTAAATTATTATGAGTGTTGAAATAGGAACCAAGGGTTATAAGGAAGAAATGGTAACTGCCGAAAAGACGGCTGAGGCAGTGGGCTCCGGCAGCCTGCCGGTGTATGCCACCCCCATGATGGCCGCCCTCATAGAGCTTGCCGCCTGCAGCAGTGTTCAGGCTCAGCTGGAGCCGGGCCAGACCACCGTGGGCACACAGCTCAATATCTCCCATCTCTCTGCCACCCCTGTGGGGATGAAGGTATGGGCGGAGACCGAGCTCACAGCCGTGGACAGGAGAAAGCTGACGTTCTCCGTGAAGACCTACGATGAGAAAGGCCTCATCGGTGAGGGCAGCCATGAGCGCTTTATAATCGACTGCGAGAAATTCATGGCCAAGTGTCAGAGCAAGCTTGGATAAGAATTAAACCCGATATACAATACCCCCTGACGAGCTTCATCATTCAGTACGAAGTTCATCAGGGGGTATTGTATTCTGCCTCAGTCGAATTCATTCCAGAAGCTTTTGACGGCCCTCTCATAGGCATCTTTGTCCGCAATGTAGCTCACGCCGTGGACTGCTCCGGGGACCGTGAGAATCCGCTTGGGAGATGTGCAGGCCGCATAGTTTTCAAAGCTCATTCCCACCGGGACAAGCCTGTCATCCTCACCGTGGATGAACAGCACCGGCACCCCCGCTTTTTTCATTGCCTCTATCGGGGAGGCCTCACGGATACTGACGGAGATGTTCTTCCGGAAGACCCTGTCCGCAATGGGGGCCTCCAGTATATAGGGGGAGCCGAACTTCCGCTTTGCTGTGTATTTCATTATTGCCAGGGGGGAGGTGTAGCCGCAGTCTGCGATAATCCCGTGCACGCAGTCCGGAAGCCCCAGCTCCGAGGCCATCAGTACCGTTGCGGCCCCCATGGATATGCCCATGAGGTATATAGGCACTTCAGTGCCCTTGTTTCTGACCACCCAGTCCAGCCAGGACATGCAGTCCCAGCGCTCCATAAGTCCGAAGCTGGAATATTTTCCCTCACTGCTGCCCTGGGCGCGCTGCTCGGGGTAGAGAATACTGCAGGAATTGTCCTTCCAGAAATCCTGAAAGAATCCGAAATCCCTGCTCCAGCCGGAGTGCCAGCCGTGCATGGCAATTATGATGCGCTTCGGCTTGTCACAGCCTATCCAGTGCCCCGTGAGGCTGAGGCCGTCACGGCTTTTTATCCTTATTTCCTCACTGGGCCTGGAGGAAAGGTCGGATTCCAGCCTCTCCTTTTCCTCAATCAGGGGATTTTTGTGCCTTGAGCCGGGGAAAATCAGCTTTGCCAGCTTTAAAAGCCCCGAGGCCTCCCCTGCCATGGAGTATTCAACTGAGAGACCGGTGCCGAGACAGAATACCGCCGTCCCTGCAAGAGCCGCCGCTGCAGCTGTTTTTAATGCCTTGTTTCTTATGCTTTTATCCATATATCCTAAACCTTTGCTTAAATAAAATTATATGTTGTCCGGCAGCGTTCCGCCGATCCACAGGAGAGCTCACATGAGCCCGAGACCCTTTGCCACATTCACGGAGAAGTCCTGGACATTGGTCACAATGCTCCGGGCAGAGAGGCTGCCCCTGTCAGAGAGCTTGTTGAGGGTGAATTCAGAGATGTCCACGCAGTAGAAATATACCTGCCGCACCCTGCCGTCCGGGAGCACCCTGTAGGAGGGAGTCATGTTGCCGGTAGCTATGGTGTGGAGCATGGTTGCAAGGCAAATGACGGTGGTGGCGGAGCGCAGCTGGTCTCTCATGGCGTCCTGAGCCCCATAGACATTGCCTATTACCGGCGGCAGCGGCCCGTCATCCCGAATTGAGCCTGCCAGCACTATGGGCACATTCTTCTCCACGCAGGCCTGAATTATACCGTTGTCTATATGTTCTCCCTCTATAAATTTCTCTATGGAACCGTAGTGCCTCACCCTGTTTATGGTGTCCAGATGGTTGTAGTGGCCGAGAGGGCGGCTCTCTCCGCTGCGCACATCCTGACCCAGCGCGGTGCCCAGATATGCGGCCTCAAGGTCGTGGGTCGCAAGGGCATTGCCCGCCATGAGCGCATGGACATAGCCGCCCCTCACAAGACGGGCAAAGGCCTCTCTGGCGTCCCAGTCAAAGGCAAAGGCGGGGCCCAGCACCCAGACTATTTTCCCGTTGTCCTTTTCATGGCGGAGCAGCTCATAGAGCTCCTCATAATCCCTTGTGAAGGAAGTCTCCCGTGAGCGGCCCTGCCTGAAGGCAAAAATATCTCTTTTGTCGTCCGGGCGGCGGAAGCCGTCGGGATAGACATATATGCCCTCACTGCCGTCCTCACTGCGGCCCATGACCACAGGCTCGCCCTTCTGTATATTCCTGAATTCCTTTACCTTGAATTCTCCGTCCTCCCAGACTGCGGCGCAGTCCATGCGGCTCTCCCTCACAAGCTGCCATTTCCCGTCCTTTTTGATATATTCCGGGAATATGCTCATGGAGTGATAGCCCTCTGAGACAACCCCGTCTGCGGGTGCCGGGACCAGCCTTGCATCAGGGGCAGCGGAGAGCTTTGAAAAATCCGGTTCAACATAGGGGAGAAGCTTAAACGACATATATACCTCCTGCCGGAAACAGAAATCTCCGGTCTTTTTTCTTTTAAGTATAGCATGCGCCGGGGCCGATGTGAAGTCCTGTCCTTTCCACCGGGGGAAAATTATTATAATTGAGAATCAGGCGGGGGCGTGGTATAATCAGCCTATTGCAATAAAAGGACGGTGCAGAATATTGAAATATGAAGAACAGCTGTCCAGACTGATCCGCTGTGAGACTATATCTGAGGCGGGCGTGGAGAACAGAGAAAAATTTGAAGCTTTTCACAGGGTCCTCTTTGAGGTGTTTCCCCTGTTTCATGAGAATGTCACTGTGGAGGAATTCCACTCAAGTCTCGTGATGCGCTGGAAGGGCAGAGCCCCTGACAGAGCCCCGGTGCTGGCGATGAGCCACCACGATGTGGTGGAGGCTCCGGGGGAGTGGAAGTATCCCGCTTTCTCCGGCGCTGTCGCTGAGGGAAGAGTTTGGGGACGGGGTACTCTCGACACCAAGAATAACCTCTGGGCCATGATCTGTGCCGCCGAGGAGCTGATGAGGGAGGGCTTCAGACCCGCATGCGATATATATTTTATAAGCCCCTGCAACGAGGAGACCACGGGTGAGGGCGCTCAGGAGATAGTCGCCGCCTTCAAGTCCCGGAATATTCACCCCAAATTCATGCTGGATGAGGGCGGGTATATAATTTCCCAGCCTCTGCCCGGGGCGGAGGGACTTTTTGCCATGGTGGGCGTCGCGGAAAAAAGCTGTATTGACATAAAGTTTACCGCCCGGGGGAACGGAGGCCATGCCTCAAATCCCGGACCTGACACAGCCCTTGTGCGCCTGGGGAAATTTATGGCCGCGGCGGAAAAAGATAAGAAGCTCTTCCCGGCTCAGATGCACCCCGTCACCGCCGCAATGCTGGGACATATCGCACCCCATCTCAGCGGCGCTCTGAAATTCCTCTTTTCCCATATCTCTGCCACAAAAGCGCTGCTAACTAGGCTCATGCCGAAGGTGAGTACGGTCGCCGGCGGACTTTTAAAAACGACCCTCGCCTTCACAATGGCCGGGGCATCTGACGGGGCGAACGTTCTGCCTCAGGAGGCCTGGGTGGTGGGCAATATGCGCGCCTCTATCCATCAGGGCCCCGAGGACAGCGTGAAGGCCGCTGCAGACCTTGCAAAGAAATTTGACATAGAGACCGAGGTCATCTCGCCGGGGGTGAAATCAACCCCAGCTGATCTTGAGGGTGAGGGCTACAGGCTTGTGGAGGACACTATACACAAGATTTTCCCCGGCGTAGAGGTTACGCCCTATATTCTCCTGGGCGCCACGGACAGCCGCTATTTTGAAGAGATCTGCGGCAGCTGCATACGCTTTGCCCCCTTCATCATTGATGACCAGCAGTTCAACAGTCTCCACGCCGTAAACGAGAATATCAATATTGAGACTCTTCCCGGGGCTGTGAAGTTCTTCAGAGAAATTTTCAGAGAGGTGTAAGTGATATGGAAAACCAAAAAAAGGGTTTAAATATAAGCGCAAAATCCTTCATTACCGCAATTCTGATTTTGCTTCTGCTTATGATCGGCACATATATCCTGAGCTTTTTTGTGCCCGGCGGCTGTTTTGAGCGCGTCTCCGAAAACGGGAGGGAGCTTGTTGTCCCCGGCACCTACAGGGCAGCAGAGGGGGGAATACCCTTCTGGAAGTTTATCCTCTCACCCTTTCTTGTGCTGGGCTCTGAGGGCGGCGGAACCATCATTGCGGTGACCGCCTTTCTCATTGTCGTCGGCGGGGTTTTCAACAGCCTTGAGAAATGCGGGCTTATGAAATATATGCTGGACAAGATTGTCGCCCGCTACCGCAGCGCGAGATACCGCCTGCTGCTGATTGTCGCTCTCTTTTTCATGGCCATGGGCTCCTTTATCGGCTCCTTTGAGGAATGCGTGCCCCTGGTACCCATTGTGGTGGCACTGTCTGTGTCCCTGGGCTGGGATTCCGTGACCGGCCTCGGCATGAGTCTTCTTGCCGCAGGCTGCGGATTTGCGGCAGGAATCTGCAACCCCTTCACCATCGGTGTCGCCCAGGAGCTGGCGGGACTCAAGATGTTTTCCGGCCTCTGGCTCCGCCTTCTGAGCTTTGCCCTAATATATGCTCTGCTGTCGGCATTCCTTTATATACACGCAAAGAAGGTCGACAGGGGCAGCACTGACAGCGGCAGTCCAGAGAAATTTGTACCGAATAAGAAGATGGACAGGGCGCTCGTGTGCTTTGTGACCATCCTGGGCGCAGGCATAATTGTTGTGCTGTCCTCCGGCTTTATACCCGCCCTGAGGGATTTCACCATGCCTGTGGTGGCGCTCACCTTCCTTGCCGCGGGGATAAGCTCTGTGCTGGTTTCCGGCATGAGCGGGAGAGAGCTGGGGCGCACCTTCTTTAACGGTGCACTGAGCATTGCACCGGCAATCCTCATGATTCTCATGGCCAGCTCCATCCGCTATATTCTCACCGAGGCCAGGATTCTCGACACTATTCTCTACCACGCGATGAATATGACTTCACACATTCCAAGCGCACTTATCATTCTATTCATCTATCTTATTGCCCTTGTCATGAATTTTTTCATATCCTCCGGTTCCGCGAAAGCCTTTCTGCTGATGCCGCTTATAACACCGGTTGCGGACCTCTGGGGTATTTCAAGGCAGCTCTGTGTAGTGGCCTACGCCTTCGGAGACGGATTTTCCAATGTGTTCTATGTCACGAACCCGGTACTGCTAATAAGTCTGGGGCTTGCGGGGGTGAGCTACGGCAAGTGGGTGAAATGGTCCTGGAAATTCCAGGCCTGCAACCTGGTGCTCACTGCTCTTCTGCTCCTGCTGGGCTTTGCCGTTGGTTATGCCTGATGTGCGAACCCAGATATATTTAAATAAAAAATCGGGAGGAACCTAAAAAGTGTTCCTCCCGATTTTTTTAATCTGTTCAGTAATAGACAAGCTCCTCAGCCAGATATTTGCCTTCCTTCTCGCTGATCAGCAGACGGAAGCTGTTTTCTCCGGTATAGGGTTCGGCTTCTCCCTTGGTCTCAGCTGTGTATGTCACATCTGCGAGATACATTCCCTTTCCCAGAGACTGGATTGAATTGCAGTCTCCGGAAATAACATTGCAATACTGGGCGTGGCCGAAGCCCAGCTCTCCCACATAGTGGTTGACACGGGCAAGCAGTATTCCGCTGGGACACAGATAGGGCTCAAGGGCATAATAATGGGATATGCCGCCGCCGCAGATATCTCCGGAGTAATTTAAGTAGCAGGGGAGGAAGCCGTTTATAAAGGCCTGAATTCCCTGTTTCACATCATCACTGCAGCTCTCAAAGTCTGCGGAGCCCTCCGGATTCATCTCCTCCGGGGAGCCGCTCCGTCCCTCAGAATCTGTTATAACTATTTCAGCATCCCCCAGCCATTTACCGCTATTATATGTCATAAGCATGGGCAGATCGGGGTAGTATTCGTAAAAAGGAGCCAGACACTCATATTCTGCCTTATCGGAGGGCTTAATACTGCGGCCGTTTACAGTCAGCTCCCAGCCGCTGGGAAGGGTGCAGCTGTAATCATTGATATACGGGCTCAGATCCAGCTCCAGACTCCCGGCCTCCGGGGGCTCATCACTGTCGCCGTCCTGCGGCTTAAAACTCAGTCCGGCAAACTGCACGCCGTCTTTTTCAAAGACGTATAATCCGGAGCCGTCGGCAGATTCGGCGGGATAATAGACCGCATCGCTGAATAGCTGTGTTATAAATTCTCTGTTTTCATCGGGAGATTTTATGCCCTTGTCCAGCTTTTTAAGCCATGGTTCAAACTCCTCAGGGAGCCTGCCGCTTTCAATGCCTTCCAGCCATTCCGCGACGGGATCGTCAGGCGCTGCTGTTCCTCCTGCTGCCTCGTAATCCTCCAGCTGAGAATTAAAATGCATCAGCAAAATGATCGAGAGGACGGCAAAAAGCAGGATATATACCAGAAGCTCCGCAACAAATAACCCTTTTTTCTTCTCAGCCATTTGAGCTTCCCCCTTCCCCAAGCACCAGAAATGCCGCAGGCAGCACGGTAGTTCCGATAACGGAGGCACGGTTATTTATGTATTCACCGTTCAGCCACATGAGGCTTGCATTGCCGTTCACAAGGCTGCAGGCGTTTTCGGCCCCGAAATCTGCCATTATATCTGCCAGATCCCTGATGGTTGCGCCCATGCTGTCGGGCTGTCTGCCGCTTATTACGAGCATCAGACATGCACCGTCACTCCGCTGTCCTATGGCGGTTCTGGGACTGAAGCCGCTGTCCACATAGGGGACCTCACATTTTTCTCCGTCCCTCACCAGGACCTTCCCGCAGCCGGCGCCGTGCTGTATGTTGAGCTTTTCCAGCTCCTCCATGGTTTCAATTCCTGTATGCAGCTTATAGTCACTGTCAAAACCTGCAAATCCGGACTGCACACCCAGAGCCTTGTAGTAATATTCGCCGTACTGGATAAGCGCGGTTCCCGGTATAGCGCCGCTGCCATCCGCCGGAATAGCAGCCACTGCATCATACATCTCGGCGAGCTCCCCAATGCTGTGCCCTATACGGCCGAAGGAAGTGGGGTCACAGCCCAGTATAACCCGGGACGGGTCAAGAACCGTGAGCATGTAGCCCTGATAGCAGGGGCCGCAGACCTTCTCGAGAATCAGTCCGTCACCGTCGTCATCGGCAGGGAGCGGCCGAATTTCCTCATTCTCCTCGGCTCTGTCCGGTTCGGTATCGTCCGGGACCGGGGAAAAGCTTACTGAAGGGAGAGAATTGACAGAACTGCTCTCTCCGGCAGAGCCGCCCTCCTCTATTGCGGAGACTGTTTCCGCATCAAGAAATAAATTTGCCGGGAAACCAAGTCCGCCTTTTTCCTTCCTGGAGAGGACAAAACGGTCTCTCGCGGCTTCGGAGGGTCCCTTACAAATCAGATACGCTGCACCGCAGAGAAGCGCCCCCAGCATTATGAGTGTCACCAGTATCACACACAGGGTACGGCGCAGCACAACTGCTGAGCGGGGACTGCGTTCTGTCCCGTTTGATTCTTTTTTCATGTTATCACCACTGCATCTTTAAAATATCAAAATATGGTCATGCAGACCGGAATATAATGTCAGCTTATCCGCCGGCGGTGCAAATGTCAATACCGCAGACGAAATAACACAAAAAATAAGCGGAAACAGACAATTCCGGTCTGCTTCCGCTGCTGAGGATTATCAAAAAGATTATTATTTTTCCAGAAGCTCAGGGTGGTTCAGAAGCCTCATGGCGTAGTTGAGACCCTTTGAGTATTCTGCACCGGAGCAGATGCGCTCATCAATTGTGAAGCCGAAGGGAATGATGTTCTTCTTCACTACTTTGCCCTCGGAATCCAAAGAGAACTTCTTTTCCATCTGTCCCATGGAGATAAAAATACTGGTTGTGCCGAAATTGTATATATGGTGAAATACACAGCCCAGCCTGATAGATGCGGTATTGGTTATATATACGCTGGTGTGGAAGGGGCTCGCACTGAGTATGGAGCGGGGGATAATGCCCATATGGTCAAACCAGTTCACCAGGGCAAAACCCACTGTGGAGAGCCCGGGGATGGAGAGGAAGGCCTTTGCAAGCTTATCTGTGAGGCTTGCACTGCCCACCACCTTGTTCTCCTCAATCTGAGCGTCCATCTTGTCTGCCACATCAAAGAGATTGCCCTTCTCGTCCAGCGGGAAACAGGTCTTCACCGTGGCCTCGGACTTCATATCATTCTTGATGACGGTGTATGAAATGGATATCTCATTTCTCTCATAGATCTTCTTGCTCATTATGAAGCGGTTCAGCTCCGGATATTTCTGCAGGGCCTTCATTACAGCGGCCACAACAAGGTTCATCCGCGTGAGTCTTACGCCCTCTGCCCTTTTTTTGTGAATATAAGAGGACATCGCATCATAGTCTATCTCCGCTCTGAGAAAGACCTGGGCATCACAGCGCTGCTTCATTATAACAGGGGTCATACCGACTATGGGGTCAATACTTCTGTTTGCGGTTCCGTCTGCTCTTCTCCCGAACATATTTTCTCACCTTATCCTTTTACTGCATTTCAATGCTTTTCTAGAGCTTTTCCTTTTTTAAATTTCTCCTTGTAGACCTTTCTGAATACTATAAACTCTGCCAGCAGGCCCACGGGTATGGCTGCAAAGACATCCACGGCAGAGTGCTGTTTTACAAACATTGTAGCTGCGGAAATAATTACGGCTGAGAACACAACAAAAGCCTTCCAGTATTTCGAGACACCCTTTGCCTTTGTCCACACGGAGGCCATGCCCATGGAATAGGCCACATGGAGGGACGGGCACACGCCTGTGCTGGTGTCAAAGGCGTAGATAAAGGCGGCGAGATGGGTGAAGAAGTTATCCCTTTCAAAGGTATCCGGTCTCAGGTCCTGGCGGGAGGGATAGACAATATATACCGTCATGGCCACAATCTGAGTGATGATTATGTATGTCTGAAGTTTCTTGAAGCTGTCCACATCGTAGAGCAGGAAATACAGCAGAGAAATTATAATCAGAACAAACCAGAAGGTATAGGGAATAAAGAAAAATTCATTAAAGGGGATCACATCATCCAGCCAGCAGTGCATGGGGTGGCATTTTTCCACGGGAATAAAATTTTCCGTGAGGTAATAGAATATAAAATAAACTATCCAGCTGAGCAGAAGCTTCAGATGGGAAAATTCAGGCGTATTTAATTTGGAAAGCCGGAAATTCTTGTAACTTACGACAGGTTTTTTCAAACCTTAAACCCCCTTTTTGATATTGGTGCCGTACAGCTTCGGAGACAGATTGCGGTATGGCACAACTGTGTGCTCAGGGAGTGAGCAGGCAGTTTCCGTAATCTCATCCATGAGGTAATGACAGATCCTCTCTCTCTCCTCCTCGATTGCTGCGCTGTGGTCAAACTGCACAGGCTTGCCTATATAGCCTTTCTTAAGCTTCGGGGCTATATAGAAGGGGACAAAAGAGATGTCCTTTTTATATTTTCTATAGTAAAATCTGGCCACATCCACAAACTTTGTCTGAAAATCACAGAGGATGTGGTTGTAGTCCGCGTCATGCTCGGGGAAAATTATGATGCTGGTCCCGTCGTGCAGAGCCTCCACCGTGCGGCGGAAGGTGCTTATAATCCTTGTGTCGTGGTATACACCGATGGTTTTGGCACTGTTGAAGACCCTCACGGATATGGGGACTATCAGGTAGGAAAGAATTTTATAAAACCATCTTATGTACCGGGGCTTATAGGACCAGAAATCCTTGTAGGAATAGGCCTGCACCTCATCGGCATTCATCATCTGCCCTGCGCACCAGGTGCAGCATTTTCCGGGGAAGAACAGCTCCGCCACTATGGGGCCGTGCATCTGGGAGTGATTCCCCACAACCACACAGGCCTCATCCGGGAGATTTTCAGCACCCAGAATCTCAAATTTTCCGTAGAACACCGACACGAGCCAGCGCAGGAACAGGAACAGTTTTGAGTGTTTGTATTTTTCGTTTTTATCCATAAGCTCACTTCTTCATTTCCGGCGCAGGAATAAATTCCGTGAAGACCGAAACATAATAATATTTGAAAAACTCAGATATGTCAAGACAGAACAAGCCGGCTGCAGGAATTCTTTTATTCTTCAGGGCTGCCCAGCTCGCTGTACCTCTCCGCAAGGAAGCAGAGGCACTCCTTTATCTGGGAAATAAACTCCTCGGGGGGCATGCAGTTTCTGGCGAGAATCCAGCGCTTTATTGCGGAGACTATGGCGTCGGCGTAGAAGTTTATCTGGAAATCGCTGAGCTCCTCCGAGGGGAAAAGCTCACTCAGGCGCATCGCAATGGCGGAGAAGGACAGATCATGGAAATACTCGGAAAAGGAGTTCTGCCCCTCCACGCTCAGCGCTCTGTAATAAAAGACGCGGTTCTCATAAAAATAGTAGCAGAGAGAGCTTATTTTGTTGAAGCCCTCCTCCTCACGGTGCACCTTCAGATAATCCACAAACTCTGTATCAAAAATCCAGTTTACCAGGTCATATTTATCCTTAAAGTGGTAATAAAAGCTTTTGCGGTTCATGCTGCACTTTTCGCATATGTCTGACACACTGATTTTTTCAAAGTGCTTTTCATTCATCAGCGTTTTCAGCGCGTTGGCCAGAGCCCGCTTGGTTATATTTGAATCAGCCAAGTAAAGCCTCCTTCTTGACGTGCCGCACAAAAAACGGCGGCTGCAGCAGATAAACAACAGCTCTCATTATAGCAAAGTTTATAACATTTTCAAGCAGCATTTGGTCATGTGCAACAAAAATTGAGCTTGCAGATACCAAAATGAGTAGAACTGAAGAAAAATCCCGCAAACAGCAGCCGGGGCAGAAAATAATACAAAAGCCGTACTGTTTTGACTTTGAAAAAGTGAATTTTTAAATAACAGGCGGCTATTGACTATTTACTAATGATGTAATTTGTTATAGTATGCAAATATGCATGCTGCATATTTAAAGGCGGTCAGACCATGAAAACATTTAAAAAAATTTTAAGAGCGCTGCCGCTGGCGGTTAGTATCTGCTGTGTAGCGGTCTACCTTATAATGAACCCCGATATAACGGCGGAAAAAATACTGGAATATACTCCGGCAAAGCCCTGGCTTGCGGCTGCCGTGCTGTGGCTGTTCTACGGCATCAAGAGCATGACGGTGTTTTTTCCTCTTGTTGTGCTGGAGGTGGCAGGGGGACTGCTCTTCCCCACATGGATCGCCCTTGCGGTGAATGAGGTGGGAATACTTATATGCCTGAGCATTCCATATTTCATCGGGAGGACTTCGGGCATGGAGGCCGTGGGAAAGCTTGTCAGCAGGTATCCCCGCCTCAGTCAGTTTATGGATATACAGCAGGAGAATTCTCTTCTTGTAAATATCCTGCTCCGGGTCTCCCACTGCCTGCCGGGCGACCTCATCTCCATGTATATGGGGGCAAGCGGCGTGCCCTGCTGGCAGAATCTTCTGGGGGGCAGCATCGGAATACTGCCGGGAATGACTCTTGCCACTCTGGTGGGCACCAGCATTGAGGATCCCTCGTCGCCGGTGTTCTGGCTGTCCGCGGGGCTGATGGTTGTCATCTCGATCCTGTCCCTTGTCATCTCGGCCGCATACAATAAAAAGAGAAAGAAGTCTAAGCGGGAAGAGAGCGGGGAGACTGCGGGCTGAAAAACAAGTTCAGGAATAAAATATAAAGAGGCTGCCGGTGGTGTATCAGACCGGCAGCCTCTTTATTACTGCATTGGGAAGAGAAAAGGAAAACTAAAAGTTATATCTGCTTGAATTCAGACCGCAGGAGGAGTCTTGGGCTCGGGGACAACATTTTTGTTCTGCACCCCCCGTGCCTGCTCCCGGTTCTCCGTGGCCTCACGTATAAGCGCATAGGCAGCAGAGGCGGCGGGGACACCCAGAAGCATGCCAAGGGGGCCTGCCAGATTTCCTCCGATGGCCACGGCGGCCAGCACCCACATGGCGGGGAGGTTGATCTTTGCCCCCACGACCTTCGGGTATATGAGGTTGCCCTCAATCTGCTGGAGTATAAGGAGAAAGATCACAAAGACAAGGGCCTTTACAAAGCTCTGGGTCATTATCATAATTGCCCCCACTATGGTCCCCACAAAGGCGCCCACAATGGGGATAAGGGCGGTGACGCCCACAAGTGCGCCGATCATCGGCGCGTAGGGTATGCGGAGAATCACCATTCCTATCATGCATAGTGTGCCCAGTATCACGGCCTCAATGGCCTGCCCTGCGATAAACTGGCGGAATATCCTGTCGCACACAGAGGCGATGTGGATGAGATTTTCCCCGAATTTACGGGGAAGCCATGCCCTGACGAGCCGCGCCGTCTGGGCACAGAGAATCTCTTTCCGGGTGAGAATGTATATGGCAAACACAAGACCTATGAAGAAGTTTACAAGGTTGCCCACGAGGGAGCGGACGGTGTCTACGGCATTGTTCAGAAGCACGCCGCCCTGGGTGCCCACCCACTGCTCAAACTGTTTTTTAACCTCAAGCCAGTCTATATTCAGCTTTGAGAGCTCCTCCCCGTAGATAAGCTCGGAGAAATCGGCGCTCTCCGTCCATTTTGCCAGATCATCTATCGCGGTGACAACGATCTGGGAGATAAGCTTTACCGCGTGTATGAGCTCAGGCACGACGAGAAAGGCCAGCCCCACAAATATGCCGAAAACCAGAACAAGGGAGAGGATGACCGCGACGGGCCTCTTCAGCTTTTTCAGTCTGGGATTTTTGGTCTTTTTAAAGAGAGCGTTTTCTATAGCCGACATGGGCACGTTCAGGACCAGTGCAAAGATAAATCCCAGCAGCAGCGGCTTTAACAGCCTCGCTATCCACAGCAGGGCGTTTGCAACCTGATCTATATGGCGTACCCCCAGATAAATCAAAATACAGGCAGTGATAATGCCAATCAGCCACTTTGCGGCCTGCCGGCGCTTCTTCACATCGTCAAACATCGTGCACCTCTGCTCCACAGCTCATATAAAATTCTCCGGACTGAGCACTGCGCGGTCCGGCGTATTCAGCCTGCATTATATCAATACTCCGGGGACAAAGTATTAACTTAAAATAAACTATGGAAAAATAAAACAGGGGATACGGGGTAATACTGACGAAAAGGACAGAAAATCCGGGGCTTCATTTTTTCGGGAAAGCCAGTCTGAGTATTTCTGCAAGCCCCTTTTTGTTCAGATTGAAGCAGTCCTCCTCAGTGTGACGATATATGGTGAAAAGCTGTCCCTTCCGGTCAAATCCGGCAGAGCAGGCGTCATTTGAGATTATGCTGTCCACGGCCCTGTTGTCATAGACTATCTCCCAGGGAACTGTGCGGAAGAGCTGGGAAGTTCTGGCGCGGCAGACATAGCTGTAAATCCTCTCCCTGACCTCATCGGGGCAGTCCGGGTCTGAGATGAAGCCGGTAAACACTGCCCCCAGCTTCTGGGTCTCCCGGCATATTTTCCCGCCTGTAATTAAATCCGCATCTGCCTCGCCGTAGTGGCAGTATACGGAATAGGGCATACCGGCGGCCCGGAGACGGCGGCAGGCATCTTTGGTGTGCTCATCAAGGCTCACCGCCACCATGAGGTTGCTGATACCCGACAGTGCGGCGATAAATTCCTCATCCACCTCAGGGCTGGGGCAGAAGAGAATAAAGGCACTGTCCCGGTTCGAGTCTATGAGCGGCATGAGCTTTTTCGCATTTCCCTCGCTGAACAGGAACCAGGTGTATATCCCCAGTTCCTCCCCCTCACTGATGATGCTGTTATACCGGGGCATGCTTTCGGGAAATGAGGAGGAGTCAATGTCCATGAATACGGCCCAGGGTATATTGAAGCCCTCGGTCTCCTCAAGCCTGCGTATTCTCCTGGCACCCAGGGTGCAGCCGTTGTAACCCAGGTTCAGCAGGAGCGTCACAAGGCGCTGTGAATCCACATTGGCGGCCAGCTCCCTCACCACGCTGTAATAGGGGCTGTTCTCATTTTGAAGCATGGTCTGCAGAGTCTCAAAAAAGCGGGTCTGATAACGTCCTTCCGAAAAATGCAGCGAAAGATCCACAAGATTCCTGATGCTTCTCTCCGGTGAATCCTTCATGTCCCTTACGGCCTTTTTCAGCAGTGTCTCGACCAATATTCTGGCGCCTTTATTTACCATTGTCTGCTTCCTTTCCAGAGAAAAATAATAAACGGAAAAAGAAAATACGGTGAAAGCCCGATTTTTCCGCTGTTATAAGCCTATAATTCCACTAACGATAAAAGAATAGTAAATTTCCGCCCGTGTAACAACGGTCATTTTCAAACTATTGTCCCAAAAGCCCGCATAATACTGAAAATCGGTGTTTTACGCCCTAAAAAACAGGAAAAGCCCCCGCCTGAGGCGGAAGCTTTTAAATATTTTATCTCAGTTTTTTGTACTCCAGCTGAGCCAGAGAACTTTTGTTTTGACTGCATCCTCAAAGAGCCCATCCTCATTGCAGAGGCTTTCCGCAGTTTTCAGGGCGGTATTTCTGTCCGGAGAATTTGCCGTACCGCCGAAGCGCCTGAGTACAATGTCCGTGAGCTCCTCCGGAGTGCGCATATCGCACCAGTTGTAGTCCACATATTTCATGCGGGGAGTGTAACCCAGAGCAGATACGGAGTCAATGAGCTCACTGCAGCTCTGCTCTGAGGCCCTCTCTCCGGTATCCCTGTCCTCCAGCCCCAGCATGGCGAGATATTCATCCCTGTTTTCCTGCTCCCACTGAGTGTAGCGGCTGACAAAGCAGAAGCCCCCGGTGACGGCGCTCATCTTTCTCACGGTCTCAAGATTGTGGATGGCAGGGGACATGGTGGATATAGAGAGGTCGAAGGGCGGGGAGAACACAGGCTCATCTCCGGTCACATCGTCAAAGCTGCACTGCCAGGTCCGCCATGGGCTGCTGAATCCGGCCATGTTTTCCGCAGCGTGCTGAAGCATTTTTGCCGAGATGTCGGTGAGGGTCACATCGCAGCCCAGCCGCGCAAAGTACACCCCGTATTTCCCGACGCCGCAGCCTATGTCCAGAACCCTGCAGCCGGGGCGCAGCAGACCCTCATCTTTCAAATATTTTAGCAGGGAGACGGTATAGTCACTCTCTCCCCTGAGAAAACTGCGCTGCCAGTCGTCGGCAAGGGAATCCCATTTTGAAGCCGTATTCATAAGCTGCCTCCTGAAACACTTTAAGAAATAAAAATATGTGAGGGGACGGACAGATGCATAAAGTCCGCCCCGTGCAGACCCCGGGAAATATATCATGGGGCAGATTTCACCGCAAGCCCCCCCGGGGGATGAAACGAAGCAAAAAAATAATGCCACTGAATACTCAGTAGCATTATTATGGAGGCGCCACCCAGACTTGAACTGGGGAATCGTGGATTTGCAGTCCGCTGCCTTACCACTTGGCTATGGCGCCATAAAAGACTAGCGGGCAAATAATAAGCCCGCGAATCTTATTGGAGCGGCTTACGAGGCTCGAACTCGCTACCTCCACCTTGGCAAGGTGGCGCTCTACCAGATGAGCTAAAGCCGCAGGTACCCGCCATAATGACGGGTGGTGCCTCAGACCAGAATCGAACTGGTGACACGAGGATTTTCAGTCCTCTGCTCTACCTACTGAGCTACCGAGGCAAATAAATAAAACAAGTGGTGGGAACAACTGGACTCGAACCAGTGACCCCCTGCTTGTAAGGCAGGTGCTCTAACCAGCTGAGCTATGCTCCCGCGTGACAGCTTTGTTATAATACAGGATAAAAGCGGAAATGTCAATATCTTTTTCAAATTTTCATGGAAATTCTTTTTCCCCGCCCCTGTTCTGACCGCCCGTTCATCCGGTATGGGCGGCCGAAACCGAGGCCGAAGCAGCGCCCGTCAGCGCCTGAAATCCGGCATTGGGAGCCCTTTCAGCTGCCCCTCCGGGCGGAGATAAACTGTCTCCCCAGCTCACTCTGGGGTCCGCCGCCGCAGAGCTGTACATCCTTAAAGCCAGCCCTTTCAAGGCTGCTGCGGAGAAAATCAAAGCTGTAGAGGTATTCAACATGCTCCTCACAGTCCCTGCGCCAGAGCTCACCCTCTCTTGAGAAGATATCCATGCCGTAGCTTATGGATTTTTCATCCTCACTCAGCTCGGCACGCCAGAGGCATAGGAGCCCCTCATCCTCATCCACGGAAACCTGGCCGTCCATAGAGCGGAGCCATTCAACGGAGCGGATGTCAAAGATAAAGAGCCCGCCGGGCCGTATAAAAAGCTTCAGCCTGTGGAAAAGCTCCGGCAGCTCCTCCGGCGGGATATAGTTCATCCCGTCCAGTGAGCAGAAGGCCGCGTCCACCGTGCCGTACAGATCCAGCTCCGAGGCCTCCTGGCAGAGAAAAAGGGGAGGGGAGGCCAGGCCCGCCGATTTCTGCTGGGCCTCAGTCAGCATGTCCGCCGAGGCATCCACAGCAATCATGTCATAGCCCCTTCCGGCCATCTCACAGCTCAGTGTGCCGGTGCCGCAGAACAAATCCAGCAGGAGATGAAATTCACCGCCGTCAGAAGCAAATTTTCTCTCGTAGAAATCTGCAAAATCACTGTAGGGCACATCGTCTGTCAGCTGATCGTACCAGAGGGCCAGAGAATTATAGCAGTTCAAGAGTCCTTCTCCCTGTTTTTGAGCCGGTCAAGCACGACGGCATAGCCGCCCTTGCCGTACTGGAGAGAGCGGTTGACCCGGCTGATAGTCGCACTTGAGGCGCCTGTCTCGGCGAGAATGTCATTGTAGATCATCCCGTCGTCAAGGCAGGAGGCCACCTGGAAGCGCTGTTCCATGGCGAGAAGCTCAGATACGGTGCAGAGATCGTCAAAAAAATTCATGCACTCGTCCATGTCCTTCAGACTGAGAATGGCCTTGTACATATCCTTGTTGCGGGGCTTTCTCGGAAGCTTGTTCATAGTACTCTCCAATCCCCGCGGCAAAGCTCAAAGGAAAACCTCTGCCGCGGACTTTCTGCCCGGGGTCTCAGACCGAAACCGGACTGGAAATAATATAAAAAGCCCAGTTCAGGCTTTCACACTTTAAACTATTCACATAATACAACAATAAATTGTAAAAGTAAATAGGGGATGTCAGTTCCGTTTTTTTACAGGGCGAAATTTGGGCGGAGAAGGCTGAAAAATTTCTTGCACAAAAATAAATTTCATTATATAATCGAATCAAATATAAACTCCGGAGGTGAGGCATTATGGTATATGCTGCGGGCTTTCCCGTGAACATGACGATTGTATGGCTCGTCGCGATGGTGGTGCTGCTTGTAGTGGAGGGTCTGGCTCCCGGCCTTGTCTCCATCTGGTTTGCAATCGGCGCCCTTGCGGCGCTTATATCCAGCCTTCTGGGCGCACCGCTCTGGCTGCAGGTGATCTGGTTTCTGGCAGTTTCCATTATTGCGCTGTGCTTTACAAGGCCTCTGGCAAAGAAGTATGTCAATTCCCGTGTCCAGCCCACAAACGCGGATGCAGTCATCGGCAGGGAGTGCGTTGTCACCGAGAGAATCGACAATCTGAAGTCCACCGGTGCCGTCAGCGTGTCCGGCAGAATCTGGACCGCCAGAATGGAGCGGGATGATGAAGTGGCCGAGGAGGGCAGCGTTGTCCGGGCCGTAAGAATTGAGGGTGTAAAGCTCATAGTCAAATGAGCTTAAACTGTATATTTTAATTTTTTGGAGGTCAAATATGGGTATCGTACTGATAATACTTATTCTGCTCGTTGCAGTGATTCTTATCCGCAATATCCGTGTTGTACAGCAGGCCAAGGCCTATGTTATAGAGCGCCTTGGTGCGTACAAGACAACCTGGAATGTGGGTCTCCATGTGAAAATGCCCTTTATCGAGAGAATCGTGAAGGTCGTCAGCCTGAAGGAGCAGGTTGCGGACTTCCCGCCCCAGCCCGTCATCACAAAGGATAACGTCACAATGCAGATAGACACTGTGGTGTACTTTGAAATCACAGACCCGAAGCTCTATACCTACGGCATTGAGCAGCCTATAGTCGCAATAGAGAACCTCTCCACCACCACGCTCCGCAATATCATCGGCGATCTTGAACTGGACCAGTGCCTTACCAGCCGCGACATCATAAACTCCAAGATGCGCAGCATCCTGGATGTGGCAACCGACCCCTGGGGCATCAAGGTGAACCGTGTTGAGCTCAAGAACATTCTGCCTCCCAAGGAGATCCAGAACGCGATGGAGAAGCAGATGAAGGCCGAGCGTGAGCGCCGTGAGGCCATCCTCCGGGCGGAGGGCGAAAAGCGGGCCGCAATCCTTGAGGCCGAGGGCGAGAAGGAGTCTGCAATCCTCCGGGCGGATGCCAAGAAACAGGAGCAGATCCTGGAGGCCGAAGGCAAGGCAGAGGCTATTCTGAAGGTCCAGACCGCAGTGGCCGAGGGCATAAGGCTCATAAATGACGCCGCGCCCAGCGAGGCCGTTGTCAAGCTGAAGGCTCTTGAGGCCTTTGGCGCAGCTGCCAACGGGAGAGCCACCAAGATCATCATACCCAGTGAGATCCAGTCCCTTGCAGGGCTTGCATCCGGAATCGTAGAGGCTGCAAAGTCCGATGAGGCAAAGGAAAACTAAGAAAACTTACAGTAAAGTATGATCGGCGGCTTTCAGCCGCCGATTTTTAAGGAGTGGATTAAAATAAAGAATCAAAAGGCAATAGATTTCCTGAAGGAGCACGGCATGTCCCCCGAGCTCACAGACCCCGGCAGATGCGCGGAGACCATGCTTCAGGATATGGAGAGAGGGCTTGCCGGGGAGAAGAGTTCCCTGCCCATGATACCCACCTATATCAAAAATGAGGGCAGTCTGCCGAAAAACGAGCCGGTGATCGTAATAGATGCCGGCGGTACGAATTTCCGGCGTGGCCTCGCCACCTTCAATGATGAGGGCTGCACTCTGGAAGCTGTGTATAAGCAGAAAATGCCCGGCACGGAAAAGCCTGCAAGCTGGGAGGAATTTATCTCCTTCGTTGCGGACAGCATCATGCCGATTATTGACAAATCCGACTATATCGGTTTCTGCTTCTCCTACAATGCGGATATAACGCCGGATATAGACGGACTTGTGAAATGCATAGACAAGGAGGTCGTGATCACCGGCTCCTCGGGAAAGCTGGTGGGCGCCTCGCTGCAGAAGGAACTTGAGAGCAGGGGCGTCAGAGGCAAGAGAATATTTATTGTAAATGACACGGTTGCGGCCCTTCTGGGCTCCTCTGCCGGCCTTGACAGGAGCGCCTACAGCGGATTTATAGGTCAGATAAGCGGTACCGGTGCCAACACCTGCTGCGCTCTGCCCAGAAGGCGCATAGGCAAGCTGGGCCTGAAAGATGACACAAAAATACTTATAAATCTTGAGTCCGGCATGTATGATGGGGTGCCTCAGGGTGACTTTGACAAAATCCTGGACAGGGAGAGCAACAATCCCGGCGAGAAAATAATGGAAAAGATGATTGCCGGCGTGTACCTGGGTGAGCTGGGGCGGCTGATGCTGCTGAAGGCCGCGGAGGAGGGACTTATCTCTGCCGCCTCTGGCAAAAAAGCGGCTGCTCTTGGCAGAATCGACGCATCTGTAATTGATGCCTGGGCCTGCGGCGAAAAGCTGGACATGGCCGCCGCCTCTGAGGAGGACGGGGACTTTGCAAGAACCATCAGCCTTGCACTTTTTGAGCGCTCCGCCCGCTGCATGTGTGCAAACCTTCTGGCAATCATGCTCCTGACCGGCGAGGGAAAGGACGGAGATAAGCCCGTGTGCATATGCGCCGAGGGCTCCCTTGTGGACAGGAGCAGGCATTTCAGGCCCATGCTTGAAGAACTGCTGAAAAAATACGGCGCTGACGCGGGCTGCCATGGGGAGCTCAAGGTCGGCCATGAGACCACCCTCCCCGGTGCCGCCGTGGCTGCACTGCTGAACAGGTAGGATACAGAGCATTACGACAACTTAATTATGTAAACTTAACTGCATTTTTCTTTTATTATGCGGTCTGTAAATCACAGCCAATTTCTACCTTGCAGATTCAGCCTGATTTTTATATAATAATTTGTTGCATGATGCTTTTTTAGAAGATAGTTTTTGCTTCAGAATAAACTGAAAGGACTGAAAGTATGGAAAAACTTATGGGAAAAGATTTGCGCCTTATGGCGGCAAAGGCACGCCTCCTCGCTGTGGATGCGGTACATACCGCCTCCTCAGGACATCCGGGCGGCTCACTTTCCTGCATTGATGCGCTCACCGCTCTCTATTTTAACGAGATGAATGTGAACCCTGAGAATCCCGGCTGGGATGACAGAGATCGTTTTGTACTCTCCAAGGGCCACTGTGCCCCTGCGCTCTACTCTGTTCTGGCACTGAGGGGATATTTCCCGGTTGAGAATTTAAAGCTCCTGCGCTCCATAAAGGGGCACATGTCCGGACACCCCGATATGCGCCATATAAAGGGTGTGGATATGTCCACAGGTTCCCTGGGACAGGGCCTCAGCACCGCTGTGGGCATGGCGCTGAGCGGGAAAATCAGGAAAAAGTCCTACCGCAGCTATGTCATATGCGGCGACGGTGAGATTGAGGAGGGTCAGATCTGGGAGGCTGCAATGGCGGCTGCCAAGTGGAAGCTGGACAACCTCTGCGTATTTGTGGATGTGAACGGTCTCCAGATTGACGGGCAGACCGCGGATGTTATGCCCTCCGAGCCTCTTGACAAGAAGTTTGAGGCCTTCGGCTGGAATGTTTTAAAGATCGACGGCCATGATTTTGACCAGATTCTTTCGGCCCTCGCCGACGCGAGAAAATTCAGCGGCAGGCCCACTGTGATTCTCATGAAGACGGTAAAGGGCAGGGGGGTCTCGTTTATGGAAAATCAGGCCGGCTGGCACGGCAAGGCCCCCAATGATGAGCAGTTTGCCGTGGCAAAAGCTGAGCTTGAGGCAGTAATCAAGGGATTGGAGGCAGAGTGATATGGCAGGAAAGATAGCAACACGTGAGGCCTACGGCAAGGCCCTTGCGGAACTGGCGGATAAATATCCCGAGCTTGTGGTTCTGGATGCCGACCTCTCCGGCGCGACCAAGACAAAATTTTT
Source organism: Candidatus Limivicinus sp. (assembly GCA_050943875.1). Lineage (GTDB taxonomy): Bacteria > Bacillota > Clostridia > Oscillospirales > Oscillospiraceae > Limivicinus. Next base: position 30,050 of record JBMNPZ010000012.1, on the reverse strand, counting down.
CGCTGAGAAATATCCCGACAGATTTTTTGACTGCGGCATTGCAGAGTGCAACATGACCGGCATCGCCGCAGGAATGGCCGCAAGCGGGCTGAAACCCTTCACCAACACCTTCGCAATCTTTGCCAGCGGCAGGGCCTATGAACAGGTGCGCAACACCATTGCCTATCCCCGCCTCAATGTCAAGGTGGTGGGCTCCCACGGCGGAGTCTCAGTGGGCGAGGACGGCGCCACCCATCAGAGCATAGAGGATTTTGCCCTTATGCGTGTGGTCCCCAACATGCTCGTGTGCTGCCCCTGCGACGGCCATGAGATGCGCCTCGCGGTTGAGGCACTGCTGAATTACGACGGCCCCGCATATCTCCGTCTCCAGCGCTCGGCCACCGAGATCTTTACCGATGAGCTTGAGAACTACAGCTTTGAGCTGGGTAAGGGAGTGACCGTCAGGGACGGCTCAGACATCACAATAATTGCCACCGGAATCATGGTGAATATGGCCTATAAGGCCGCGGATATTCTGGTGTCCGAGGGCATCTCTGCAAGGGTGATCGACATGCACACAATAAAGCCTCTGGATGAGGAGCTTGTCCTGAAGGCCGCAAGAGAGACCGGCTGCATTCTCACCTGTGAGGAGCACTCAGTGATCGGCGGCCTGGGCGGCGCCGTGTGTGAGCTTGTCAGCGAAAAGTGCCCAGTTCCCGTGAAGCGCATGGGCATAAATGACGAGTTCGGGCGCAGCGGAACCGCTGCCGCTGTTTTGGAGCACTTCGGTCTCACCGTCGAAAATGTGGCGGCAAAGGCCAGAGAGACTCTCGCTTTGAAGAAATAATAAACACACATACGCGACAGTATATTTATTGTGCCTGCAAACACATAAAGTCCCATCGGCTTTATGTGTTTGCTTTCCGGGAGAAAAAACAGGAAATCATGATTTGTTCCGGATTTAAGGAGGAAATATGCAGCTTAAATTTGACAGAAACAAGAGATATGCAATAGCCCTTGCAGGGGGAGGCGCGAAGGGAGCTTATGAGATCGGCGCCTGGAAGGCTCTGGACGAGGCGGGGATACAGTATGATGCCGTTTCCGGGACCTCTGTGGGTGCGCTGAACGGGGCCATGATGGCCATGCGGGATCTGCCCGCAGCCATCAGGGCATGGAATGACATACGCCTCTCCGATGTGGTGGCGGTGGATAAAGAGGCGGAGACCGAGATGCTCCGTCTTATCGGGGGCAATATAGAGTTTTCGGACATTGACGAGCTCATACCCCACGCCATAGACGTGCTGCGCAACAGGGGACTGGATATTGCGCCCCTGCGGGCGTGGATAAGTGAGCTTGCAGATGTGGACAGGATCAAGCACTCCGGTGTGGAATTCTACGTGTCCACGGTCTGCCTTTCAGACCGCAGGGGTATTGAGGTGCACATAAACTCACTGCCGGACGATCAGGTCCACGACATGCTTCTGGCCAGCGCATACCACCCCAGCTTCCGGCTTGAAAAGCTGGGGGACAAATATTACGCCGACGGCAGCTTTTTTGATACGCTCCCCATCCACTCCCTTGTGGAGGCGGGATACAGGGATATCATCGCCGTGCGTCTCCCGGGAATCGGCATTGAGAGGCATTTCAAGGTCCCGGAGGGCGTGAATATCAGCTATGTAGAGACCCATTTTGATCTGGGCGCAGCGCTGTATTTTGATTCGGAACAGTCCAAAAGAAATATGGAAATAGGCTATTACGATGCAAAGCGCCTGCTCTACGGCCTTTACGGAAGACACTACTACATAGAGAGAAGTCTCAGTGAGCGGGAGGCACTGGATGTGATCCTGGACAGTCTTGAGGATGAAAATATCCCCCTCCGGCGCCAGCTGGAGAAGGAACTGCCCCGCCGTGCAAAGGAGCTTGACGGGGAGGACTGGGACTACTATGAGCTTATGACCGCCCTTCTTGAAAAGAAAGCCGAGGAAAAGGGCATAGAGAATATGCGTATAATCACCGATACAGAGCTTATAGATGAAGTCAGAAAATAACATACAGAAATCAAACGAAAAATGACCGTCCCTTCGGACGGTCATTTTTTACGGGTAAAATTGGTGATTGAAATTAAAAATCCAGCTGGACAAGATAGCCGGCGGTTTTCAGCTTTTCAAGGACAAGGGAGCCGTGCTCCTTGCCGCCCACCTCACAGGCCACATGGACGGTGGTCTCGTTGGGCTTTATTTCGGCGTTGAGCTTGTCGTGCTCCACGGTCAGAATATTGGCCCCTGCGGCGGCGAGGATCTCCAGCATCTGCACAAGGCTGCCCGGCTTATCGAGAAGGGCAACCGTGAATTTGAGGCGTCTGTGCCTTGCCACAAGTCCCCGCTCTATGATGCCCTGGATGAAGCTCACATCTATGTTGCCCCCGGACATGAGACATACCACACGCCTGCCCTTTATATCCAGTTTGTTATTCAGAACTGCGGCAAGGGGAGTGGCACCGGCGGGCTCCACAATCTGCTTGCAGCGCTCCATCAGCAGGAGTATAGCCTCTGCAATCTCACTGTCGGACACGGTCACAACTCCGTCGGCATACCTGTTTATAAGCTCCACCGTGATGTCTCCCGGGGCCTTCACCGCAATGCCGTCTGCGATAGTGGAGACCGTGTCAGTGGTCACAAGCTTCTTTTCCCTGTAGCTTCTGGCGATGGCATCCGCGCCCTCGGCCTGTACGCCGTAGACCTTCACCCTGGGGTTGATCTGCTTTATTGCGGAGGCGAGGCCTGCCAGAAGTCCGCCGCCGCCGGCAGGGCAAATGACAATGTCCACGTTGGGCAGGTCGCCCAGAATCTCAAGGCCCAGTGTGCCCTGGCCCGCAATAACCTCCGGGTCGTTGTAGGGGTGCAGGAAAACTGCGCCCTCTTTTTCACAGATTTCGCAGGCCTTTGCGTAGGCGTCGTCATAGCAGTCGCCTGCCAGCACTACCTTTGCCCCGTAGCCCTCTGTGGCCTGCACCTTCGCTATTGGGGCGGATTTGGGCATAACAATAGTCGCGGGGATGTGAAATCTCGTGGCCGCGTAGGCGACGCCCTGGGCGTGATTTCCCGCCGAGGAGGCCACCACGGGGCATTTTTCGCACCTCTCCACCATGGCGGCAATCTTGTTGCTTGCGCCGCGGATCTTGAAGGAGCCGGTCTTCTGCCGGTTTTCGCATTTCAGATATACCCTGCTCCCTGTCATGCCGGAGAATGTGGTGGACAGGTCAAGCTCGGTATGGTGTACAATTCCCCTCAGGCGCTCACTGGCCCGCTCTATGTCACTCAGTTCAATGTTCATGGTACTGACCTCTCTTTTCCACTGATAAATTAAAATTCAAAGCGGCATACAAATTTACTTATTTACTTTTCTTTCTGCTTTTGGCAGCTTTAACGTTCTTTTTATTCTTTTTCTCAGGCTTTGGCGGCTGTGGCAGCTCCACAATGATGGACTCAAAAGGCCGCAGATCATAGTACAGTGTGTAGTCCCTGCCGTCGCACTCCTTCTCATAGGCCGTGAGAGGGGGGATGTCCCCGACCTCACCGGGCCCGCCGCTGCCGGGCAGACTGTCATAGCTGCTGTAAACCCGCTTGTAGAGGCCGGGCAGGGGCACGCCGCAGCAGTAGCCGTTGTACTGCAGGGGCGAGAAGCTTATCACCACAAGGAGGGCGGAGTCGTAGTTCCAGGGGTTGCGGCGTATGAAGCTCAGAATATTTCTGTCTGAGTCGGTGCTGTTGACCCATTCAAAGGTGGCGGGGTTCTTGGAATCCGAGTGGAGGCAGGGATATTTTCTGTATACGGACAGCAGATTTCTCACGCACTGCATCACATCCCTGTGGCCGAAGTCACTGGCAAGCCCCCAGTTCAGCTCCCGGTTCTCGTCCCACTCACGGTCCTCGGCAAATTCCTGACCCATGAAGAGGAGCTTCTTTCCCGGATGGGTAAACTGGAAGGTATAGAGGGATTTAACCGTTGCCAGCTGGTCCTCTATTCTGCCGGGGGCCTTGCCCACCATGGGGTGCTTCAGATGCACCACCTCATCGTGGGAGAGCACCAGCACGAAGTTTTCAAGAAATGCGTAGTCCGCCGTGTGGGTGAGGAGCCCGTGGTCCCAGTGGCGGAACACCGGGTCTGTTTTTATGTATTTAAGGGTGTCGTTCATCCAGCCCATGTTCCACTTGAACATGAAGCCCAGCCCGCCCTTGTCCACATCCTCGGTGACGCCGGGGACGATGGAGGAGTCCTCCGCAATGAGGTAGGCTCCGGTCTTGGAGCGTATGGTTTCGTTCAGCTCCTTGAGGAAGGCGATGCTCTCAAGATTTTCGGTGCCGCCGTAGCAGTTGGGGCGCCACTGGGAGCGGCCGAAGCTGGTGTAGAGCATGGCGGCCACGGCGTCTACCCTGAGGGCGTCGATATGGAATTCCTTCACCCAGTAGTAGGCACTGGAGATAAGAAAACTCCGCACCTCGCCCTTGCCGTGGTCGAAGGCCTTGGTCCCCCATTCGGGATATTCCGTCATCAGGGGGTCGGCGGGCTCATAGAGGGCGGTGCCGTCAAAGCTCTCAAGGCCGAAGCTGTCCTTGGGGAAGTGGGCCGGGACCCAGTCCAGAATCACACCTATGCCGGCCTGATGGAGCCTGTCCACAAAGTAGCGGAAGTCGTTGGGTGTGCCGTAGCGGCTGGTGGGGGAGAAAAAGCCTGTGACCTGATATCCCCAGGAGCCGTCAAATGGGTACTCGCATATGCCGATAAGCTCCACGTGGGTATAGCCCATGTAGTTTAGATATTCCGCCAGCTGGTCTGCCAGCGTGCGGTAGTTTAGAAATCCGTCCTCATTGAGAGAATAGTCCTTCTTCCAGGAGCCCAGATGGACCTCATATATGGCCATGGGCCTGTCCAGAACCGTCTTGTTGTCGACAGTGGCCATGTAGTCCCCGTCGCCCCATTTATAGCCGCTGAGGGGGCATACGACCGAGGCATTGGCCGGACGCAGCTCGGAGCGGAAGGCATAGGGGTCGGATTTATAGCGGACAATCCCCTCGGCCCCCTCCACAACATAGCGGTAGGAGTCTCCGGCCCGGACCCCGGGAATAAAGAGCTCCCACATCCCCGCCTCAGTCATCTGCATCCTGCCGCAGTCGGCATCCCAGCCGTTCTTTTCGCAGATCACAGACACGCTGCGGGCGTTGGGCGCCCAGAGGGTGAACAGAACTCCGGTGACGCCGTCCTCACGCCTGATGTGAGCCCCAAGCTTTTTGTAGCTTCTGTAGTTTTTGCCCTGACTGTAAAGAACGCTGTCACGGCAGGAAAAGGAAGAAGTATTTTCAGCCATAATGTGCCCCTTTCTCAAAATAAGTCCGGATTTAATCTTGTCTTACAATAAAATCATTATATCATAAGCATGATTTTTTTAAAAGCACTCTGCTGCAAATCCTTCCTTCAAAAATGGCGGGGCCGAAGAACAGATCCTGAAAGAAAAAACGCAGCCCGCGGCCGCGTCTCTCTAAAAGTATAATGAAAATAAAAACAAAAAAGCAGTCCGTTTTCACGAACTGCTTTTTCTGGTGCGAGAGAGGAGAATCGAACTCCCACGTCGGTTGACACACGCCCCTCAAACGTGCCTGTCTACCTGTTCCAGCACTCTCGCATAACGCCGAGGCTCCGGCTCCATTTAAAACCGCCTGCCTCAATCGGCGCGCCACATCTAAGGCATTTGTGATTATAGCAGAATTAGAATATTTGTCAAGGAATATTTTTCCCCGTATTGAAATTTTTATTTTTTATCGCCGAGACGAAGTAAATCGCGGTGAGTACGAGGGCGATAATCAGGGCGAAGGCCCCCCTGTCCATCAGCAGGAGAAAACGGCCCTTCAGGTAGGCGTAATAGCCCAGAAAAGAGGCAAACTGCACCAGAAGCGCCAGGGGAGTGTATTTGAAGGAACTGAATATCAGCACCAGGGACAGCACATCCGCTGCAAAGAAGTAGCGGTCGTGCATGTGGGGCAGTAAAAACGGAATCCCCATAGAAAAGAGCAGCGCCGCGGCCAGAACTGAGCGGCTGTTGAGACGCTTTCGGTTTACATAACATACAGCCAGCAGACCGAGCATGAAAACAAAGGCGGCGGCTATGCCGATATTTGAGGCAGTCACATTGTATTTTTCCGGCAGGCTGTACTGGAAAAACGAGTAGACGGAGGGGGAATTGTAGTTGAGCCCGCTGCCTATGCTGCCGGTCTGATTGAAATACAGGGTGACGGTGTCGAGAAAGGGTCTCCCCAGCAGCACTGCTGGCAGCACCAGAACAATGTAGGTGAGCGGGAAAATCAGAAAATGCTTCCAATTGAACTTCCCCTGCATCCAGAGCACGGCGTAAACCGGCAGGACAAACACCGCCTGCAGCTTAAAGCCGAAAGAGACTGCGGCACATATCATTGACGGGACGGGCCTGTCATCCAGGGCAAAATAAATCCCCAGAAGGGCCATGGCCGTGTAGCTGCTGTCACACTGGCCCCAGAGGGAGCCGTTGAGAAACACAGTGGGCAGGAACAATATCGTGTAGAAGCAGGCGAGACGGCGGGGTATGCTTTTGCTGCAGCGGGCGAGGAGCTGCATCCCCGCATAGGCGAGGATCACATCAAAGAACACGCTCAGCAGCTTTATGAGATACAGGTCCTCCGTGTCGAAGTATGAAAACAGGGCGAGAAAATAGAGATAGGGGATGTTGTAATTCCCGATGGGGCGGTTCAGTGCCCTGAAGCCTCCGTTCTGCCGGAAAAAATCCACCCATTTTGAAAGAAAATCCCGGTAGTCGGGGGTCACATAGTCAAAAACCAGCAGGCGGCTCCCCAGAGCCAGAAGCATCAGGATAAGCGCGGCGGCGATGTGGGAGGGCTTCTTCATAAGTCCGGCGCAGTACAGCAGCCAGAGACCGAAAAGCCCGATCAGCAGCATGAGAATTATGACTCTTGCATCCATAATTTGTGTCCTTTTCAGAAAATAGATAAAAAAACAGGCCGGAGCACATACCTCCCGCCCAGAAAACGCCGAAAAAAACCAAAAAACCCATTGACTTTTATACAGCTGATATGGTAGAATAATTTGCTATGTATTCAGGGGGATACTACACCCCCTCCCTACTAACTGCAAACAGTATAGCATTTCAGCTTTATAAAATCAACACCGGGCAGTAGTTTTTGACAACATACCCGGGCGTTTGCAATCAACTATAAGGAGAGTGCGCCAATGCCAAAAGATGTTCTCTACGGCAGGACTCTGAGAAAGAGCTATGCCCGTACCCCGGAAATCATGGATATGCCAAACCTTCTGGAAATCCAGAAGAGTTCCTACAAGTGGTTTTTGGAAACCGGTCTGCGTGAGGTTTTCAGAGATGTTGACTCTGTGACCGACTACACCGGCAACCTTGAGCTGAGCTTCATTGACTACTCCATGGATGAGAAGCCCAAGTACACTGAGGAAGAGTGCAAGGCGAGAGATGCCACATATGCCGCCCCTCTGAAGGTCCGCGTGAGGCTCTGCAACAAGGAGACCGGCGAGATCAAGGAGCAGGAGATATTCATGGGCGACTTCCCGCTGATGACTGACGGCGGCACCTTTGTTATCAACGGTGCGGAGCGCGTGATTGTCTCTCAGGTTGTCCGTTCCCCCGGCGTCTATTATGAAAAGACAACGGACAAGTCCATGATGAGCATCTATGCCGCCACAGTAATTCCCTATCACGGCGCATGGCTGGAGTATGAGACCGATGCGAACGATGTTTTCAATGTGCGCATCGACAAGAACCGCAAGCTCCCCATCACCTGGTTCCTGAAGGCAATGGGCCAGTACGACCCGGAAAAGCCTGCAACCTGGCTCAGCTGCATCTCCGACCCCTCCGTGGGCGTTGTGAACAATGAGCGCCTGAAGGAAGTTTTCGGCGAGGATGAGCGCCTTATGAGCACCCTTGAGAAGGACACATGCGCCAACCGCGAGGAGTGCCTTATCGAGATATACCGCAAGCTCCGCCCCGGCGATCCTCCCACTGTCGAGTCCGCAGAGACCCTGCTGGACGGCCTCTTCTATGACCGCCGCCGCTATGAGATCTCCAATGTGGGCCGCTATAAATTCAACAAGAAGCTCTCCCTCTTCCCCCGTATCGCAGGCTTCGAGCTTGTGATGCCCGTGGCAGACCCCCTCACCGGTGAGATCATTGCCGATGCGGGCGAGATCCTCACAAGGGAGAAGGCGAGGGTGATTGCCGACGCAGGCGTGAATGATGTCATCCTGAAGGCCGACGGAAAGAACGTCCGCGTGTTCTCCAACGGCATGGTGGATATCAGACGCTATGTGGATTTCGACCCGGCAGAGCTGGGCATAAAGGAAAATGTCCGCGGCATAGTCCTGAGAGAGCTCATGAACAAGTATGAGGGCGAGGCTCTCAAGGACGCAATCCGTGAGAATATAGACGTACTTATCCCCAAGCACATAGTCTGCGATGATATTTACGCCTCTGTGAACTACCTCAACTGCCTGGCCCACGGCATAGGCAATGCGGATGACATAGACCATCTGGGCAACCGCCGCGTCCGCTGCGTGGGTGAGCTGCTGCAGAACCAGTTCCGCATCGGCTTCAGCCGGATGGAGCGGGTGATCCGTGAGCGCATGACTCTCCAGGATCTTGACATTGTCACTCCCCAGAGTCTTATCAATATCCGCCCTGTCACCGCCGCAATCAAGGAGTTCTTCGGTTCCTCCCCTCTGAGCCAGTTTATGGACCAGACGAACCCCCTGTCGGAGCTCACACATAAGCGCCGTATCTCCGCACTGGGACCCGGCGGCCTCTCCAGAGAGAGGGCAAGCTTCGATGTGCGAGACGTCCACTACAGCCATTACGGCCGTCTCTGCCCCATTGAGACCCCTGAGGGACCCAACATAGGACTTATCTCCTACCTTGCCTCCTACGCCAGGGCAAATGAGTACGGCTTCCTTGTGGCACCCTACCGCAGAATAGAGAAGGGCACATGCCGCGTCACCGATGAGGTGGAGTACATGACTGCCGATGTTGAAGACCAGTATGTAGTGGCTCAGGCGAGTGAGCCTGTTGATGAGAACGGCTGCCTCCTGAATAAGCGTGTCACCTGCCGCCACCGCAACGATACAATCGAGGTCAACCGTGAAGAGGTTGACTACATGGACGTCAGCCCCAAGATGATGGTCTCCATAGCCACCGCTATGATACCCTTCCTTGAGAACGACGACGCCAACCGTGCCCTGATGGGCGCCAACATGCAGCGCCAGGCTGTGCCTCTTATGACCACCGAGGCCCCCATTGTCGCAACCGGAATTGAGCACAAGTGTGCCGTTGACTCCGGCGTATGCGTCCTGGCAGAGGGCGACGGCCTTGTCACAAGGGTTGATGCAAACTATGTCACCGTGCGTTATGACGCCGGTGAGACAAAGGATTACAAGCTTATAAAGTTCTCCCGCTCCAACCAGGGCACCTGCCTCAACCAGCGCCCCATAGTTTCTGCAGGAGAGAGAGTCGTCAAGGGCGATGTCCTGGCAGACGGCCCCAGCACCAGCCACGGCGAGATTGCCCTGGGCAAGAATATTCTTGTGGGCTACATGAACTGGGAGGGCTACAACTACGAGGACGCAGTCCTTCTCAATGAGCGCCTTGTGATGGAGGATGTATTTACATCTATCCATATTGAAGAGTATGAGTGCGACTCCAGAGATACAAAGCTGGGCCCCGAGGAGATCACCCGTGATATCCCCGGTGTCGGCGAGGATGCCCTCAAGTATCTGGATGAGCGGGGCATCATAATGGTGGGCGCAGAGGTCACTGCCGGCGACATACTTGTGGGCAAGGTAACCCCCAAGGGCGAGCCTGACATGACCGCTGAGGAGCGCCTCCTTAGAGCCATATTCGGCGAGAAGGCCCGCGAGGTCCGCGACACCTCCCTGAAGGTCCCCCACGGCGAGAGCGGAATTATCGTCGATGTAAAGGTATTCACCCGTGAGAACGGCGACGAGATGAACCCCGGTGTGAACGAGGTCGTGAGAGTCTACATTGCCCAGAAACGCAAGATCTCCGTGGGCGACAAGATGGCCGGCCGTCACGGCAACAAGGGTGTTGTATCCCGCATCCTCCCCAGAGAGGATATGCCTTATCTCCCGGACGGCACACCTCTTGATATAGTTCTGAACCCCCTGGGCGTTCCTTCCCGTATGAACATCGGACAGATCCTTGAGGTCCACCTCGGCTATGCGGCCCAGGCCCTCGGCTGGAAGGTGGCAACACCTGTGTTCAACGGTGCAAATGAGGTCACCATCCGTGATACCCTCCGTCAGGCGGGTCTCCGTGAGGACGGCAAGAGCGTGATGTACGACGGCCGCACCGGTGAGAAGTTCGACAACGACGTCACCGTCGGCTGGGTCTACTTCCTCAAGCTCCATCACCTTGTGGATGATAAGATCCACGCCCGTTCCACCGGCCCCTACAGCCTTGTCACTCAGCAGCCTCTGGGCGGCAAAGCCCAGTTCGGCGGCCAGCGCTTCGGTGAAATGGAAGTCTGGGCCCTGGAGGCCTACGGTGCCGCCTACACCCTTCAGGAGATACTCACCGTCAAGTCCGACGATGTCACAGGCCGTGTCAAGACCTATGAGGCCATTGTCAAGGGCGAGAATATTCCTCAGCCCGGCGTGCCTGAGTCCTTTAAGGTCCTTATCAAGGAGCTCCAGGCTCTCTGCCTCGATGTCCGTATCCTCGACAAGGATGGCAATGAGATTGAGCTCAAGGATGATGACGACGATGATGATTTCATCCCGGAGATGAAGGATGAGATTTACCAGTCCGATGACAGCGAGATTGAATCCAGAGGCTATTCCATTGAGGATGCCCCTGAGGATGAGACCGGAGCTGAAGCGGACGGGGAAGAAGAGAATGATGATGCTAATGATGAGGAGGATATGTGATGAGCTACGCACCCTTTGACGCTATTCAGATAGGTATTGCCTCCCCTGAGATGATTCGCAGCTGGTCCTACGGCGAAGTCAAAAAGCCCGAGACCATCAACTACCGTACTCTCAAGCCAGAGCGTGACGGACTTTTCTGTGAGCGCATTTTCGGACCTACCAAGGACTGGGAGTGCCACTGCGGAAAGTACAAAAAAATTCGTTATAAAGGCAAAATATGCGATCGCTGCGGCGTTGAAGTCACCAAGAGCAAGGTGCGCCGTGAGCGTATGGGCCATATAGACCTGGCTGCCCCCGTGTCCCATATCTGGTACTTCAAGGGCATACCCAGCCGCATGGGCCTGATGCTCGACCTCACCCCGCGTATGCTGGAGAAGGTCCTGTATTTTGCAAACTATATAGTTATCGATCCGGGCAATACTCCTCTTGAGCGCTGCCAGCTGCTCTCCGAGAGAGAGTACAGGGACATGAAGGAGAAGTATGAGGATGACTTCAAGGCCGGCATCGGCGCAGAGGCCATAAAGGAGCTGCTGCAGCAGATAGACTGCGACAAGCTCGCCGCCCAGCTCCGTGAGGATCTGGCGAACGCCTCCGGTCAGAAGAAGGCGAAGATTGTCAAGCGCCTTGAGTGTGTCGAGGCCTTCCGTCAGAGCGGCAACCGCCCTGAGTGGATGATAATCGATGTCCTGCCCGTCATTCCCCCCGAGATTCGCCCCATGGTACAGCTGGACGGCGGCCGCTTTGCCACCTCCGATCTGAACGACCTGTACCGCCGTGTCATAAACCGCAACAACCGCCTCAAGAGACTGCAGCAGCTCAACGCCCCCGACATCATTGTCCGCAATGAGAAGCGCATGCTCCAGGAGGCCGTGGATGCACTTATCGACAACGGCCGCCGCGGCAGGGCCGTGACCGGCGCAAACTCCCGCGCTCTGAAATCCCTCAGCGACATGCTCAAAGGCAAGCAGGGCCGTTTCCGCCAGAACCTGCTGGGCAAGCGTGTTGACTACTCCGGCCGAAGCGTCATTGTTGTCGGCCCCGATCTTAAGATATATCAGTGCGGCGTCCCCAAGGAGATGGCAATTGAGCTCTTCCGCCCCTTTGTCATGAAGAAGCTTGTGGAGGACGGTGTGGCAAACAACATCAAGTCCGCAAAGAAGATGGTTGACAAGCAGCGTACAGAGGTCTGGGACGCACTTGAAGACGTCATCAAGGAGCACCCCGTGCTTTTGAACCGCGCGCCTACGCTCCACAGACTGGGTATTCAGGCCTTTGAGCCTGTCCTCGTTGAGGGACGCGCCCTGCGGCTGCATCCTCTGGTCTGCACCGCATACAACGCCGACTTCGACGGTGACCAGATGGCAATTCATCTGCCCCTCTCCGCAGAGGCTCAGGCTGAGGCGAGAGTGCTGATGCTCTCCGCAAACAACCTTCTCCGTCCCCAGGACGGCCACCCTGTCACAGTCCCGACTCAGGACATGATACTCGGCTCCTACTACCTCACCATTGTGCGCATAGGCAGTGCCGAGAAGGGCGCAGAGGAGCTGCTTATCTCCGACCCCGGCGACAGCGGCTTTGAGGCCGGCTCACTGGTCTCCGGCGATGAGATATATGCGAAGAATCTGGAGCTCAAAAAATCCGGCATGAAGCCCGCCACCTATATGCCCACCCATATGTACCGTGACTCCAATGAGGCGGTCATGGCCTACAACGAGGGCTATATCGGACTCCACGCCCCCATACGCCTGAGAGTCACCAAGACCATCGACGGCGTTGAGCAGAAGAAGATTATCGTGACCACCGTTGGCCGCATCATCTTCAATGAGCCCATTCCTCAGGATCTGGGCTATGTGGACCGGAGCGATCCCAAGCATATATTCGATCCTGAAATCGGATTCCTGGTTGGCAAGAAGCAGCTGGGCGACATCATTGACCGCTGCATAAAGAAGTACGGCTTCACCATTTCCGCCGAGGTGCTGGACAGCATCAAGGCCATGGGCTACAAGTACTCCACCAAGGCCGCCCTCACCATTTCAGTCGCTGACATGACCGTCCCCAGTGCAAAGGACGAGATGATAAAGTCCACCGAGGAAGAGGTCGTGAAGATTGAGCGCCAGTACAAGCGCGGCTTCATCACCGATGATGAGCGCTACCGTCTGGTCGTCTCCGAATGGGAAAAGACCACCAAGGAGGTCACGGATGCACTGACCGACTGCCTTGATGAGTACAACCCAATCTATATGATGGCAAACTCCGGCGCCCGTGGTTCCATGAACCAGATCCGTCAGCTTGCCGGTATGCGAGGACTTATGGCCAATACCTCCGGCAAGACCATCGAGATTCCCATCAAGTCCAACTTCCGTGAGGGCCTGTCAGTTCTGGAGTACTTCATCTCCACAAGAGGCGCACGAAAGGGCATGGCTGATACCGCACTGCGTACCGCAGACTCCGGTTACCTGACCCGACGCATGGTCGATGTCTGCCAGGATGTCATCATCCGGGAGAAGGACTGCGGCACAAGCGAGGGTGTGTGGGTATCCGAGGTCGTGGACAGAGGCCAGGTTGTGGAGAGCTTCGGCACCGCAATCCACGGCCGCTTCCCTGCACAGCCCATTGCCGACCCCGAGACCGGCGAGGTCATATTTGACACCGACCACATGCTCATGAGCAAGGATGCAGAAATTCTTGAGGCCCACGGCATAAAGAAGGTCCTCATCCGCTCTGTTCTCACCTGTGAGGCAAAGGTGGGTGTCTGTGCCAAGTGCTATGGCCTGAACCTTGCAATCGGCAGACCTGTCAATGTGGGCGAGGCTGTCGGCGTCATCGCGGCCCAGTCCATCGGTGAACCCGGTACTCAGCTTACGATGCGTACCTTCCACACCGGCGGTGTTGCAGGCGACGATATCACTCAGGGTCTTCCCCGTGTTGAGGAACTCTTTGAGGCGAGAAAGCCCAAGAAGATGGCAGTTCTTTCGGAGCTCTCCGGCACTGTCAGCATAGATGAGGCCAAGAAGGGCGTCATGTATGCCATCACAGTCACCAGTGAGGCCGAGGGGGAGACCGCAGTCTATACGGTGCCCCACTCCGCAGGTATTCTTGTGCACAACGGCGACCATGTTGACCGGGGCCAGGAGCTCACCTCCGGTGCACTGAATCCCCATGATGTGCTCCGCATCCGCGGCGTTGACGATGATGAATTCGGCCGCCAGGGTGTCCGCAGCTACATCACCAGCGAGGTTCAGAAGGTCTACCGTCAGCAGGGCGTTGACATCAACGACAAGCATATCGAGGTCATTGTCCGTCAGATGATGCGCAAGGTCAGGGTTGAGGATGCAGGCAGCACAGATCTGCTCTCCGGCTCCACCATTGACATATCCGCATTCAAGACCGCCAATGAGGAGGTCCAGAAGCGCATTGACAGCGGTGAGGAGGGACTCAAGAAGGCCACTTACACTCAGCTGCTGCTGGGCATCACCAAGGCTTCTCTTGCCACCGACAGCTGGCTGTCCGCCGCATCCTTCCAGGAGACCACAAAGGTCCTCACCGATGCTGCAATCAAGGGCAAGAAGGACCACCTTGTGGGCCTGAAGGAAAATGTCATTATCGGCAAGCTTATCCCCGCCGGCACAGGTCTGGAGTGCTACAGGGACTTCGAGGAGAAGACCGATGAGAGCGCAGCGGCAGAGCCTGAGGACTACGTGGACCTCACGGCCCTTGTGAACAAATCCAACGCACTCTGATCCCGACAGAGCAGGGATATATAAATCAAAAGCATTTGCAGTGTATTTATATAGTAGGGGAGACCGGCTTTAAAACCGGTCTCCTTTGCTTGTAAAACCTGTGCTGAAGAATTTCAGTATGAAAAAGGTATAATATTACCGGGAAAAACAAATAATTTTAAAAATAATATTAACAAAAATTCTTGACTAAATTTGTGAAATATGCTAATATCATAAATTGCGTGAGGAAAGTGCGCCCTGTCATAAAAATGCACAAAATAGTGGTAATATTTCACTTGTATGTGTAAAAAATGATAAATGTGCGTGCTCACGACAAAAAAAGAAAGGAGAAAAAAATGCCAACCTTTAACCAGCTGGTGAGAAAAGGCAGAGAGAAAGTGACCTACAAGTCCGCTTCCCCTGCAATGCAGAAAACTCTGAACACACTGAAGAACAGAGAGACTGATCTTAGTTCCCCCCAGAAGAGAGGTGTCTGCACCGCAGTTCGTACTTCTACACCTAAGAAGCCTAACTCTGCTCTGCGTAAGATTGCCCGTGTCCGTCTGACCAATGGTTACGAAGTCACAGCTTACATCCCCGGTATAGGTCATAACCTTCAGGAGCACTCCGTCGTTATGATCCGCGGCGGTCGTGTCAAGGACCTCCCCGGTGTCCGTTACCACATTATCCGCGGTACTCTGGACGCACAGGGTGTGGCTGGTCGTATGCAGGCCAGAAGCAAGTACGGCGCAAAGAGACCCAAAGCTGCTAAGAAATAATTCCGACAGCTAAGGCATCAAAAATGAATGCCCTGTCGTTTATCTATATTCTATATAATATATGGTGGATAAACTTCGGGGCGCAACGGACGGCAGGAGCCGTTCGAGTACCTGTGAATCCATTTTATAATGAAGGAGGGAAGCAACGTGCCCAGAAGAGGTAATGTTCCCAAAAGAGAAATTTTGCCTGATCCTATGTATAACAGCGTTCTGGTGACAAAGCTCGTCAACGGTGTTATGCTTGATGGCAAGAAGGGTGTTGCTCAGAAGGTCGTTTATGACGCTTTCGATATCGTCAAGGACAAGACCGGCAAGGAGCCCCTTGATGCATTTAACGAAGCAATGAACAACATCATGCCTGCACTGGAGGTCAAGGCCCGTCGTGTCGGTGGTGCAACCTATCAGGTTCCTATCGAAGTAAGACCCGCACGCCGCCAGACTCTGGCACTGCGCTGGCTTGTGGAATACTCCCGCAAGCGCAGTGAGAAGACCATGAAAGAGCGCCTTGCAGGCGAGATCATGGATGCATGCAATAACCTCGGCGGAGCTGTAAAGAAACGCGAGGATATGCACAAGAACGCAGAAGCCAACAAGGCCTTTGCACACTTCAGATGGTAATCTGAGTAAAGAGACAAATTCAGGAGTTTATAAATGCCCAGACAATATTCACTTGAAAATACAAGAAATATCGGAATCATGGCTCACATTGATGCAGGAAAGACTACCACGACTGAGCGTATTCTTTTCTACACCGGAGTTAACTATAAGCTCGGTGAGACGCACGAAGGCACCGCCACCATGGACTTCATGGAGCAGGAGCAGGAGAGGGGAATCACCATCACCTCCGCTGCAACCACCTGTTTCTGGCGTGATACCCGCATAAATATCATCGACACCCCGGGCCATGTGGACTTCACCGCCGAGGTTGAGCGCTCACTGAGAGTTCTGGACGGCTGTGTCACAGTCCTTTGCGCAAAGGGCGGCGTTGAGCCTCAGTCCGAGACTGTTTGGAGACAGGCTGACCATTACAATGTCCCCCGCATGATTTACGTCAACAAGATGGACATTACCGGTGCAGATTTCTACAACGTAATGGACATGATCTATGAGAGACTCAAATGCAATGCCGTTGCCATACAGCTGCCTATCGGCAAGGAGGACACATTCAAGGGCATCGTAGACCTGGTGGATATGGAAGCGCGTGTCTATTACGACGACCTCGGCAAGGACATGCGGACAGAGCCTATCCCCGACGATATGCTTGAGCTTGCTCAGGAGTACCGCGACAAGCTTCTTGAGGCTGTCTCTGATTTTGACGACGAGATCATGGAATTGTATCTCGACGGCAAGGATGTTCCTGCGGACAAGATCCGCGCCGCAATAAGGAGGGCCACCGTGGCCGTAAAGATGGTTCCGGTCACCTGCGGCACTTCCTATAAGAATAAAGGCGTACAGAAGCTTCTGGATGCCATTGTGGATTACATGCCTTCACCCCTGGATATTCCGGCCATTGAGGGCACAAATCCCAAGACTGACGAGGTTGAGGAGAGACATCCCAGTGATGACGCCCCCTTCTCCGCTCTGGCATTCAAGATTATGACCGACCCCTATGTGGGCAAGCTGGGCTTCTTCCGTGTATACTCCGGCACTCTGGAGACCGGCAAGACAGTCCTGAACTCCACCAAGGGGGAGCGCGAGCGCCTCGGCCGTATTCTGCTGATGCACGCAAACCACAGAGAGGATCTGCAGAATGTCTACACCGGTGACATCGTCGCCGCTGTCGGACTTAAGCACACCACAACCGGTGATACTCTCTGCGACGAGAAAAACCCCATAATTCTTGAGTCCATGGAATTCCCCGAGCCTGTTATCCGCGTGGCCATTGAGCCCAGGACAAAGGCAGGCCAGGAGAAGATGGCCATTGCACTTGCCAAGCTGGCAGAGGAGGACCCCACCTTCAGGACCTACACCGATCCTGAGACGGGCCAAACAATTATTGCCGGTATGGGTGAGCTCCATCTTGAAATCATAGTCAACAGACTCCTTCGTGAGTTCAAGGTTGAAGCGAATGTGGGCAAGCCCCAGGTTTCCTACAAGGAGACCATCAAGAGGGCAGCCACAGTGGATACCCGCTATGTCCGCCAGACCGGCGGCAAGGGACAGTTTGCCCATGTCAAGCTTATGATCGAGCCCAACGAACCCGGCAAGGGCTATGAGTTTGTGAATAAGATTACAGGCGGCGCAATACCCAAGGATTTCATCCCCTGTGTGGATCAGGGCATCCAGGGCGCAATGCTCTCCGGTGTTCTGGCCGGATATCAGACAGTGGATGTGAAGGCCACACTGCTGGACGGCTCCTTCCATGAGGTCGACTCCAGTGAGCTGGCATTCAAGATATGCGGCAGCATGGCCTTTAAGGAAGCTGCCGAAAAAGCAGGCCCCACTTTGCTTGAGCCTATAATGAAGGTGGTTGTCACCACACCCGATGATTTCATGGGTGATGTTATGGGCGACATCAATGCAAGACGCGGGCAGATAGCAGGCTCCGAGATCAGGAACGGCACAGCCACCATCGAGTGCAATGTGCCTCTCTCCACGATGTTCGGATATGCTACCGATCTCCGCAGCAAGACCCAGGGCAGAGCGACCTATTCCATGGAGCCCAGCCATTATGTCGAGCTGCCGAAGAATTTGCAGGAAGCTCTTGTGAAAGATCGCAATGGCTATAATTCAAACAACTTATAATATTTAATAATTAGGAGGATACTCTAATGGCTAAACAGATGTACAACAGAACTAAGCCCCATGTAAACATCGGCACCATCGGTCATATCGACCACGGCAAGACTACCCTTACCGCAGCTATTACCAAGTACCTTGCTCTCAAGGGCGGCGCAGAGTATACCGATTACTCTTCCATTGATAAAGCTCCTGAAGAGCGTGATCGTGGTATCACAATCAACACCTCTCACGTTGAGTACGAGACCGACAACCGCCACTATGCACACGTTGACTGCCCGGGACATGCTGACTACATCAAGAACATGATCACCGGCGCTGCTCAGATGGACGGCGCAATCCTCGTTATCGCTGCCTCTGACGGCCCCATGGCCCAGACTCGTGAGCATCTGCTCCTTGCCCGCCAGGTTAACGTTCCTTCCGTTCTGGTCTTCCTGAACAAGTGCGACCAGGTCGACGATGAGGAGCTTCTCGAGCTCGTCGAGATGGAAGTTCGCGAGCTGCTTGACTTCTACGGCTTCCCCGGAGACGACACCCCCATTATCCGCGGCTCCGCTCTGAACGCTCTGATTTCCGAGTCCAAGGATCCCGATGCACCTGAGTATGCCTGCATCAAGGAACTCATGGAAGCAGTTGACACCTGGATTCCCACTCCCGACCGCAAGGCCGACCAGCCCTTCCTTATGCCTATCGAGGACGTCTTCACCATCTCCGGCCGCGGCACTGTTGTTACCGGCCGTGTTGAGCGTGGCCAGGTCAAGATCGGCGACAAGGTTGAGATCGTTGGTCTGAGAGACGACCGTCTTGAGACTGTCGTTACCGGCACCGAGATGTTCCACAAGACCCTGGAGTTCGCAGAGGCCGGCGACAACGTTGGCTGCCTGCTCCGCGGCATTGACAAGAAGTCTGTTGAGCGTGGCCAGGTTCTGGCTGCTCCCAAATCCATCCATCCTCACAAGAAGTTCAAGGGCCAGGTTTATGTACTGACCAAGGACGAGGGTGGCCGTCATACTCCTTTCTTCAACAACTACAGACCTCAGTTCTACTTCCGTACCACTGACGTCACCGGCGTCATCACTCTGCCTGAGGGCGTTGAGATGTGCATGCCTGGCGATAACGTAGACATGGATGTTGAACTGCTCACTCCCATCGCAATCGAGAAGGGCCTCCGCTTCGCTATCCGTGAGGGCGGCCGCACTGTCGGTTCCGGTGTTGTTATCGAGATCAACGACTGATTTCAATAATGGTCATGACCGGATTTATTCCGGCTGTAAACCGAGTAAAAAATCATGCAGTCTTAGGACTGCATGATTTTTTTATGCCTTTATAAATTTTCATGTTACACTTCCCAGTAGTTTTTTGTAGTAATTTTATCTTTTCATTCGGGAAAAATGCGGAATTATCTTGACAAA
The DNA here is from genome assembly GCA_050943875.1 of Candidatus Limivicinus sp. GTDB lineage: Bacteria > Bacillota > Clostridia > Oscillospirales > Oscillospiraceae > Limivicinus. Next base: position 10,415 of record JBMNPZ010000012.1, on the reverse strand, counting down.
TCCACTATTGTTTGCCACATTATAAACATAACACAGGCGGTCCTGCCTGTGACACGGTAAAGTCTATATGAAGGAGATAAAGGACAATGGAAAAGAAAGGGAAGAAGAAAAAGAAGAAAAGACTGATATGGGTGCTGCTCATTGCGGGTCTGCTCCTCTGCCTGATAACCTGCGGACTGGATGATGAAGATGCTGAAGAGGAGACAGGGTATGTGTCCCAGGACTATGAATCAGGAGACTCTGAGACCGGCAAAACTGAGCTTGCCGGAGAGAGCGGAGACCCTGATCAGAGCTGGGCAATATACTGGTATCTCTGCGGCAGCGACCTTGAATCGGAAAACGGTTTTGCCTCAAATGACCTCAGTGAGATGATGGATGTCTCACTGCCTGAAAATGTAAAGGTGGTAATTGAGACAGGCGGGGCAAGCACATGGATGAATGATTTCGTGGACAGCGGCTGCATCGGACGCTATCTTTATTCCTCCGGGGGGATGGAGCTCATTGAGCAGAAGAGCTCTGCCAACATGGGCGACCCGGGTACTCTGGCGGATTTCCTGAGGTTCTGCAAGAATAATTACCCCGCCGACCGCACAATGGTGATTTTCTGGAACCACGGTGGCGGCAGTGTCTCCGGTGCAAACTTTGACGAAAATTACAACTATGATTCCCTGACACTGAATGAATACCGGCAGGCATTTAAATCCGTATACAGCCTCTCTGCTGAAAATCCACCCATAGATGTGATTGGATTTGACGCCTGCCTCATGGGGACAATTGACACGGCAGATGCCTTCTCGGATGTTGCCCGTTACCTTGTGGCCTCAGAGGAGATGGAGCCTGCCATAGGCTGGTGCTATTCCGGCTGGATGAAGGCGCTGGCCGAAGATCCGGGGATGGACGGCGCGAGACTGGGACAGCATATCTGCGACAGTTATATGGAGGACTGTTCCTGGTACTGGCTGGACAGCGAGGCCACCCTTTCGGTTGTTGATCTGGGTAAGCTTCCGCCTCTCCTTGAGGCATATGACAACATGGGCAGGGAGGCCCTGCAGCAGGCCCTGGGTGACCCCAGATTTTTCGGCAGTCTCAGCCGTGAGGCGGAGATATCCGAAAATTACGGCGGCAACACAAGGGACCAGGGCTACTCGAACATGGTGGACCTTGGCCATCTGGCACGGAACTGCAGCGGCATACTGCCACAGACCAGCAGGGCCGTGCTGGAAGAGCTGGACAACTGTGTCATCTATCAGGTCAAGGGCGATTACAGGGAGAATGCCAGCGGGCTCTCCTGCTATTACTCCTACAACGGCGACAGGGACGATTTCCGGGCCTATAAAGAGGTGGGCTGCAGCGAGGCCTTCAAGAGCCTGTACGGCTACTGCCTGGAGGGTAATCTGGGCCAGAGGGGAATGAAGATGGCTGAATCCTGCGGATATGACGAGGAGACCATACAGGATGTGCCTGAGCTTGACCCGGCCGCCGACTATGAATATCCCCTCTACATAGATGATGACGACTATGTTGTGCTTGAGCTGGACAGAGAGACAACGGATATGCTCAAGGGCGTGTATTTCCAGCTGGCCTATGTGGACGAGGAAAATGATGTGATGCTCCTTCTGGGCCAGGACGACGACATCGACGCCGACTGGGAAAACGGTATTTTCAAAGACAATTTCCGGGGCGTGTGGGGTGCCATAGATGACCATCTTGTATATATGGAGATATATTATCAGGGTGATGACTACACAGCCTATTCCGTACCCATACTTTTAAACGGGGAGGAGTACAATCTCCGCGTCACTTATAACTTTAATGATGAGCAGTTCCATATTCTGGGCGCCAGAAAGGGACTTGATGAGACAGGCATGGCGGACAAAAATCTTGTCCAGCTTAAGCCCGGGGATGAGATAACAACAATTCACTATGCGGCCACTGTCTCGGGAGATGAAGATTTTCAGCAGGTGCCCGTGGAGAGCTTCACGGTCACGGAAAACACGAAGTTTGACGAAATGGACATGGGCGACGGTGTGTTCCTGATGATGTTTGAGCTGGCCGATGCAAAGAATAACAGCGCATACTCTGAGATTGTGCAGTTTACTGTCTCCGGAGATATCATGGATATAGACATTCTCTCCTGATGCAGGGATTAAAAGCAGGGGAAGAGCTGCAGAATCTGAAACCGCAGTCCGTACGGCGGCGGAGACCGCGGGCTGTTGGCGGCAATTCAATCCCCCATATTTAATCAAACATGTAGTTTTATACACGAATTAATACAAAAGCGGCAGATTTTTAAATTTGCCGCTTTTTTAAGTTTATATGGTATTTTTTACGGTTTTATTAATTGTAGGAAATATTCCTTGTCATAAATCCCCGTTTGTGCTAAAATGCATCAATGTATGTAGTAAGTTTAAAGAAGTGAATCCGGTGCATTAACTGAGGTGTTACATTGAAAAACGATAAAGATTTAAAAGAAATATATACTGAAAACCCTGAGCTCAGAAGGGCCGTAAAATGGAAAAAGGCCCGGACAAAAAAGACTGTGAGGACGCTGGACAGAATTTTCGGCTTTCTGCTTGTCACTGTATTTGTCATAGTCGTTGCGGGGCTTGCTTTTGTATATTCCATAACAAAGGGGCCATCTGAATCCCTCAGAGATGATTTCGTCATGACTATGCAGGAGACAAGACGTTTTGACTTCATGTCAAATCTTTTTCTGACCTCTGCTGAGGTGGAGGAGATCCGTTCCCACAAGGAGGCGGATCCCATCGGTGAGTTTGACTTTTCCATGGTGTCGATTTCCAGTGCCTCAGGTGAAAACAATGAGACAGAAGATAATAACTTTCCTGAGGATGAGGACGGGGACGGCGTTATTTTTGAGGAAGTCAAGGGCGGCGGTTATGCAGGATACCTTCTGACAGTTCTGGACCCCAAACGCATTATTGTCGGTATGCCTGACACCTTCGGCGGTGTCGGTCTCACCCTTGAGGAAATGGTGAACAAATATGATGCCATCGGCGGAATAAACGCAGGCGGATTCCGGGATGAGGGCGGTGCAGGACTGGGCGGACGCCCCGAGGGCCTCACTATGATAGACGGAGTGTGCTACGGTGAGACCAACGGAGAGAGCATGTTTGTGGGCTTCGATGATGACGGGCTCATGCATGTGGGTTACTACAACGAGTGGTCTGCCAACAGGGACGGCATTAAAAACGGTGTCTCCTTCGGGCCCATTCTCATAATGAACGGTGAGCTTGTCAATCCGGATTCCCTCCCCAGCGGGGTCAATCCCCGTACTGCCATAGGACAGCGCTCTGACGGTGCGATTCTTATGCTTGTAATTGACGGCAGACAGGTGCACAGCATGGGCGCCACCTATCAGGACTGTGCAGAGCTTATGCTCAGCAGAGGAGTGGTGAACGCGATAAACATGGACGGCGGTTCCTCCACAAGCATGTATTACAACGGTCAGTATGTCAATAAAAACTCCAGCACGGCGGGCGCACGTCCTCTGCCTTCTGCATTTCTCTTTAAGTAATTGTGAGGTAAGCTGTTATGTCAGTTAGGAAAAAATACAGTAAAGCAGGGTATTGGATCTCGCTTGTTATATATACAATTGTACTGGGGGCTCTGGCAGCGGTTTTGCTGTCGGGCTTTTGGCAGTTCAGCGCCGCCTATGAGGCTTCAATGCCCGAACCGGTTGTGGATGCCTATGTTGAAAAGCTTAACAGCGACCAGCTTGGGGACACTATTCTTGCAACCCTCTCTGATATGCCCCATGAGGCTCAGACCGATGAAGAGTGCCGGGATGTAGTCCTGAGCATACTCGATGAGGAGATTACATATAACCGCTCAACCAGTTCCGACCCCGCATTGAATGCCTATGCGCTCCGCTGCGGGAAGAGCAGCTTTGGGAAGGTGTACCTCATCAAGGATGAGACAAAGAGTCCCAATTTCACCTTTCTCGGCAAGGAATTTGAGCTCCCTTATGATCTGCGGCCCTGGCTTGTGTACAAGGAAGAATTTGACTTCACCGGTCTCTACACCACCATTGAGGTGACGGTTCCGGCTGCATATTCGGTACAGATCAACGGCAAGACCCTGGGCAGTGAATATATAAAGGAAAAGGATATACCTTTTGATTCCCTGAAGAATTACTACAGTGTAGTTCCCAATCTGCCCACCAAGGTCACATATCGTTTTGAAAATGCCATCGGACCGCTTGAGCCTGAAATATTTGATGAGCAGGGCGAGCATTATACGGTCGATCCGGAGAGAGACGATTCCCAGTACATCAAGGAGTGCAGCGAAGAACAGATGAGACCCCTTGACAACTTCTGCTCCGGCTTTGTCGGCGCCTATCTCAAATATATCTCGGGTATTTACGGCAAAAATTCTCCCGGTGCCTATTCCGGACTTACTCAGTATCTTGAGCTCGGCAGTGACCTGGACAAGAGAATGCAGCAGGCGGTGGACGGCCTCATGTGGGCCCATACCAATTCCTTCAGGCTGGATTCCTATGAGCTTGTCAGCGCCATGGATATGGGCAGCGGATTCTATGTATGCAGGGTTAAGGCCGAGACTACATCTGCTACACAGGCCAACGGTGAGCAGCACGATGAAATTGAACTGAATGTAGTGGTGAGAGATTCAGGCTCTGAGATCAGGGCGCTGTCGCTCGCTTAAGTAATATATTACTCATGGATTAGAGGTCAGATTGATGGATACTGAACAGCATTGCCAGACCGAAATGGCAATTGTTTTGCCTTCGCTGAATCCGGATAAAAAATTTAAGGGTGTGGTTGACGGCCTGCTGGAGAACGGTTTTGAGAATATAGTTATCGTCAATGACGGCAGTGATGCCGAGCACATGCACTGGTTTGCCGAGGCGGAGAAAGCACCTCAGGTACATATCTGCCGCCACGAGGTAAACCGGGGAAAGGGCAGGGCGCTTAAAACCGCCTTTGCCTATGTTGTGGAAAATTTCCCTCAATTGAAGGGCGTAATCACAATAGACGGGGACGGACAGCACCTTGTTGAGGATATCATTGCCTGCGGCGACAGAATGCTTGCAGAAGGCGACAGGGTCGTACTGGGCTGCAGAGATTTCAATGCCCCCGGTATACCCCCCAGAAGCATTGCCGGCAACAAAACCACTTCCAGACTTTTCAGACTGTGCTACGGTATAAAGCTCTCAGATACACAGACAGGACTCAGGGCCATTCCCATTGAATATCTGCCCCGTTTCTGTGAGATTGAGGGTGAGCGCTTTGAGTATGAGACGAATATGCTGCTGCAGATGAAACGCATGGGAATCGGATTCTCACAGCAGCCTATTACCACCGTTTATGATCCCGACGACTACAGCTCTCACTATGACGCGGTGAAAGATTCATGGCGCATATTCAAGGTCATGTTTAAGTTCCTGCTCAGTTCTGCGGGCTCAACACTTATTGACCTGGGTCTCTTTTATCTTATTATGCGCTTCTTCGGGAAACTGGCCGGCAATTACGCGGAGCTTCTGGCCACTGTGGTAGCGCGAATCTTCTCCTCATTTGTCAATTTTAATACGAACAATTCAATGGTATTTAATAATAAGTCAGGATACAGGCGGGCGCTTGTGCGCTATTACTGCCTCTGCATCCCGCAGATGCTGGTATCCGCCGGACTTGTCACCCTGATTAATAATCTCTTTTCCAACACAGTCCCAATAATAGCCACGCTTATCAAGTTCGCTGTGGATATTGTATTGTTCTTTATCAGCTACCATATCCAGAGGGAGTGGGTCTTCTCCCAGAAGAAAAAGAAGACCGATAAAACAGCTTAATTTTACCATAAAAATCAGGAGCTCCTCACAGCAGAGCCCCTGATTTTGCATATAGGACAATTTAGTTACAAAACAGAGAAAAAATCTCCCATAAATTCCTTGCCTTGCCGGACTTTACATGATATATTTAAACAAACATTTTTACAAAATGTATATCAGATAATAAATTGAAGGAGGCATTTATGAAAAAGGTTCTTATTATCGTGCTGATTGTTGTGCTGATACTTGTGGTCGGCTCCTGCGTGCTTTTAGGCGGGGATGAGGAGGTCCCTGTGGACTTAAACCTTGAGAGGGGCGGACCGGTGGTGTTCTCCACCACTGACATTGAGGGCAACAAGTGGGATCAGAGCGTATTCGCTGATTACAATCTCACAATGATCAATTTCTGGGAGCCCTTCTGCGGTCCCTGCGTAGGTGAGATGCCGGAAATTCAGAAGCTTTACGAGGATTATGCGGATAAGGGCTTCATGGTTCTGGGCGTGTACGGCAGCTCTGATGATCCCTCTGAGGTCATCGCCGATACCGGTGTCCAGTATCCCATACTTCACAACACATCCGGATTCAATCAGTACCAGAGCGGATATGTCCCCAACACAATCTTTGTGGACAAGGACGGCAAAATTATCGGTGATCCCATAGGCGGAGCAAAAGACTACTATACCTGGGAGGCCTATGTGAAGGCAATGCTGCCCTGAGCGGCTGATTTCCAATAATACTAAAAAAGGCCTGCGGTCATATATGACCGCAGGCCTTTTTTGTGAAATTTATTTTCCGGAGGCGGAATCGACTATAAGGTTTCTCGCCTTGCTGATTCGAATCTGATTTTTTATTGCCTCTTCACCTACAAGTCCGACAATATCTTTCGGGCCCACATCGTACTGATTTGCAAGCTCATATACAGCCTTCTCGTACTCGGCATCCTCCACCTCAAAGGCCTCTGCATCTGCAACAGCCTTCAGCAGGAAATCAACCCTGCAGCGGGCGGCGGCACTGTCCCTCACGGAAGCACGCCACTCCTCATTGCCTGTATTCTCACTGCGGAGATAGGCCTCAAATATCTGCCGGCCTATTTCATCTCCAGACATTCTGCCCCTCTGACTGATTCTGGCATTTACCGCATCCTCCACACTGCCGCTGTCGGCACCAGAAATTTCGGCTATGGAATCCACAAACATCTCAATGTCCTGGGAGCCCTTGTTGATGTAATCCTCGCTGATGGCTTTGGCGTCCCTCCAGATTTCCTCCTCGGTCTCCTCCATGCCCAGTGTACCGCAGAGCTCGGTCAGTATGGCGTGCACATCTGCGAGGGTGTTGAGCGACACACTGTTCATAATCTGCATCTGTGTCTCAACAATCATGGCGTCGATTTTCCGCTCAATGACCACATCCGGCAGCTCAACTTTGATGTTTTCCGCCGCAGCATTCAGGGCGGCCTCTTCAAAATCCTCATTGTGGCCGACTCTGACCGCCAGCCCCCTGTATTGCCCGAGCTTTACTTCAGGGGCAATGGCGGCATCAAAGACAATGGTCATGGAGCCGTCAGCCTCTCTGTCCATTGCGGTCACCCTTGTGAACATGAGGCTTTCTATATTCTTTTCATCGGTAAAGACTTTTATGGCCTCCTGCGCCGCACGCTGGGGAGAGGCGGCTTCTGCAAGCTCCTCCGGGCTGACATTCATGGTGACATACACGCTGCCGTTTTTGATTTCTGATTTTATAAGCTGCATTTAAACACTCCCAATATAATTTCGCTTTTAATCCGTACTTAATGAGTCCATTCTATTACAGGAAAGACAGGGCGTCAATCATTGATTTGTATCATTTTGTATAGATAAAATTTTATTATACACTGCTGCGTTGACGAATATTTTTATAAGTGCTATATTCATAGCATCAAAAAATATAGGAGTAAACCGATGTCTGTTGAAATACCTTTTTATCCGGCGGATATACTGATCCCCAAAAGCGGGCACGAAAAGTGGGCCAGCATAGCCTGCGACCAGTACACCTCACAGCCGGAATACTGGGAAAAAGCTTATGAAATTGCCGGCGGCAGCCCTTCCTGCCTCCATATCACCCTGCCTGAAATATTTCTCAATTCCGGGGGATATGAGGAGAGGATAAAGTCCATAAATACCGAGATGTATAAATACTTGGACGAAGGTGTGTTCAGAGAATACAGGAACGCTCTGATCCTTGTGGAGCGAAGCCTTTCAAACGGCAGACTGCGCCGGGGCATTGTGGGGGCCTTTGACCTCAGTGCCTACAGCTATGAGAAGGGTTCAAAGCCGCTCATACGCCCGACGGAGGGTACGGTGCTGTCCCGCATTCCCCCGAGGGTGGAGATTCGCAGAAATGCGCCTCTGGAGCTGCCCCATATCATGGTGCTGATGGATGACAGAAAAAAAGAGATTATTGAAAAAATCGACACAGCGGAGCTCTGCCCCCTCTACGATTTTCAGCTTATGCTGGGCGGGGGCCGGCTGAGGGGCTGGCTTATTCCCGAAAATATTCAGAAAGTTATATTTGAGAAGCTGAACAGACTGGCGGAGGAATGCGGAGAGGACGGGGACAGACTTCTTTTTGCTGTGGGCGACGGGAACCACTCTCTGGCCTCGGCCAAGGCCGCGGCGGAAGTGATAGGCACAAAAGAGGCCGGCTATGCCCTCGCGGAGCTTGTGAACATACAAAGTGAGGGCGTGGACTTTGAGCCAGTTTACCGCGTACTCTTCAATGCGGACACATCTGATGTCGCAGAGAGGCTGAAAGAGGCTTTTCCAGAAAAGAGCGGGAGAAAAATAGAATATTTTTCCGCTGAGACTGAAGGCAGTGTCTATGTTGACGGACTGGAGACCGAGCTGCTGCAGAATTTCCTTGATGCCTATGCTGAGGAGCACCCGGAGGCGCGGATTGATTACATACACGGAATATCTGCAGTGCGGGAGCTCGCAGACCGTGACGGTGCAATAGGCTTCATATACGGCGGAATTGGTAAAAATGAGCTTTTTGACTATGTCCGCCGCTGCGGTATCCTGCCCAGAAAGACCTTCTCAATCGGAGAGGCACAGGACAAGAGATATTATATGGAAGCGAGAAAAATAAGATGACTGAGGCAATAAAACGGACTGCAGTCCTTTAATTGGTACAATGAAATAAGCTCTTTATATACTGCACAGCCGCATTTCTGCCGGCTGTGCAGTATATTTTATAAGGTAAGTGCAGTTCTACTATAAAAAACAGCATAATTTAGTTAAAATTGTGGTGCAATAAGCGCAAAAATATGTTACAATACGACGCGGAGCGCGTTAAAGTGCCACATTGAAAAGAACAGGAGAAATATTTATGCAGTTATATATTGATCCGGGTACAGGCAGTATGCTTTTCACCGTGCTGGTGGGCGTACTGGGGGCGTTGGTTTATGCATTCAGGAATCTTATCATAAAGCTGCAGTTTGTCCTCTCGGGAGGGAAAAAGGAAAAAGTCTCCGAGACATCGCTTCCTTTTGCCATATATTCGGATGACAAGCGTTACTGGAGTACATTCGGACCTGTCTGCCGGGAATTTGAGGAGAGGAAGCAGCCGCTCACATATATGACTGCCTCTCCGGATGACCCTGCCCTGAAGGAGCAGTTTGAATATGTCAAATGTGAGTTCATCGGGGAGGGGAACAAGGGTTTTGCAAAGCTGAATATGCTGAACGCCGATGTGCTGCTTGCCACGACACCGGGCCTCGATGTCTACCAGTGGCACCGCTCAAAAGGCGTGAAGTACTATATACATATACTCCACGCGCCCAACGACGCACTCTATCGCATGTACGGGCTTGACTACTATGACGCTGTTCTGCTCTCCGGAGATTTCCAGGGGCAGCAGATCAGGGAGCTTGAGGAGCTGAGGGGTCTGCCTGCAAAGGACATGAAGGTCGTGGGCATGCCGTACCTTGATGAGCTCTACAGGCGCAAGAAAAATACACCGGCTCTGCCGGAGCATCCCACCACCGTGCTTCTGGCGCCCACCTGGGGCGTCACCGGCACACTCAGCCGCTACGGCAGCAAATTTATTGATGCGCTTCTGGCCACGGGCTACCACATTATTGTGCGCCCCCATCCCCAGAGCTTCAAATCGGAAAAGGAACTTATAACAGGACTTATGGAGAAGTACCCCGACAGCGAGCAGCTGGAGTGGGATATGAACAGCGACAACTTTGACACACTGAACCGTTCGGATATCATGATCTCGGATTTCTCCGGCGTCATGTTTGACTACTGCCTTGTTTTCAACAAGCCTCTCATATACGCCGCGATCCCGTATATAAAAGACCCCTATGATTCGTACTGGATCAAGGAAGAGATGTGGACAGACAGAATTCTCCCCACAATCGGCCATGAGCTGAAGCCTGAGGACCTTGACAGTCTTAAAGAGATTATAGACGGCTGCCTCGGTGAGCAGAAATACAGAAACGGCATAGACGCGGCCCGTAAGGAATGCTGGAACAATATAGGAGAATCTGCAAAGCTGACTGCGGACTATATGATTGAAAAGAGAAACGAGCTTCTGAACAGTGAGGAGAATAAGGATGTCATTTCCTGAA
>JBMNPZ010000011.1:0-62990 GCA_050943875.1 Candidatus Limivicinus sp. | reverse complement strand
TATAACTGCATAAATATTTCTCCTGTTCTTTTCAATGTGGCACTTTAACGCGCTCCGCGTCGTATTGTAACATATTTTTGCGCTTATTGCACCACAATTTTATATCATTATCGCCCGTTTTTGGGCCCTTACTTCTATTATTTGTAATAAATTAACCGTCCCGCAATTTAGTATGAATCACTGCTGCGGAATTGCCGAATTTGTCCCGGATTTTCAATGCAGTGCCGTTTAATTTATCCGGAGGTCTGCTCGATCTGCAACACTGAAAATTTATTTCAACTCGGTTCTCCCGGAGCTTGTTAAAGACACGCCGCCTCCGCAGATAGCTCCATATATTCAAAGATGTAAATATAAAATATATAAGCCATCGGGGCTCCGGTAAAGCAAAATCTATAACACAAATTGCAGTACACAGGAATGCCCTGATGGCTAAAAAAACATTGCTGGGTTTTATTTAATTTATTCATCCGCAGGCTCTGCAGCCTAGTTTTCGACGGAAGCTGTATCTTTGTTTTTTTGTTTTTTCCGCTGCCGGACCGTCAGCACGATAAGTAGCGCGGCGGAAACAAGAGAAACCGCCGTCCCTGCATAAAGTCCGGGTGGTGTAAACTGCAGCTCAACCTCATGCTGACCCGGGCCGACATCCACAGCGATAAGCCTGCCGAGAGCCGTCAATATCTCTGCATTCTTACCATCTGCCTTCACTCTCCAGCCCTTGTCGGCAGGGATTGTAAACATCAAAACAGAATCGTCATCTTTTATATCCCCGCTCCAGTATATATGGGAATCACTTATCCGCTCAAGCCTAAAGTCCTTCGATTTTGCGTTAATCGCGTCGCAGCAGGCAGACAGGGCACCCTCGTCCTCATAGTAGAAATAAGTTCCGTATTGTGTATAACAGAAATATCTCGGCTCCACCTCCACGCAGACTGTATCGCCCGGGTGAAAGCATCCGAGGCAGACCGCTTTGGAATGTCTGCCCAGATATGTGTCCTTTTTCTCCCCGTTCACGGTGAGATCGGATATATTGTCCGCCGGAATTTCCTCATTCAGAGGATAGGCGGTGTTTATATAGAGGGGCTTGTCTGAACTGATCTTAAAACGGTATGTGAATTTCATTTTTTGGCCATATTCAGACTCTCTGTAGTAATCAGCGCCGTTTTTGTTCGCAGTTATTACTGCATTTTCTGTTTCAAGGCTTATATCCTTCTGGGGAATAAATATCTTCGCATCATCCCCGTACACGGCGGAAAACACCCTGTTCTGCCAGTCAAACGTATCCTTCACATCCAGATTTGCCGAGAGCACAGATGGATCGGCGCAGACGGCAATGCCCAGAGCATTTGGATTTCTGTATACATTCCGGCCGCCTATGTTTTTAATTTTTGTGTATCCCCTGTCGTCCGGTGCAGGGTCCGCCACATATTTCAGCCCCAGGAAAGCCTCTGCCGGAGCAGGACAGTCTCCGTCATACTGCACCCAAAGGTTCTGCTGATGCGGGAGACCGAAGTTGATTACAAACTCCTTTGTAGAATTCTGCTCCGTAGAACTGAAATGGGACAGTCCGCTGTACATGTAGTTGAACGGGGAGTTTATTGCGGAATCCCCGCAGCCCACCCTGTAAAATCCGCCGTCGTAATCCTCCAGCCAGTCAAAAAGTTCCCTGTCGGCCATAAAATCAGTATTGAAGTGCTCCCGCTCCAGACCGCCGTTGAAATATTCGGCTATGACCGTGGCGTTGAGCATGGAGCTGCCGAACTGAAGAAGTGCAATCATTGCGCAGGAAATTCGCAGTCCAGTTTTTTTATTTTCAAGTGCCATGAGGAGCAGGCTCAGTACTATTACGAAGATATCCAGCAGGATCATTTTCCTGGACACGAGAAAATTCGTCACGGGGTTAATAATTAACAGAGCCGCAGCCACCGGCAGCAGGGCAAAAAGTATGTTTTTAAAAGTCAGACCTTCTCTGTGGCTGAAGCCCTGCCATGAACAGCATATCATGGCAAAGCTGATAAGAAACGCATTTCTGCAGGGGAAGCCGCTGGGATAATTAAATGCATGCCACATCACATAAGTGCCGTTGAAAGCGGAGCTTAAAAACAATACCGCCAAAAAGCACGCGTAAATTATTCTTCTGTGAGCTTTTATGTTGCCGTTGCAAAAGTAAAGACACATAAATGCCGTGGTGACAGCGCCGCAATATATCTGCGGAGTGCAAACCAAAATGCCGGATTCCTCAACATTTCCCGTGGGAACAGCGGCACATACAAATTTATTGAGCTGGTCTCTGAGGGAATACATGGGATACATTGAAAGCTTTTCAGTAGAGAAATTGGCCTTGGTCCCCAGAAGTGCCATGGCTGTGGGCAGGAGCACGACAGCGGCAAGGGCCCCAGCCAGGACTGATGCAAGTGCATAGTCTGCCACCGTTTTGCCGATTCCCTTTTCTTTTTCACAGAGGAGCATGACAATGCGGCATATGAAATACAGCACTGAAAAAACGCAGACCATATACCCCATATAATAGTTTGTAAGCAGGCAGGCTGCCAGAGAGAGAACATATGTGAGAATTTTTCTCCCCTTCAGAATTTTCTCAATACCCAGCACGACAACCGGCAGGAGATATATTGCATCCAACCACATTATATTGCTTAAATAGGCCATGTTATATGACATAAGCGCATATGCCATAGAGAAAATGAGGGCAGAGAAACTTCTTTTCCCTGTATTTATGAGAAATATTGAGGATGTCAGCCCGCAGAGGCCTATTTTTGCCGCCATAATGAATGTAATGGCAAGGGGAAATGAGCTTCTCGGTACAAGGCCGAGAATTATATTAAAGGGGCTCATGAGATAATATGCCCATATGCCTGCCGTATCTCCGCCAAGGGTTTTGGAAAATGTATAGAAGCAATCGGTCCTGCCCTCGAATACGCCCTTATAATAGCTGAAATACGGTATATACTGGTTTATCATGTCCGTGCTGAGGATGGATTTGCTGCCGAACGGAGTCATGTGCAGTATGGCACAGACCCCTAAAAACATCACGAAGGGTACGGCAAAAGCAGAGATAAGCAGCGCAAAAGTTTTTATTTTCCTCGGGGAATTTCTTTTTTCTATTCTCTCGGTGTTATACATATTCTCTCCTCATCAGCATCCTATGCTGATTTTTCAGATCGTCTTTTTATACTATATCATACTATGTCATTATAACGGCTGAATCCTCAATAGTAAATAGCCGGGGCAGACATTGTCCGCTCCGGGCTTAAGGCCTTTGCCGGCCGGAACTTTTAAATTATTCTGATGCGGAATTCAGGAGAAGGAACAAATCCTTTTTGAATATCCGGAGTTTTCTTTCAGGGGCAGCCCTCAGGCGGCAATATAATTGATTTACCGTTTGTTTTATGGTAGAATTCAGCGATGGATTTGTCGAATATGTCGGTTATTTAATATTGCCTGCATCTGATCCGCCCGCATCTGAAAAAACTGGCGCATGGTATTTTTGACATCCAGACATCTTGTATATGGTGGTATTGATGAGATGAATTATATAATTGATATTCTCCCGCTGCTGTTTTTTATACTTCCTTTCATAGGCATTAAATATTTCCCTTCAAAAGATGGCTGGAACAGGGAATATCTGTCCATGGAGACATCCGCTTCGGTAAAGGGCTTGTTATGCCTTGCCGTAATGTATCACCATCTGTCACAGTGCACATCTGACGGTCTCATATTCCCGATGTTTTCCTATATATATTTTCTCGTCGGCATGTTTTTCTTTTACTCGGGCTACGGTCTGCAGAAAAGGAATCTAGGCGATGAAAATTACTATGTCCGTTTCGGCCTTAAAAGGATACCCTGTGTATTGTTTCCCTATGTTGCGGTGACACTGCTTTACTGGCTCTTAAGCTTTTTCACTTCAGAACCGTATTCTGCCGCCGAGGTTTTTAAAGGCTTTTTTAACGGCCACCCGATTGTCAACTATTCCTGGTATGTTATAGCTATTCTTGCGTTTTACTGTTTCTTCGACATCCTTTTGCATTTGTTTCACAGAAACAACAGGGCTTTAATTCTCGGGGTGGGGCTGTTTTGTGTTCTTTGGATACTTGTGTGCAGGACGCTGCTGCATGTCAGGTCTTTCTGGTACAGGACCATTCACCTGCTGCTTTTCGGCGTGCTCTGGGCAACATACGAGCAGGATATACTGAAGTTCGCAACCAAAAAAACGTGGCTGTGGATTTTTCTGACTCTGGTGCTCTCTTTTCTCTCTGTCCTGATGGAAAAGCTGCAGATACTCAACTCCATTCCCACGCTTGCCGTCCTGTTTGCTTTTCTGGTTATGCTGCTGCTTTTGAAATTCAATGTGTCGAATCGTGTACTGAAGTTTTTGGGGAACATCTCATATGAAGTTTATCTTACTCAGGGAATCTTTATCAAGGTGTTTCGCAGTCCGTATTTCTCCATTGAAAATGACGGAATTTTCTGCATATCCGCACTGCTTGCAACGATTGCGGCCTCGTATATCCTGCATCTGTTGTTCAGCCGGATTCTTTCCAGGTACAGGGCGGCGATTTCACATGTAAAATAATCGGAGCAATTCCTGCAGCACCGGTCTCATCTGCCGGTCTTTGCAGGTCCGGCTCCGGCTCCGCCTCCGTATTTGGCCTTGAAGGCCCCAGGGCTTTATTGTATAATTATCCGGTGTAAGGTCACTATAATGCCGCAGACAGCTCTGCTGCGAAATATTTGAGGTGCTTTCAGCCATGCAGTTTAGTACATATGAGTATATTTTATTTTTCCTGCCGGCGGTAATCTGTATTTATTATCTGCTCAACAGATGGAGTGAGCTGGCGGGCAGAATATTCCTGCTTGCCGCGTCGGTATTTTTCTATGCTTTCGCGGGCATTGAATTTTTACTGATACTCGCTGCCAGCGTCGCAGTCAATTATCTTTTTTCTCTCCTTCTGCGTAAGAAAGGAAAGGGCCGTCCGGTTCTCCTCTGGGCGGGCATAATCTTCAATGTTCTCATTCTTTTCTATTACAAGTATTCCGGCTTCTTTATGGAGAATATAAACAGATTTTTCGGTACCTCCCACGGCATAGAAGATATAATTCTTCCACTTGGTATAAGCTTTATTGTCTTTCAGCAGATTGCCTATCTTGTGGACTGCTGCCGGGGTGAGGCGGATTCAGATTCATTTCTGGACTATGCCCTGTACACACTGTACTTTCCAAAGCTCCTGATGGGGCCCATCACCCTGCGAAAGGACCTGATACCTCAGTTCCATGATGTGCAGCGGAAGAAGATCTCTCCGGACCTCATGTCCAGGGGTATAAGAATGTTTGTGGGTGGCCTGTGCAAGAAGGTCCTGCTGGCGGATGTGTTTGCACCGGCGGTAAACTGGGCCTTTGACAATATTGATTTTATTTCCTCCATGGATGTATTTGTCACCATGCTGGCCTACAGCTTCCAGATCTATTTTGATTTTTCCGGATATTCCGACATGGCGTCCGGCAGCTCGCTTATGCTGGGCATTGAACTGCCTGTGAACTTTAATTCGCCCTATCACGCCCTGTCTGTGAGGGATTTCTGGAAAAGATGGCACATGTCCCTCACGGGTTTTCTGAGGCAGTATATCTATTTCCCTCTTGGAGGCAGCAGGAAGGGGAAGTTCCGCACATACCTGAATACGATGATTGTCTTCCTTATAAGCGGCATATGGCACGGGGCCAACTACACTTTCATTCTGTGGGGTCTGCTTCACGGTGCACTTTCAATTTTTGACAGGCTTACAGAGAAGAAAAGAGACACAGTACATCCTGCCATGCAGTGGATGCTGACCTTCCTCGCGGTGGGCGTGCTGTGGCTGCTGTTCAGATCGCCGGGAATCAGTGACTGGGTCTATCTTGTAAAGAAAATGCTCTGCTTTACCGATCTCAATGTATCGGTCGGTATTGCTGTGTGCTTCATAAATCCCGTAACGAAAATGCTCACCGGGCTGCTGCATCTGGAGCATATAAGCAGTCTTGTCTACGGTTTTAATCTTGTGATCTATTTTGCTGTCGCCTTTATTGTTGTTCTGTGCTTCCGCAACAACAGCGTGAGGAAATACAAAAACACCGTTTTTTCCTTCGTGATTTCAGCCTTAATGCTGATCGTATGCCTTTCCTGTCTGGGCGGAGAGGTGTTCTTTGTGTACAACGGATTTTAAATAGGAGCTGAAATATGAGTTCAAAAAGATGGATCGTGGGATTCCTGTGTGTATTTCTGGTACTGGTGCTTATTCTGGCCGGTACAGTTATATATATAGACCCTTTTATGCACTATCATAAGCCGCTCACTGACAAGTTCTATTACAATCTCAACAATCAGAGGAGCATGAACAGGGGCATAGTGAAATATTTTGACTATGAGGCCATGATCACGGGCAGCTCTGAGACCCATAATGTCAAAACTACCGAGGCAGAGGATGTTTTCGGTCTCATCTTTGTAAAGGTGCCCTTTGCAGGCGGGACATGCAAAGAAGTCAATGACTGTGTGGAGACCGCTCTGGAGAGCAATGACGGGCTCAGGCTGGTCATAAGAACCATGGACAGAATGAACTTCCCCGATGACAAGGACAGGGTCAGAGAGGATTTTAATTACCCCTCATACCTCTATGATGACAACCCCTTCAATGACTATAAATATATATTCAATCTGGACATTTTCTATCACAGGTGCCTGAATATGATCAGGGAGAGTATGGACGGCAAAAGAGGCATTACCCCCTTTGACGAGTACTCTTATACCGTGCCCGGGAACGTCTACGGTCCCGAAAACGTTCTGCGTGGTTACGGCCGCTTTGCCTGCAGCGGAGAGCCTATGCATCTGTCGGAGGAAGAGGTTGCCGTTCTGAAGGGAAATATAGCGCAGAATATAACGGCCCTTCCGGAGAAATATCCGGATGTGGAGTTTTATTACTACCTGCCCCCATACAGTGCGGTCTGGTACGGAGTCCGTGTGGACAACGGGGAGCTGGAGAAATTTCTTGAAGCGGAGCAGATACTGATAGAGTCTGTCCTGCCCTATGACAATATAAAGCTCTTCTCCTGGAGTGACGATTTTCAGCTCACCTGCGATCTGAACAACTATACCGATGCTCTTCATTACGGGGAGTGGGTGGATCATCTGATTCTCCGGCGCATGGAGGAGGGCAGGGGTCTCCTCACCCGGGGCAATTATATGGATTACATTGATTCCATGCGGGATTTCTATTATTCATATGATTACAACAGTCTCTTTGACCAGGAGGACCAGGAGGATCCGCCTCCCGAGCTGGATTTCATATGGGAACCTACATTCAACGAATTCTGAGCGGGAGCCGCATAAGCTGAATTTTATTCTGCCGGCGGCGGGGCTTCACCCGCTGAGAGCATATTTTTACATTAAAACAGGACCTGAGGAAATTTCCCCGGGTCCTGCTGTTTTTATAGGTTTTTCCGATTGCTCACTTAAAAAATCCTATGCTGCGGATAATGGCCGGCTCCTTCGCCTTGCCCTGGCAGACCTGCACAAAGCAGATAATCCGTATAACCAGCATGACAAGCATAAAGATCGCACCGGCAATGGGCACGAAGACCGTCCAGCAGAGAACGCCCATCACCACAGCCACCAGCAGATTCAAAACAGTAAACTTGAGGGCCTGCCTCACATGGAACATGGCATACTCGGACTTCCGGCCGGCCAGCAGGGCGATGATAATGCCCATGGTGCTGAGGACATAGCAGACCATGGCAAAGACCTTGTTGTCGGAAATATCCTTTGCATCAAACTCTGAGGTATGGTCGTAGGGCTTGACCTCACTCTGCTGATACTCATACCGGGCGTTGTTGTCCTGCTGATTATACCACTCGGGCCCGTTCTGGCTTCCGGCGTAGTCAGCGTCAAGCTTTACGCCGCAGTTGTGGCAGAATACGGCGCTGTCGTCGTTCTGTGCGCTGCAATTGGGACAGATTTTCATATTTTTTCTCCTTTTATTCTCATATTTTTTAATTCTCCCATGGTACGGCAGCCTTCAGCTTATTCGGGCACCGTACTTCCTGTCACAAATATATAGTGCCGTGGCGGCCGTGTCAAGACAGGAATTGTGCTTTTGTCCTAAGCAATTATATTTCCGCAAAAAAGATATTATTATTTTACCGCCGATTATTATTTTTATAAACTAAAAAAATTTATACTGTTTTTTCTTAAATTTGACAAATTTGGCAGTAAATTATAGAATGGTTAAGTTAAAGAATCGGAAAGGCATATAGGATTTATAAATTTACAGTAATTTACAATACTAAAATTAAAAACCGTATGAAAACCGTTTCCGTTTCCGTCTGTCCCGTAAACCCGATAATTTCCGGACAGGCGGGGCATGGGGCGGCTTTTTATTTTCTGTATCATCAAAATCCTGCCGCTCTGCAACATGAAAGGAGAAGCAGCAATGGGAGAGGTTATCGTCTCTGTCGCAATAGGGGGCTCACTGGTGCTGGCCGGGATTCTGATGAATCTGAAGCTCAGGCGTGAGGAGAAAAATATCAAAAACAAGTGACCTTTCGGAGTTTAATTCTGCCAAGGCGGAAATTTTGATCTGAAAGGTGTATTTCTCATGCATTTGAACATATATTTTACAGCGGTTATTGTGAGTATCCTTCTCTACCTCGCGGTGGGCCTTCTGGCGGGCCGCAAGGTCAGGGATGTGGACGATTATTATGTGAGCGGGCGGAACGAGCCCACGCTTCTTATTGCAGGCACGCTTTTTGCCTCCATGCTCTCGGTGAGCGGCTTTACCGGCGACCAGGGCTTCTGCTACAGCGGGAATATCACCACACTGGTGCTCCTGAACTCCATGTGCGCCATGGGCTATGTCCTGGGGCCGCTGCTCTTCGGGCGCTATCTGCGGAGGTCGAAATGCGCCACCATGCCGGAATACTTCGGCACCAGATTCAATGATTTCAGAAACCGCCGCCTGGCAGCAGTGATAACGGTGGTCTCCCTGACGGCCTATCTTCTGGCCAGCATCACCGGCGTCGGCATACTGATGCAGGAGCTCACAGGGCTCTCCTATAACTTCTGCCTCTTCCTTGCCTGGTTCTGCTTCACCTTCTTCACCTTTTATTCAGGCTCCAACGGCGTTGTAATCACAGATACCATGATGTTTCTGGTGTTTCTCGCCGCCACACTTATCGCGGGGCCCTATATTTTCAGGGCCCAGGGCGGTCTGGGGCATCTCCTCACAAACCTTATGAACAACCCCAGAGCGCCTGAGGATATTCTCTCCTACCACGGGAATATCGCCGGAGCCGGGGCCAAGGATGTTTTCGGCGCCGTGATGTACGCCGTGACCATGGGCTTTGTGTGGATGATAACCGTGGCCGTCTCCCCCTGGCAGGCGGGGCGGAACCTGATGGCAAAAAGTGAGCATGTGACCTTCCGGGCCGGAGCCATCGCCGCAATATGCACGGTGCTCTTCCTAACCTATCTGAATCTCCAGTCCGTGTCAGTTATAAATATAAATCCAAATCTGCCGGACCCCCAGCGCGTCCTCATCTGGGCCGCCTTCAACACCGTCCCCAAGCTTGTGGGCTCAATGGTGCTGGCGGGAATAATGGCGGCTGGGCTCTCCTCGGCCTCCACCTTTCTCTCAGTGGTTGGCTTCTCCATAACCTCTGACATAGTGCCCCATGAGTTTAAGAGCGAAAAGAGCCAGCTGGCCGCAAGCCGTGCTGTGATGCTGGTCTACGGTCTTGTCTCCCTCTTCCTCGCATACCTGGGCCTGGGCAGCGTCAGGGTGATCTCCTGGTTTGCCTCCACCATAATCGCCGCAAGCTGGGCCGTGCCCGGTATCGGCAGCGTGGTGAGCAAAAAGCTCTCTGCCACCGGGGCCCGCTGGTCCATGCGCGCCGGCTTTCTGGGCTTTCTCTCCGCAAAGGTGCTGGTGGAGCTGGGCATAGGCAGCGATATTTTGAAAAATTTCCTGGACCCCTTCTTTGTCGGCCTGCTGCTGAGTCTGCTCTTTGCGGTCATCGGTTCCAGACTCCATCCCGTCACCGAAAAGGAGGCCGCCTACCGGGACAGCCTGCTGGAGCTCCCCGAGAAGGAGGCCAGCCCCAAAGAATACCGCCATGACAGGCTCTACGGCAATCTTCTCATTGTTTCCGGAATTGTTGTCACACTGTTTCTGCTGTTCGGCTGGGCACTGCCCTACAACGGCTGGATATAGCACATATTGCAGACCTGGAAGGAGATCAAAAAATGAAAGACAAGGAACAGACTCTGATTCACGCCAGGGCGATTTTACAGTCGCTTCTGGGAATTGCGGCCTATGCGCTCACAATGGACCTGTTTCTGGCGGAAAACCAGATCGCGGCCGGGGGCGTATCCGGTCTTGCGGTCATATGCAGTCATTTTATCCCCCTCTCTCTCGGTATCATCACCCTGCTGCTGAATCTCCCGATTCTGCTGCTGTCCGAATTTATGAACGGCTTCCGATACACCGCCAATGCCCTGCTGGGTGCGGTGCTTCAGGCGCTGCTCATCGACGGGCTGAGTTTTCTCCCCTGCCTCACCACAGACCCGCTGGTGGCCGCGGTGTTCGGCGGGACGCTCTATGGCTTCGGCATGGCCATGCTCACAAGGGGCGGCGGCTCCACCGGGGGCACCGACCTTCTGAACAGGACTCTCCTCAAGAAGTGCCCAACCATGAGCATCGGAAAGATGAGCATGATTCTGGACGGGGCCGTCGTGATTCTCTCCATGGTGGCCTTCAGCAACATTGAGGTGGGTCTCTATGCGATCATCACCCTCTTTGTCTGCTCCCTCACGGCGGACCAGATTCTGGTGGGCTATGACCGGGGCAGCATAAGCCTTGTGATAACCTCCTCAGATCCTGAGACCGTGGCCCAGCCCCTTATGAAGATGACGGGGCGGGGCGTCACGAATCTGAAGGGCACAGGCATGTACTCCGGGACCGAGCGGAATATTCTGATGCTGGGCGTGCGCCCCAAGGAGGTCCACAAGGTCAAGGATGTGCTGAAGGAAGTGGATCCGGAGGCCTTTGTCATCCTCCTGCCTGCAAACGAACTCATAGGCGGGCATTTCCGCGCCGACCACTACGGCAGGAGACCCTGATTTTCTGTCCGCAGCGTAAAAAATATAAATATACGGGAGCCTAATCCCTGAATATTGAATACCGCAGCCGATATTTTTCCGGCTGCGGTATTTGTGTTTCTGAAAACCGTAAATTTTCACGAATCCGCGGTGGATTTTTTTCCGGCGGCGGCTTATAATTGAGAAAAAGTCTATACATGGAGGAATGTTTATGGACCTGCAGAAGCTGACCATCGGACAGATGGCGGAACTCAACCGCATAAGTGAGCAGACCCTCAGACTCTATGACAGAGAAGGGCTTTTGAAGCCCAGATACACCGACGAAAAGACCGGCTACAGGTACTATCACATCGTCCAGTCGGCCCGTCTGGACCTTATACATAATATGAAGGTTTACGGCATGACCCTCAGGCAGATAAAGGAAGTCCTCCAGAACGATGACGCCAAAAGCCTCCAGAAGCTGCTCTCGGAGCAGGCGGACAAGGTCACAAAGAGGATAGAGCAGCTTCTCCGGTCCAGGACCGCGATAATGAGGGCCATGGAAAACTACAAAAAATACGAGGCCATGCCGAAAAACGGGGAGATTTTCTTCGAATTTATTCCTGAGCGGAAAATTTTCAGCTACGAATGTGAGATGAACTTCTTCGATCAGGACGAGAGCGGCTATGAATACATGCTGCGGCAGCTGAAAAACCACCTCGTTCTGAAAAATGTGCCCCTGTCCTATTTTACAAATATCGGCACCATCATAAGAAAGGACAGGCTGCTCTCCGGTGAGCTCTTCTCAAATGAGGTGTTCATCTTTGCCGACGAGTGGGCGGAGAAGGGTGAGCTTGAGACCATCCCTGCCTCGGCCTATATATGCACCTGCTCCGACGAATTCTCCGCTGAGGCGGAAAATGTGCGGCGCCTTGCGGACTATGCCCTGGAGCATAACTACAGAATCATCGGCGATTATCTATGTGAGGTTATTGTCGATTTTACTGTTATGGAATCAACTTCCAGAAATACTTACTATAAGGCACAAATTCCTGTAAGACATTTTGGCAATAATATATACTGAATGACTGTTGACCTTGCTGCTGCAGTAATCTGTATAATGAAAGCAGGAAGATTGTTAAACAAATAACAGTCACGGTCAATACTGACAGGAGGTATATTATGGATCGTAAAATCAGAGTTTGCCAGTACGGAGCGGGAAGGATGAGCCGCTATCTCATGCGCTATGTCATGGAGCACGGGGGCGAGCTTGTAGGTGCCATGTGCAGAAACCCCGGGCACATCGGCAGGGATGTATCTGAAATTATAGGAAACGGCTATCCCCATGTGGGGGTTAAGGTTCAGCCCTCATCTGAGGCGGACAGACTTCTGGCGGAGTGGAAGCCGGATGTATGCGTGATTGCCACCAGAAGCACCGTGGCGGAGCTGGAGGAGATATTCACCCTCTGCGCAAAGCACGGCGTGAACGCCATCACCACCTGCGAGGAGGCCCTGTACCCCTGGAACTCCTCCCCTGCCCTCACAAAGAAGCTGGACAGGCTGGCCAAGGAGGGCAACTGCACCCTCACCGGCGTGGGCTACTGCGACCTCTACTGGGGCACCCTGGTCACGAACCTTGCGGGCTCCTCCCACAAGATCACCAAGATTGAGGGCAGCAGCTGGTACAACGTGGAGGACTACGGCGTGGCTCTGGCAGAGGGGCACGGCGCCGGACTCAGCATTGAGGAATTCAATAAGACCATAGGCTGCTACAACGAGACCTCCTCTGAGGAGATGAAGGAACTCGTTGAGAGCGGGAAATTTGTCCCCTCCTACATGTGGAACCAGAACGGCTGGCTCTGCAGCAAGATGGGACTCCACATCACCTCCCAGACCCAGAAGTGCATCCCCTGCGTTGACAAGGAGGATCTGAAGTCCGAGACTCTGGGCATGGTTGTGAAGGCGGGAGACGCCACCGGCATGAGGGCCATTGTCACCACCGAGACCGAGGAGGGCATCACCTTCGAGACCGAGTGCGTGGGCAAGATCTACAATAAGGATGAGATAGACAGGAACGTCTGGACCCTCTACGGGGAGCCGGAGACCACCTGCATTGTGAATGAGCCCGCCACGGTGGAGCTCACCTGCGCCACCCTTGTAAACCGCATCCCCCAGCTCATCGACGCCCCCGCAGGCTACGTGACCACAGACCAGTTCCCCTACAACCAGTATATGATAAGGCCCATGAACGAATATGTGAAAACAAAGTAAATAAGAGCAGCAAAACCCCCGATGCAGCAGCATCGGGGGTTTTTGTATTTAGATTCAGTTGTAATCCACAAAGCCGGTTTTGCTCCCCATGGGGTAGCCCAGCTCCCAGTTTTCCTTGCCGCAGACGGGGCACTTTGTACCCTCTTTTTTCAGTCTGTCCAGATGCTCCTTGGCACGCATGAGGTACATGTTGGTTCTGTCCACATATCCGCAGTCGTGGCAGAAGCATATGTAGTTTGCGAAGGAATCGTACACGCCCTTTTCCATGTCGGCCTTTTCCTGTGAGGACAGTGCTCTCGGCCTGATATTGTCGTTCTTTATCATTCCGTTCTCCTCCTTTACCAGCCCTCGGAGTCGTCCAGATCCACAAGTGTGGGATCAAGAGGCTCTGCGTGCATCACGTTTGTCATGTACTGGTTTGCAGACCTTCTTATCTCCGTGGCGGTAACCACGCGGGGATCTGCCAGGGAATGGGGTATCCACATGACATGGTATCTGTCGCTGTGTCTGTTTATCTCCTCCTCAATGAGGCCCTGGGCGGAGGCCATGCCCTTGCAGCTCATGTCGTCGTACATGAGTATCATATTGCAGTTGAATTTCTCTGCGGTCTCCCACATCTGCATAAGGTGGCGGTTGCCGCCCACGGTGTGGGTGCGCATGATGGTATGGGTGTAGAGGTCGCTCAGGTCGCTGAGGAGCTCGTGCTTGTCGCTGGTGTCAAATACATTGTGGCCCGTGAGGGAGTCCATGTTGATGACTGTCATCACGCCCCAGCAGTTATATAGCCACTTGCTGAAGCCCTCGTAATATATAGGTTCCGCACTCCAGGCGAGGGCTCTCCATCTGGCCTTGGGGAAGGGCTCTATCTTCTTCTCTACGGCCCGGCGGCAGCATCTCAGAGCCTTTGCGGAGGCCTTGCGGAAGAGTTTTGTTCCGCCTCTCTGGTACACATACATCCTGTAGAGGTTCTGGATGATGGGGTTCACGCAGATACAGTTGGAAGCGGCGTAGATATCCCAGCGCTCCATCTCCTCGACGTTGAGGATGTTGGTGCTCTCCAGGTGTCTCTTGAAGGTATCCCAGTTGAATTTCTGTCCGGTCTGCTTCTCAATAAAGGCTATCGCGCCCTCGATCTCGTGTACGGTCAGCTCTCTTGTGCTTATATCGTCATAGCGGAGGGGAGTCGTCAGGGAATAGCCGGCCTTCTCGGAATCCTTTGACATGCTGCGGAGGATAAAGGCATTTCCCATTATCGTGCCGTCGCAGGGGTTGTTGGTGGAAAGGTAGAAGTTGCCGATATCGGGCAGCTCGTCATTCAGCGCCACGCCCACCTCGGTCATGACAAGGTTGCAGGAGTCGTTGGGGACACCGCAGGAAATGGTCTTGTCTGTGTAGTAGGCGCCGTTGGATTTTCTCAGCAGCGGGAGCATGTATCCCAGATGCTGCAGCAGATTCAGTGCGTCATAGCCCGGGAAGCCCCACATGATATGGGCGGGCAGGGAGAAGTCAAAGATGACTGTCTTGTCGTAATACTTGTTTTTCTTTCCGTCCCTGCTGAGGTTGCTGTCGGCACGGAAGGTCTTGTACATGACATCAATGACGTCTGCGGTCATCTTGTCCACCATGTAGAGGTCGCAGTCAAGGGCAATTCCTCTCTCACCCTCAACCCAGCGGTCCATCATGGCGGCGTTCAGCATGAAGCTGGAAAACCAGCGGTATCTGAATGTGGCCTTCATCACCCGGATGGGCAGCTTCATGGGCAGCATGGACATGCGAATCCATATCTTGAGCCACCAGTAGAAGGCGACGGCTGTGTCCTTGACGCCTCTCCACTCACGGCGGGCAAGAATGTTTGTGCCCTCAATATAGCGCTGGCCCAGGTAGTGACAGGGCTCATCACCCTTCAGAAAATGTCCCAGGGTGCCGTACTGTTCTTTTATGCTTATCTTTCTTTTCCACATAACGGTTCCCTCCATATAATCTCTCCCGCCTAATCTATCAGCATGACGGTAGAATGTCAATTTGTGATATACATTTTTGTACAAAATCATAAGACAAGAGGCTTTTCTTTGTATATACTCCCAGTGTTATTTGTGATATTTCATATAAATTTTTTGGGCTCCATTTTGCATATTCTGCTCCGGTCACCGCCGGGTAGGAAATATGCTCCGCGTCCCTCTGATTTTCTCTCCCTGCCCGGCTGCCGGAGCCCGTATTTTCCCGCTCTCCCGGGTATAAAAAATATCAGGGGCCGTCTGTCAGCCTCTGATATTTCAAGTTTTTATTTTTTCTGTGGTGCGGGAATCACTCTTCGTTTTTCCTCTTTTGATTCTCGGAGTTCACGGCCCTCACGAAGAAGCCCGCGCTTATGGCCTCAGTGGGGCAGACGCTTTTGCAGCGGCCGCAGCGTATGCACTCCCTGCTGTTGATATTTTTCAGCACATCCACCTCCATGGGGCACTCCCGCACGCACTTCCCACAGCCTATGCACTTGTCCTTATCCACCCGCATCTGGAAGAGCGCAAATTTGTTGAAGAGTCCGTAGAAGCCGCCCAGGGGGCAGATATACTTGCAGAAGGGGCGGTATATCATCGTGGAGAGGACAATCACTATGAGGAGTATTGCAAATTTCCAGCTGAAAAGAAAGCCCAGGCCCGCCCTCAGGCCGGAATTTTTCGCGATGAGGGGCAGTGCGCCCTCAAGTATACCCGCGGGGCAGACCCACTTGCAGAAGTAGGGGGCCCCTATGCCGAATCTGTCCCTGAGGAATATAGGCAGCAGGAACACCAGCAGTACGAGCAGTACATATTTGAGCCAGCGGAGGGGCCCGTCCACCTTCCTCGGCACCTTCACCTTCCGCACAGGTATTTTGTGCAGCAGGTCCTGCAGCAGCCCGAAGGGGCAGAGAAAGCCGCAGATAAGCCGCCCAAGCACCACGCCGAAGAGCATTATCAGCCCCAGCACATAGAAGGAAAAGCTGTAGCGTTTTCCCCCCAGCACCGCTTGGAGCGCGCCAATGGGGCAGGCCCCGAGAGCGCCGGGGCAGGAGTAGCAGTTCAGCACCGGGACACAGACCGCCTTGGTGGGGCCGGTGAATATCTTCCCCTTTGCAAAGCCTATGACATAGCCGTTGAAGAGCGCCGCCGCAAGCACCTGAATAATCAGGCGGAGGCGGGACTGTTTTTTCACCCTGTCTGTTTTCTTCTGTTTTTCCATCAGCCTATACCTATACATTCAAGGCAGATATTGACCGCCTTTTTCAGCACCGTCAGGTGCTCCTCTCTTATGATTCCGTAGCCGATAAACGCAAGGGATGTGAGAATCGTGATGATTCTCGCGGTGTTGATTTTTTTCATGGCTGCGCCCTCCTGCCGGAAGTATTTCCGGGATATAATTCTTTTTTCTCTGTAGTTTCGGACATTATACAGTGGGGATTTGGAAAAATCAAGGGAAACGGCGGGACCGACCCAGGCCCCCGGGGCCGTTTCCGGATAAAAGCCGCGGCGGCTCCGGTCATTTCCGCCTCTGTATAAAATTATATTCCCGCAGGGGCAAAACATCAACAGATTTGATAAAATATTCTCTCCGGCGTATTTTTTGCTCCTTTTATACTCTGTACAAGTCAACCCTATAATGTTAGAATGGGAGTGATACGAATCTCGCGGCTCTGAGGCCGCAGAAGGATTTATCTGTTTGATACATACAGAATTTTGTGAAGGGTTGGAGTCAATATGAAAATTATTATTGCCGGCGCAGGCAAGATCGGTCACTCCGTCGCCGACATTCTCTCGCAGGAGGGCCACGACATCACCGTTATAGACAAGGACAGCGAGATAATCAGTGTGCTGTCCAACACCCTCGACGTCATCTGTGTTGAGGGCAATGCCACAAACTCTGAGACTCTTCTGGAGGCCGGTGCGGATCACGCCGATCTTCTCATGGCCGCCACCGAACACGACGAGGTGAACATGGTCTGCGGCATATCCGCAAGGAAGCTGGGCACAAAGCATGTCATCGCCCGTATCCGCGACCCGCAGTACCTGAGCCAGACAGAATTTCTCCGGGAGGCTCTGGGTCTTTCCGTGATTGTCAACCCGGAATATGAGTGTGCCAAGGAGATCTCCCGTATTCTCCGCTTCCCCTCCGCCTTCCGTGTGGATGCTTTTTCCAAGGGCAGTGTTGAGATAGTTGAGCACAGGGTGAACCCCGGCGGTGAGCTGGACGGAATGCAGCTCCGGTCCATGCCCCAGCGCTTCGGGGCCAAGGTGCTCATAGGTGTCGTTGAGAGGGACGGCGAGGCCATCATCCCCAACGGCGATTTCACCCTCAGGGGCGGCGACAGGCTGAGTGTCACAGGCTCCGCCGCCGAGCTCCGGCGTTTCTTCGTCTCCGCAAAGCAGTATAAAAAGCCGGTGCGCAAGGTGATGCTCATGGGCGGCTGCAGGATTGCGGTATACCTCGCAAAGCTGCTGGAGGAGTGCGGCATGGATGTCATTCTCATTGAGAAGGACCATAAGCGCTGTGAGGAGCTCTGCGACCTCATCCCCAGGGCCCACATAGTCTGCGGGGACGCCACAAGGGCGGATGTCCTGATGGAAGAGGGGATTTCCAATACCGACGCCTTTGTCGCCCTCACCGGTGACGACGGAGACAACATCATCACCTCCATGTACGCCCAAAGCTGCAATGTTGGCAAGATCGTCGTGAATGTGAGTCATGAGCATTTCTCCGAAATTCTGGAGCAGTCCGGTCTGGAGAGCATTGTCACCCCCAAGGCCATAGTCGCCCAGCAGCTGGCCCGCTATGTCAGGGCTCTCAGCAGCTCTGTGGGCAGCAGCATGGAGACCCTCTACCGCCTTGCAGACGGGAAGGCGGAGGCCCTTGAATTCAAGGTCAGCAAAAATTCAAAGTGCGTGGGCCGTAAGCTCAGGGAGCTGAAGCTGAGACCCAACACCATCATATGTGCCGTCATCCGGGGCAGCCGCAGCATTATCCCCGACGGCAGCACCTCAATAGAGGCCGGTGACCACGCGGTGGTAGTTCAGTCCGCGGGCCAGAGGACAAACGATCTGGACGAGATTGTCGAGGCCGTTCTATGAATTACCGGATGATTTTCAGGGTGCTGGGGATTCTTCTCCGCTGCCTTGCGGTGCTCATGCTGCTGCCGGTGGTCTGCGGGCTCTGCTACAGGGAGAGTGTAATACACTTTCTCATAACCATTGCAGTCACCGCCGCCGCGGGAATCTGCCTCGGGGCCATAAAACCCAGAAACCGGGACATCTACGCCCGGGAGGGTTTTGTAATCGTGGGCCTGGGCTGGATTATCATGTCCATGTTCAGCGCCCTGCCCTTTGTGATCGGCGGCAGCATCCCGAATTACATAGACGCTTTTTTTGAGACCGTCTCCGGCTTCACCACCACCGGTGCCACTATACTCACGGATGTGGAGACCCTGCCCAGATGCGACCTCTTCTGGCGCTCCTTTACCCACTGGATAGGCGGCATGGGCGTGCTGGTCTTCATCATGGCTGTGATGCCCATGAGCGGGGAATACTCCATGCACATCATGCGGGCCGAGGTCCCGGGGCCCAGTGTGGGCAAGCTTGTGCCCAGGGCCAGAAAGACCGCCTCCATACTATATCTCATGTATGTGGGCCTCACGGTCATCGAGGTCATCCTCCTGCTCTGCGGCGGGATGAGCTTCTTCGACGCCCTGCTCCACTCCTTCGCCACCGCCGGCACCGGCGGATTTTCCACAAGGAACGCCAGCATCGGCGCCTTCCACAGCCCTTATATTGAGGTGGTCTGCGGCACCTTTATGCTGCTCTTCGGCCTGAACTTCAACCTCTACTTCCTGCTGCTCATAGGCCGCTGGAGAGATGTGCTGAAAAATGAGGAGCTCCGATGGTATGTCGGTATAGTGAGCGCCTCGGTCCTGGCCATCGCTCTCGGCATAGCCCACACCTGCAAAAACTTCGGCGAGGCGCTGCGCTATTCATACTTCAACGTGGCCACGGTGATAAGCACCACCGGCTTCTGCAACGTGGACTTCAATGAGTGGCCCTCCTTCTGCAAGTGTATACTTATGCTCCTGATGATGACCGGCGCCTGCGCGGGCAGCACCGGCGGCGGACTTAAGATTTCCCGTGTGGCTATGCTCCTGAAGACCGGTGCCCGGGAGGTAAAGCACATACTCCGGCCCCGCAGCGTCGTGAGGGTGCAGTTTGACGGGGAGCGGGTGGACACCGGCACCCTCCGTGCCGTGACCGCCTTCTATATAATCTTTATTATGCTGCTTTTGACCAGCACCTTCCTTGTCTCCTTTGACGGCTACGACTTTGAAACCAACTTCACGGCCTCTCTCTCCTGCATGTCAAATATCGGCCCCGGGCTCTCCCTTGTGGGCCCCACAGGGAATTTCAGCATATTTTCCTATCCCTCAAAGATAATCCTGTCCTTCACAATGCTTCTGGGCAGGCTGGAGATATTCCCGATCCTTGTGCTCTTCTCCAGGCACACCTGGAAGAAGTGATTTTATTTCCCGCACTTTTAATGATTCTTACTGAAAAGGAGTCCTGAGCCAATGCCTGTAAATCTCAGCGGAAGGAGCTTTCTGAAGCTTCTTGATTACA
Organism: Candidatus Limivicinus sp.; assembly: GCA_050943875.1. GTDB lineage: Bacteria > Bacillota > Clostridia > Oscillospirales > Oscillospiraceae > Limivicinus. Next base: position 42,971 of record JBMNPZ010000011.1, on the reverse strand, counting down.
CGCCGGCAGAAATAAAATATCTCATAGATCTGGCCCGCAGCTTCAGGGACATGAAGCGCTGCGGAACCCCCCATCGCTGTCTTGAGGGGAAAAACATAGTGCTGCTCTTTGAAAAGACCTCCACCCGCACCCGCTGTTCCTTTGAGGTGGCGGGGATGGACCTGGGCATGGGGGTCACATATCTGGATCCGGGCAGCAGTCAGATGGGCATGAAGGAGAGCATCGCCGACACCGCAAAGGTGCTGGGCCGGATGTACGACGGCATAGAGTACCGGGGCTACGGTCAGGAGATTGTGGAGGAGCTGGCGGCCAACGCAGGCGTCCCCGTATGGAACGGCCTCACCGATGAGTTCCACCCCACCCAGATGCTGGCGGACCTGATGACGATTCTTGAGAACAAGGGCCGGCTGAAGGGGCTGAATCTCACATTTTTCGGGGATGCCCGGAACAATATGGGCAACTCCCTCATGGTGGCCTGTGCGAAAATGGGCCTGAACTTCACCGCCTGCGCCCCGAAGGAGCTCTTCCCCAAAAGTGAACTGACGGAGCTCTGCCGCGGTATCGCCGCTGAGAACGGCAGCACCGTGACCCTCACGGAGGACCCCGCAGAGGGTGCCGCCGGGGCGGATGTGCTCTGCACCGATATCTGGCTCTCCATGGGTGAGCCTGAGGAGCTCTGGGGGGAACGGATAAGGCTCCTCAGGCCATATCAGGTGAATTCTAAACTTCTCTCCCTTGCAAAGCCCGATGCCGTATTCATGCACTGCCTCCCATCCTTCCACGACACCGGGACCATCATCGGCAGGCGCATCGCGGAGAAGTACGGCATAAGCGAGATGGAGGTCACGGACGAGGTGTTCCGGGGCAGACAGTCTCTGGTCTTTGATGAGGCCGAAAACCGCATGCACACAATAAAGGCCGTCATGTATGCCACCCTCCGCTGAAAATCATTTATAAATCCATATATGCAGCAAAAAATTCCTGAACCGCTTTGGCTCAGGAATTTTTATTTTATTATGGTATTTTATCAGAGGAGCTCTATCTTGGAGAAGTCTATATTGCCGTCCTTGTCCACGAGGCCCTCATCCGCGTGCACCTTCTCCACCCTGCCTATAAACATCTCGTGGGAGCCGGTGACGATGGAATCCACAACTGTGCACTCTATATTCACGGGGCAGTCGGCCAGCATCGGGGCGTTCACCACATCGCCCTCGGCCAGGGCTACATTTTTCTCCTTCAGCTTGTCCTTGTCCCTGCCGCTGACGCTGCCCAGATAGTTGAACACATCCTCATACTTTTTGTCGGGGATGTTCACCACAAAGCAGCCTGTCTCCTTCACCATGTGGTAGGAGTAGCGGCTTGGCACTATGCCCACCATCACCATGGGGGGATCATAGCTGCAGTTGCCGCAGTAGCCCACCGCCAGGGCATTGTTCTCGCCGTTTTTACCTCTGCAGGACACCAGGATCTTTGCCATGGGCTGCAGTGCGCCCGCCTTGTCCGCTGTCTTTTTATTCATATTAAAACCTCCCTGAATTTAAGTTTTTGCAGTTTTGCTCTCTGTATTATAGCACAAATTTCCCGCCCTCTCCAGTTAAGAGAGGGATTTCTAAACCTGCGAAGAGGCCGGAATCCACTGGGATTCCGGCCTCTCCGCTCTTTTTCATTTTGCCTTTAGGGGGATCATTTTATTTCAAGCCTGCGGCTTTCGGGAACTACCTCCTGAAGCTTGGGCATTGTGAGCTTTAAAACTCCGTTCTCATATTCGGCGCTGATCTTATCCACATCCACGCCGGACACATCGTACTGTCTGCTGAAAACACCGTAGGAGCGCTCCATGCGGACAATTTTATCCTTGTCGTCCTTCTCATCCAGCTTTGAATGGCGCTCTGCACTCACAGTGAGCACATCGCCGCTGAGCTCCAGACTGATGTCCTTTTTATCGAAGCCCGGGAGATCGGCCTCCAGAAGGTAGTGGTCGCCCTCGTCGCTCACATCGGTCTTGAACTCGGCCAGATCATTGCTGTCGAAGAAATTTCTGAACGCACTGCGCTCAAAATTTTCCATCTCGCGGAAGGGGTTGTAGCTGTGCATAAAACTGTTGCGATTCATCAGATCAAACATTATAATTGCCTCCAAAAAAATTTAATTTTTGTCGTCCAATTTTTTCATCTGACAGGGCCGGCAGGGGTCAGACATCTCAGATTGCCCATTGGGCATCATCTCCGTCTCTTTCCTGATTGCAATTATATTGTAGCCGCCGAAATTGGATATTTTGTTATCCCCAAATGAACAGAATGTAAATGATTAGCACTCTCACATTGAGAGTGCTAATAGCTATTTATGTGTGTTTTTTATGTTTTTTGCGGTAATTCCCGGATTCTGTCCGGAAATAATACATATTGTTCTGTGTCAGGTTTCCGCTCCCGCTCAGAAGAGGCCGGAGATTTTCCCGTCGGAGTCCACATCTATCCCCTCCGCCGCCGGAAATTTCGGCAGTCCCGGCATGGTGAGGATGTTCCCGGTGAGCGCCACCGTAAAACCCGCACCGGCGCAGGGCCGCAGTTCCCTTACTTTTATTCTGAAGCCGCTGGGGGCGCCCAGTTTTTCCTTGTCGTCTGAAAAGCTGTACTGGGTCTTCGCTATGCACACCGGGAGTCTCCCGAAGCCCAGGGCCTCCAGTTCCTCTATTTCCCGCTCTGCCTCCGGAGTATAGTCAACACCGTCTCCGCCGTAGACCTTTCTTGTCACGGCCTTGATCTTTTCTTTTATGCTCAGCTCATCCCCGTAGGCGTAGCGGAAATCGGATTCCTTTTCGCAGAGCTTCACAAGCTTCTCCGCAAGCTCAAGGGCGCCGGTGCCGCCCTTGGCCCAGACCTCGCTGAGCACGGCCTCCACGCCTATTTTCCTGCACTCCTCCTTCACCGCCTCGATCTCCGCCTCCGTATCCGCAGGGAAGCGGTTGATCGCCACGATGCAGTTGAGGCCGTAGACCTCTCTTATATTCTCCGCATGGCGCAGGAGATTTGGCAGTCCCCTTCTGAGCGCCGGAATATTCTCCCGGTCAAGCTCATCTTTTTTTGCGCCGCCGTGCATTTTCAGGGCCCTTATGCTGCCCACCAGCACCACGGCGTCAGGTTTCAGCCCTGCCGCGCGGCATTTTATATCGAAGAATTTCTCCGCCCCCAGATCCGCGCCGAAGCCGGCCTCGGTGACAGTGTAGTCGCTGAGCCTCATGGCCATGCGGGTGGCGGTCACGGAATTGCAGCCGTGGGCAATATTTGCAAAGGGACCCCCGTGGACGAAGGCCGGCGTGCCCTCCAGGGTCTGGACAAGATTCGGATTTATTGCGTCCTTCAAAAGCGCCGCCATCGCGCCCACAGCCTTCAGGTCTCCTGCCGTGACCGGCTCTCCCTCATAGCTTCTGCCCACGATAATCCGGCTCAGCCGCTCCTTCAGGTCGTCAATGGATTCCGCGAGGCAGAAGATCGCCATTATCTCCGTGGCCACGGTGATGTCAAAGCTGTCGTCCCTGGGGCAGCCGTTTTTCTCTCCCCCCAGACCGTCACGGATATATCTCAGCTGTCTGTCGTTCATGTCAAGGCAGCGCTTCCAGCTCACCCGCTCCGGGTCAATGTGCAGGGCGTTGCCGTGAAAAATATGGTTGTCGACCATGGCGGCAAGGAGGTTGTTTGCAGCCCCTATGGCGTGTATGTCCCCGGTAAAGTGGAGATTTATGTCCTCCATGGGCACCACCTGGGCGTAGCCGCCGCCGGCAGCGCCGCCCTTTATCCCAAAGACCGGCCCCAGTGAGGGCTCACGCATGGCGATCATCGCGTTTTTCCCTATCCGCCGCAGGGCGTCCGCAAGGCCTATGGCTGTGGTGGTCTTGCCCTCCCCCGCCGCCGTGGGGGTCATGGCCGTCACCAGGATCAGCTTCCCGTCAGGGCGCCTGTTTTCTTTCAGCAGAGACAGATCCACCTTGGCCTTGTATCTGCCGTACTGCTCTATATATTTTTCATCTATTCCCGCCAGCTCCGCAATCTCCCCAATGGGGCGCATTCTGCATTCCTGGGCGATCTCTATATCTGATTTCACTGAATATCAGCCTCCTCCGGGCTCAAGCCTGACAATGCCCACATTATAGCAAAACTTGTCTCATAATGGAATAGAACAGGGGATAAGAAAAAATTTTTACCCTCACAAAACCAAACGGCGGGCCTTCCCTTTTGGAAAGCCCGCTGTTTTCAGTATACGATTTATGCCCCGCCGTGCTTTTGAATATTCTGCTTCAGCCCGCTCCACAGGGCGATGATGTATGCCGCCGCGCCGATGACAACGCAGACTATAAACAGCCAGCCGGTGCGGAGCTTTATCTCCAGCCCCGCCGCCGCCAGCATTACTCCTAGTGCCCCAGAGAGTAGTGCTTTCTTTATGCCCTGCTTTTTTATCTTCTTTTTCTCCTGCCCATTTTCTTCAGCCCTGTAATTCTTCGCCGCACGGGCAGCGCCGGAATAGCTGAAGAGGAAGGCGATAAGGGCCGAGGCCAGCAGCAGGACCGTGACTATATTCTCATATAATTCCATGGCTGCACCTCCCGCGCTTCTCTCAGCCCAATATAGCATGCCGCCCCCGTCCCCGCAAGGAAAATATGATTCGGGCAGGGAATACACCCCGCCCGAATACGGTCTCTTTTGATTTTATGCCGCCTGCTCCTCTATCCCCGCGGAGCGGAGCATGTCCCCTATGCTCACGCCGTAGCCCCTGGTGGGGTCATTGACAAACACATGGGTCACCGCCCCCACGAGTCTGCCGTTTTGGAGTATGGGGCTGCCGCTCATGCCCTGAACTATTCCCCCGGTACTGGCCCGGAGCTCCGGGTCCGTCACAGTGAGCATGGCGTGCTCACCTTTTGAGTCCCTGTAGACCCGGTTAATTTCCACTTTGTACTCTCTTGGCTCCCTGCCGATCACCGTGGAGACTATGCTGGCATCTCCCGCGGCGATGTCCCCGGTCTCAATCTTTCGGCTGCCGGGGGAGGCGTAGGCCCTGCCGTAGATGCCGTGGTCGGTGTTGGCCTCAATGCTGCCCAGCACCTTGCCCAGATCCGCGCAGCCGTTCAGTTCGCCGGGGGCGCCGCTCCGGCCCTTGGTGACGCTGACAATCTCCGCATCCGTGATCTTTCCCCCGGAGAGGGGCAGCTTTTTCCCGCTCTCCCCGTCGCTTATGCTGTGGCCCAGGGCACCGTAGACCCCGCTCACCGGGTCGCAGAAGGTGAGGGTGCCTATGCCGGACAGACCGTCTCTCAGCCACATTCCCATCATCCAGCGGCCCTCATCGGCCTGAACCGGCTGAATCTCTATGTGCAAAATCTCATTGTCCCTCTGTACCGTGAGCTCCGCCGGTTTTCCCTCCAGGGCCGCCACCGTCTCAATGAGCTGGGAGGCATACTTTACATCTCTGCCGTTTATCTTCAGTATCATGTCCCCCTGCTTCATCCCGGCGTCCGCCGCCGGAGTGCTTTTACCTTCCGCTGTCTCCACATCGCTGAGCCCCGCCACATATACTCCGTCGGTGCCCACCTGTATTCCCACCGCCTGGCCGCCCACTACCAGCTCCTGGGCAGAGGCCGCGGGGGACAGGGCCGCCCCCAGTATCAGACAGCAGGCCGCCGTAATCACTGTTTTTTTCATAAAAAATTTCTCCCTCCCGCACTGTTCCTGCAAATCATCGCAAGAGTAAGTATGTGCGCTTAGGGAGAAAATAAAGTAGGTTATTTATCTCAATAATTCCAGTCTGATTTTTAAAGCGTCTGCCGCGGGGAAAATTCGGCTCCCGGCAGGCAGAAAACGGATATTTTAGCCGCCCCAAATTTTCGCTTCAGATTTTTGCTTCTATATAATTATCTGCAAAAATAAAAATTTTTATCACAGGCTGCCCAGATAGCCCTCCAGAATGAGCCCAGCCGCCACGGCGTCCACGGTTTTTCTGTGCTTCTTCTCTCTTTTGCCGTTGGCGTGGAGAATCGCGTGGGCCTCTATGCTGCTGCGCCGCTCATCCCAGAGTGTAACCGGGATGTCCCCGTCTTTTTCCAGCATTTCCTTAAATTGCCGGCTTTTTTCCGCTCTGGGGCCCTCAGTACCGTCCATATTTTTCGGGAGTCCCAGAACGAGCCGCTCCACATCCCGCTTTTCCGCCTCCTGGCAGATGCGCTGTGCCGCCCGCTCCATGTTCCACTCCTCCATTGTCCAGGCCTCTCCGCAGAGAGTGCCTGTGAGGTCTGAAACCGCAAGTCCAATTCTGGCATCGCCGAAGTCTATCGCCATTATACGCATAAAATCCGAAACTCCTTAGAAAAGATTGAAGCAGGCCCGTATATCCCCCGCCATGTAGAGGGAGCCCACCGCGCAGACCATCCCGTCCTCAGCCGCCGCATCCAGCGCCGCAGAGACTCCGTCCTGAATATTGTCGCAGACAGTGACCTTTTTCCCGAAGCATTTCATGAATTCCCCCAGCTTTTCCGCGCTGAGGGCCCTTTTGCTGTCGGGGGCAACGCAGACATATTCCGCGGCCTCCGGATCTATAATCTCCGCAAGGCCCCTGTAGTCCTTGTCAGCCAGCACGCCCAGAAGGATAATCCGGCGCTGGTCGGGAAAATAGTTCCTCAGATTTGCCGCCACCGTCTCCGCGCACTGGGGATTATGCCCGCCGTCCACCACAAAATAGGGCTCAGTGTGGACAATCTCAAAGCGGGCGGGCCAGCTGGCGGCATAGAGTCCGTGCTCCACATCCTCTTCGCTGAGCTTCCAGCCCCTCTGACGCAGGACCTCCGCCGTCTCCAGCACCACCGCGGCATTTTTCAGCTGGTGCTCACCCAGAAGGCCGGTGGCATAGCTCCTGCCCCTGTAGGAAAAGACCTGACCCTCAAGGCTGTCAAATTCTTTCTTTATCTGTGAGAAGTCCGCGGTATGAAGCCTCGCGCCTCTCTCGGCACATACCTTCTCCAGGACCTCTCTCACGCCCTCCGTCTGTTCATAGCTGACGCAGTCGCAGTCATTTTTTATTATGCCCGCTTTTTCAAAGGCGATTTTTTCTGCGCTGTCACCCAGAACTGCGGTGTGGTCAAGGCCTATATTCATTATCACAGCCGCTTCCGGTTTTTCTATTATGTTTGTGGCGTCGAGCCTGCCGCCGAGGCCCGCCTCCAGTATGACGATGTCGCACTTCTCCTCTGCAAACCAGAGCATGGCCGCGGCGGTGATGAGCTCAAACTCCGTGGGGTGGTCTTCCATTTTGTCCGCTGCGGGCTGAATCCGGCCCACCACATCTGCGAGGGCCTCATCGCCTATCTTCTTCCCGTTTATCTGCATCCGCTCGTTGAAGCTGTATAGGTATGGGGAGGTGTAGAGCCCGGTGCGGTATCCCGAAGTTTTCATCACCGACGCCAGCATGGCCGCGGCGCTGCCCTTGCCGTTTGTCCCCGCGATGTGGACAAATTTCAGCTTTTCCTCGGGATTGCCCAGGAGCCTCAGAAGCTCCCCAATGCGGCTCAGCCCCGGACGGGAGCCGAAGTTTTCCACGCGGCTTATATATTCCAGTGCCCCTTTATAATCCATTCCAATAATCCCTGCCTTGATGCCCCGGAAATATTCCGGAAATTTACGACCCTGACTATAGCACGAAAAGTACTTTCCCGCAAGAAGAAGTCCCGGTTTTCCCCGTAATTCCGTGAAAAAACGGTGAAAAATCTGTTGACCTCGGGTGCCCGCTGTGCTATACTACATATTACCTGTCGGATGAGAGGTCAGTTTTCGTGCGCTTTTTTGTGTGCGAAGGGGGCTTTCCCGTCCATATACAGGGAGGCAATGCCCGTTTTTTCTGACGGGTAAATAAAATAGGAGGTGCCGAAATATGGCTGCAGACGCAAGAGTAAAAGTCACTCTTAGATGCGAAGAATGCAAGCAGAGGAACTACAACACGGTCAAGAACAAAAAGAATACTTCCGACCGTTTGGAGCGCAATAAATATTGCCCCTTCTGCAGAAAGCACACCAAGCATGTGGAAACCAAGTAAGTCTGAAAGGATGCGTAAAAATGGCTGAAGAAAAGAAAACCAACACTGCTCCCAGCAAGAACGCCGCTCCCGCAAAGGCTGTCACTGCCGTGAAGAAGGACGAGAAAAAGCCCGGTTTCTTCAAGAGAATCGGCAAATGGTTCCGCGAAATGAAGAGCGAACTGAAGAAGGTCGTATGGCCTACACCGAAAGTTCTCGCTAAGAACTCACTTATCGCCCTCGGCATGATGGTGGCTTCCGCTGTTGTTATCTGGGGTTTTGACGAGCTGGCACAGATGCTTGTCAGGGCGCTCTTTACACTGGCGGGTTAAAGACATGTCTGAAGAAGCAAAATGGTACGTTGTTCATACCTATTCAGGTTATGAAAACGCAGTAGCAAGCGCTGTTATGAAGGCAGCGGAAAACCGCAGGATGACTGATCTGATTAAGGAAGTCAACATCCCCATGGAGACCGTCAAGGAGGTCACCGACTCCGGTGAAAAGACCGTTGAGCGCAAGGTGTTCCCCGGCTACGTGCTGGTCAAGATGGTTTTGACGGATGACAGCTGGCACCTTATTCACAATGTCCGCGGTGCAACCGGCTTCGTGGGTGCAGATGGCAAGGCCATCCCCCTGACGGAGCAGGAAATTTACGATCTGGGTGTCGAACACAGGGAGATTCATGTGGGCTATGAGCTCGGTAACGAGGTCAGGGTCCTGGACGGCCCCCTCGCCGGCTTTACCGGCACTGTGGAGGAGCTGGAGCCTGAGGCCAACAGGGTTCAGGTTGTTGTCTCCATGTTCGGCAGAGAGACTCCCGTTGATCTGGAGCTCGATCAGGTCGAAGTTATTAAAGATTTATAAGAAAGAGGTGCTTTAAATGGCACAGAAAGTAGTAGGATACGTTAGATTCCAGGTTCCTGCCGGCAAGGCAACTCCGGCACCTCCCGTGGGCCCTGCACTGGGTCAGTACGGCGTAAATATCGGTCAGTTCACCAAGGATTTTAACGAGCGCACAAAGAATGACATGGGCCTCATGATCCCTGTTGTCATCACCGTTTATTCTGACCGCAGCTTCACCTTTATCACCAAGACCCCTCCTGCCGCACTGCTCATCAAGAAGGCCTGCGGCATTGACAAGGCTTCCGGTGTTCCCCAGAAGGACAAGGTTGCCACCATCAGCAAGGAAGATGTCCGCAAGATCGCCGAGCAGAAGATGCCCGACCTGAACTGCAGCGACATTGAATCCGCTATGAGCATGGTCGCAGGTACCTGCCGCTCTATGGGCGTAGTCGTCGGCGACTAAAGAGCGAGTATATCGCTCCTCAACGTGGGAGGATTTATCCATCCGACTCAACCACATTTTTAGGAGGAAAACAAATTGTTTAGAAGTAAAAATTATAAAGAGAGCGCAAAGCTCATAGATAGAGAGACCCTCTATGAACCCGATGAGGCATTCAAGATTCTCTGCTCCGCAAGCAAGGCAAAGTTCGATGAGACCGTTGAGCTCCACGTAAAGCTGGGCGTCGACGGCCGTCACGCAGACCAGCAGGTCCGCGGCGCCATCGTTCTCCCCAACGGCACCGGCAAGAAGGTCCGTGTTCTCTGCTTCTGCAAGCCTGAGCGCGTCGAGGAAGCAACTGCTGCCGGCGCAGACTTCGCAGGCGGCAAGGATCTGGTAGAGAAGATCCAGAAAGAGAACTGGTTTGATTTTGATACCGTCATCGCAAGCCCCGACATGATGGGTGTTGTGGGCCGCCTCGGTAAGCTTCTGGGACCCAAGGGTCTTATGCCTTCCCCCAAGGCCGGCACCGTCACCCCCAACATCGCCCAGGCAATCGGCGAGGCCAAGGCCGGCAAGGTGGAGTACCGTCTTGACAAGAGCAACATCATCCATGTTGCAATCGGCAAGGTCAGCTTCGGTGCAGACAAGCTCGTTGAGAACTACAACGCACTCATGGGCGCCATCTACAAGGCAAAGCCCGCAGCGGCCAAGGGACAGTACATCCGCTCCTGCGTCACCGCTTCCACCATGGGCCCCGGCATCAAGCTCAACGCTTCCAAGACCTGATATATTCAATATGATACAAAAACCCGGAACATTTAAAAAATGTTCCGGGTTTTCATTATGGAGAGAAGTGTTTAAATCACGCTGTCTTTTTAAATTCGCTGAGATACTGCTTGTCGTAGTTGCCCTGGATTGCACGCACTACCTGAGAGAGCACATCGCAGGTGGGGCAGGGGATTCCCAGCTCTTTGCCGTACTGGGCAATCTTGCCGTTGAGCACGTCTATCTCGGTCTGGCGGTGATTGAAGAGCATATCCTGGCACATTGAGGGGTAGTAGTCGCCTATATTTGTGACGATGTCCTTGTACTCATGGGCTATGAAGTCCTCCGCATCCATGGGTGTTCCCTTTGCGGTGGCCACGGCGCAGGCCTCACGGATAACATTTCTGAACAGCTCACTGCCGTAGGGGTCGGCCGCAACCTCGCCGATTTTCAGGCGGAGCACTGCGCAGACCGTGTTGGCGGTGGCGTTCACAATGACCTTTTTCCACACGTACTTGTATATGTCGTCTCTGCGCCAGTAGGCATCACAGCCGCCCTTCCTGAAGGCATCAAGCATAGCCTCGCAGGCCGCGTCGGTATAGGCGCTCCTCACGATTCCGCCGAAGTTCATCTGGGCGCCGCCGGCGGGAGTGGAGACACAGTGTGCAGGTTCCGGCAGGGCAGTCCCCAGCACGCCGGAGCCGATAACACAGCGCTGGGCGGGGAATACCTTCATAAGATTGTCGTCATTGCCGAGACCGTTTATAAGGGAGACCGCCACGGTGTGCTCACCCACAACGGGGAGGGAATCCTGAATCGCCTGGCTGAGCTGGGTGGCCTTTGTCATATAGATTATCACATCCACCTTGCCCTCGGCAGCCTCTGCGTCCTCCGCGGAGGTGTAGGCCCTGAAGCCCTTCAGAACCTTCGTGATATCACGATACTGACCGTTTTCCTGCTGGTGGATGGTAAAAGTCATTCCATCTTTGTTTACTTTTTCCATATGCTTTGCATAGCGGTCAATGAGAATGATATCTGCGCCGCCGTTGCGAAGGTAGGAAGCAAATACGCTGCCTGCTGCACCTGAACCATACATTGCAAATTTCATTTTATTGTCCTCCTTTGTTTTTGCAAATCTGATTATAAAAGGAAGCAATAATTAATTGTGAATTTTTTGTTAATGATTGTTAAATGTTTGTCTATACATTTCAGCGCTTTTGTGCAGATTTTTTTGTGCTATATTTATAAAGAAACAGAAAATTTTTTCTATTTTTCAGGGCGTTTTGCACTATCTGTCTGATTTTTTATTTTTCATCCCCGGGGAGGCCATTTTTGTCCCAAATGCCTCGTTAAATTTTTGTCAGATTGTATAATGAAAAAGAAGAACTGAGAGGCAGTTTTTTCCTGTTTTTTCACTTCGGACACAGGGGACCCAGTCCGGCTGAACGTACTTTTCTTTCAGAGTACGGCTTTTTCCTCCGCCGCGGTTCTCTCCTCTTTTCACATTATTCATGGATTTTTCCCTTTTCTCTGATATAATAATCCCGCGGCGGAGAGAGCCGGAGATCTGCTGTTTTCTGCCCGTGCAGGGAACCAAAGCCCGCATTTTTTCGTCACAGAGGTGTATGGATCGGAGTACATATCTGCCGTTTCTTTCTTAATGGACTTTTTCCCCCGCCTTTGGTATAATGCCTGAAAAGGATGTGTTAAATATGAAAAACAAACTTGTCGCCGTACTTTTTGTGATAGTATTCATACTTCTGGTAGCCGTTATCATCAATCTTGTGACCGACGGCCATGACACCAAGGATATAAGCGATGTGCGCATAGAGACCGAGGACACCGACAGCCATGTGGTCACCGCCATTGGGACGCCTCAGGCGACTGCCGCCCCGGAGTCTGCAGAGCCCACACTTCTGCCTCTGCCCACCGAGACGCCCATGCCTACCGTTCCCCCCACGCCGTCTCCCACGCCCATTCCCACAGAGGAGCCCAAGCCTGTGACCGTCGATCTGGGCGCAGGCAGCTTCCGCTCTGAGATGGGTGACAAGATAAATATTATTGCCGACTGGACCGCCACGGCCCTGAACGATTCTCAGGTCAAGGTCGATGTCACGGTGAGTGTGGAATCCTACAGTCTGCACCTGGTGCCGGCCCGCTCCGTGAATGTAAGCCTCGGTGGTGAATTCGTATCTCTGGACGCCCCTGCCGTCACCTATGACGGGAAAGAACAGGCGGTAAACGAGCTTGCTAGCCACAGCTTTACCATTGACCTGCCCGTGGGGAGCTCCAACAGCTACACTCTGGCGGTGGAATGGCAGTTCGGAGGCGTGTACTTCAATGTTGAGATACCCTCCATTGAATGCGGCGGCAGCATCGAGCTTGTGAGATAAACTTTGATTTACCAGAAGAAGCCGGAGCTCCGGCTTCTTCTTTTTTGTACTTACCCTTGTTGTTGACGAAATTCCCCAATGAATATATACTTGCAGGGTAAAAGATTTTCAGTGAGGTCAGAATATGCGGACTCAGGAACAGATAGATGAAATAGTGCGGCTCCTCCTGGCGGAATATCCGGAGGCCGGCTGCACCCTGGACTGGCGGAAGGATTATGAGCTGCTCTTCTCCGTCCGGCTCGCCGCCCAGTGCACCGATGAGAGGGTCAACAAGATAAGCCCTGCCCTTTTTGAGCGCTTTCCGACTCTTGAGGCCTTTGCGGAGGCGGATGTGGAAGAGGTGGAGAAATATGTCCACTCCTGCGGATTTTTCCGGGCCAAGGCCAGGGATATAGTGGCCTGTGCAAATATTCTGCTTCAGAAATACGGCGGGGAACTCCCCCGGACCATGGAGGAGCTGACGGCTCTTCCGGGTGTGGGGAGAAAAACCGCAAACCTCATACTGGGCGATGTATTTAAAGTCCCCGGCTCCGTTGTGGTGGACACCCACTGCATAAGGCTCACAAACCGCCTGGGAATTGTGGATAATCTCAAAGACCCGGTTAAAATTGAAAGGGAGCTGAGAAAGGTGCTGCCGCCGGAGCATTCCTCGGACTTCTGCCACTGCATAGTGCTCCACGGTCGGGCCGTGTGCGATGCCAGGAAGCCGAACTGCGCCGCCTGCTGTCTGCGGCATCTCTGCCAAAGTTTTTCTGCGTAAAGGAGTTTTTGATTTCATGTCTGAGTCTATTGTAAAAAAAAGGGGAAGAGAAATAAATCCTGACCTTATACGTTTTATTGCTTTTCTGGCTGTACCCACAGGTCATTTTTATACCCACTGTGGTATATATAACGCCGGATATACGGGTTTGACCGAGTTTTTTGTGCTTTTTGTCCGATCTTTTGTCAATACCGGTCTTGCTCTTTTTGTTATGCTCACAGGCTATTTTCAGAGTCACAAAAAAGTTTCAGCCAAATATTATCTCGGTATTCTGCGGCTTTTGGAGATGTACCTGCTGGCCTCTGTTTTAAACCTGATATACGATCGTTTTTATCTGCATCAGGCCATAAGCATACGGGAGTTTTTTTCCGGCATTGTTAATTTTACGGCCTCAGAATACTCCTGGTATATACTTCTGTATGCGGGGCTCTTCCTGATGATCCCTTTTCTCAATCTCGCCTATAATTCCATCTCCTGCCGGGGGCATAAGAAAATTCTCATCATAAGCATGTTCATTCTCTCCGCTCTGCCATCTTCCTTCCTCAACGCCTATGTGAATCTGGTGAGCTTCTGGTGGCAGAGGCTCTGGCCCATAAGCTTTTATTTTCTAGGTGCTTATTTTGCCGAGTATCATCCAAAAATGCGGCCCCGCAAGGCATTTTTGATTTTAATTACAGCCCTGCTTATTTTCTGCGTCTATAATTTTCTGTTCTTTGATGCTGCAGGACCTCTGGTCAGTGTCCCTATCACTAGCTTTCTCTTTGCCCATGAGAGCCTGCAGAATGCTGTTATTTCACCTCTGATATTTCTCTGGATCACCAACATAGACATGAGTCACTGTCCAGGGCTGATTACCCGCGGTCTTGCTGCCGTAAGCAAATATACCTACGGTGCATTTCTCTTTACCTCTATTACAGATTCCTTTATATACGGCTGGCTGAATCATTTTGTCCCTGACATAGCTATGAGATATATATTTATTATACCTGCTGTTCTCCTGTCATTTACATCTTCACTGCTTATTGCATACCTCGCCGACAAACTTGTAACCTTGATTGACAGACTGCTGCGGCCCCTGATGCTGCGGCTGACAGGCTGGCTCTACAGGCTCACGGCTCCGGATGCGCCGGACATCGAAAAATAAATATTCTCAAAAAGCTCAAAACTCCTCTCTGCATGCTGCAGAGAGGAGTTTTTTATCCGGTTTTTCTATTTTATCACGACATTTTCTTCCCCCAGCATCTCCTTGAGCTCATCTGTGAGGGCCGGGTGGATGAGGCATCTGGTGCCTATGCGCTTTTTCTCCTTCTCGCACCAGATTATCATCTTGTCATTCCCCGGGAACATTATGAGTATGAGCTGTATGCGCTTCAGCTTCGGGTTCTCAATACTGTCCAGCTTCAGCCAGAGCTTTTTCTCAGGCTCCGGCTCACGGAATCCCCCGGCGGCTTCTCCGGAGGCGGCCTCCCCCAGGGGGCTTACGGAGTCCACAACTATCTGAGCCTCCTTCTCATCCCTGACCGATATGCGCCCCCTCACGGTGAGGGCCGCGTTCTCGGTGATGTATTTCCCGCCCCGGTCCAGAACATTCTGGAAGGCTATGAGCTCAATGGAGCCGGTGTCATCCTCCAGCTGTATATAGCTCATGAGAGAGTTATTTCTGGTGGTCCTCGTTTTCTTTGACGCCACCACGCCGGCGATGCATATGCGCTGGTTGTCGGAAAAGCTGCGGGGCCCGTCCTCTGCGGCGAAATCATTTATCACCGCCGCGATGGGCACGGCGCCCAGCTTCTTCGCGGTGTCCCGGTATTCATCCATGGGGTGGCCCGTGAGATAGAGGCCCGTGACCTCCTTCTCCATGGCCATGATCTCTCTTTTGCTGTATTCCTCCACATCGGGGATCCTGATGCTGCTCCGAGTATCCCCGGCCGCGGTGTCCCCAAACATGTTCAGCTGGCCGGAGATATTCTCCTTTCTGGCCTGGCTTATGCCGTCCATCACTATTCCCGCGATCTGGCACAGCGCCCGGCGTTTGAAGCCCATGGAGTCAAAGGCGCCGGCCTTTATGAGATTCTCCACCGCCCGGCGGTTCAGCTCTTTGCCGGTCATGCGGCGGCAGAAGTCCTCAAAATCCCGGAAGGGGCCGTACTGCTCCCGCTCGGCTACCATGCCCCGGATGGCGCCCCAGCCTATGCCCTTTATGGCCACAAGGCCGAAGCGTATATTCTTTCCCGACACGGTGAAGTCGGCCTCGGACTCATTCACATCCGGGGGCAGCAGCTTTATTCCCATGCTGCGGCACTCGGCGATATACTCCGCCACCTTGGTGCTGTTGTCCAGAACCGAGGTCAGCAGTGCCGCCATGTACTGCTGGGGATAGTGGCGCTTCATGTAGGCGGTGCGGTAGGTGACTATTGCGTAGCTCACGGCGTGAGCCTTGTTGAAGGCGTAGCTTGCGAAATCTATTATCTCGTCATAGATGCTGTTGGCCACATCCTCCGGCACGCCCCGCTTCAGCGCCCCGTCTATATGCCGCTTCTCATCCCCGTGGACAAAGGCCTCCCGCTCCGCGTCGATAACGGCGTGTTTTTTCTTGCTCATCGCCCGGCGTATCATGTCGGCCTGCCCCAGAGAGAAGCCCGCAAGGCGCCGGAATATTTCAATGACCTGCTCCTGATAGACTATGCAGCCGTAGGTGACCTCCAGAATGGGCCGCAGCAGCTCGTGCTTGTAGCTTATCTTCTCTGGATGGGCGGAGCACTCCACAAAGCGGGGGATGCTGTCCATGGGTCCGGGGCGGTAGAGGGCGATGACTGCGGTTATATCCTCTATGTTTTTCGGCTTCAGGCCGGTGCAGACGCCGGTGATGCCGCTGCTCTCCAGCTGGAACACGCCGCTGGTGTGCCCCGCGGATATCATCTCAAAGGTGGCCTTATCGTCCACCGGTATGGTCTCTATTTTGAAGTCCGGCCGGAACTTCCTCACCATCTTTGCCGCATCCTCCAGCACAGTGAGGTTCCTCAGCCCCAGAAAGTCCATTTTCAGGAGGCCCAGCTCCTCAAGGGTGGTCATCTGGTACTGGCAGACCACGGATTCGTCATTCTTTGCCAGAGGCACATACTCATATACCGGCTTTTCCGTTATGACCACACCGGCGGCATGGGTTGAGGCGTGGCGGGGCATGCCCTCCAGCTCCTTTGCCACATCTATGAGATGGCGGAGTGTCTCATCGCTGTCGTACATCTCCTTCAGTGGCTTTGAGAGTCTGAGGGCCTCGTCTATGGTCATGTTCAGCGCGCCGGGCCCGGAGGGCACCTGCTTTGCCACCTTGTCGGTGTCGCCGTAGCTCACGGAGAGAACCCGGCCCACGTCCCTTATGGCCGCCCGGGCCGCCATGGTGCCGAAGGTGACTATCTGGGCCACATGGTCGCTGCCGTAGAGCCTGTTGACGTAGTCTATGACCTCGCCTCTCCGGTTCACGCAGAAGTCCACGTCTATATCGGGCATGGAGACTCTCTCCGGGTTCAGAAAGCGCTCGAAGAAGAGATTGTACTTTATCGGGTTGATGTCGGTTATGAAAAGGCAGTAGGAGACCACGCTCCCTGCGGCGCTGCCGCGGCCCGGCCCCACGGGTATGCCGTTTCTCTTGGCAAAGCCGATGAAGTCGGAGACTATGAGGAAATAGTCCACAAAGCCCATCTTGTGTATCATGTTCAGCTCATATTCCAGCTGTTTGTGGACCTCAGGGCTGTCGGGGTAGCGCTTTTTAAAGCCCGCCTCGCAGAGCTTTTTCAGGTATTCCCAGCTGTCGGTCTCCCCCTCGGGCAGCTTGAAGCAGGGCAGGTGATAGTGGCCGAACTCAAAATCAAAATTGCACTTCTCCGCAATCTTCACCGTGTTGTCCGCCGCCTCGGCCTCCTCGGGATAGAGCGCACGCATCTCCTCCTCGGTCTTGAGGTAGAATTCCTGAGTCTCAAAGCGCATGCGGTTGGGCTCGTCTATGGTTCTGCCGGTCTGTATGCACAGCAGCACGTCCTGATACTGGGCGTCTTTTTTCTCTATATAGTGGGCGTCATTTGTGACCACCATGGGGATTCCCGTCTCCCTGTGGATTTTTATGAGGCCCTGGGCCGCCTTTCTCTCCTCGGGTATGCCGTGGTCCTGGAGCTCAAGGTAGAAATCCTCCCTGCCGAAGAGCTCGTAGAGCTCCAGAGCCTTCGCTTTGGCTGCCTTGTAGTCGTTCTTGACTATATCCTGCTGAATCTCCCCTGCAAGGCAGCCGGAGAGGCAGATTAAGCCCTCGGCGTGCTGATGGAGGAGCTTCCAGTCTATTCTGGGTTTTATATAGAAGCCCTCGGTGTAGGCGGCGCTGACGAGATAGCAGAGATTTCTGTAGCCCTTCTCATTCTTGCACAGGAGTATAAGGTGGGAATATTCATTGTCCCTGCCGTGCTCCTTGTCCGACATATTTCTCGGGGCCACATAGACCTCGCAGCCGATTATGGGCTTTATCCCCGCCGCCTTGCAGGCCTTATAAAAGGCCACAGCACCGTACATCACGCCGTGGTCGGTTATGGCAAGGGCGGTCTGGCCCATGGATTTTACCTTCTCCGCGATTTTGTCTATGCGGCAGGCCCCGTCCAGCAGGGAATATTCGGTATGTACATGTAAATGGACAAAGCTCATCTGTTACTCCTCTTTATCCGGGGGCACGAGGCTCATTATCTTTTTCAGTCTGTGGGAGAGGCAGCTCTTGGTCACCGGCGGGCAGGAGAGTGTGGCCAGATCCGCAAGGCTGGCCCCGGGATTTGTTATCCGCAGCAGGGCCGCATCCTTGAGAGGCTCCGGCAGGGCGTCAAGGCCGTACTCTCTGGCGATAAACCTTATGGCCTTTATCTGGGCCTGGGCGGCCGCCACCGTCTTGTCGGCGTTGGCGCTGTCGCAGTTTATCTGCCTTGTGACGGTGTTGCGCATCTCCTTTTCCACCTTGGCGGTCATTATCTTCATGGCCGTGGAGGGTGCGCCTATGGTGGTGAAAAAATCCGCTATTGCGTCCGCCTGCTTGAAATAGAGCAGGGAATTTCCCGCCCTTCTCGTCTCTCTGGGGGAAAAGCCCAGCTCCAGCAGTATGGAATTCATCTCCCGGCTCACGCTGCGGTGGGAGGTGGCCAGCTCCAGATGGTAGCTCTTTTCCGGGTCCGTGACACTGCCCCCGGCGAGGAAAGCGCCCCGTATGAAGGATATCCTGCAGCACTCCTCCTCCAGCACGCCCAGATTTATATGGTGGCTCAGGAGGGTGTCAATATCCCCGCCGAAGCTCTCCACAATTTTTGCGATCTTCTCCCGCTCATTTATCACAAAGGTCTTTTTCCCGCTGCCCTCAGACTTTGGGAGCCGGTCAAAAGTTAAATTGAAGGCTCTTTTAAAGAGCTTCGGCAGTCTTCCGGCGAAGTCGGGGCTCGCGGTGATTATTCTTATTTCATCGTGGCTGAAGCTGTTGCAGTACAGCAGCAGTCCGTAGCTCTCCGCCACAGAGCAGCATTTCCTGTCCGGCCGCTGTGCGCAGAGCTCCTTTTTGGCTTCGGATGAGAAGGACATCTCTCCACCCCTTACTTCTTCATGTCCCGGTTGATGTTGACGGAGCTGACGCCGTTTGCGGTGAGGTGATCGTTCAGGGCCGAGGCTATGGCCACGCTCCTGTGGCGGCCGCCGGTGCAGCCTATGGCGATGGTCAGGGTGAGCTTGCCCTCCTCAATATAGAGGGGCAGCAGATAGTCCACCAGATCCTCCAGCTTCTCCATAAAGGTCCTGGTCTCCTGATAGCTGAACACATATTCAAAGACGGGCCCGTCCAGTCCGCACTGGGGCCTCAGCTCCTCCACATAGAAGGGGTTGGGGAGGAATCTGGCGTCAAAGACCAGGTCTGCCTCCATGGGCAGGCCGTACTTATATCCGAAGGACATCACATTGACCTCGATCTCCCGCTTCCTGTCCCCTCCGGCGAAGAGTGAGAAGAGCTTGCTCTGGAGCATGGCCAGGGTGTAGTTCGAGCTGTTCACAATGAAATCCGCCCTGTTTTTCACCGGCTCCAGGAGCTTTTCCTCTCTCCTTATGGCGTCATCTATTGTTGAGCCCTTCACATAGAGGGGGTGGCGGCGGCGGGACTCCTTGTAGCGGCGGATAAGGGTGTTGAGATCTGCGTCCATATAGAGGATTTTGCAGCTGCAGTCCATCTCCTTGAGCTGGTCAAGGGTTTTCAGCAGCTCCGCAAAGCCGGACTTATCTCTCACGTCCGTCACCAGCGCCACCTTTTCATAGCGGCCCTGAGTGGCAAGGCAGAGCTCCGCGAATTTCGGCATAAGAGCCACAGGCATATTGTCCACGCAGTAGTAGCCCAGATCCTCCATGGCATCCGCCGCCCGGGTCTTGCCCGAGCCTGACAAACCTGTTATTATGACAAATTCCATTTTATCTCCTCAGCCCTCCGGCTTTTATCTGTCTGTAAGTTAAAGCTCCCTGAGCTTATCCGAAAGCTTTCCTCCGCCTCTCGGGGGGCGGTAGTCCGGGGGCAGCATGATTATCTCGCTCTCAAGCTCCACACCCTTTTCCTTCAGCACCCTGTCATGGACCTCTCTCATGAGCTCCCGCACATCCGCGGCGGTGGCCCCGCCGCAGTTCACCACGAAGCCGGAGTGTTTTTCCGACACACCGGCCCCGCCCACGCGGAAGCCCTTCAGCCCTGCCTCCTCAATGAGGGCGGCGGCATAGTAGCCCTCCGGCCGCTTGAAGGCACTCCCGGCGGAGGGCATATCCAGGGGCTGCTTATCCCGCCGGCGCTGGTTCAGCTCCCGCATCTTTTCGGATATTTTTTCACTATCGCCCTTCTCAAGGCGGAAGGCGGCCCCGGTTATGATGCAGCCGGGGATGCTCTTAAAAACGCTCCTCCTGTAGGCGAAGCGGCAGTCCTCATTTTTAAGCTCAAAGAATTTTCCCTCAGGTATGTAGAAAATCTCCACAGTCTCTATAACATTCCTCAGCTCCCCGCCGTAGGCGCCGGCGTTCATCAGACTGCCGCCGCCCACACTGCCGGGTATGCCGGAGGCGAACTCCAGCCCCGTGAGCTCATTCTGGCAGGCAAAGCCCGCGAGCCTTGCAAGGGATACCCCCGCGCCGGCGTAAATGAGGTTTTCATCTTTCATATACATATCCGTGAGCTTCTCGGTGCTCAGGGCAAAGGTCTCCCTCATGCCCTCGTCTGGGAAAATAATATTGGTGCAGTTTCCCAGGGGCAGGGGAGTGATCCCGTATTTTTCCAGAATCCCGCAGAGCTCTGCGAGGCTCTCCCTGCTCTCCGGGGCGGCCAGTGCCCGGACGGGCCCCCCGACTTTGAAGGAGCAGCGCTCACTCATATTCTCGTTTTCATATATTGCCAGCTCCGGCATGGCCGCCTGTATTTCGACCGCGGCCCTGTCTATATTCATCATATCACTCATTTCATTCTCCAAATCAAAGCAGGCCCTGGTCTATTGCGTAGTCATGCTCCGCCGCAAGGGCCTCGGCGGCGTTGTAGCCCATCTTTTTCTGCCTGTTGTTCAGGGCCGCCAGCTCCATAATCACCGCGAGATTTCTCCCGGGGCGCACGGGGACCGTGACCTGGGGCAGGGTCATGCCCAGAATTTCGGTGGTCTCGCTAGTCAGCCCAAGCCTGTCATAGGCCTTGCCCTCCTGCCAGGGCTCCAGACTCACCACCATGTCTATCTCGGTCTCCGGCTTCACAGAGCCCACGCCGTAGATATGGCGCACATTTATGACCCCTATGCCCCTCAGCTCCATATAATATCTTATGAGCTCCGGGGCCTTGCCGATGAGGGTATATTTATCCACTCTCTTAATCTCCACGGCGTCGTCGGCGATGAGTCTGTGGCCGCGCTTTATAAGCTCAAGGGCGGTCTCGCTCTTGCCGATGCCGCTGTCTCCCACAATGAGCACACCCTCGCCGTAGACCTCCACCAGCACACCGTGGGTGGTGATTCGGGGGGCCAGATGGTGGTGAAGAGAGACTATCACGTTTGCCTGAAATGTGGAGGTATCCTCATTCGTGATAAAGAGGTTCCTGTCGTATTTCTCCGCCAGCTCCAGGCACTCCGGGAAAACCGGCACCCCGTGGCAGATCACAAGGGCCGATATATCGTACTGCATGAAGCACTCCAAAGCCTGATAGCGCTCCTCATCGCTTAGGGTGTCGAGATAGGTGCTCTCCACCCGCCCGATTATCTGCAGGCGGTGGGGGTCGAAATAGTTATAGAAGCCCGTGAGCTGCATCGCCGGACGGTTCACATCCGCAGTGACCAGCATCGCGGTTTCGTAATCTCTGGATTTGTGGAGGATCGTTAGGTCGTTCTCCTCGACAATTTTTTTGAGATTCACCTTGAATTTACTGGACATGGCATAGTCCTCTCTTTCTGCCATCATACTTTATATTATTTTACCCAATTCCTCGGCTTTTGGCAATAGCTTTATACACAAAGCCGGGCGTAAAATTCCGCCGCTGTTTCTGTTCTCTCCCGGCATCTGTTTTGCCAGCGGCGGCGGAAGGGGAGCGGCAGGGAATCTTTTATTTTTTCCACATATTCTGCCCCTGATTTCGGAGGAAAAAGCTCTGCCCGCTCCGGTTTTCCGGAAAACTCCGTCTCCGGTACTGACTTTTTATAAAATATGAAAGTTTCTCTTGCATTTGCTATCCGCTTCTGCTATTATATAAAAGCTGTTTATTCAGCGAAACACTAGCAAGGAGGTGCTTCAATTATGGCAAAGTGCCAGTTCTGCGACAAGGATGTGGCTTTTGGCATCAAAGTCAGCCATTCCCACAGACGTTCCAACCGCGTCTGGAAGCCCAATGTGAAGCGCGTCAAGGCCATTGTAGACGGTAAGCCTCAGCATGTTTACGCCTGCACCCGCTGCCTCCGCAGCGGCAAGGTCACCCGCGCTGTGTAATTTAACATTACCCGAAACAAGCCTGTCGTACACGACGGGCTTTTTTCGGTATTAAAGGCGGAAAATTTCTATTTTTTCCCTGCAGTTTCCGCTGCCGGTCCCTGCATATTATATTCCCGCCCTTTTGTAAAATTGTCCCCATCTTATATAAATATAAATTTTTGGAGGCTCATTATGGAACTGCTTGAAAAACGTATTCTTTCCGACGGTAAGGTGAAGCCCGGCAACATCCTGAAGGTTGACAGCTTTCTCAACCATCAGCTGGACCCGGAGCTCTTCTATCAGATGGCGCTGGAGTTCGGGCGGCTCTTTAAGGACTGCGGTGTAAACAAGATTCTCACCCTTGAGGCCTCAGGAATTGCCCTCGCGGTCATGACCGGCTATGTCATGGGCTGCAAAGCCGTCTTTGCAAAGAAGAGCAAATCTGCAAACATCTCCGACGATGTCTACTCCGCCGAGGTGAGGTCCTACACCCACGGCACCGTCAATACTGTCATTGTCTCCAAGGAATATCTGAATCCCGGGGACAGAATCCTCATAGTTGACGATTTTCTCGCCACCGGTGCGGCCGCCCTGGGGCTGAAGGCTCTGGCGGATCAGGCGGGCGCCTCCCTGGCCGGTGTGGGCATTGCGGTAGAGAAGTCCTTCCAGTCCGGACGCTCTCTTCTGGAGGAGAGGGGAATAAGGGTGGAATCCCTGGCAAGAATTGCCTCCATGTCGGATACCGGCCTAACTTTTGTGCAGGATTGACAAATCTCTGTACTTCCGGCTGTGGAAATCTTCCAAAAAAATTACTTGACATTTTTCGACACGGGCGTTAATCTATAAGTGTAATAAAAATTTAATATATAAATATTCGATATATACCAAATGATATGGATTTGAAGTCTCTACCCGGACACCGTAAATGACCGGACTATCGAAGATTCTGACACTGGCTCTTTTGCAGTGTCCTGATTTTCGTTTTTGCATCGGTCGTCTCATATTCATTTGAGATGCTCCGGTGCTTTTTTCATCTTGTTCATTGCCCTTCGGGGTTTTGATAAATACAATTTACAGGAGATTTGAAGAATGAAAAAGATCATTGCTATGCTTCTTGCACTTGTCATGGTTTTTGCACTCTGCGCCTGCGGACAGGCTGCAGAGGCTCCCGCAGCCGAGGATAAGACCGAGGCTCCCGCTGAGGCTCCTGCCGAAGCTCCCGCAGAAGAAGAGAACGCCGCTTCCGATATGAAGGTCGGCTTCATCTTCCTCCATGATGAAAACTCCACCTACGACCTCAACTTCATCAACGCAGCAAATGAGGCCCGCGAGGCTCTCGGATTTGCCGAGGACCAGTTCATCTACAAGACCAACGTTCCTGAGGGTCAGGAGTGCTACGAGGCCGCAGCAGAGCTTGCTGATACCGGCTGCAGCATCATCTTTGCAGACTCCTTCGGCCATGAGGGCTACATGATCGAGGCCGCCAAGGAGTTCCCCGAGGTCACCTTCTGCCACGCCACCGGCGTCAGGGCACACACCGAGGGACTTGACAACTACCACAACGCATTTGCTTCCATCTACGAAGGCCGCTATCTTGCAGGCATTGCCGCCGGCATGAAGCTCAACGAGATGATCGAGGCCGGTGAGTTCACCGCAGATGAGGCCAAGATCGGCTATGTCGGCGCATTCACCTATGCAGAGGTTGTCTCCGGCTACACCTCCTTCTTCCTCGGCGCCCGTTCCGTATGCCCCAGCGCAACAATGGAAGTCACCTTCACCGGTTCCTGGTATGACGAGGCTCTTGAGAAAGAGGCCGCAAACAAGCTCATGTCCAACGGCTGCAAGCTTATAAGCCAGCATGCAGACTCCATGGGTGCACCCACCGCATGCGAGACCGCCGGTGTCCCCAACGTCTCCTACAACGGCTCCACCGTTGAGGCCTGCCCCAACACCTTCATCGTTTCCTCCCGCATCAACTGGGCTCCCTACTACGAGCTGGTCATCAACAGCGTTATGAGCGGCGAGACCATTCCTGCTGACTGGGTCGGCACCATCGGCACCGAGTCCGTACTTCTCAGCGAGGTCAACACCAAGGCCGCTGCCGAGGGCACCGTTGAGGCAATTGAAGAGGCAAAGGCCGCACTTGAGGCCGGCACTCTCCACGTATTTGACACCGCCACCTTCACCGTAGAGGGCAAGGCTCTTGACTCCTACAAGGCAGACGTCGACTCCGACGCCGATATGGAGCATGAGACCGAGGTCGTCTCCGACGGCTACTTCCACGAGTCCGAGTTCCGTGCTGCCCCTTACTTCGATGTGAACATCGACGGCATCACCCTTCTTGACACTGCATTCTAATCAAATCTTTTTCCGGGAAGTCCCGAGTCTCTTCGGGACTTCCCTTTTTGAAACAACGTATAGGGCAGCTCAGATACTACTTGCCTCTGTGCTGCCCTATGCGGTATTTTACTCTTACAGCATATTTAATCTGCACTAACTATTCTTACTTGACAGGATGTGACAGCTTTGGATGACAGAATTGCAGCGGTTAAAATGCGCAACATTACCAAGCGGTTCGGCCCGGTTATCGCAAACGATAAGGTCTGGCTGGACATTTACAAGGGAGAGATTCTGGCTCTGCTGGGTGAAAACGGCAGCGGCAAAACCACCCTTATGAATATGCTCTCCGGCATCTACTTCCCGGACGAGGGCGATATTTTCATAGACGGGAAAAAGGTTGTCATCTCCTCCCCCAAGGATGCCTTTGACCACGGCATAGGCATGATACATCAGCATTTCAAGCTGGTGGACGTGCTCACCGCCGCGGAAAACATCGTCCTGGGCCTGAAAGAGAAGGGCCGCCTGGACCTGGACGCCGTGGCGGAGCGGATAAAAGAGATCTGCGACGCCTACGGTTTTGAGGTGGACCCCCATCAGAAGGTCTATGACATGTCCGTGTCCCAGAAGCAGACCGTTGAGATTGTCAAGGTCCTCTACCGGGGCGCCGACATACTCATTCTGGATGAGCCCACTGCGGTGCTCACCCCCCAGGAGACAGAGAAGCTCTTCACCGTGCTGAGGAACATGCGGGACGCCGGAAAGGCCATTGTCATCATCACCCACAAGATGCACGAGGTGGAGGAGCTCTCCGACAGGGTGGCAATTCTCCGTCAGGGCCAGTTTGTAGGCGACATGCCCACGAAAAAGACCAGCGCCCAGGAGATGACCAACATGATGGTTGGCCACGCGGTGGAGCTGAACATCCATCGCCCCGAGCCTGTGAATCCAAAGCCCCGCATTGAGGTCAAAAATCTTACCGTCAGGAGCATCGACGGCATAGTGAAGCTGGACAATGTGAGCTTCACCGCAAACTCCGGGGAGATCCTGGGCATTGCCGGTATCTCCGGCTGCGGCCAGAAGGAGCTTCTGGAGTCCATCGCCGGACTTCAGCCCACAGAGAGCGGCAGCATCACATATATAGACGACGAGGGCAACCGGGAGGAGCTCATAGGCAAGGACCCCCTTGAGATTGCCGATATGGGTGTATCCCTCTCCTTTGTACCTGAGGACAGACTGGGCATGGGCCTTGTGGGCAGCATGGACATGGCGGACAACATGATGCTCCGCTCCTTCCGCCACGGGCACAGCATCTTTACCGACAGAAAATCCCCCAGAAAGCTGGCGGAGAATGTGGTGAAGGAGCTGGATGTGAGCACCCCGGGCATCGGCACTCCGGTGCGGAAGCTCTCCGGCGGCAACGTGCAGAAGGTGCTTGTGGGCCGTGAGATCTCCTCCGCACCCACGGTTCTCCTCACCGCCTACGCTGTGAGAGGTCTGGATATAAACTCCTCCTACACGATCTATGATCTTATCAACCGCCAGAAGGAAGCCGGCGTGGCTGTCATCTATGTGGGTGAGGATCTGGACGTGCTTCTGGAGCTGGCAGATAAAATTCTCGTGCTCTGCGGCGGCAGGGTCAGCGGCATAGTTGACGGCCGGGGCGCCCTCAAGCGGGACGTGGGCATGATGATGACCAAACTGGGAGGGAATTCAGCCAATGGACAGTAAAGTTAAGGAACCTCTTATTCATATCACAAGGCGCAGCTCCATCCCCTGGTACAGGGCCTGGGGTATAAGAGTTATCGCCGTTATCCTCGCCCTTGTGGTGAGCGGCGTTGTCACCACCCTCCTCACCGGCGAAAATCCCCTGGATGTCTACGCCGCAATGATAAAGGGCGCCATGGGCACAAAGCGGAAGACCTGGATTCTGCTCCAGAACATCTCACTGCTGCTCTGCGTGTCCCTGGCTCTCACCCCTGCCTTTAAGATGCACTTCTGGAATATAGGCGGCGAGGGTCAGATTCTGGTGGGCGGCCTTGCCACCACGGCCTGCATGATCCTGCTGGGGGGCAAAGTTCCAAACTGGCTCCTCATCTGCCTCATGCTTCTCTCCAGTATTCTGGCCGGGGCCCTCTGGGGCTTCATCCCCGCGGTATTCAAGGCAAAATGGAACACCAACGAGACTCTCTTCACCCTGATGATGAACTATGTGGCGACCCAGCTTGTGGCCTACTTCATCATAATCTGGGAGAACCCCAAGGGTGCGGGACAGATCGGCATTATAAACCAGAGCAGCGAGGCCGGCTGGCTGCCCATGATTGCCGGGAACAAATACCTTCTCAGCATCATAATTGCACTGGTAGCCACGGCCCTCATGTATATCTACCTCAGGTATACAAAGCACGGCTATGAGATCTCGGTCGTGGGCGAGAGTGAGCGCACGGCCCGCTATGTGGGAATCAAGGTTGACCGGGTCATAATCCGCACCATGATACTCTCCGGCGCTGTCTGCGGCCTTGTGGGGCTCCTCCTCGTGGGTGGCATCAACCACACCGTCACCACCACCGTTGCCGACGGGCGGGGCTTTACCGCCATCATGGTGGCCTGGCTTGCAAAGTTCAACCCCTTTATAATGATATTTACAAGCTTCATTCTTGTATTTCTGGACAAGGGCGCGGGGGAGATATCCACAATGTTCGGCCTCAACCAGTCCTTTGCGGATATTATCACCGGCATTATCCTCTTTTTCATCATAGGCTGTGAGTTCTTTATAAGCTACAAGCTGAACTTCCGGAAAAAATCCGGCGGCAGCAGGAAGGAGGGCTGATCAGTGTTTGATTTTGTTTCATTTATCCCCAGAGCCGTGGCCCAGGGCATACCCCTTCTCTTCGGCAGCACCGGCGAGACTCTCACCGAGAAATCCGGCAACCTGAACCTGGGCATCCCCGGCATAATGTATGTGGGCGGCATCTGCGGCGTCATCGGCTCCTTCTTCTATGAGCAGTCCTTTGCTGACCCCTCTCAGATGAACGGCTTTCTCGCGGTGATGATACCCATGCTCTGCTCCCTTCTGGGCTCCTTCATCATGGGGCTTATCTACTGTTTCCTCACCGTGACCCTCCGGGCAAACCAGAACGTCACCGGCCTTGCCCTCACCACCTTCGGCGTGGGCTTCGGCAACTTCTTCGGGGGCTCGCTCATAAAGCTTACCGGCGGCAATGTGCCCTCCATCGCACTCTCCGCCACCAGCGCATATTTCAGGAAATCCCTGCCCTTTGCGGAGTCTTTGGGCTGGTTCGGCAAGATTTTCCTCAGCTACGGCTTTCTCGCATATCTCGCCGTCATTGTCTCCCTTGTGGCGGCCTACATCATCAAGCACACAAGGGTGGGCCTGAATCTCAGGGCCGTGGGGGAGAGCCCCACAACCGCAGATGCGGCGGGCATCAATGTAAACCGCTATAAATACACCGCCACCTCCGTGGGCAGCATGATTGCCGGCCTCGGCGGGCTCTACTATGTGATGGACTACGCCTGCGGTGTCTGGTCCAACGACGCCTTCGGGGACAGGGGCTGGCTTGCAATCGCCCTTGTCATCTTCACCGTCTGGCGGCCTGACGCAGGAGTGCTGGATGCGATACTTTTCGGCGGCCTCTATATTCTCCACATCTTTATCCCCACCGGCATGAATCTCGCGGTGAAGGAGCTCTACAAGATGCTCCCCTATGTGGTGACCATCATTGTCCTCATTATCACCAGCATGAGAAACCAGAGAGAGAAGCAGCCCCCCGCCGCACTGGGCCTCGCCTACTTCCGTGAGGAGCGCTAGCTTTTCCATTTAATAATGTTTCACAGGAAACGAAATAAAGATTCAATCCCCTCTCCGCCTGGAGAGGGGATTTTTACGTCTCTGATTCAGGGTTTTATATGATTTTAAGCTTCTGTCTTCTGGCCGGTATATATTGAGCGCCCGGAGCTGAAGCAGCGGGCCGCGGTGCAGACCACAAAGAAGAGAGGGAGATTTGAAAAGCCGAAGATCTCCGCCCCTATGAGTATGGGCGCAAAATAGGTGTTGCTGGCGCTGCCGAAAACCGCGGCGTAGCCCAGCGACGCCGTGAGCTCCGGGGGGAGTCCGAAGATACCCGCCAGAGCCGCGCCCAGACTCGCCCCTATGGAGAAAAGAGGTGTTACCTCCCCGCCCTGATATCCAGCTGCCAGTGTGAGGACGGTGAGGAGGAGCTTTAAAATCCAGTCATACCCGTATATTTCCCCGCCGCTCAGGGCCGCGGCTATGAGATTTGTGCCGAGGCCGCAGTATCTCCCGTCCCGAAGGAGGAACAGCAGCATTGTCAGCAGTATTCCCGTGCAGCCTATTCTTACATATGGATTGAGGATGAATTTTTTCAGGTATTTTTTCGCCGCGGCCTGCAGGTACACAAAAAGCTGTCCCGCGATTCCGAATATTATGCCCAGCAGTATCAGCTTTCCCACTGCGGGAATATTCAGCGCAAGACTCCCGGCATCGGCTGTAAACTTTTTGAGCCCCAGGAGGCCCGAGACAAAGCTTGCGGCCAGGGCTGCTGTAAAGCTGGGGAAGAGGGCACGGAAATCTATTCTTCCAGAATACAGCACTTCAACTGCAAAAAATGTGGCCGCAATCGGGGTGCCGAATATTCCGGCAAAGCCCGCCGCCATGCCCGCGGTGAGGAAAATTCTCCCCGCCGACGGGAATATGCGCGCCGCCGCCCGGTAGGACAGGGCCGCCCCTATCTGCACCGCCACGCCCTCCCGGCCGGCGCTGCCGCCGAAGAGGTGGGTGAGCCAGGTGCTTCCGAAAACCAGTGGTACAAGGCGCAGGGGAATCTCCTTTTTCTCACCGTGGCCCACCGCGAATATGAGGCCCATGCCCCGCCCGCTCTCCCTGCCGAAACGGGTATAGAGCCATGTTATCAGCAGTCCCGCCGGGGCCAGGAAGGGGAGCAGATATTTTAGGTTCCCGTCCCTGAATTTTGAGATTGCCATAAGGCCCCGCCCGAATACGGCGTCGACCGCCCCGATCACCGCTCCCAGCAGCAGCGCCGGCAGCCCCCAGAGCAGACAATCTCTCCATCTTTTTCCGGTCTCCTTCAGTTCCTTCATAGGAAGCCCTCCTGTTTTCCGTATTTTGGCATAAAAAAATAATGGCCCCTGCAAAAGCAGAAGTCATCAGCATAAAAGCAATTTAGGTCTCCCAGGGGAAAACTTCATTCCCGCGATTTCGAGTATATCATATGCCTTCCCCCCTTTCAAGGCTTTTTCTTCGTTTATTCCCGGCCGTGAAAAGCTTTAAAACCATGCAAAAACAACAGCAGCCCTTTTGAGCTGCTGTTGTCTCTTTTTCATTTATCCTCTGTATGTTGTCTGTATAAGGCTGTTTTCAGGTTCTCCTCAGACTTTGAAGTTGACGGAGGTAGAACCCTTCTCTTCCTGTTCAAAGACATAGTCCTTGCCGGGGAGAATTGCGTTCAGCAGGATGCCCACGATGGAGGCAACTGCAAGGCCGGAGAAGCTCACGATGCCGATCTTTATGGGGCCGGTGTAGCTCACGCCGATTGCAAGGACCAGGATGAGGGCCGCGATGATGACATTTCTGGTGTTGGTGAAGTCCACCTGATTTTCAACAACGTTCCTGACACCGACTGCGGAGATCATGCCGTAGAGCACCAGGGAGACGCCGCCGATGGTTGCGGTGGGCATTGCGGAGATGAGGGCTGCAAACTTGGGGCAGAAGGAGAACACAACGGAGATGACCGCTGCGATGCGGATCACCCGGGGGTCGTAAACTCTTGAGAGAGCAAGGACGCCGGTGTTCTCGCCGTAGGTGGTGTTTGCAGGGCCGCCGAAGAGGGATGCGAGGGTGGTGGCCAGGCCGTCGCCCAGAAGGGTGCGGTGGAAGCCGGGATCCTGCATGTAGTTCTTCTCGCAGGTGGAGGAGATGGCGCAGATGTCGCCGATATGCTCAACCATGGTTGCAAGGGACAGGGGGACGATGGTGAATACTGCGGACCAGAGCACGGAGGTATTCAGATTGCCGCTGGTGAAAAGTCCGAACACGGTGTTGTTCCAGAATACCGGCAGGCCGAACCAGGCCGCGCTGGATACGCTCTGCACAACATTTGCACGGGTGATCGGGTCAATGATAACTGCCAGCACATAGGAGCCGATGACGCCGATGAGTATGGGGATTATCTTTGCCATGCCCCGGCCCCACATATTGAAGCCGATGACAAGGGCGATTGCCACAACTGCTATGAGCCAGTTTGCAGAGCAGTTGGAGATTGCGGAGGAGGACAGGGTCAGGCCGATTGCGATGATTATGGGGCCGGTGACTATCGGGGGGAAGAAGCGCATGACCTTCTTCACGCCGAAGATCTTGAAGAGGGCGGAGAGTATGACATACATGAGTCCCGCAATCGCCACACCGAAGCAGGCGTAGGGGAGGAGGTTGTTGTCATAGATATTGGTGCCGTCCGCCAGAGTCTCTATTGTGCGGACCGCATTGTAGCCGCCGATGAATGCAAAGGAGCTGCCCAGGAAGGCCGGGACCTTGCCGCCGGTGATGAGGTGGAAAAGGAGGGTGCCCAGACCTGCGAAGAGCAGTGCCGTGGCCACATTCAGACCAGTGAGTGCCGGAACCAGTACGGTCGCGCCGAACATGGCAAACATATGCTGGAATCCCAGTACCAGCATTCTGGATTTGCCCAGTACACGGGCGTCGTAGATTGGCTCATTGCCGATTGATTTCTTGTTCATTCAATTTACCTCTCTCTGTAGTATTTAATTGAAATTTATAGCGAACGGCTCAGGCCGTGCGTTACCATATTGAGCACCGCAGATTCTCTCTGCGGCCTGCCATCCGGCAGTTTTCAGTCAGCTGTCAGGTCCATGAGGAACACGCCGGTCTCGCCGTCATATTCCGGAATTCTCACCTGGACAAGCTCCCTTCTGGAGGTGGGGATGTTTTTGCCCACGTAGTCCGCCCTTATGGGCAGCTCCCTGTGGCCCCTGTCCACCAGCACCGCAAGCTGTATGCTTCTGGGTCTGCCGCAGCTGAACACGGCCTCTATTGCAGCCCTGGCGGTGCGGCCTGTGAAGAGCACGTCATCCACCAGAATCACATCTCTGTCCGTCACATCGAAGGGCAGCTCCGTCCGCCGCACCTCCGGATTTTCCACAATGGTGGTGAGATCGTCCCGGTAGAATTTTATATCAATGCTGCCGCAGGGGACGGCAGTATCTTCAATCTTTTTTATATTGTCCCGGATGCGTCCGGCAATAGGCTCGCCCCGGCGGCGTATTCCCACCAGGACCACATTGTCCACGCCCTTGTTTCTCTCGGTTATTTCATGGGAGATGCGCATGAGGACTCTGCCCACTGTCGCCTCGTCCATTATCTGAGCTTTAAGCTTCATGCCTTCACTTCCTTTTACGCATAAAAAAAATCCCGCCCGACGGCAGGATACACAGCAATTCTGCGCAGAATCGCAGTCTGCGCCCGGGGATTTTGCCGGCATCTCTGTACCGTCTGTTAAAAATCACACTCTTTATTTACTCTCTCCCCGACAGCCTGAAAGGCTGCCGGGGAATTATTTGTTTCAATGAAGAATTACCACTCCAGGTTCTTCTCGGTCTCCTTGGAGAAGACGTGTGCGACGTTGCCTTCGAAGGTGAAGTGCACGGTGTCGCCCATCTTATAGTGGTCCTTGATATCCAGTGTGGGAACAATGATGATGACATCCTTGCCCTCGGCGGATACGTGGAGATGTACGGAGGAGCCCATCATCTCGCTGACATCGACCTTTGCGGCAATGCCCTCGGAACCGACTACGGTATGCTCGGGACGAACGCCCAGGGTGACCTCCTGAGACTGGACATCGTTCTTGAGGAGGCGTGCGGTCTTCTCTGCGTCCAGTTTGACCTTCAGGCCGCCCAGCTCCACAAAGAACTCGTCGTTCTCTCTGGTGAGCTTTGCGTCGAAGAAGTTCATCTGAGGAGTTCCGATAAAGCCTGCAACGAAGAGGTTGCTGGGGTTATTGAAGACTTCCTGGGGTGTGCCTATCTGCTGGATATAGCCGTCACGCATGATGACTATTCTGTCGCCAAGAGTCATGGCCTCGGTCTGGTCATGGGTGACATATATAAATGTGGTATTGATGCGCTCACGCAGCTTGATGATCTCAGCTCTCATCTGGTTGCGCAGCTTTGCGTCCAGGTTGGAGAGAGGCTCGTCCATGAGGAAGACTGCAGGGTCACGGACTATTGCGCGTCCGATTGCCACACGCTGTCTCTGGCCGCCTGACAGGGCCTTGGGCTTACGGTCGAGGTACTGGGTGATGTCCAGAATCTCTGCTGCCTCCCGGACCTTCTTGTCGATGACATCCTTCTTCTCCTTCCGGAGCTTCAGGGAGAATGCCATGTTCTCATAGACGGTCATATGGGGGTAAAGTGCATAGTTCTGGAAGACCATTGCGATATCGCGGTCCTTGGGTGCCACATCGTTCATGAGCTTGCCGTCGATGTACAGCTCGCCCTCGGTGATCTCCTCAAGGCCTGCGACCATACGCAGAGTGGTGGACTTTCCGCAGCCGGAAGGACCGACCAGAACGACAAATTCCTTATCGGCAATGTCAAGGTTGAAATCCTGAACCGCTACGACGCCCTGATCTGTGATCTGAAGATTGTGCTTCTTCTCCTCAGGTGCGTTCTTTTTCTTCTTTTTCTTTCCCTCTCCGCTGATGAACGGATATACCTTCTTGATGTTTTTCAGCTGTACTGTTGCCATACATTCCGACTCCAATCACACGGCCTCCGCCAGGTGTGATCTCGCAGCCGCATACGCGCGCCGCATTGCAGCAGGTCTCCACACTGCTGTACCCCGAGCCTCAGGGAAATTTGTATTCCTCCTCTTTTTTAGCTTTGCCGAACTTGGTAATGGAGAGCCCGGCAGGCCGCAGAATATGGGCGCTTTGACCCACAGCCATTATATCCGAGGGCAACCCGATTTGCAAGAGAAATTTAAGAAATATTAAATTTCTTTTTTATACGAACTTCAATGCCGTATTTACTCTGTTTTCCGGCATATTCCCCTGATTTTTCTTATCTCTTTTGGCTTAGCTGCTTCCTTTTTCTGTATTTTCCTTTTGCTCTCCGCCGGACTCTGCAGTTTTCTCTCTTTGTTTTGCCCGGCGGGGGCATATTTTCTCTCCCTCCCCGGTATTCTTATATATACCCCTCTACTACCTCCTGAAAGGAAGCTCTCTATGAAACTACTTAAAAAAGGCAGCCGCTCTCCCTCCGCCGCTCTGCTGCAGCTGGCCCTGAACCGTGCGGGCTTCGGGCCTATTGATTCCGACGGCATTTTCGGGGACGCCACCGAGTCCGCCCTCAGGAAATTTCAGTCCTCCCGGAGCCTCATCTCCGACGGCATTGCCGGGAGCAAGACCCACAGGGCTCTCATGCCCTTCTATACCGGTTTTCTTGTCCACAGGATTTCAAAGGGCGATACTGTTTACTCCATTGCCCGCCGGTATAATTCCTCGGAATCCGCCGTGCTCACCGCAAATCCCGGCCTGAATCCACAGAATCTGCGGATCGGCGGCAGTCTCACGGTCCCTCTGCCCTTTGAGGTCGTCCCTGTAAAAATTCCCTGGTTCTCCGGACTTGTGTATCTGTGCCTCCGGGGGCTTCGGGCAAGGTACCCTTTTATATCCGTCTCGGAGATCGGCCGCAGCGTCATGGGGCGGCCGCTGTTTGTTCTAAGCATGGGCAGGGGAGAGAACCGCGTCCTCTACAACGCCGCCCACCATGCAAATGAGTGGATCACCCTGCCCCTGGTCCTGAAATTTGCAGAGGAGCTGGCCGCCGCCTATGTCTCCGGGGGCTATATCTACGGCCAGAGTGCCGCAGAGATACTGGACTACGCTGCAATCAGCATAGTTCCCGCGGTGAACCCTGACGGCATAGACCTTGTGACGGGGGAGCTGCAGGGCGGGGAATACTATGAGCGTGCCCTGAGGATTTCCTCCGCCTATCCCCGCTTCAGCTTTCCCGAAGGCTGGAAGGCGAATATCTCCGGTACTGATCTGAATCTCCAGTATCCCGCCGGCTGGGAACAGGCAAAAGCCAACAAGTACGCTCTTGGCATAGTGAGTCCCGCTCCCGCCGATTTTGTGGGCCGCGCCCCCCTCTCCGCCCCGGAGAGCCTCGCCATGTACGAATTTACAAACCGTCTGGGGCCGAATCTCACTCTATCCTTTCACACCCAGGGGGAGGTCATCTACTGGCGCTATCTGGACCGCCTCCCCCCGGGCTCCGAGGAAATAGGCAGGGCCTTCTCTCAGGTCTCAGGCTACGCCCTGGAGAGCACTCCCTTTGCCTCGGGCTTTGCGGGCTACAAGGACTGGTTTATTGAAAACTACGACCTGCCCGGCTACACGATAGAGGCCGGCAGGGGAGTGAACCCCCTCCCTTTAGGGGATTTCGACAAAATATATCAGGATAATCTGGGCATTCTGACCCTTGCCGCCCTTGTCACCTGAATTTATACACAAAAAATGAGCTCCCTTACGAGAGCTCATTTTTACATTCAAGATTATATTTAAATCAGAAGTCGGCGTTGCCCGCGGTGCGGGGGTGGAGTTCCACGTCTCTGATGTTGCTGACGCCGGTGAGGTACATCACCATGCGCTCAAAGCCCAGACCGAAGCCCGCGTGGCGGCAGCTGCCGTAGCGGCGGAGGTCCAGATACCACCAGTAGTCCTCCTTGTTGAGTCCCAGCTCATCCATACGCTTCTCCAGCATATCAAGCCTCTCCTCACGCTGGCTACCGCCGATGATCTCCCCGATTCCCGGGACCAGGCAGTCTGCGGCGGCGACAGTCTTGCCGTCATCGTTCATCCTCATGTAGAAGGCCTTGATTTCCTTGGGGTAGTCGGTGACGAAGATGGGCTTTTTAAATACCTCTTCGGTGAGGTAGCGCTCATGCTCGGTCTGGAGATCTATGCCCCATTTCACCGGGTAGTCAAACTTCTTCCCGCTCTTTTCCAGAAGCTCCACAGCCTCTGTGTAGGAGATCCTGCCGAAGTCGTTGTTCACAACATTGTTGAGT
Source organism: Candidatus Limivicinus sp. (assembly GCA_050943875.1). Lineage (GTDB taxonomy): Bacteria > Bacillota > Clostridia > Oscillospirales > Oscillospiraceae > Limivicinus. The sequence goes on along the minus strand of JBMNPZ010000011.1, from coordinate 7,257 downwards.
CTCTCCAGGAGGCCCTTGTCCACGAAGGAATTGAAGAACTCCATCTCCTGGGGGCAGCGCTCCAGAGTGCGGGTGATGATATATTTCACCATTGCCTCAGCTGTGTCCATATAGTCGTTCAGGTCCGCAAAGGCCATCTCCGGCTCAATCATCCAGAACTCGGCGGCGTGGCGCTGTGTATATGATACCTCTGCCCGGAAGGTGGGGCCGAAAGTGTAGACATCACCGAAGGCCATTGCAAAGTTCTCGGCGTTCAGCTGTCCGGAGACTGTGAGGTTTGTGGCCTTCCCAAAGAAGTCCTTGCTGTCGTCCACAGTGCCGTCCTCTTTCAGGGGCAGGTTGTTCAGGTCAAAGGAGGTGACCCTGAACATCTCGCCCGCGCCCTCGCAGTCGGAGCCGGTGATGATGGGGGTCTGGGCATATACAAAGCCCCTGCTCTGGAAGAACTCATGCACCGCCTGAGCCGCGACGCTCCTCACCCGGAAGGTGGCGGAGAAAAGATTGGTTCTGGGCCGGAGATGCTGTATAGTTCTCAGAAACTCCACGCTGTGGCGCTTCTTCTGTAGGGGGTAGTCCGGGGTGGAGGTGCCCTCGACGGTGATCTCCTCTGCCTTCAGCTCGAATGGCTGCTTTGCCTGAGGTGTCAGAACCAGAGTGCCCCGGACAATAAGTGCGGCACCCACGTTCTGCTTTGCAATCTCGTCGTAGTTTGCAAGGCTTTCCTTTTCAAACACGACCTGGAGGGATTTAAAGCAGCTGCCGTCGTTTAGCTCAATAAATCCGAAGTTCTTCATGTCGCGGACTGTTCTCACCCAGCCGCAGACGGTCATTTCCTGACCGCCCAGAGCGGCGGGATCCGCATATATACCGGTAATTTTCTGACGCTTCATTTTATACATCCTTTTTTTCTGCCAGTGCAGAAGAATTTTATTTCAACTAATATATTATATTCATTTTTCTGTTATTTTTCAACAGCTTTTTGCGCCCTGTGGAAAAATCAGAATATCATCTGCACCGGGGCCTGATAATTGCAGAGCTCTATCTCCCTGACCTCGCCGCCGGCCTCGCCGTCTCTCGTCCAGGCCACAGGCCTGTCGAAAGTGAATTTTGCCTTCTTTGTGTGGACTATGATGAGGTTCTCGCTGTCAAAGCGCTGGGAGAGAACGCTGGCGAGTATCTCGCCCACGCCCTCTATAGTACCCGGATCCCTCACCAGCACAAGCTCTGACATGCCGTCGCCGAGGCAGACCATATCTTCCCTTAGCTTTACGATTCCCGCAACGGAGGTGGAGTTTGACATGCTGCCGTAGAGGAATTTTCCCTCGGCCTGGCCGTCATCCCACTGCACTCTCGCGTTATAGCTCTCTATCTTGGAGAGCTGGGCCATGCCCTGGAGCACGTAGGCCAGATGGCCCAGGACCTTTTTCTGATTCTGGGGTGTGGCATAGCTCACCTCGGTGAAGACGCCGAAGGCCGCGATATATGCAAAATACTCGTCCGGTCCGAAGCCCCCCACGTCAAATGGGTGGGGAGTACCTTCGATTATTCTTCTGGCCGCGCCCACGGTGTCATTCTTCGGGAGTCCCAGAGTCGTGGCCACATCATTTGAGGTGCCCATGGGAAAGTAGCCCAGAGGAGGGGGATTTTCAATTTTCATAAGACCGCTCATGACCTCGCTGAGGGTCCCGTCCCCGCCCACACAGGCCACAACATCATAGTTCTTCGCGTTTTCCGCGGCAAATCTTGTGGCGTCGCCTCTGGCGGAGGTGAAAAAGAGAGTGACCTGATAGCCGCCTCTGTCCAGAGTATTCATAGCCTCGCCGAAATTCTGCCTGTAACCGCTTCTGCCCGCCGCAGGGTTTACTATAAGCATAAGCTCTTTCTTCATTTTAACTGCCTCTTTACAAAATATATATCTACAGCGGCACTGCCGTTTCCTTATTATAACATTTATTTTCTCCGGTGCAGCATTTTACTTCCGGATAGCTTTAAAGGGGATGCGTGATGCATCCCCTTTGTAAGCTTTCAACTTATTAAGCTATTCGCTTTGACAGCTTATGCCATCTGGTTGAGCTTGTTTGCCATTTCAGACTTCTTGTGTGCTGCATTGTTCTTGTGCAGCAAACCCTTGCCGGCCGCGCGGTCAACTGTCTTAACAGCAACTTTATAGGCACTGACGGCTGTGTCACGGTTGCCTTCGGCAACTGCTGCGTCAAACTTTTTAATCATGGTCTTGAGATCGGTCTTTTCGGCGCGATTCTTTGCCTTGAGTTCCAGAGACTTCTCAGCCCTCTTAGCAGAAGATTTAATGTTGGCCATGTTTTGCCACCTCCTCCTACAAAATTGAGTTAAATTAACTCGCGTTTAGAGATTATATCAAAGAATATATTTAAAATCAAGCATTTTTTCAAAAAAAGTATAACTATTTTTGAAATATTTTTATTTACCGGGTTTTTGTGAAATTTACACATTATATTGGGTATAATTTCTCCGTAATATACAATTTGTGTGCGGAGGTTTTCTTCATTATGCTTTTGAATTCACGTACCGATATTGCAAGCGAGGCCGGAAAGCGTTTAAGTGAGGAGCTGGGAAAGGAAAAAGGCGTTATTGCCCGGAAGTCTCTTATCCGCGGGCTCCCGGTTCTGGATGTTAAAGTTGTCAGCGGTGAAGGCGCAAAACTCATTGGAAAACCAGTGGGACAATATTTTACTCTTGAGCTGGGCCGCTGCGGCGATGAATTTTTTAATGATGCTGTTTTCGCACTCTCGGAGCTTATCTCCCGTCTGCTCCCCTCCGTCTCTCCCCGCTGCAGTCTTGTGGCGGCTCTTGGGAACCCCGACATCACCCCCGATGCTCTGGGTCAGCTGACTGCCTCATCCATTCTTGTTACCCGCCACCTCAAAGCCCATGCTCCTTCAGACTTTGTAAGCTTCAGTTCCGTGGCTCTCTGCCGCACCGGTGTTCTGGGCACCAGCGGAGTTGAATCTGCGGTTCAGATTAAAACTCTCTGCAGGGAGATCAAGCCTGAGCTTGTGATTGCCGTGGACGCCCTGGCGGGGAGCGACCCGGACATGCTCTGCCGCTGCATACAGATTTCCGATACCGGCATTGCCCCCGGCTCCGGGGTGGGAAACAGCCGTGAGGAGCTGAGTCCCAAAAGTCTTGGCCTTCCTGTTATTTCCATAGGTGTGCCGACAGTCATCGATGCCGCCGCCTTTTCCGCCGATAAAAATGTGTCCTCCATGTTTGTGACACCCAGAGATATTGACTCCCTTGTTCGCAGTGCCGCCCGGATTATTGGTTTCGGGATAAATCTGGCCCTGCACCCCGGGCTGAGCATTGAGGATGTGGAACTCCTGCTGGGCTGAGTATCTTTTTTTATTTCTGTTTGGTCTTACCTTTAAACTTTCGCCCAATTTTTACAGCAAAGTAAAACCCAACGCAGTGGTTTTAATTTGGAAATGAAGAACGAATTGAGCTAAACGCAGCTTTCGGCCCTGCGCCGGAAGCGGAGTGTGCGGCCATTTTTCTGAATATATTACTCTGCTGTTGTATTTTTTATTTGTCCACCCTTAACCCCGAATTAAAACCCAACGCAGTGGTTTTGATTCGGAAATGAAGAACGAATTGAGCTAAAGGCAGCTTTCGGCCCTGCGCCGGAAGCGGAGTGAGCGAGATTTGCTCTGATTTGTTTCACGTGAAACATTGGTCTTAAACTCCTTTTAACAATTTAACCAACTAACTAATATTACAATTCATTCCTGCCTCAAATCATAACCCAACACAGTGGTTTTGATTCGGTAATGAAGAACGAATCGAAGAGAACGAAGCTTTCAAACTTGCTTTGGAAGCGCAATGGGTGTTTTTTTCTGACTAGTTTAATCTGTAAATAAATTTGCACCTGTACTCTCTAGCCCGAATCAATACCCAACGCAGTGGTTTTGATTCGGATATGAAGAACGAATTGAGCTAAAGGCAGCTTTCGGCCCTGCGCCGGAAGCGGAGTGGGTGAGATTTGTTCTGAATTGTTTCACGTGAAACATTGAAAAATTAAAAATATGCTGATATAATGCTGTCATAAATGAGTCAGGAGAAAGAAAAATGGCTAAAATAATTGCTATAACCAACCAAAAGGGCGGTGTGGGCAAGACAACAAGCTGTGTCAATCTCTGTGCGGCACTGACCCAGATGGGAAAGCGCACGCTTCTGGTTGACGGCGACCCCCAGGGAAATGCCAGTACGGGCATGGGGGTTTCAAAGAGCACCAGGCCGAATACATATGACATGATGATAAATGAAAAGGCCGCCTGGGACTGCATCGTACACACGGATTACGGAGATGTGATTCCCGCCAGCAAGGAGCTGGCAGCCGCATCTGTGGAGCTTATAGATGCTGACAACAGGGAATATGTGATGAAGACGGCCCTGATGTGCGTGTCGGACGAATATGACTTCATATTTATAGACTGTCCCCCGTCTCTGGAGCTTTTGACGGTGAATGCCCTTGTGGCGGCGGACAGCGTGATAATCCCCATGCAGTGTGAATACTACGCGCTGGAGGGGATTGCGGACCTGCTCACAAGTATTAAGATGTGCAAGAAGCGGCTCAACAGAAAGCTGGACATTGAGGGAATAATTCTCACGATGTACGACGGACGGGCCAACCTGACAAACCAGGTGGCGGCGGAGCTGAGAAAGTATCTGGACGGAAAGGTATACGACACCGTAATTCCCAGAAGCGTCAGACTTTCGGAGGCCCCAAGCCACGGCATGCCGGGGATACATTATGACAGATCAAACAAGGGCAGCAGAGCCTATGTGGAGCTGGCGGAAGAGTTTTTAAACAGAATCAGGGGATAAGGAGAAAAAATGGCGGCAAAAGAAAAGAAGGGTCTGGGCACAGGTCTGGGCGTGCTCTTCGGAGAAGATGATTTTGACGACGAGAGCTCGGAGCTGATGACCGTGGCCATAGGCAAGGTTGAACCGAGAAGGGATCAGCCGAGACAGCGCTTTGATGAGGATGCGCTGCAGGAGCTGGCGGATTCGATTCAGCAGTTCGGCGTGATTCAGCCAATAGTTGTGAGAAAGCTGGACACAGGCTACTATCAGATAATTGCGGGCGAGCGGCGCTGGCGGGCCAGCAGGCTTGCGGGGCTGGATGAGGTCCCGGTGCGGGTCATAGAGGCGGACGACAGAAAGACCGCCCAGCTGGCTCTGGTGGAAAACCTCCAGAGGGAGGACCTGAACCCCATAGAAGAGGCGAAGGGCTACAAGGCTCTGATTGAGACCTACGGCTTCACTCAGGAGGAGGCCGCAAAAAGCGTGGGCCGCTCAAGACCCGCGATCACAAACTCAATGCGGCTGCTGTCCCTCTCGGACAGTGTGCTGAAGCTGGTGGAGCAGGGAAAGCTCTCTGCGGGACATGCCAGGGCGCTGATTCCCATATCAGACGGCAAAATGCAGCTGGAGGCCGCAAACGAGGTAATAGACAAGTCTCTCTCTGTGAGAAAGACCGAAAATCTGGCGGCGAAGCTCACGGAGGAGAAAAAGGAAAAACCCGAAAAGAGCAAAAAAGGCATATCGGTGGACTACAGCGCAGAGATATCAAATGAGCTGTCCTCAATACTGGGGAGAAAGGTTCATCTGATTGACGGAAAGAAGACCGGCAGAATAGAGCTGGAATTCTACGGCAGCGATGACAGGGAAGCACTGATAGAGCTTTTAAGACATATAAAAGAAAAATAATAACTGAAAGACGGTAGGAGAAGAAAAATGCTGGACATTAAATTTGTAAGAGAAAATCCCGAGGCGGTAAAGGAAAACATCAAAAAGAAGTTTCAGAATGAGAAGCTGCCCATGGTGGACGAGGTTCTGGATCTGGATGAGAAGCACAGGGCTGCAATAACCGAGGCCAGTGAGCTGAGGGCCAGCCGCAACACACTCTCAAAGCAGATAGGCATGCTCATGGGTCAGGCAAAGAAGGACCCCTCCAAGAGGGAAGAGGCCGAGAAAATAAAGGAGCAGGTCAAGGCAAATGCAAATAGGCTTGCAGAGCTCGAGAACCTGGAGACCGAATACGCTGAGAAGATTCGCAGAATAATGCTGAACATCCCCAATATTATCGACCCCTCAGTTCCCATCGGACCAGACGACAGTTATAACGTTGAGGTTCAGCGCTTCGGCGAGCCTGTTGTCCCGGACTATGAGATTCCCTATCACACAGAAATAATGGAGAGCTTCAACGGCGTGGATATGGACGCCTCCGGCCGCGTCTCCGGCAACGGCTTCTACTACCTCCTGGGCGACATCGCGAGACTCCACTCCGCGGTTCTGGCCTACGCAAGGGACTTTATGATTGACAAGGGCTTCACCTACTGCATACCCCCATACATGATTCACGGCAACGTGGTTGAGGGCGTCATGAGTCAGACCGACATGGACGCCATGATGTACAAGATTGAGGGAGAGGATCTCTATCTCATAGGCACCTCCGAGCACTCAATGATTGGCAAGTTCATAGACCAGATAATCCCAGAGAATACCCTGCCCCAGACTCTCACCAGCTATTCCCCCTGCTTCAGGAAGGAGAAGGGCGCCCACGGCATAGAGGAGAGAGGCGTATACAGGATCCATCAGTTTGAAAAACAGGAGATGATAGTGGTCTGCAAGCCTGAGGATTCCATGGAATGGTATGACAAAATGTGGAAGATGTCCGTGGAGCTCTTCAGGAGCATGGACATCCCCGTGCGCCAGCTGGAGTGCTGCTCCGGTGACCTTGCGGATCTGAAGGTCAAGTCCTGCGACATTGAGGCCTGGTCTCCGAGACAGCAGAAATACTTTGAGGTCTGCTCCTGCTCCAACCTGGGTGATGCTCAGGCCAGAAGGCTCAAGATGCGCGTAAAGGGCGAGGATGGCAGGACCTATCTGCCCCATACCCTCAATAACACCGTTGTGGCCCCTCCCCGCATGCTCATCGCCTTCCTTGAGAACCATCTCCAGAGAGACGGCAGCGTCACAATACCCGAGGTTCTCCGTCCCTACATGGGCGGAAAGGCAGTTCTCATCCCCGATAAAAAATAATATAGTATTTTATTTTCAGAAGCACTTCGGAAAATTTTCGGAGTGCTTCTTTTTTTATATGCAAAAGGTAAAAATAGAGGCTGAAATGCGGCTTATTTTTCTCAGGATTTGTGCAAATAAATAGTATTTGATCAGGGCATAAAAGAGCATGTATAAAAGCTCATCTTATTTACT
>JBMNPZ010000010.1:0-66245 GCA_050943875.1 Candidatus Limivicinus sp. | reverse complement strand
CAATTTTTCTCGAAATATTCACCGGAATGCTGGGCGTCCACGCGGAGAGAGGCATATTCGCGGCTTATTCCCTCTCTTGCCATTATTCTCTCTATCTGTGTTTCTCTGTCGGCTGTGACAGCGAAAGTAATTTTGCACTCATCTGCAAGTCCGCTTCCTATAAGTTCAATGGCATCCAGTGCTGCAAGACTGCCGCCCTGCATCGCCCAGTTTCTCAGTCTGCTGTGAACTTCATTTTTTACGTAGCGGTGCGTGATTTCATTTAACTTTCTTAAGGCCGCTTCATCATTGAAAACCACAGCTCCGAGGGTTTTTCTGTCAATTTTCCCATTCACAATTGCCTGTGGAAAGGCAGCGGCAAGCTCGGAATTCATCTCCTCGCTGTCAGCAAGGAGCCTGTGGTAAATTTCATCACAGTCCAGCACCAGTGCCCCCATATTTTTAAGAACCTCCAGCGCTGTAGTCTTTCCGCAGCCTGTGCCGCCTGTTATGCCCACTGTCTCCATATTGTCTGCCAGAACCTGAGCAATATCCCTTTCACTGAGAGCTCCCTGCCTGAGAATTTTAAACGGTCTGCTGCTCATATCAATCAGGGTGGATTCCATGCCTATTCCGCACTGACCACCGTCCACCACGGCCGGAATTTTTCCGGTGAAATATTTCATAACTTCATCAGCATTTTTAGGGCTTGCGCTGCCGGAGGGGTTTGCAGATGGTGCGGCAAAGGGAAGCTCAGCCAGCTCCAGCAATTTTAGCGTCATCGGATGGTCGGGACAGCGAAGTCCGACCGTGCTGCCCCCCGCCCTGACAATTTCAGGCACAATATTTTTTGCCTTCAACACAATTGTGAGGGGGCCCGGCCAGAATTTATCTGCAAGTATTTCAGCTTCTTCCGGTATATCATCGCAGTATTTTTGCATTGCAGCTTTACCCGGCACCATAAGAGACAGAGGCTTTACAGAGGGTCTCCCCTTCACCTCATAAATATTGTTTACTGCGGTTTCATCAAGGCCGTTTCCTGCAAGACCGTAAACTGTCTCTGTGGGTACAGCCACAAGACCGCCGGAACGGATAATCTCAGCTGCCGCCGCTATATTCTCTGTTATAATTTCTGTTTTCAAATTTACGCCTCCGACTGCAGCCGAAGCTTTTCAGCCTGATCTGCGGTGACAAGGGCATCAATCAAAGGATCCAGGTCACCGTCTATTATGCCGGCAATGTTGAAGTTTTTATTATCTCCCGTAAGTCTGTGGTCTGTCACGCGGTTCTGGGGGAAATTATATGTGCGCACCCTCTCGCTTCTGTCGCCGGAGCCGATCTGTGTTTTTCTCTCCTCGGCAACAGCCGCATGCTGTTTTTCCTGTTCCGCCTCATAGAGTCTGGAACGGAGAATTTTCAAAGCTCTGTCTTTATTCTTATACTGGCTGCGCTCATCCTGGCACTCCACAACAAGACCGGTGGGCAAATGCGTCACACGGATTGCACTGGAGGTCTTATTGACATGCTGCCCTCCGGCACCGGAGGAGCGGTATGTGTCAATTCTCAGATCCTTCATGTCCAGCTTGAAGTCCAGCTCATCTATCTCCGGCATGACCGCAACTGTAGCCGCAGAAGTATGAATCCTTCCTCCGGATTCCGTCACGGGCACACGCTGAACTCTGTGTCCTCCAGCCTCAAATTTGAGCCTTGAATACGCACCGAAGCCTTCTATGACAAAGCTTATCTCCTTGATTCCTCCAAGCTCAGTCTCATTTATATTGGCGACATCGATTTTCCAGCCCTTGCGCTCGGCATACATGGAATACATTCTGAAAAGATCAGCGGCAAAGAGCATTCCCTCTTCTCCGCCGACTCCGCCCCTTATCTCCATTATGACGTTTTTGCTGTCATTTGGATCTTTGGGCAGCAAAAGGATTTTAATCTCCTGCTCTATCCTCTCCGTGTCGGACTTTGATCTTGCATAATCCTCCTGAGCCAGCTCTTTCATCTCCGGGTCATTCATAAGTTCAAGAGCCGAGTCCATATCGGCACTTGCCTTTTCGTATCTGCAGTAGGCCTCAACCACCGGGGCGAGCTCCCTTGCCTCTTTGTCTAGCTTAGCATAATTTGCCGGATCGGCGTATGTCTCCGGCAGCTGCAGCCGCTCCTGAAGCTGTTCATATTGATTTTTTAGGATTGCTAACTTCTCAAACATAGAAATCTCCAAGCTTTTTCTTTATATATTAGCATACATAAGAAACTATGTAAACACAGAAAGCAGGCAGATTCGTCTGCCTGCTTTCTGTATAAAATGTTCATTTCCCGAGATATGCCTTTTTTACTTCCTCATTTGCAAGGAGCTCTGCCCCTGTGCCCGAGAGAGTAATTCTGCCGGTCTCCAGCACATAGGCATAATTTGCGGTCTTGAGTGCCATATTTGCGTTTTGTTCAATGAGAAGCACTGTGGTTCCCTGACTGTTAATCTCTTTAATGATGTCAAATATGTCTCTCACAATCAAAGGCGCGAGGCCGAGGGAGGGTTCATCCATCATAATTACCTTCGGTCTGCTCATGAGAGCCCTGGCCACGGCAAGCATCTGCTGCTCACCGCCGGAAAGTGTACCCGCCAGCTGCCATTCCCGTTCTTTCAATATGGGGAAGAGTTCATAAATCCTTTTGATGTCTTCACTGAGATCATCTTTTCTTAAATAAGCTCCGATTTTAATATTTTCCAGGACCGTGAGGTCTGAAAACACACGGCGGCCCTCCGGTACAAGGGTTATTCCCTTTGCGACTATTGCCGTCGTATCTTTTCCCACAAGCTCTTCACCGTTAAAGATAACAGAGCCGCTGCGGGGCTTCACAAGGCCAACAATAGACTTTAGTATGGTAGATTTTCCGGCACCGTTTGCACCGATAAGGGTGACGATCTCACCTGCAGGAACATCAAAGGAGATTCCCTTTACGGCCTCAATGCCGCCGTAATTGACCTGCAGATCTTTTACGCTGAGTATAACATCACTCATTCTCACTCACCCCCAGATATGCATCTATAACCCTCTGATCTGCTGCAACCTCAGAGGGTTTGCCTTCGCATATAAGCCTGCCGAAGTCTATCGCGTAAATTCTCTCCGAGAAATTCATTACAAGGTCCATATGGTGTTCAATCATCAGGACCGTCAGATTATACTCATCCTTGATTTTAACAATAAACTCACCCAGTTCCTTAGTCTCCTGGGGATTCATGCCGGCCGCAGGCTCATCAAGGAGCAGAAGCTTTGGCTTTGTTGCAAGTGCCCTTGCAATTTCAAGGCGGCGCTGGAGTCCATAAGGCAGACTGGTGGCCAAATCATCCTTATATTTAAGGAGATCCTGTTCTGCCAGAAGAGCTTCGGTCTCTTCGTACATCTGACGGTCTTCTGCTTTCGCAAGCCTGAGCGTTGCGGAAAAGACATTCTGCTTTGCCAGCATATGTTTTGCAGTGAGAACATTATCAAACACTGTCATGCTCTTCCAGAGACGGATATTTTGGAAGGTGCGTGCAATGCCGAGTCTTGTTATTTTATCCGGAGTCGGATCTATGGGGCGAAGGCCTGCATACATATCCGCATTTTCGCCGGCATAGAGCTTTTTCATTTTACCTTGGGGATGGGCCCTCACGATGGGCTTTCCCTCAAATTCCACAAGTCCGTTAGTCGGCTGATATACGCCTGTTATACAGTTGAAGGCGGTGGTTTTTCCGGCTCCGTTGGGGCCGATAATTGCCACAATTTCACCCCTGTTGACCTTCAGAGACAGATTGCTGACAGCCACGACACCGCCGAACTGCATTGTAATATTTTCAAGTCTGAGAATAGTATCTTCGTTCATTGACTGTCATCTCCTGCTTTTTTTACCTTTTTTCTCTGGAATATTCTGTCGAGGAACCTGACAATACCCTTAACCGAGAATTCCTTGTCGCCCATAATACCCCTGCTGAAGAAAAGCACGACAACCATGATAATGATTGAAACCACTGCCATTCTAAAGCCGTTTTTAAATATTCCGGGTGCACTGATTCCCAGGAAAACGCCGTTATCGAGGCCGCGCAGCAGCCATTCAAGACTGGCAATATAAAGGAAACTGGTAATGATAGAGCCGGTTATTGAGCCAATGCCGCCCATGACCACAACAAGAAGTATCTCGTATGTCATGGTGGACTTGAATGAGAGAGCCTGAAGAGTGCCCATGTACATTGCAAGCATTCCGCCGCCGATTCCGGCAAAGAAGGAGCTGATAATGAACGCCATGCGTTTATGTTTTGCAAGATTTATACCCATCGCCTCTGCGGCGACCTCATCGTCCCTTATTGCCTTAAAAGCCCGCCCGTAAGTGGAATTTACCAGCAGAACAATAAGGGTGATAAAGATGCCTATGAGAATTATATAGCCGGTGGCACCGTTGAAATCAGGGTAGCCTCTCAGGAGATTTGAACCGTTTGTGAGAGGGCCGAGATTCTTCCACTGGAAAAATGCCCTGAGAATTTCGGCAAAGCCCAGTGTTGCAATAGCCAGATAGTCACTCTTGAGGCGCAGTACCGGCAGCCCTATTAGATAAGAGAAAAGCGCTGCTACAAGTCCGCCAACAAGAAGGGCTGCAATAATGCCCACAACAGTCCCTGCGGACTCCCCCAGAAAACCGGAGAAAAATTCCGGCAGTGAGAACTGGACTATGCCGCCATCAAAATACTGGTAAACTCCTGCACGCTTTGCGACCGGAATACTGAGTATGGCATAGGAGTACGCACCGAGAAGCATAAAGCCCGCCTGCCCCAGTGAAAACAGCCCGGTGAATCCATTGAGCAGGTTCATTGAAACTGCAACAAGTGAGTAGACAGCTGCCTTTTTTATAACCTTAATGGCTATGTGATAGCTGGGAAGTACGGAATCTATGTAACTTGTAACTGCAAGAAGCAGCATCAGGAGGACAATACCGACTATTGTCTCTTTCTTTTTCATTGATTTTTCCGTCATTTCAAAGCCTCCTCAGACCTTATCGGTAGTCTTCTCACCAAAAAGTCCTGTGGGTTTAACGCAGAGAATTATGATGAGAAGTGCAAAGGTGAAGGCATCCGAGAATGTGGAATAGCCCAGGCCTTTTATAATTTCTTCGCAGAGGCCGATAATGAATGCGCCGATTACCGCACCGGGTATGGAGCCTATACCGCCGAAAACTGCAGCAATAAAGGCCCGGAGCCCCGGCAGAGTACCCGAGGTAATGCTGACTGAAGGGTAATTTGTGAAATAAAGAATTGCCCCGACAGCTGCAAGAAATGAACCTACAACGAAAGTAAAGGAAATGACCGAATTTATTTTAACTCCCATCAGCTTTGCAGTCTCCAGATCCTTTGAGGCAGCGCGCATACCCATGCCTATTTTTGTCTTCTTTATGAGATAAACAAGAAGAACAACAAGTACAAGCGTGAGCACCGGGGTGATGAGGGTAACTCTCTTTGTTGTGGCACCGAAAATGTTTATTGAATCTGATATCCATGGAATAGGATTCATAACAGGTTTCGGCAGTCCGCCGGTAATATAGAACGCGAGGTTCTGGATAAGATAACTCACGCCTATGGCGGAAATCATAAGTGACATACGGGGCGCACTGCGCAGCGGCTTATATGCCACCCTTTCAATAACAAAGCCCAGAACGACAGTGCATATCAAAACCAGAGGTATCGAAATATACAGGGGCATAGTAGCGGTCGTATATACCATAATGAGTCCTGCCACCATGAAGACATCGCCGTGGGCAAAGTTTATCAAACGAAGAATACCATATACAAGTGTATAGCCAATGGCAATCAGTGCATACTGACCGCCGGAAGAAATTCCGTTTATAATATAAGGAAGTAAAGCTTCCATACAGCTTCCTCCAATCCTCTCTCCTATAGTTACAAGGCTTGGCGGCACCACGGTGCCGCCAAGCCTCAGCTCACCAGAGAATTTCAAAAATTCTCTGACAGCTAAATTTTTATAAAGCAGTTCAGCAGATGTTTACTCGACACCCTGAACCTTGACAAACTCCCAGACGCCTTCGCTTGTATTTGCAGTCTTTATATAGGCCTGATCACGCTTTGCATCTCCGACCTCATCAAACTCAATGTGACCGGAAACGCCCTCATAAACAACTCCCGGCAGAGCTGCAAGGACATCTGCAGGATCTGTGGAGCCGGCCGCCTTTATTGCCTCAAGTGCAACAAAATAAGCATCATAGCCCATTACGGTCACGGCAGAGACCATATCATTGCCGCCGTTATTTGTGAATGCGTTGGAATCCTCATTTATCCATGCCTTGATGCCCTCATCGAATTCAGGATTTCCGCCCTCCTGATAGAAGGTGGTTATCTTAAGCCTTATATCCTTATCCCTGGAACTTTCAACGACCATATTGTTGTCCCATGTATCGGAGCCGAGAACTTCGCCGGGATAGCTCTGGGCTGCGGCAGCTTCAATAATGAGCTGGGCATAGTTGGTGGAGACAGGGGCAAAGATGACGCCCGCACCGGCTGACTTGGCGTTGTTTATGTAGGAGACGAAGTTTGCTGTTGCCTCCGGGAAGTCTTCGGAAACCACTTCGCCGCCGAGCTTTTTAAAGGCCTCACTAAAGTAATATACAAGGCCCTGATCATAGTCACTGCCGAGCATTGCAAGAGTATAGGCTTTTTTAACACCAAGCTCCTTGTACGCATAGTTTGCAAGTACAGTCCCCTGGAAGGGATCCAGGAAGCAGATACGATGATAAACGCTGCAGCCGGAAGTGACCTGGGGGTTGGTGCAGGTTACGCCTATTGCAGGTACGCCTGCATCTTCAAACACACTGCCGCCGGCAATGGAGACGCCGGAGCCGTAGGAACCGAGGACAATAGACACATCTCTGTTGACAAGCTCAGCTGCGGCAGAGGGACCGTTCTCAGCACTTGTGCGGTTATCAACTATTTCAAGCTGAACATCATACTCGACACCATTGATATCAACAGTAGGCTGAACATAGTTGCCGTACTGCATACCGAGAATCTCCTGCTTGCCGCCGGCACCGTTATCACCGGTCTGAGGCTCATAAACACCGACTCTCACAACCGGCTTTCCGTCCGCTGACTCAGCAGGGGCAGCCTCTCCTGCGGGAGCAGCCTCCTGACCGCAGGCGCACAAGGCAAACACCATAACAAGTGCTAATACTAAAGCAAAAACCTTTTTCATTTTCCTTCCTCCAAACTTTTCTCATTTCCCATTTGTCCGTATAGCAAATACATTTGTGTTTGCTGGACGATATATTTATCCTACACTATGGCTCTTTAAATATCAATAGTATTAAATTCCTAAAATATTACAAATATTAATAAATTGTTTATATATTTTTCACAATTTTCGGACTTGTTTTCCAGTCCATACCCCCTGAACGCTGATTTTCAGCTTTTCGGCACAAAACATAGAAATCGTGGGCAGATGCGCCGCAGGCGAACACCTGTCTGCATTCTTCCGATAATTTATTCACTGCTGCAGCTTTTGTAATTACAGGCGTGCTGTTTTTATTGCACATATCTCTCAATAGGCTGCAGCCCCTCTCATTTGCCGCAAGAACTCTTGCGTATGGGGGCTCAGCAGTTTTCATTCCGTTTCTTAAACCTAGAGCGGCACACATACAAACGCGCCTCAGCCTTGTCAGTGCATAGCGTTTTGTTTTAGCCGCCGCACATACCTCGTCAAGGCTCCCTTCGTTCCTAACGGCGCTGTATATTCTGCTGCCCAATCCCTCAGATGCGTCGGGAAGAGAGCAAAAATATTCCTCATTAAACATGCGGAGTCTGGACATTACCGCAGTATCAAGAATCTTCCTGTCGAGTATTCGGCCCTCATCCGATTCTTTCATGAATACTTCTGCTGCATTTTTCGGGATGAACTCCCGGATATCCTCCCCTTTTAAAATCATATTCCGCAATTCAAAAGCAGATTTGGGACCGATATTTCCTGTAGCATCATGGCCGCTGCCGGTGCGCCTTACAGCAACCGGCTTTATATCTGAAGCAAGCTTACGGATTGCCTTTAAATATTCTGCTGCAAGGATATTATTCGGCAGACGCAGAAGCTCTGCCTTATTCCCTGCTTTTGACTTCAAAACAATTTCTCTTGCAGCGGCATATGAGAGGCTGGGCTCTTTTTTAAGCTGAGTCTTGATTTCATCATTTATTTCATCAGAAGCAAGGATCTCTGCAAGCTCCTCAAGAGGCTCCGACTCACCGAGCTCAGAGCCGAAACTCAGATGAGTCACCCCGGCCCTGTTCAAAAGGCTTACAGCCCCATGGGCAAAACCCTCGGCTGAGGAGAGTGCCCAGGGCAGAGGTAGCTCCATTACAAGATCGGCACCACATCGGCAGGCGGCCTCTGCCCTCGCAAATTTTGAAAAAACGGCAGCATCGCCGCGCTGGACAAAATCACCCGACATCACGGCTACCACAGGGCAATTTTCACCCAGCATACGCCGTGTCTCATTTATATGGTATTCATGTCCCAGATGAAAAGGGTTATATTCACATACGATTCCGATTATATTCATGCTTCACCTCAAAATCCGCGGCCTGTTTAACAGCTGTATTCTGCAGTTTCGGTCCAATATAAGAGCCTGTAAAAACAATATCCACTGTATTTAATAAAAAAGGGCTTGCGTTTTCTGTTATTTGTATTAAAATAATATATGTTATATATTACATTTATTCAGATAAATTTACAATAGAAAGGAAAAGTAATAATGAAAGTTCTTGTTATTAACGCCGGCAGCTCCTCCCTTAAGTACCAGCTCATCGATATGGAGACCGAAAAGCTCATGGCAAAGGGCCTTTGTGAGCGCATCGGCATTGACGGCCATCTCAAACATACTCCTCTCGTAGGCGGCAAGCCTGTCTTTAATGAGGACCTGCCCATGCCCACCCACGCCGAGGCAATAGCGGCAGTTATCGATAAGCTGACAAGCCCTGAGTACGGCGTTGTCAAGTCCATGAAGGAAATTGACGCAGTTGGCCATCGTGTGGTCCACGGCGGTGAAGAGTTTGCAAGCTCCGTCAAAATTGACGATAAAGTTATGGCTGCAATCGAGAAATGCATCCCCTTTGCGCCTCTGCATAACCCCGCAAACATCACCGGTATCAACGCCTGCAAGGCAGTTATGGGTGATGTGCCTATGGTCGCTGTTTTTGATACTGCATTCCATCAGACAATGCCCGGCAAGGCCTATATGTATGCTGTCCCCTATGAGTATTATGAGAATGACGGTGTCCGCCGCTACGGCTTCCACGGTACTTCTCACCGCTATGTATCCTCCCGCTGTGCTGAGCTTATGGGAAAGTCCATTGAGGATTTGAAGATAATCTCCTGCCATATGGGCAACGGTTCCTCCATCTGCGCAATCGACGGCGGCAAGTGCGTCGATACCTCCATGGGCTTTACTCCTCTGGTCGGCCTTCCCATGGGCACACGCTGCGGCGACCTTGATCCCGGCGTAATGCAGTATGTGATGAACAAGTACGGCTACTCCATTGATGAGATGCTCGCCATACTCAATAAGAAGTCCGGCGTTCTCGGTGTATCGGGCGTCTCCTCTGACTTCCGCGATCTGGATGATGCAGCTGCAAAGGGCAATAAGCGTGCAGCTCTGGCTCTGGATATGTTCTCCTACTGGGTCGCAAAGGTTGCGGGTTCCTATGTCGCCGCAATGAACGGCGTAGACGCAATTGTTTACACTGCCGGTGTCGGTGAGAACAGCAAGAGCATGCGCAGTGCAATCTCCAAATACTTTGGCTATCTGGGTGTTAAAATCGATGAGGAAGCCAACTCCAAGCGCGGCGAAGACATCATGATCTCCACCCCCGACTCCAAGGTTAAGGTATTTGTAATTCCCACCAATGAGGAGCTTGTGATTGCCAGAGATACCTGCGCAATAGTCGGCAAGTAAAATTGATATAAAATAAGAGTTTAACTCAAACAAAACATAAAAGGTCTGCACCGGAATAAAAATTCAGGTGCAGACCTTTTTTCTAATCAGATTCAAAGATTTTTTAATTATAAATTACTGTGAATATACAACTCAGATTGTTTCCTCTACATCTTTGCTGTCATGATATGCAATGAGCTTATTATAGAGCTTCTCTACCAGATGCATATCGGCATTCGTGATGTATGCTGTAAAAGTCAGCACAAAAAGTGCTGCAATAACTATTAAAACTATCCAGTACCACTTCATAATATCTTTTCTCCTTTTCATTTACCAGCTGAGGTTGTCCTCATAATCCACAAGAGTGGGATCAAGAGGCTCTGCCCGCATGACTGTTGTCATATACTCATTGAATGCCTCGCGCATCTCACGGCGGGATGTGGTACGGGGATCCATAACATCATGGGGAATCCAGATAAGATGTATTCCTCTCTCTCGGGCCTGATCTTCAAAGAGACCGTGGAGTCCGCCGACATTTTTGCAGGAGACATGGTCATACATGATGACGATGTTTACGTTGAATCTCTTGCACATCTTCCAGCACTCATCAAGGATATTCACATATCCTCCGTTTGTGTGGGAGCGCATCATCATTCTCTCGTAGCAGGTGCAGAGATCAACCAGCGCCTGCTCCTTATCACCGATGGTGATAGGCCTGTAGCTGAGCATTGCCTCCATATCGTTTACGCAGGTAACACCCCAGCAGTGCTGTGTCCAGTAGGTGAAGTTGGTGTAGTAATGTGCGGGACATGCCCAGACTATGCAGCGGTACTTTGTCTTAACTACGCCTTTGGCTTTGTCCTCCTCGTAGCCCTTGAGCATCATCTTTGTGACCTTGAGGTCGGTTTTGTGCATATATTTATCCATACATGCCGCCGCCATGAACTCATATTCACGCTGAAGGGCGAGGGCCGCGCCGCAGACCTGGGGATAATCAGTGGCATTTACATCCCATTTCTGTACCATGCACTCAGATGTGTCATTGTACATCTTTGCGCCCTCCCAGAAGGCATCCCAATCCCATTTTACACCGAACTGCTCTTCAAGGAACTCAATGCCCTTCTTCATATTCTTTACGGCATAACGCTGAATCTCAGGCTCATTAATTCGCTGCGGAGCTGTAATCATAAAGTTGGGAATGTCGCTGAAATGACGGGTCATTATATTGGTCTGGGAAATTGCACCGTCACAGGGCATGGAGCCGGTAAAGTAGCATTTGCCGACACGGGGATAGTCATCGACGACCGCACAGCCGGCTTCGGAAGCAGGCTCAGGGCAGACGTCAGCCGGAAGGCCAAGCTTTTCCATCGCGTCAATATAATACATGCTGGCGTTCTGGTCGACTTCGCTTGGCAGGCCTATGGCAAACATGGCTATGTCAATCCATTTTACCGTCGGGAAGCCCATCATTACAAGGTGCGGAGTCATCTCATCAAACATGACGGTGTTTTCTCTGAGCTTTGCAGCTCTCTTGCTGTTTGGTCTGAGGTTCTTATCTCTTATAATAATATCTCTGACGCCTATGACAGAATTGTGAAGTACGGAGAAGAACTGATTATGTGCATATCTCAGCTCTTTGCCCCGAAGCCCCATGGTGTGTCTGTCTATCATATGGGCCGCCGTAAGGTAGGAGACGAGCCATCTGTAGCGAAGCATGGCCTTTACCATGAGAATGGGGTGACAGCCCAGCTTTACAGCCATAAAACCGTACAGATACATCCAGCGGAAATAATCATAAAATGTATCTTTAAAGCCCTTCCATTCACGGAAGCGGAAGGCGCGGCGGTCAGCTCTGTAAAATCTGCCCATGCCCTTACCGGTTTTAGGATTATACATATTACCTGCCCTCCTTTTTTGCATTCAGCTTCTTCATTTCCAGGCTTTCCACAAAGGCCTGGACTCTTGTGCGCATCTGGCCGCTCTGACCAACGATATAGGGCCTGTCAACTGAGAGAATATGAATGTTATAGTCTCTTGGCATGATCTGCCCCGCTATAACGCGTTCATAGGACCAGTAAGTGCAGAATTTCATCTGTTCATAAATCACGCCGTCTGCTTTAAAATCCTTTGTCAGCTGTGCGACATGATTATTGCGGTAATTCACTCTGTGAACTGTGCAGTGGCGTGGGCATTCGGTATGCTGCAGATACCAGCGGCATACCTGGGTAAGCGCATCCTCATCATCACTGAGCTCTATTTCCTGACGGCCGGGGAAACTGCCATAGCAGTAACGGTCAAAGACCACCATCGCGCCGCAGCTCTCAATCAGCTTTATAAAATCAGGGTCATCAATCTCGGAACCCACAACGCCCACACGGACACGGTAAAAAGGCCTGGGGTCTGTCTCGCGCTTCTTTACCTCTTCCAGCGTCTCTCTCAGCTTGTCAACTATGAGATACTTGGGGCAGACATAGGAGACAAGGACAGCCAGCGCATACTCATAGCCTGTTATTGGGGGATTATCCAGCTTCCGGAACTCTCCCAGCTCTGTCAGAATACGACAGACTTCATTGTGCTCCCTGACAGCCTCCCGAACTGATGCGTCGGAAATATCAACACCGTAATTCTCATGCATGGGTTTGAGAATCTTGCGTGTAACCTGTTCCCTGATATGCTCAACACAATCCTCATCGTCGGAATACGGAATATCCAGGTTGCACCAGAAGAATTTATCCTTGTCATCTCCCTGGATCTGAAGAATTTCCATATTCTCCATTGCGCGGTTGTTGGCCTCACATACATCGACACCGGCGAGACCGTGGAGGAACGAATAATTCCCCTCCAGCGCCCTCTCTAAAATTGCCCTGGCAAATTCGCAGCAGTTGTTGGCCATGTAGTACGTGGCCATTTCCATGGAGCCTGTGCGTGGCGCACGAAGTCTCACAGAAAAGCAGTTGCCCAGATTGAGAAGCACCTCCGGGGCATGAAAGCAGGTATAACCTATGGCCAGCTTACCCTCTGCCTCAGCCTGACGAACAAGGTCATTATTGGCATCCTGCAGCAGGTTTTCAAAGTAAATTTGATACTTTAGTTCCTTCATCCGATTTCCTCCGTATATATAGTTTTCTTCATTCTTGCTGAAAGAATATTTCCAGTTTTTACATGTATATAATAATCTAGGGAAAATTATTTTAAAATCTGAATTTACCGCTGAAAGCTGAGACAAACAAATCGCAGAGATGTTTCATGCGTGTTTTATAGTCAAGCTCTGCGGCACTGGGGGTCCCACCGATTGAAAGTCGCTGCATTATGCCCAGAATGGCGTCATAGGAATCATAATAAAGCTCGCGTACATCCACATCCCGGCTGATAGAACCGTCTTCAAGGCCTTTTTTTATGGCTTTGGCCACAGGGCCCGTGGATGTCTCAAAGGGCTCCGGCGGCCTGTTCTTAATTTTCTGGCCCTTCCCTGCCCTGTTCAGAACCAACTCAGCATCAAGTGTAAATCGTATGCCTTTTGGATCCTCCAAAAAAAGATTGGAATAGAATATAAGAAGCTGCCTTACAAGTTCGAGTCCGCTTAGATCATCAGAGCTTTCCGTCAGCCTGCCATTAATATATTCAATAACCCTGTTCCAGTACAGATAAGATGCTGCAAGGACAAGATCAGCCTTTGTTTTAAAATATCGAAAAACAGAGCGCTCCGTAAGTCCGGCACGGCGGGCAATACAGCTCACCTTGGTATTATCGATTCCCGACTCGATAAAACAGTCAAGCGCCAGCTCAGTTACGGCACGGATATTTCTTTCTTTAAGCTGTTCCTGCGACATAAATATCTCCTGAAATATAATGTCAGTATGACTGACAAAATGCATTATATAATAAGTTATTTTAATTTTCAAGTCCTTTTATTACAAATATGATTATTATTTCCTCATTTTGAAAGTGTTTATACAATTTAAAAACATTGTATATCATATATACATATTTAAAGCATTATCTGTTGACTTGCCGTAAAATTGAGTATAAAATTTTACCAGAAGATATTCGGCAGAACAAATACAGTAATGGAGGAATACTAACATGCCTGAAATTACCGATTTTTATTTTGATTCCAGCACAGATATGAACAGGATTCACGCCAGGTGCTGTGTGCCCGACGGTGAACCAAGAGCTGTTTTGCAGATAGCCCACGGCATTTCTGAAACCATAGATCGCTACGAGGATTTCATGAAATTTCTGGCAGCCAACGGTTTTGTTGTGGTGGGCAATGATCATCTCGGCCACGGAAAGTCCATTTCCAGCAGCTACGACAAGGGGTTCTTTGCCTCTGAAGACGGCTGGAATTATGTTATCAAAGACATGATGAATCTTCAGTATAAGACAAAAGAGAAATACCACGGCCTCCCCTATGTCATGTTTGGTCACAGCATGGGGAGTTTCCTGACCAGAACTTTCATCATTAAATACCCCGACAGCTATGATGCGGTTATTTTGAGCGGAACAGGGCATCAGAATCCCGTTGTTGTGAATGGAGGCTATGCTCTTGCAAATCTTATGGCCAAAACATCAGGCGCGCACAGCGACGGCCAAAAGCTCAACGATATTGCTTTCGGTTCATATCTCAGCAGAATTGAAAACCCCCGTACAAAGTCGGACTGGTTGTCAAGAGACAACAGTGTGGTTGACAGGTATGAGGCTGACCCCCTCTGCGGTTTTGTGTGCACAGTCGGCGTATATCGGGATATGATGTACGGCATAAAATTTGTGACTGACAGGAAAAACATTGCAAAAATGAATAAGGAGAAGCCCGTGTACTTCATGTCCGGCGCCGAAGATCCTGTAGGCGAATACGGGAAGGGCGTTGAGAGGGCATATAAAGCATTTTGTAAAGCCGGTATGCGGGATGTGATGATACGTCTGTACCCTGGAGGGCGGCACGAAATGCTCAACGAAATAAATAAAACTGAAGTCTATCAGGATATACTCAACTGGCTGAATGAGAAATTATTCTGAAATTTAGATGAAAATACTGCACAAATTAGTTCTGTGCAGTATTTTCATAATCAGTATACAAAAAAAGCTGCCTTTATAAGGCAGCTTTTTATTATCTCATAAGGAGTAATTACTGTTCGTCCTCTATGGACTCGTCAGTGTCGGGGGCGATTCCAGTAGCCTCACCAGACTCGGAAACCTCATATACAAGCGCACTCTCTGCGGTATCCTCAGGCTCAGGCTCATAAGTTCTCTCGGGAACTTCAGGCTCGGAAAGAGCACGGATCGAGAGAGAAATCTTATGTTTCTCATCGTCTATTGCTGTAATCTTTGCATCAACAACATCGCCGACAGTGAGAACATCCTCAGGCTTACCAATACGGCGGTTTGCAATCTGGGAGATATGGATAAGTCCGTCGACGCCTTCAACAACCTCAGCAAATGCACCGAAGGGCATGAGCTTTACAATCTTAACAGAGGCGACATCACCGACATTATACTTTGCAGCAAAAATATTCCAGGGATTATCCTCGGGTCTCTTGCAGCCAAGAGAAATTCTGCGCTTCTCCTTATCAAAATTGATGACATAGACATCAAGCTCATCACCGACAGAGACGACATCGGAAGGCTGATGTATACGCTTCCAGCTGAGCTCAGAAACATGGGCCATGCCGTCGATACCACCGATATCAACAAATGCACCGTAGCTCGTGAGAGACTTTACAACGCCGTGGTATTCCTTACCAATCTCTATTTCATTCCAGATAGCCTCGATACGTGCGCGGCGCTCAGCCTGTGCGACACGGCGGATGGAGCCGACAACACGTTTGCGGGCCTTGTTAACCTCAGTAATCTTAAGGCGGACAGTCTTTTTAAGCAGCTGAGAGAGATCTGCATCTCTGGGCAGATCTGTCTGAGAAGCGGGAATAAACACACGGATGCCCTTAATATTGGCAACTACGCCGCCCTTGTTCACTTCATTGACAACGCCTTCCATAACGGTGCCGTCATCAACCGCGGCCTCAATATCATTCCAGAGCTTTGCAGCATCAAGGCGCTTCTTTGAAAGCTGAGCTGTGCCCTCAACATCATTAACTCTGACAACTATAGCCTCGATGGTATCACCAACTTTAACAGCATCTTCAACCTTAATGCCGTCATCAGTGAACTCGGTTGTGGGAATAAAGCCGGAATACTTGGTACCCAGGTCGACACTGATCTCAGTGCCGGTGATTGCAACTACAGTGCCAGTTACCTTATCTCCATTATATATAGTTTTGAGAGTCTCCTCCAACATTTCGTCAAAGGATTTTTCCTTCTCATCTTTAGTTTCTTCAACCTTCACTTCGTCACTCATTTTCTTACTTACCTCCTTAATTATCCACGACGGCGTAGAGGCCCCCGCTGTGAGACCGACAACACCGGCATCCTTAAGCCTGTCCAAATCCAATTCATCAGATCTCTCTATGAACTGAACGTTGGAGCAGTGCTCAGCGCAAATCTGTGCCAGATGGACACTGTTGGCGCTGTGTCTGCCGCCGATGACGACCATTGCGTCACATTGGGAGGAAAGGACTGCAGCCTCTTCCTGCCGCGTAGATGTAGCATAGCATATTGTATCAGATATTTCCGTATTTGTACATCTTTTTTTTATGATTTCGCAACATTCGGTAAAATTACTGCGTGTTTGCGTCGTTTGAACCACTACAGTTATGGGTTTTGTCCAGAATAACTGATTTTCATTCAGCCAAACTTCAGTTTCTGCAGGATTTTCCAATACAACATGCTCGGCACACCAGCCGCATATTGCCTCGACCTCCGGGTGTTTACGCATGCCGATCACAATTACGAAGCGCCCGTCTGCCGCTGCCTTATTCACGATTTTGTGTATCGCCTTTACTCTTGGGCAGGTGGCATCCTTTATTACTGCGCCTCTCTGCTCAAGCTCATCATACACTCTCTTGGGTACACCGTGAGCCCGTATAAGAACACAATCCCCTTTCCCGGCCTCGGATGCAGATTCAATGACACGCATCCCCCGGGCTCTGAGAGAATTCACCACATCTTCGTTATGTATCAGCTGGCCCAGGCTGAGGCAGCTGCCCGAATCCTCGATAAGTTTTTCGGCCATATCCACGGAGCGGCTGACGCCAAAGCAAAAGCCGGCACTTTTGGCCAATCTAATTTCCTTCATAGCTGTGCTCCAATCAGAGTTTTAAATTAAGATTTTCAGCGACGATTTCACAGAGCCTGTTAAAGCTGGCATCAAAATCAAGCTCGCTTGTATCAAGCAATACGGCATCATCTGCTTTTTTCAGCGGTGCCGCAGCTCTGGTGGAATCTTTCTCATCCCTGATGATCATATCCTTCAGGACCTCATCAAAGCTGCACTCCACGCCCTTGCCCTGAAGCTCCAGCATTCTGCGTCTGGCTCTGGCCTCGGCGCTGGCGGTGAGAAATATCTTCAGATCCGCGTTGGGAAGAACAACCGTGCCGATATCTCTGCCGTCCATAATGACATTGTTCTCCTCTGCCATTTTTCTCTGCATATCCAGAAGATATGCCCTCACAACCGGCAGTGCAGACACTTCCGAAGCGCAGACTGAAATTTCCGGCATACGGATGGCCTCAGAAACATCCTCGCCGTTTAAAATCATCCTCTGCTCGCCGGCATCGTTATAACGCATCTCTATATTGAGCTCCGGAAGAATGGCTGCCACGGCGCTTTCGTTTTTTCTGTCAATACCCCGTCTGTATGCTGCAAGACCCACAGTCCTGTATATTGCACCGGTGTCCACATATATAAAACCGATTTTCTTTGCCAGTGTGCGGGCCTGACTGCTCTTCCCCGCACCGCTGGGGCCGTCAATGGCAACAGATAAATTTTTTCCCATAATAATCAATTATCCTCCGTATTTATTGAATTTCCTGCAACATAACCTGTTGACCAGGCAATCTGAAGATTAAAGCCCCCGGTGTAGCCGTCCACATCCAGAACTTCACCTGCAAAATACAAACCCTTCACAAGCTTTGATTCCATAGTCCTTGGGTTAATTTCTTTTGTGCATACTCCGCCGGAGCTGACAATGGCCTCGTCAATGGGCCTTGTACCGGTGATATTTACCGGAAAAGCCTTAAAGAGGTGCAGAAGCCGCATTCTCTGTTCCCTTGTAATGCTGTTCACCTTGGTGTCACCGGGTATGCCGGAGAGCCTCACAAGGACCGGAATCATGGCTGAGCCCTCCAGATCACAGAGGGAATTTTTAAATTCCTTATTGGAATATTTCTCAAAATCCCTTAGGATTCTGGCATCCAGCTTTTTCTCATCCAGGGCAGGCTTTAAATCTATCTCAAGCCTGTACTTCGCTTTTCCAAAATTACGCATATGTGAGCTTGCCGACAGCACAAGGGGGCCTGACACGCCGAAGTGGGTAAACAGCATTTCACCCTGCTCCTTAAATATCAGTTTTTCATCCTCGAAAACAGAAAGCGCCACATTTCTAAGTGAGAAGCCCTGCATTTCCCCGCAGTAGGCATCACTACTCTCGAGAGGGACGAGGGAGGGTCTTATTTTGCTTACTCTGTGCCCTGCCTCCTCCGCAAATCTGTAGCCGTCACCTGTGGAGCCTGTGAGCGGATAGGAGAGCCCGCCGGTGCAGACAGCCGCAGCACTGCATTTTATTGTCCCTTTTGAGGTTTTCACTCCGGTAACTGCTGAATTTTCAATTATAATTTTCTCCGCGGCAGTATGTACAAGCTTTACGCCGTGCTGCTCACAGAGTCTTGTAAAAAATGCCGCCACATCATTGGCATTGTCCGACACGGGAAACACTCTGTTGCCGCGTTCTGTTTTTAATGGCAGACCTCCTGACTCGAAAAATTCGATTGTATCCGTCGGTGACAGCCTGTTCAGTGCGCTGTAAAGAAAACGACCGTCGCCGGGAATATTGCGCATAAATTCCTTTACATCGCAGTTATTTGTCACGTTGCATCTGCCCTTGCCTGTTATGCGGACTTTACGGCCAAGCTGGCGGTTGGGTTCAATGAGGACAACTTCTACTCCTCTCCCTGCCGCAGTGGCGGCACACATCATTCCTGCCGCGCCTCCGCCTATGACAACAAGCTGTGTTTTATGAATATCCATAAAAACCGCTCCCCTGATATTTTAATGCTTATTTGCAGCAACTATTGCTTTTACTTCATCGTCGCTGAGTCTGCGCCATTTGCCCTCGGGCAGATCACCCAGCTCCAAAGGCCCCTCCTTAATGCGCATCAGCCTGCTGACCTTGAGCCCGCAAATACCGCACATTTTCCTGACCTGGCGGTTGCGTCCCTCTGCAATGGTGATAAGCAGGACCGCGCCACCGGGGTACACTCTCTCTATTTCCACATTTTCAGCCTGTACAACATAACCGTCGTCAAGCTCCAGAGGACACCGGAGATACTCCACCGCGGCCCCAACATCCCTGCCCTCAGCCCATGTGCGGTAGGTCTTCTTGAAATTATGTGAGGGGTGCATGAGTATATTTGCAAAATTTCCGTCATTGGTCATAATAAGCAGGCCCTCAGAATACATATCCAGACGGCCCACAGGATACAGTCTTGTATTTGCCGATTCCACAAGCTCACACACGTTTTTGCGGTCTTTTTCATCATTGAGAGTACACACGTATCCCTTTGGCTTATTGAGCATTATGTACTGCTTTTCAGCGCCTGACGGCAGGGGTCTGCCGTCAAGCAATATAAGATCTGAGTGCGGATCGGCCCTGTCACCTAAGACAGCTGTTCTGCCGTTTAAAACAACACGGCCTTCTGAAATACAGTTCTCCGCAGCCCTTCTGGACATCAGTCCGGATGCTGATATAATTTTTTGTAATCTATCTGCCATATTATAACCCCGGCACACTGAATTTTAATTTTTTAAACCAATATCATCGCTATATACCAGATAATACTCCCCTGTCTCTGCATCGTCAACCAATACGGTCAGAGTACCTGCAGATTTCCCTTTATTTACCGGGGCAAACACAAACCATGGGAATTCAGCCCTCAGGCTGAGTTCTGCAGAATCCGGCAGAAAAATTTCAATCTCTTTCTCGGGAACCAGGTGCGCCCATTTTTTCTTTCCAGATATAACCGGTACACTGAAGGACAAATTCTTTTCAGGGCCCCTCAGACTGTAATTTGAATATACCCACTCGTAGAGCTTTTTATGGTCATTCCAGTCGTCCGGGTCTGAAAGTGTAACGCAGACGAGCTTTGCACCCTCCCGTTCACAGCACGAGACAAGACAGCGTCCCGCCGCCTTTGTATATCCGGTTTTGCCGCCTATACAGCCGGGGCAGCTGAAAATGAGCTTATTGTGATTTAAAAGCACCGCCCCGCCGTTCCTGCAGCTTTTCATGGCGTCAATCTCTGCAAAACTTTTATTATCCATGCAGTACTCCATGAGAAGAGCCATATCCCCCGCAGTGGAATAATGCTGTTCATCATTCAGACCGTGGGGATTTGTGAAATGACTGTTCTGCATACCCAGTTCTTCTGCTTTACTGTTCATCATTTCCACAAATTTCGCCATGCTGCCTGCCACATGATCTGCAAGACACAGTGCCGCATCATTTCCCGATACCAAAAGCAGTCCCTCAATAAGATTTCTGACCTGAATACGCTCTCCCGGTTTCAGATACATTGAGGAGCCCTCAACACTGCAGTGTTCCGGCAGCACATCCACATATTCATCCGGTGAACAGTTTTCAATGGCCAAAATGGCAGTCATAAGCTTTGTTGTGCTGGCAATGGGCATTTTTAAGTCGGCATTCTTTTCAGCCAGCCTCTCTCCGTCATGCATAAGCACAAAACTTGACGCGCTCACCTGCGGCAGATTGTCCAAAGCAGAGGCGTTGTGGCCGGAAAATATTAATGAAAGGGCAAGAAAATAGGAGAAAAATTTCTTAATAATAAGCACCACCCTTTATAATATGGGCAGTGCTTATTATTTACATATATTGCAGCTTTATACTGGCAGGCTTTTATTTGCTTTCTTTGTTCTGCTGCTTTGTTATGAATGCGTCTACGCGGTCCATCACCTGAGGAACCATGTCAATGATTCTGTCGACGGTATTGCTGGCAGGAGGAGTGACATTGATCATTCTGACAGTGCCCTCCTTAATTACGAGGAATCCGATAGGGTCAATCTTTACGCCGGTAGCATTGCCGCCGCCGTAGGGTCTCTCAGCGCCGGGCTTTTTACCGGCAGCCTCCACGCCGCCGCCGCCAAATCCAAGGCTGATTTTAGAAATAGGGACAAGTGTAATGCCGTCGGGTGTGACAATAGGATCACCGACGACAGTGTCAACCTTAAGCATACTCTTGACATTGTCCATAGTGGCCTGCATAAGTTCACTGATAGGGTTTTTATCCATTTGAATTCATCCTTTCCTCTGCCTGTATGTTTTCTTTATTTTCATTTTTTGTATTGTCATTGACAGCTTCGCCGTCAACTGAAACCTTACTATTTTTTACTCGGAGTCTCTCCTTAAAGAGCCTGAACTTGTTCTTTAGAAGTATTCCCAGCGCGCCGAAGCCCACACCGAAAATAAGGCCGAATATAGCGCCGATTCTTATGGTGACAGCAATTCCAAAGTCAAGCTTCATCTTTTCCTGCGTAAAATCCACATCTGTCCACACATCGCAGTCCTTCACGGTGAAACGCTGCGCACATATGGGGGCAAGAGCAGAGAGGGCGGCATTTACATAGCCGTAGGTCACTGCAGTATTGTATGGGTCTCTCCCCGCTGCCACGTAATGGAGGAGAAATCGGTCAACATTAAACTTCTTCCCGAATCTGCCAAAACGTTTCAGTCCGATTTTAACAAGACTTAAAATCTCATCTTTATTGAAATTTAAATCATGTTTCTTCGGCGGCTTGTCCTTTTTGGGTTTTTCTTTCTTCGGTTTTTTCTCTTTTTTAGGTTTCTTTTCTTTTTCCGGTTTGCTCTCATCCACGGTCGGCCTGGGAATCAGCTGCAGAAGCAGGCCGCTGATTTTAGCCGAAAGGTGGAACTTGCCATCTTCGTAGCCAATATCAGCCCCGATGGGAATCATCATTATGGCTGCAATTATGACTACAATTACGGCAATAATTTTTAAAGCAAGCAACTACATCACCCCTTGACTGCATCTCCTGTAAGTTCTTCCAGGGAAATTTGCTGTGAATCCTTGTTCTGTAACAAATCTATCGCATTTTGCAGCTTCTCGGCGCCCTCACCGTTTGAAAGGTCGGGCAGAGGAGGAAGCTGGGAAAGCTCGGTAATACCCATAGTCCGGAGGAAAACATCCGTTGTTCTGAAAAGTGAGGGTCTGCCGGGGACATCCAGTTTGCCGCATACTTCAATTAAGTTCCGGTCTGTGAGTATGCCCACAGTGTAGGAGCTGTCCACACCGCGCACCTTGTCAATATACGCCCTTGTAACCGGCTGAAAATAGGCCACGACAGCAAGGGTTTCCAAGGCGGCCTGAGAGAGCTGCGGAGGCTTCTGCTGGCCCAGAGCTTTGGAAATATAGGGAGCATATTCAGGTGCAGAGCACATCTGGAGATTGTCTCCCAGTCTCAAAATGCGCATACCCCGGTCCTCTGCAGAATACCTCTCCTGTAATTCTGCGGCATAGCGTTCTATTGTCTTTTCGTCCTCCTCCAGAACAAGAGAAAGCCTTGCAACAGGTACGCTGTCGCCCGCTGCAAACAGTATTGCCTCAATGGCAGATAAAATATCCATATAAACTACTCAACGATCTTTTCAATAATTTCATCAATATCACCGCCGGAAAATTTCAGCTTGTAATCGACCTCAACGTCATTCTCCAGCTTTTCAATGCTGATACTGCCCATACTGCACAATTCAAGCACAGACATAAAGGCGGCCACAAGCTCAGATTTTGTACGGCAGCTGCGGTAGAGCTCATTGAGTCTCACTTCGCCGCCCCTGAGCAAATTAAGAATCTGCCTGCCCTTATCCTTTACGCTGTATATTATTCTCTTCGGAATATACGGTCTCAGTATCTCCTGATCCGGCGCTTTGCCGCCCTTGGAATAAATGCTGAACATCGCCTTCAGGAGATCTACAGGCTCATGGGAGTAATTGTACTCCTTCAGACTTCTGGGCATCGGCTCCGGCAGCTTTGCGAAATACAGCATCCCCTTTTTAGATGCCTCCCTCAGCTGTGGGACAACACTTTGAACCGAGGCATATACATCTCTCGCCTTTAGCTGTTCAAGAGAGGCTTTGAGAAGCTCCAGCTCAGAAACCTCTTCCTCAGCCGTCAAAAGGGTCTTTGTCTTGATATACAGCAGATGCGAAGCCATCTGTATAAACTCGCTGGCAATCTCCAGATCCATACTCTGCATCTCGGCGAGGTACTCAAGGTACTGATCTAGAATATCAGCTATTTTTATATCTTTGATTTCAATTTTATTCTTGGAAAGGAGCATGAGGATAAGACTCAGCGGCCCCTCAAAATCCTGGAGCTCGTCCTTCTCCCGGACAACGCCCTCAAGATGAAAACTCGGATTTTCCATTAAACGCTCACTCTGTAAAAAAGATTGAATACCAGATTACAGCCCGCCTGGGCAATGGGGATGAAAGACTTATATAGAAAATCTATAGCTGATGACAACGGACGGCCCAGAATTCCGGTTGCAACCAGAATAATCATAATGAGAGAGCCGTATTTTTCATAGCGCATAAGTTTATAATAGGCCTGGTCGCTGATGCAGGAAAAAAGAACCTTGGAACCGTCAAGCGGCGGCACCGGGATGATATTGAATATTGCAAGGCCCAGACTGATCATAACCGTCAACTGCAGCATAGTGAGAATATAGGCTCCCGCCAGACTGCGGCCAAGCGGGATATAAGCAAGTCCATAGATAAACATAAAAATCACTGCAATCAGGACATTGCTCAGCGGACCCGCAGCAGCAGTTATGGCCATACCGCGCTTGGGATTTTTAAACTTATACATGTTCACGGGGACAGGCTTGGCCCAGCCCACATGAAATACAAGCATCATCAGAAGCCCCACCGGATCCAGATGCTTCAGTGGGTTCAAACTGAGTCTCCCGGCCCTTTTGGCTGTGTCATCACCCAGCTTGAAGGCGACTAACCCGTGGCTGATCTCATGGAGAGTTATACAAAGCAGTGACGGCACAAGACCCAGCAATATACTCAGGATATAGCTGAAATCAAAGCCCTCCCATATTGAACGTATGGCAGATATAACTATCCCCCCATAAAAACCCGCTGCAAAAAATCATTGCAGACACTTTCCGTTATTCTATCAAATAATCTATAAAAATACAATAGCAAGGCAGCAGAATCCTGCCTTGCTATTATTCTTGAAATTTTTATCGGACAGCTTTAAGGATTTCTGCCATGAGTGCCTCCCTGCCCTGGCCCTTCTCTGCTGAAAAAGGTATTACAGGGGTGTCCTCCGGCAGCTCAAGTGTCCGGCGAATAAGGGTCAGATTGCCCTCAATTACACTTTTTTTGACCTTGTCAAGCTTATTTGCAACCACTACAAAGGGTCTTCCGGCAGATTTGAACCAGTCGGACATTGTAATGTCATCAGCGGTGGGTCTGTTGCGCGCGTCAACTATCATAATACCCAGGAGGAACAGCTCAGGAGAAGCAAAAAACGACTCCATGAGTCTGCCCCACCTGTCGCGCTCACTCTGTGAGACCTTAGCATAGCCATAGCCGGGGAGATCGACAAAATAAAGCTTTTCATCAATTAAAAAATAATTTACATGGACAGTCTTCCCGGGTTCGGAGCCGACCCTCGCAAAGTTCTTCCTGTTCAGCATACGGTTTATTACCGAAGACTTGCCGACATTTGACTTGCCGGCAAATACGACTGAAGGAACCGTTGACCGTATAAACTGTGAGGGAGAGGCTGCGGACTTTATGAATTCAACTTTGTTAAAATTTACAGCTGCCATAAACTACCTACTGTCTTACTCCCGGCTGCTCAGTGCTGTGCTGAATAACAGCCTGATGTACGGTCTTTTCAGTTTTCTCCGGGACAAGTGCAATATTCAAAACTTCATCTGCAGTGTAAACCGGAATAAACTCCAGCTTTTCCCGGACAAGCTGATCAATTTCTTCCAAATCAGCCTCGTTATCCGCCGGTATAATAACGGTTTTTATTCCGGCGCGGAGAGCTCCCATGGTTTTCTCCCTAAGTCCGCCTATGGGAAGTACACGCCCGCGGAGAGTAATCTCGCCCGTCATGGCAATATCATGACGCACGGGTCTGCCGGTGAGAGCAGAGGCCACAGCAACACAGGTGGTTATTCCGGCTGAAGGACCGTCCTTTGGAATTGCGCCCTCCGGATAGTGGATATGTATATCCCTGTTCTTGTAAAATTCAGTATCGATTCCAAGCTTCAAAGCGCGGCTGCGTATATATGTGATTGCGGCCTTCGCAGACTCCTTCATCACATCGCCCAGATTTCCAGTCAGCTCAAGCTTGCCGGTGCCCTCCAGCACGCAGGCCTCGACATCCAGCGTCTCCCCGCCCACAGCTGTGTAGGCAAGGCCGTGGACAAGTCCCACTTCATCCGTAAAGCGTCTGTGCTCCGGCTTGAATTTTACAGGGCCGAGAACTTCTTCAACATTAGCTTTTTTGAGATAAAGACTCTTGAATTCTCCCCCTGCAATGCCTCCTGCGGCCTTGCGGCAGGCCCTGGCAATCTCGCGCTCCAGAAGTCTGACACCGGATTCACGGGTATAGGAACCTATGATCTCCCGCATGGCGTCATCGTCAATCCGCATCTGATTTGCCCGCAAGCCGTGTTTCTTCCTCTGTTTTGGCAGAAGATGCTTTTTCCCGATCTGGAGCTTCTCCTCATCGGTATAGCTGGAAAGCTCTATGACCTCCATGCGGTCCAGGAGCGCTCTGGGAATCGTCTCTGTGGTATTTGCAGTCGTAATAAAGAACACTTCAGACAAATCTACGGGGATTTCAAGAAAATTATCCCTGAATGTACTGTTCTGTTCCCCGTCAAGGGCTTCCAGAAGAGCTGCACTTGGGTCACCCCTGTAGTCAGAACCCAGCTTATCTATCTCATCAAGTACCATCAGAGGATTCATGCTGCCGCTTTGAATTATGCCGTTAATTATGCGGCCGGGCATAGATCCGATATAGGTTTTCCTGTGTCCGCGAATTTCCGCCTCATCATGTACGCCGCCGAGAGATATGCGGCAGAGTCTCCGGTTTGTAGCTTTTGCAATACTCATAGCAATACTGGTTTTGCCCGTTCCGGGGGGGCCCACAAGGCACAGCAGACCGCCCTTTATGTCCGGAGAAAGCTGTTTCACTGCCAGATATTCAATTACGCGCTCTTTGACTTTTTCAAGGCCGTAATGCTCACTATCCAGAATTTTTCTGGCCTTGTGGACATCAACAGTCTCCTGAGTCCGCTTTCCCCAGGGAATTTCAAGACAAATATCCAGATATGACCGGATTACTGCAGCCTCAGATGAACCGAAGGGCTGCTTTGTCAGGCGGGAAACTTCCTTCAGAAGCTTATCTTTTATATCCTGACTCACAGGCATGGCAATTATTTTCTGCCTGTACTCATCAGCGTCGTCTATCTGACCGTCTTCACCAAGCTCGGTCTGGATAGCCTTCATCTCCTCCCTGAGGAAATATTCACGCTGATTTTTGTTCATGGACTCCTGAGCCGCATCGCTTATTTCCTTTTCAATGCTCATAATATTGAGCTCATGATTTAAAAGCCTGATAAGCATGGAAAGGCGGCGGCAGGGTCCTGTTTCTTCGAGGACTTTTTGCTTTTCCTCAATTTTAAACTGCACATGCTGTGCTATGTAATATGAGACATACGAGGCTTCAGGCTTGGCAAGGAGGTTTAAAATCTGCTCGTTCATCATCTCAGGGTTTTCCCTGATATAATCCTCAAAGAGAGTGAGGCAGTTGCGCAGAAGGGCCTCACGCCTGGCAGCACTGACTCTCTCCGGCCTGTCGGGCAGCGGGTGCAGTACCGCCGTATAGCTCTTACCCTCTGTATTTATACTCTCAGCTTCAGCTCTGTATATTCCCTCTACCAGAACACGGCAGATTCCGCTTCTGGGCTGGCGCAGCTGCTGCCGGACGCGGCATACGGTACCCACATGATATATTTCATTTTCTTCCGGAGCATCAGCTATAGGGTCTATCTGAGCTGCAAAAAACACGAGCTGGTCTGTCTTCGCCGCCATATTCAGCGCAGCGATGGATGCACTGCGCTCAACATCAAAAGTCAGCATCATGCCGGGGAATATATTCAGTCCCCTGAGGCTGAGCAAAGGCAGCAGCTTCCTATCTTCAATTATATCGCTCATGGGCAGCTCCTTTCTGGAGAATAAATCAATTTAGATTAACTGTTTATTTTAATAAGCTCGGGCTCGCTTTTCCCGTTAATACAGTCCGCAGTGATAATCACCTTGGACACCGTTGGGTCTGAGGGGACGGAATACATCACATCTGTCATGGCTCCCTCCATTACGCTTCTGAGGCCTCTGGCTCCGATTTTCATCGCCAGTGCCTTGTCGGCTGCGGCCTCGAGAGCCCCGTCTGCAAACTCGAGCTCCACATTATCAAGAGAAAAAAGTTTTTTGTACTGCTTAGACATTGCGTTCTTGGGCTCGGTGAGAATACGCACCAGGTCCTCTTTCCTGAGAGAGTTCAGAGACGCTATGACCGGCAGACGGCCCACAAGCTCCGGAATAATACCAAACTGTAAAAGGTCGTGCTGCTGTACCTGGGAGAGAATTGCGCCCACATCGCGCTCATTGCTGCTCTTGATATCGGCCCCGAATCCCATTGTCTTTATATTGGTACGTTTTTCGATTATCTTATCAAGGCCGTCAAATGCGCCGCCGCAGATAAAAAGAATATTGGTTGTATCGACGTGTATAAATTCCTGATGGGGATGTTTGCGTCCGCCCTGTGGAGGCACGCTTGCCACCGTTCCCTCAAGGAGCTTAAGCAGCGCCTGCTGCACGCCCTCTCCGGAGACATCCCTTGTGATAGAGGTGTTCTCACTCTTGCGGGCAATTTTATCTATCTCATCAATGTATATAATCCCCCGCTGGGCTCTCTCCACATCGAAATCAGCGGCCTGCAAAAGCTTGAGAATGACATTTTCTACATCTTCGCCAACATATCCGGCCTCGGTCAGTGTTGTGGCATCCGCAATTGCAAAAGGGACCTCCAGCATCTTTGCCAGAGTCTGGGCAAAAAGAGTCTTGCCGCTGCCCGTGGGGCCAATGAGGAGAATATTGCTCTTCTGCAGCTCAACATCATCGTCAGCGGAATTCAAAATGCGCTTGTAGTGATTGTATACGGCCACAGAAAGCGCAATCTTGGCCTTCTCCTGACCTATAATATAGTCATCAAGCTTTGCCTTAATCTGTCTGGGCTTGGGGAGCTTCTCAAAGACAAGGGGCAGGCCGTCATAACCCTCAACAGGGGCATTTGAAGGTATTTCATCTATAATACTCGCGCACATACGCACGCATTCATCACAGATATAACTGCCGTTACCTGCTATGAGGCGGTTGACCATAGACTGCGGCTTACCGCAGAATGAGCATCTGATACTCTTTTTATCATCAATTTTTGCCATACAAAACTCCTTAAAATTGCAGACTGATTAAAAGTATGGGGGAACTGATGTTCCCCCATAAAATCCCTAAATTCAGCGTTTATAAATGACCTTGTCAATAAGGCCGTAGTCTCTGGCTTCCTCAGCAGTCATGAAGTGATCTCTCTCGCAGTCTTTTTCAATAACCTCAATGGTCTTTCCGGTATTTTCGGCAAGGATGGCATTGAGCTTCTGCTTGATCTTCAATATCTGCTCAGCCTGAATCTGAATGTCGGTGCACTGCCCCTGACTTCCGCCCGAGGGCTGGTGAATCATTATTTCGGCATTTGGCAGGGCTATGCGTTTACCCTTCGCGCCGGAGGACAGCAGGAAGGCACCCATAGAAGCGGCCATGCCAATGCAGATTGTGGAAACATCAGGCTTGATGTACTGCATGGTGTCGTATATCGCAAGGCCTGAGGTCACACTGCCTCCGGGACTGTTGATATAAAACTGTATGTCCTTATCAGGGTCCTGAGCTTCCAGATAGAGAAGCTGCGCCACCACAAGACTTGCAGTGGTATCATTAACTTCCTCAGACAGCATTACAATTCTGTCGTTCAGCAGCCGTGAAAAGATGTCATATGAACGCTCACCGCGGCTTGTTTGTTCTACAACATAAGGTACTAAACTCATTGTATTAAACTCTCCTTTAAAATATCAGCATCCAAGAGAGCATATCCTTAATCTCCGGGAATTATTCAGCTTTCTCCTCGGCCTTTTCTTCAGTCTTTTTGGCCTTGGGAGCTGCTTTTTTTCTGGTGGTCTTGGGCTTTGCCTCAGCATCGGACTCGGTCTTATCTGCCTTTGCAGGCTCCTCAGCCTTCTCGGCCTTGGCCTTGGTTGTCTTCTTTGCTTTTGGCTTTGCCTCAGCCTTTTCAGAATCAGCTTCAGCTGAAGCTGCACTGTCCTCGGCGGGCTTTGCTTTCTTGGCTCTTGTCTTCTTTACAGGCTTTGCTTCTGCAACTACAGCACTGTCGTAAATTATGTTGCTCGCCTTCTCACGGCTGTACTCTTCCTTGATATACTCCATGCCGAAGTACTTCACAATGTCCTCAGGCTTGGAGTTGACAGACTCGGAAATTTTCTTGACATACTCTTCGCAGTCCTCATCGGTGGGCTCAATCTTTTCAGCCTTGACAACTGCATCCAGAAGAAGGTCAGACTTCACCTGGAACTCAGCTGCAGGACGGACATTGTTCTTTATGGCCTCATCGTCAAGACCCATCATCTGGGTGAGCTTCTCCATGGGGACGCTTCTGTCGGTCATGCCGAAGTTGGCGGCATAGTTGCGGATAATCTCCTCAGTCTTCTCGCTAATCATAACCTCGGGAATATCGACGGTCATGTTGTCACAGGCCTTTTTGAGAATCTCGGCGTGGAATTTGGAATCTGCCTGATTCTGCATATTCTCTTCCTGCTTTTTGCGTATATCGGCCCTGTATTCATCAAGAGTGTCAAACTCGGAGACATCCTTTGCAAACTCGTCATCCAGCTCAGGGAGCTCAGGGAAGGAAATAGCGTTGAGCTTTACCTTGAAGACGACATCCTTGCCTGCCAGATTTTCAACATAATCCTCGGGGAAAGTGATGTTGAGGTCCTTCTCCTCATTCAGTTTCATACCCACGACCTGCTCCTCAAAGCCGGGAACGAAGGAATTGGAGCCCAGCTCCAGAGGATAATCGCTGGCCTTGCCGCCCTCAAAGGGCTTGCCGTCAAGGTAGCCGTCAAAATCGATCTTTACAGTATCACCCATCTGTGCTGCCCGGTCCTCAACGGTGATCATACGGGCGTCACGGCGGCGGACACTCTGGAGTTCATTCTCAACGCTCTCATCGGAGACCTTAACCTCGTCCTTTTCTGCCTCAAGGCCCTTGTACTCACCCAGAGTAACCTCGGGGTAGAGAGAGACGGAGAAAGTATATTCCACTGTGCGCTCATCAGTGACTTTCAAATCAGAAATGCTGGGTGTACCGACTATCTTAAGTCCGGACTCCTTAAGGCCGAACTCAAAGGCACCGCCGGCCATGTCATCGATGGCATCCTGATAAAAGACCTCTGCGCCGTACATACCCTCTACAACTGCACGGGGGGCTTTGCCCTTACGGAATCCAGGGATATATATATCGTGCTTATTTTTCAGGTAAGCCTTGTTGACCGCGGTTTCAAACTCCGCCTTGTCGGATTCTACCTGAAATGTTGCTGTATTATTTTCTTTCTTTTCAACATTCTTGACAATCATATTTGATTTCCTCCTCTATATGTGCATAACCTGTAGTATACTACCAGATAACACCACTAAAATCAATAATAAAATCGCAGCAAATCGTAAATATTGTATTAACTGATCAATCTGACCGGCGTAAAATTTACGAAATCAGCAGATACCAGCTTAAATTCAGTGCCGCCCTGCCAGCCGTTGAAGGCAAACCTGCAGCCTTTGCCGTGAATATGTCCGTAACAGCAGAGCCGGACCTCGTAGGCCTTCAGCAGATTCAGGATCTCTTCGCAGCGGTAATTCATGTATATGGGCGGATAATGAAGAAAAACAATTTTCTTAGCATCACCTGCCGACTTAAGTGAAGCCTCCAGACGCATCACTTCTCTGCGCATTATCTTTTTATCGTGCTCACCGCCTTTTTCCTCCTCATAAAACCAGCCTCTCGTCCCGCACAAAGCATAGTCGCCGTAGCGGAAAGAATTATTGTGCAGTATATCTATTGTATCTATCTCATTATCTGAAAAGAACTTTTTTATCTTTGCAGATGTATTCCACCAGTAGTCATGGTTGCCCTTGAGAATGATTTTCTTCCCGGGCAAAGAATTTATAAACAGAAAATCGGGCCCAGCCTCCTCAAGGCCCATGCCCCAGCTTATGTCCCCGCATATGACACAGACATCATCAGGGCTGAGTACTGAAAAGCCTTCCCTTAATTTTTCCGGATGATTTTCCCAGTTATCACCGAAAATATTCATTGGTTTATTCTTGGCAAAGGATAAATGAGTATCTCCGATTGCATATAAAGCCATAATTTACTCCGAATATCAAAACTTAAAATGTAAAAACTAGAACTGCAAGCTCAAAATGAGGGAGGTACAAAAAATGATTGAAAAGAAAAGATGTCTGGACAATCCGGGAGTGGTATGCGATGTGACAAACTGCAAATACAACACAATTGACTGTAAATGCAACGCCGCAAAAATAACTGTCCAGAACGAGAAGGCATGCACAAAGGGTGAAACCTACTGCTCCACCTTCTCTCCCAGAGGTACAGCCTCAGATTAAGCATCATGAATCTCATCATCTCTTTTTGATGAGATTCTACATAAAAGCATTTTCTATATGGTTAAGTTTAAAATCTCCCTCCGCACCGTTGGGTGCGTAAATCTCAATAACATCAAAACGCGGCTGCAGGCAGCAGTCATTCTCTTCCAGCCAAATCAGCGCAGTTTTAATAATTCGCTGCTGCTTACTGTAAGTGACAAACTCCCGCGCCTCGGCAAAATTTGAATTTTTCCGCAGCTTAACTTCTGCAAATACAATAAAATTTTCTCTTGCGGCAATTACATCAATCTCTCCGAAACGGCAGGAATAATTCATATCTATAATTTTATAACCGTTGCGGCTGAGAAATTCTGCAGCCACTCTTTCGCCGTATTTACCAAGGGAGCTTTTATTCATCAGTGCATCTTCCTCAAAAAGCGTTTCCTGTGAATTGGTGAAGGCCCGTATTCTCTCAAAGCCTGATAATGCAGCTTTGTGCCGTAGCCCTTGTGTTTTTCGAAACCGTACTGCGGGTAAAGCTCAGCCATTTTCAGCATATATCTGTCACGGCTGACCTTTGCAAGAATGGATGCAGCCGAAATATCGGCGCAGAGTGAATCTCCTTTTATAATACAGCGGCTGTTTACCGCTATACCCTTATTTCTGTTGCCGTCAATGAGAGCCAGCTGCGGCCTTATATTCAGCTTCCCAATCGCCCTGTTCATTGCGATTATGGTTGCACCGAGAATGTTCTCTCTCTCAATCTCTTCAACATCGGCAGAGGCAATTCCAAAGCTCAGGGCTTTATCGCATATCTTTTCAAATAGCTCATCCCTTTTATGGGCAGAGAGCTTTTTTGAATCGTTCAGGCCCGGAATCTCCAGGTCTCTCGGCAGAATCACGGCCGCCGCATATACAGGCCCCGCAAGCGGGCCCCGTCCGGCCTCGTCAACACCGCATAAAATATCAAATCCGGAGTCATATATCTCATCCTCCAGGGTCCAGAGCTCACTCATTTGGCAGCTCCAGAGAAAGCCGGCCCAGTTTGCCCTCATGGTATTCTCCCAGCAGAGTATTCGCCATGCGTTCTGTGTCATATTCCCCGCCGGAGAGGAGAAATCCACGTCTTTTTGCCGCGGTCTCCAAAAGTTCAAAACCATTGGCCTCGGGATCAGGTTCGAATTTATAGCGGTCTTTCAGCGCCTGGGGATACATATCTCTCAGCCGGAGCATAAAATTCGCCGCCAGAGTCTCCTTATCCAGTACATCACTTTTAATAGCGTTTGTAATGGCAAGCAGTTCCCCTGTCTCCTGACTGTCAAACTTCGGCCAGAGTATGCCGGGGGTATCCAGCAAATCCAGAGAGCGGTCAATACTTATCCACTGTCTGCCCCTTGTGACACCCGGTTTGTCACCGGCTGCAGCGGCCCTGCGTCCGGCAACCTTATTTATAAATGTGGATTTGCCCACATTGGGGATTCCCAAAACCATGACCCGCAGGGTTCTGCCGGTCTGACCCTTATTCTCATATTCTTTGATCTTATCTGCCAAAAGTTTTTTCACAAGCGGGGCAAACTGTCTCACTCCCCTGCCGCTTCTGGCATCGGTCTCCAGAACCGGCAGTCCCTGAGCCTCAAAATATCTTTTCCAGGCGGCGGTAATCTCTGCGTCGGCAAGATCTATGCGATTCAGAATTATAAGCCTCGGTTTCCCTGCAGCCAGTTTGTCTATATCCGGGTTTCTGCTGGCCCCGGGGATACGGGCATCCACGATCTCACACACAGCGTCGACAAGCTTCAAATTCTCCTCAATCATCCGCTGTGCCTTGGTCATATGGCCCGGAAACCACTGTATATTCATTTTTTCGTAGTCTGAATCTCTCTCCATTACTTAACCCATCCGAAAGAACTCAAAGGAAACAGCACACAGTAAACGCGTCCGATTATAAGTCTGTTGTCAACCATGCCTATTTCTTCCTTGCGGCTGTCTGTAGACATATTCCGGTTATCACCCATGACAAAGACGCAGCCCTCCGGTACTGTTCTGGGCCCGATAAAATCAATTTTTGTAGTCGTGGGCTCGCTTATGTAGTCCTCCTCAAGGGCTTCACCGTCTACGTAAACTATGCCCCTGTCAAAGTCTATATTTATTTCCTGACCCTCGGTGGCAATCACACGCTTCACAAGGGCCTTGTCGGGATCATACTCATCTTTTTTAAAGACAACTATATCTCCAGCTTTTGGCTTGTAAAAGAGCCCTGACACCAGCATTTTATCCTGATTATTCAGAGTTGGATTCATTGAGGTACCGCTTACATCTATAACTCTTATAAAAAAGACGAAAAGGACTACAGCAACTATCAGTGCGCTTATAAGGCAGTGAATCCAGTCATAGGCCTCTCTGCGGCTTGCAATCTCCTGTTCCTCAATTTCTTCGGGACTTAATCTTCTTTTTTTCCTGCTCATAATATGCTCCATTCATTATACAATGACTTTCATTTCATTTTATCGTTGTATTATACACCATTGAGCATGATTTAATCAAGCTTTTTGATTCTTGAAAGCTTTGCCCGCCTATGGTAGAATAAATACGACCAAATCTGGAGGTGCTGCTATGCCAAAGCTTACAATTATGGTGCCTGTTTACAATGTTGAAAAATATCTCCCAAAATGCCTCAATTCAATAATTTATCCCGAGCTTGAAGATTATGAGATAGTACTTGTAAATGACGGCTCTACAGACAGCTCCGGTGAAATCTGCCTTGACTATGAAAAGAAGTATCCGTCCCTTATCCGTGTCATAACTACGGAAAACGGCGGTCTTGGTGCTGCAAGAAACGTGGGAATTGCTGCTGCCCGTGGCGAATATATTGCTTTTCTTGACAGTGATGACTACCTCTCGGAGAATGCCGTGCCGGAAATTATGGACATACTTTCAGAAAACTTTGATATATGCTTTTTTGATATAAGGTCTGTCAACGAGAAAGGGAAACTGTTAAAATATATGCATGGCTGCCAAATAGAAGGGGAATTTACCCTTGAAGGCTTTCCGGAGCTTATCTTCGAACTGCCGTCTGCCTGGAATAAAATCTACCGCCTCTCTCTTTTTAAGGACAACTCCGTCTCCTATCCCGGGCGTGTATGGTATGAGGATATGTATGTCACTCCCAAGCTCTATACCCTTGCGGGAAAGATGTATTCAGTCCACAAGCCGTGGCATAATTATCTGCAGCGATCCGGTTCCATAACAAACAACAAAAATACTGCCCGCAACATTGAAATAATTCCCGCGGTGGATGCAATGCTGAATGCCTACAGAGAAAAGGGGCTGTTTGAAAAATACAAGCCACAGCTTGAGTACTCTGCATTTTATAATCAGCTGCTCACCAGCTCAACCCGGGTCAATCTCGCTGATATGAGAAGTGATGTTCAGGACAGGCTTCTGGAAGACTACATTCGAAAGTTCCCGGATTACAGGGAGAATCCATATATAAAATCAATGCCTTTTAAGTTTAAATTCCTGCATTTTCTGATTATCCACAAAATGCGTCTGACCCTGCATCTTGTAATGAAGCTTAATAATTTAATAAAAGGCAAATAATAAAACCTGTATCTCCCCCGAGATACAGGTTTTATTTTATAAGATGATATTTGTAATTTGTAGTAAGTAAAGAATAGCAATTCTTGAAAGATTACTGCCAACAGAAAATACTGGGAAACTGCCTAAATGTGTTCTTTAATTTTTAATATTAGCAGCGAGAGCTTTACAAGGCCGTGATAGTTGAGATACATAATCAGGCGGCGGTTTGAGGATTCCTTTTTAAAACTCTCACACT
Organism: Candidatus Limivicinus sp.; assembly: GCA_050943875.1. Lineage (GTDB taxonomy): Bacteria > Bacillota > Clostridia > Oscillospirales > Oscillospiraceae > Limivicinus. The sequence continues at coordinate 30,506 of JBMNPZ010000010.1, read as the reverse complement.
CCGAAAGCCTGGGAATATTCTTTTTCACATAGCTCCGCAGAGTTCTGAGCACGAGTGCCCGATCTGTTGACTTCTGCGCCGCAATTCGTTTAATCGAATCAAGAAGCACATGATTTATCAGGAGAAAATCAAAATCCTCAGGGCAGTTCTCATTGATGGCAAAATCATGAATATCCTGCATAACCTTTATTATATCAAGGTTTTTAAGAGAATTATTATTGTGCATGGTTGAACTCTGACCGCAGCGGTAGATATACAGGGCCTTATCTACAAAAACAGTCTTCCTGCTCTTCATTAAAAGCTTGGCGGAGAAAGAAAAGTCTTCATACCAGACATTGACGGGAAATCTTATGTCTCCCACAAGGCTGCGCCTGAATATTTTGTTGCTTGATGAACCGGCTGAGGCAAGCGGCGAGTCCTGCAAAGCAGACTTTACATATTCACTTCTCCCGTCATCAAAGCTTTTTTCAATATCGCAGACCACTACATCTGCAGAATTCTTATCTGCCGCTCCGCACATAAGTTCAAAGCAATCCGGCAGAAGATAATCGTCGCTGTCAACAAAGCTGAGATATTCACCTTTGGCCATATCTATTCCGAAATTTCGTGCTCTCCCCTGCCCTCCGTTGTCAATAGTGAGAGAAGATATTTTTTGGGGATACTCTGCGACATATTTATCTATTATTTTCTGCGAACCATCTGGGGAACCGTCATTTATAAGAATTATTTCAAAATCCTTCATGGTCTGACCAAGAATTGAGTCCACACATTCCTTTAGATAATTCTCAGCCATATAGACTGGAATAATGACACTCAGTTTCATTGCAAACCTCCTGCAGCCGTTTCGCCCTCAGGACTGAATCTTGTCTGATAGTTGAGCAGTGCCAGCACAAGGGCAAGATAGATTGAAGAATTCGGTCTTTTCAGCAGGGCCCCCGAGAAATGGGCAAGGCCAAGCAGCAACAAAAGACACAGCAGCAGGCAAAAGTTATAAAGAGTCATGTTAGACTTGAAATTTTTTTTCAATTTCTTCAGCACAAGGAAGAAGAAGTAGAGAATATACGCTGCATAAGCTGCAAGGCCAATCACACCGTAATAATAAAATATCGCATGCCAGTCGTTCTCAAGATCAAGGGAATCTCCGGGCCAGTCAACCCTTGCGAATTCAAAACCTGTGAGCTTCGTGAGAAAATCGCTGTCCTCCCAGATAAGTTTGGCGTTCACTCTTTTCATTCTCCGGACGTCGGCTATTTTTGAGGCGTTTGTAGTCATATTATAGGCCTTCATAATCCGGTAAACATCAAAACTCTCAATAAGCCCCGGTGCCCCGCCGTATATCGTCTTGGTATAGAACTCAGCCATTTTCTCTCTTACGACAGGTTCATTCATCCTTTCCTCCGGGCTCATACTGCGCACATCGTACCCCAGGGCAAGGAGTTCTTTCTCAAGATTATTCTGCCCCTTGTTAGCTGCTTCTCTCTCAATCGCCACAATTTTTGCATGGGGAGTTTCCGGATAAATTGCAACAGCAATGACAAACAGTAATGCAAGATAGATTACAACAAACTTTTCGGCGCGGCACAGCCTCTCACCCCTGACACGACGGCGAAAAATCATAAAAAATGCATAACCGCCGAAACAGGCCAGTGCAGTAAGATAACAGGAAGAAGTACCATTTGTAACCGCAAAGACAAAGACAGCCGCTGGTATGATATAAGAAGCATAGCTGCGCTTTGAATTCAGCCCGTACCACATTCCGAAGACCGAAAGGCAGGAAAGAATTACACTGTGTGTGCATCTGTTTTCATCGGTAACCCAGGCTGAAGTCCCAAGCCCGTAGCCGTAGGTCGGATTATAGCTGTCCGTCAAATAGGAAATGATGATCACAAGGGCAATGATTACGGCATTCACAAGGATCCCGTTTAAAGCCTGCTTTTTCATTCTCTCATCCCTGACATAAGTGCAGAGACACACTGCCATCACCGGCATATAAATAATTCGTGCCATATTTTTTATATCACTGAAAAAATTTATATAACCGACGCGGCACAGGTTTCCCACATGCAGCAGGGCCAAAAGGGCTATTATCCCCATGGAAGCAATAAAGCGCTTCTTGTCCTTGCAGGTAAAAAGCAGATGGACCGGTAAAATCAGCATGAACAGCAGCCGTATATAGCCGGCTATGGTTCCGGTTTCGCTGCTCGTCCAGAAAGCCACTATATCCAGCAGCGGCTGTAAAACGACAAGTGCAAACAGCCAGTAATTTTTAAAAATCTGCTTTATTGATTTATTGTCAGCCATTTTCTACCCCCATTTTACCTGCAGAAAACAAAATGAATGGCAATCTTTATTAAAAGACGCCATTCATTTTCGTCATTAAGCTTATACGCGCTCTCTGACCTTTGCCTTCTTACCGACGCGGTCACGCAGATAATAAAGCTTTGCCCTGCGAACCTTACCACGGCGGATAGTGGCAACAGAGACAATTGAGGGAGAATGTACGGGAAATACCTTCTCGCAGCCGACACCGTAGGACATACGGCGCACGGTGATAGTCTCATTGATGCCGCCATGCTTTTTGGCAATGATTGTGCCTTCAAAAGCCTGGGTGCGCTGGCGGTTGCCTTCCTTGACAAGAACCATGACACGGACAGTGTCACCGACGTTCATCTCGGGCAGCTCGCTCTTCATATACTTCTCACTGAGAATTTTGACCAGATCCATAATCTAATCCTTCCTTATATATAGACGTTCTATATCGGCGGGCACATAAGTGTCTCGACAGCGGACCGCCTTTCTCTGCCTGGGGTCATAACCCGCAAAGCTATGATAGTTTAGCATAAATCAGAGAATTATGCAAGGACTTTTTATTTTTATTATAAAGTGTCCAAATATCACATTATTTTACGCTTTCTTACGGTTTTCCGGTTTCATCAGGGCTGATGCAGTTCTTTGCTCAAACTTCAACGGAATATATCTCCGTCTGCGCTGAAAGTTTCAATTCTTACAAATTCCGCAAAGTCAGGGGCAATCTCCGGTTTCTTCTGCCTCAGAGCATCTGCGAGCAGCTCAGGATTCAGTGTAGGCTCCTGAGCAGAAATCATGGCATGGAGTTCAACACCGCCGGGAACAGCTTTGAAGTCAATATTTCTTACAGATGGGCGGATATCTGTCTCCCCGATCCCCCGTTTTGTCTTTTTGCTGATGACAATCTCATCCTGTGAGTAGAAATCATCAAGGGCAGGCTTCATCGTCTCGGGGTCTCTGTTGTCGTAATCGAACATGCCGGAAATTTCAAGCCATTTCAGCCCTTTAACCTTGTTTTGAGCCTCGTATGCTTCAATGACCTCTATCCCCTCCGGCATCACGCTGTTTAGTCTGTCCGGTAGCTTATTGAGATCAACATCTTCCTTCATTTTGAAGTCCATTATCTCACACAGGCTGGAAACACCCACAGAGAGCGGAAGGGCAATTGATATCTGAGGATGGGGATTATAGCCCTCGGAATATTTCAATTCATATCCGGCCCTTGAAAAAGCGCGCTGAAAGGTATGCATCAGGTCAAGATGGGAAATATATACAGCTCTTTTAATTTTTCTAAATCTTAAACGCAGCTTATCCATCACAGCGGCCCCCTTTCAATAGTTTTGCCGCCCCGCAGGCCGAGCACTGTTTGCGGCAGTCCGGAGAAAGCAGGGATTTTATGCTCTGATTACGCTCGTGAATTAGATGCTCACGGCGTACACCTACATCTATCATATCCCACGGCAGCAACTCATCGGTTCTGTGTTCACGGTTTGCATAAAAAGCGGGGTCGATTCCGCATTTTTCAAAGGCTTTGGTCCAGCGCTCAAATGAAAAATAATCATTCCAGGCATCAAGCCTGGCACCGGAGCGCCATGCCTCCTCTATTACATCGGCGACCTTACGATCCCCCCTGGAGAGCACCGCCTCAATGAGGCTCGTCTCGGCATCGTGCCAGTTATATACCACATTTCTGGCAACCAGATGACTGCGCAGCAGATTTACTCTGCGGAGATATTCATCAATGCTTATCTGAGGTTCCCACTGGAAAGGACTGTGGGGCTTTGGGATAAAACATGAGGTGGAAATTGTAATCTTAACTCCCCTGTTCTTGTTTTTCGCATAAAGCCGCCAGCAGTGGAGCACCTTGTTTGCCATCTCCGCAATGCCAAGTATATCCTCATCCGTCTCAGTAGGCAGGCCGAGCATATAATAAAGTTTTATACTGTTCCAGCCTCCTTCGAAGGCTATGCGGCAGGTGTTGAGAAGGTCCTCTTCGGTTACATTTTTATTTATTGCATCCCTTAGGCGCTGGCTGCCGCCCTCAACTGCAAACGTGAGGCCGCTTTTCCTTACCTTCTGCAGCCGCTCCATAATCTCCATGGAGAAATTATCCGCCCTGAGCGAAGGAAGTGAAAGCCCGATGCTCTTGGGCTCGCAGTACTCAAGCAGGCCGTCGCAGAGCTCCGGCAGCTTTCTGTAGTCGCTGGTGCTCAGAGAAAGCAGTGTGACATTTTCATAGCCCGTATTTTTTAGTGTCTTAATCCCCTGCTTTACAAGGGTTTCGCACTTTTTTGATCTTATAGGTCTGTATATATGTCCTGCCTGACAGAACCGGCATCCCCTGACGCAGCCCCGGAAGAGCTCAAGACAGACCCTGTCATGGACAACCTCAGTGGACGGAACAACCGGACTTGTTGGATAAGGTGCAGAATCAAGGTCCTCTATAATCCGCTTGGTCACCTTTGCAGGAGCGCCCTCTTTGGCAGTTATGGATTTTACCGTGCCGTCCTCATTATAATCGACATCATACAGGGAAGGAACATAGACCCCCTGTATCTCAGAAGCTTTCAGAAGGAATTCTTTTTTTGTCCATTTCTCCGCCTTTGCCCTTCGCAGAAGTGTCAGAAGCTCATTGTTCATCTCCTCCCCTTCGCCGACCATGAAAAGGTCCATAAAGGGGGCCATGGGCTCTGCATTCACGGCGGCGGAACCGCCCGCAAATACAAGAGGCAGAAGGTTCGGCCTGTCCGCACTGCGGAGAGGGATGCCGGACATATCCAGCATATCCAGTACAGTTGTATATGCCATCTCATAGCCTACAGAAAATGCCACGGCGTCAAATTCACTGATACTGTCTCCGCTTTCCAGGGCATAAAGGGGCAGTTTTGCTTTCTTCATTTCCTCATACATGTCACCCCAGGGGGCAAAAACTCTCTCACACCATACGAAATTGAGACTGTTCATTGTGTGATAAAGTATACTCATGCCAAGGTTGGACATGCCTATCTCATATGTATCGGGAAAGCAAAATGCAAGACGAATATCAATTTTTTCCTTATCCTTGATTATCTGATTATACTCACCGCCGGTGTATCTGGCCGGTTTCTGTACACGGGGTAAAATGCGCTTTAGAGTCTTATTCATGGCACTCTCCAGTTTCATTTCTTTATCCTCTTATAATATAATAATTTTTATTTTTTTACAATACCTTCTCAATATACAGCTCTGCCAAAAGGCAAAAACTAAAGAGGAGTACAGCAGCGCCCCTGCCTTTTATGCTTAAAATTAGTCCGACGGCAAAAATAGAAAAAGCCGCCGCTGCACTGACCCAGCCGGCTGCTCTCAGTCCCCGTGCGTATCCGAATATATATGAAAAGAAGCTTAAAAGGATTCTTCCGCCGTCGAGCGGAAGAACAGGTAAAAGGTTAAACAAAGAAAACATAAGACTCATCCCCGAAGCAAGCTCTGGGAAATCTGATATAAAATAATTTGACAATGCTGATAAAGCATAAGCCAGAATAATCCCCGCGATAGGACCAGCCAATGCAGCCGCCCCGTGATACAACTCGGGGGCAGCGCCGGAGTAGTCGATGCAGAGTCCAAAAATACCAAAAGTAAGACGGTCAAATTTAAATCCCAGAGCTTTAATTGCCGCAATATGTCCAAGCTCGTGGACTGCCGCAGCGAGTATAAATGCCAGAAAGGTTGTAATATCGACAATATAGAAAATTAATGCAAAAATAATCAAAGCGACCGGACTTATTCTTATCTTGGTATGAAATAAATCAATATCCATGCTCTAATTTTCACTTTTGCAAATGTTATCTCCGAACACAGGGTAGATTTTACCCTGTGAACTATATTTTATTGCTTTTACAATTGCCGCATGCAGGCCTATATTGCTAAGGTCAGTGCCTATACTTTCCAGGAGTTCCGGCTCCCCCGGATTGAAACCAATGGCAGTTTTAATCTCGTTTTTCACATTTTCTCTCACTGCCGGGAAGGCAAAGCGCAGTATGGCAAGTGCAATACATACTGCAGCCGTAAGCAGTACACAGCAGCTTTTTTTCAAATTCATATCACCCCTGCTAATAAAATATTTCATGCTGAATGATTTTATTCCCGGGCTTTTTTACTTGACAATATGTTCTCCTGTAACTATAATATAGAAGCTCTCGGGGCATATGATAATAAATGTGTAATATCGGGGCGTAGCGCAGATGGTAGCGCGCTTGGTTCGGGACCAAGAGGCCGGGAGTTCAAATCTCCCCGCTCCGACCATAAAAGAACCCGGATTTGATACGATGAGGTATTAAGTCCGGGTTCATTTTATTTTGTCGAAAAGCCTGTAATATCAACGGTTTCAGGGCTTTTATATTTTTGAAAGTGTCAGAGTGGGTCATCCTGCTCTGATTTTTTCATGCCCTGCAGCACAAAAACACCGGAGTATAAGCTCACTCTGACACTTTGACTTTCAGGTGGTTGCATTATTGCAAATCATCATCTGCATTCTGATTGTAAATATGCATCCCTGAGGGCAATTATCCTGTACTTCGATTTCCCCGTTGTACAATTCAACTACATTTTTTGCAAATGCAAGGCCAAGGCCCGTTCCGCCGTGCTGATGGCTTCTTGATTTTTCGACACGGTAAAACGGTTCAAAAAGCATAGTTTTATTCTCATCTGAAATGCCGATGCCCGTATCTGTAATTTTAAATTTTATTCCGCATGGTTTTCTTAAAACTTCAACCGACACACTTCCGTTTAAAGTATTGTATCGAATGGCATTATCTATAAAATTGCTTATCATCTGCCGCAGAAGTACGGGGTCGGCACAGATTTTAAGTTCCGGACAGTTTAAGATAAGACTAATATTGCTTTTAGCCGCAATATCTCTGAATTCTTTCAAAATATTCTGCAGCATATCTTTTAAATCAAATACTTCCCTGTTGTCCTCAAGCGTATCACGATAAAGCGACAGGAGTTTTGTGGTTATATCGGAAAGATATTCAACCTTTTCCTTTGAGACCTCTATGGCTTTTCTGTATGGCTCCATTGATACCGGATTTGTTATTTCCAGCACTTCGTACTTTGTCATCAGCACGGCAAGCGGTGTGCGGAACTCATGGGCTATATTGGCAGTTACTCTTTTCTCCCTCTCAAAGGCCTGATTCAGCCTGCCTGTCATCTGATTAAAGGCCAAAATCAGGTCGTAGGCTTCATCTTTTACAGACGGCAGCGGAATTTCAGATTTCAAATCCCCCGATTTGTAGTCCCGTATAACGCCGGTCATTCTGCGTACAGGCTTAAGCGCAATATCCGCCGCACAATAGGATACTCCCCCGCCAATAAGTACCACAGTGCAGAGGCCTGCCAAAAGCCTCTGCATGTTAAGCTGTTCCTGCAGCTCAATACTCTGCAGTCTTGCGTATTTCTGGTCTTCAAGCAGACGAATATTTTTAACCATTGTTCTTGTGGACATGCTTGCCCAGCAGAACAGCAAAATGCAGCACAGCAGAAGTACTGCCGAGGTAAGCACTGCGATTCTGGTTTTTAACTTCATCTGTTCTCCTCATTTCGTATTATATATCCCTTAGTGGGAGCTGACTCTATAAGCGTCTCCCCATTAAGGAAAGGAGCCAGTTTCTTTCTGAGATAGGACATATAAACTCTCACTGAACCGGTAAACGGATCTGCATTTTCGTCCCAGATGTGTTCCAGCAGTTCTTCCTGGCTGACATATCGGCCGGCGTTGCTCATAAGATACTCAAGAATGCCATATTCTTTCGGGCGCAGTTCCACAGTATTCCCATTTGCTCTAACTTCATGGCTGCTGCGGTCAAGCGTTACCGAGCGGCAGGAGATAATATTGGAAGCTGTTTCAAAATTTCTCCGCAGAAGCCCGCGGATTCTGGCCAGAAGCTCAGCAAAATGAAAGGGCTTAACAAGATAGTCATTTGCCCCTGTATCAAGCCCTGCCACTCTGTCTTCCACGGCATCTCTTGCAGAGAGAATGAGGATTTTGATATTCCGGTCCTCTTTTCTAAGACGCCGCAGGACTTCCATACCGTCAATTTCCGGCAGATTGAGATCAAGTATTAAAAGATCATAGCTGTTTTCTTCCAGCATGGTCAGGCCCTTAAATCCGTCATCAGCAGTATCCACTGCATAATCCATGGTCTTCAGACCGAGCTGCAGGTCAAGGCGAAGTTCTTCCTCATCTTCTATAATCAGAATTCTCATGCGGATTCCTCCAATTCGCCTCAGTATAGCATAATGAATATGCCCAAGACAATACAAAATAATATCCTGCTGAAAGAAGAAAATTTATTTTTTCTTCTTAAGAAATTCAAAATGTATTGCATGCGTGGGACAGTTGTCCATACATTTTCCGCATCGTATGCATTCTGCACTGTTGGGATTCTTGAGTGGATCAACACCCATCTGACAAACCCTGCCGCATTTTCCGCAGGAGACACATTTTTCACTGTCTATTGTAATTTTAAGGGCACTGAAACGATTGCACAGGCCGTAAATTGCACCAAGCGGGCAAATATATTTACAGAAAGGGCGGTAGATTATAACTGAAAGCAAAATAACAGCTGCTAAAATTACAGTTTTCCAGGTAAAGAGGAACCCCACTGCGTCCCGCAGCATAGGGTTTGAAGCTACCAGTGGGATGCCGCCCAGAAAAATACCTGAAGGGCAGATATATTTGCAGAAATACGGAGCGCCCTGCCCCATTATGTCCACCGCAAACATGGGCAGCAGAATTACAAACACTGCCAGTATAATATACTTCAGCCAGCGCAGGAGCCTGTCTCCTTTAAATGCCTTCCATTTCTTGGGGAACGGGATTTTATGAACCAGATCCTGCAGCAGTCCGAAAGGGCAGAGCCATCCGCAGGTAAAACGGCCCATAATTGCCCCGAAAAGCATTATTATTCCCGAGACATACAGAGCGACCTGGTACTTTGAGCTTCCTATAACTGCCTGCAGAGAGCCTATTGGACAGGCGCCTCTGGCTCCCGGGCAGGAATAGCAGTTAAGGCCCGGGACGCACAGATTTTTAAGAGACCCCGAATATATATTCCCTTTGGCAAAGCCGATTAAATAGCTGTTGGTTACAAACGTCCATATAAACTGAACTGCAGTTCTGATTTTGTTGAATTTTGATTTAACCAATTCCAATACACTCCATACATATGGCCGCGGCTTTGGTTCGGACCGTTTTCATCTCTCCCCTGCGGACTCCTGCGTATATCATTATGACAGCCACAGCAGCCAGCAGAAGAGGCTTAATATTAATCCTGCTCATTTTACTTGTTTAAAGATTCCAGGGCGTCATTAAGGATCTGCAGCCATTCCTCTTCAGAGTGAGCACCTCCAATAGGGCCCTGAACAATTAAGCCGTCTTTATCGGCGATAAAGGATATGGGAAACAGTGCCGCAGCATTATTGAGAGTGTTCTCCATGAAGAAAGAATCCGGGATTATAAAAGGATATTCGGCGCCGGTTTTTTCAGCAATTTCCTTTGCAGTTTCCACCGCTTCCTGACTGATCTCACCGGTTTTGGAATCGAATGTATCAGCAACCATACCTATCACGCCGAAGCCGTTGTCTGCAGCAGAAATCTTCTGAAGATCCGGAATTTCACCGACACAGGGGCCGCACCAGGTAGCAAAAATATTTACCAGGGTAAGCTCGTTATCCTTAAATACTTCGCTGTTGATTGGGGCGCCAAGTATGGTCTTGCTGTCAATCACAATGTTTTTGCTTTCCTCTTCTTCTGAGTTCTCAGAGTTTGAATGCTCATTATCTGTAAGGGCTGTATCTGAGGATTCGATTGACTCAGCAGATTCGGCGGAACTGTCTGCTGCATGAGAATCTCCACAGGCTGCAAGAACAGCAGTGAGAGAAAGTACAATAAAGATAAGTGCAATTGTTTTTTTAATATTCATATTTACAACCTCCTTTAAGGCAGGGCCAATATACAGCAGCCGATGTTAAAATCCTGTTAAACGCGTGCTGTTTTTAAATACTCCGAGGTTTTATGAAAAAATGCACTCGGGCCAGATTTTTTGAGTCAGGCCCGGGTGCAGCAATTATTTGAGTGTACTTTCTGAGCATAGTTGTGCAAATTGGGGATCAATTAAAATTCAGCTTTAAATATTTTTCCGGTTCAATATCATTTTCTTTCAGCTTTGATTCCAAAGCTTCCCAGCATCTCAATCCTTCATCCAGACTTTCTGACGGGAACATGTACTCATATGGAATATTATCATGATTGCTCCACAGACGCAGGAGATCTCTGGGAATCAAGAATTTTGCGGCATTATAGGGGTTAAAAAGGCCGTCATCTCTTCCCGGGGCAGCTTTTTTCATTGCAAAGGCCTGCTGAGTGTGCAGCCGCAGAAATTTTGAAGGCTGATCTCTTAAATCAACCACCTTTATCTGTTTCGGATCATCGGGGACAGCAAGAATATTTATGTATCCCACATCGTCAGAATCTAACACTTCCCTGCCCTTATCAACCGTTGTGCGGTCATATGCAAACCACAGGGCAGTCTGTATATTATCTGCAACATCCAGAAATCTGGTGGGCATTCCATAGTGCTGGCAAACCGCCTCACGCTCCTCGCAGCTTCCCTCCGGGTAAAATTCATCGGATATTATATCAAGGACTTCTTTCAGTCTGTCCTCAAGGAGCTCTATATCCTCTGAACTTCTGCATGTGCGGTATAAGCTAGGAAGAAGTGGATAATCTCTGTCCTGTCCGCGGTAAACAACTCTTGCGCCAGAATTCTTTAAAGTGTATCTGATTAAACCCATCGCCAAGCTGAGACCGCGCAGGTCAGTAATAAAATACTCGATAAGCTCAGAATCTTTCTTTGACTTAAGAACGCCCCAGTGCCTTTTTGCCAGCTCATCTGTCAGGGTATGGCTCAGCTCAAACCGAAGCATATTTCTCGTATTATCATCCAGCCATTCCATCCAGTTCAATTTAAATCACCCTTTTTCAGACAGTAAAATTTCAATCAATATAATCTGCATGTATGATATCTATAATAATCTCCAACAGCAGTATTATCAACTAACTTTTATTTCATTGAGCTGAACTGGTGAAATGATGAGTCCGGGATTGATTCGTGAAAACATACTTCATCTGTGATTTATTTTTGAATATCTTTGAATTATATATCACGCATGCTATAATGTCTTTAACCCGAGTTTGTAATTACACTGAGGAGAGAAATAACATGTTATCAAAAAGATTTATTTCCTTATTGATTACAGTTTCTGTTATACTGTCCGTTCTGCTTTGCGGCTGCTCTTCCGCATCCGGGCAGGGTGGAAGTGCCGCGGAACCGGTCACTCACAGCTCTAAAGTCCGGATGGAGGAGCTTACCGAGCAGCAGGAAGCCGAGCTTATGGATAATTTCCTCGTAGTTGATGGAGAAAATAAAACCAATGGCGTTGAAATGTATTTATTCAGATTGAAGGACGGCAGTCAAAAGCTTATTTTCGGAACTTCAGGTTTAAACATCACTGATGAAGGCGAATACGGTTTTGTCAATGAATTTTTCTCCGGTATAAGGCTTTACGGTTTCGTCCCCGCCTCTGACAGCTATGAGCCCGGTGACTATTTTCCCGTGGCAGATGACATTAATCCCGTGCTTCAGGATGCAGAGCTTATAAGCAGCAACTTCATATTTATGGCTGAAGCAAGGAAAAGGCTTGCTATAGAACTTCCTAAGCTTTCTATTGAGGTAAACAAAAATATATTAAAAAAATTTACTCCCGATTTTAAAGAAATCCTAAGGAAGAATAAATCCGGCGGCTCCTTATCTGAAGAAGAAAAATCGGAACTGTTCAATAACCTCTGCCTCAGCAAAAATGAAATTCTTAATATGTATGTAAACATTGTCCCCCATGAATTTCAGATGAATGCTCAGGATCTGCATCTGAAAGCAGTGGAAGAGCTCACAGCGGAACAAGAGTCTGAGCTCAGGGAAAATTTTGTTGTACATCATGGGTCCGATGAGACAAACAGCGTGGGGCTGCTTGCGCTAAAGCTTAAAAACGGCAGCAATAAAATTATATTTACAAGTGAACGTTTTTATCTAGATGACGAAAACGAAAACCATGAAACCGTACATCATGTTGTTGATCTTTTCTCCGGCAAAGAATTATACAGCTATACATATTCTCCGTATGATTGTAAGGATATTCTGAATCTGTCTGAGACAAATTGTATAAATCCTGCAATTCAGGATGCGGAAATTATACGCAATGAAAAAGCTTTCATGGTAGAAATGAACAATAAAATTTATGAGGTACTCACAGGCTTAAATGTGTTCGTAAATAAAGACATCCTGGATAAATATTTCCCCATAATAAATTTTGATAATCTGTCTTACGAAGAAGGGCTGGATTACTTTAATACTTATTCGTTTACTACCGCTGAGCTCTTTGAAAAGTACATAAATGTAATTCCTCCTGAATTTCAGATGAACGCAGTGGACATGGGCATCCACATACTCCGTCCGCTCACCGATGAGCAGCGCGTTGCGGCGGCTGCTGAGCTGGGGCTTCCGGAGCCGATTTATGATTCCGACGGGAATCCGCTCCCGGCCCCTGAAAATATTGACTTACACAGTTTTGACTGGCTTATTTTCAGGACAAAGGATGATGAATATAAAGTCGCCACAACATACAGTAAAATAAGCGAAGATAAAACATACTACGACGTAGGCGACTTCTTTTCCGGCACACATATTTTCTCTGTTCCGTGTGAACCGTATCATAAATTCCGTTACCAAGAAGATTGTCTAGAGGATGGAGAAAAAGATATTGATTTATCCAGTTACATTTATGATGTGAATCCTAAATTTGACGGCATGGAAATACTTTCATATGAATCATTTTTCGCCACTGAGTACAGTCCCGAATATGCTGCTCTCAGCATAGATGACGGACATGACCACGACCCTGTTGCTGGATATTACTCGCCTAAATTATATCATTCTCTCAAGGGGATAACAGATTTATATTTTGATTATTTTCCTAAGGAACTGCGCCTTACAGCCGCCGACTATCAGGCTGAATGAAAAAATGATTCATGTTTAAGGAGGATGGCACCATGTTCTTTAAGCGAAAAAAAGAAACCCCGCCCATAGATTATGACAGGGAAAATGAGGAGCCCGTACTGCGCTGCAGTATTTGCACGGGAGAGAAGACTGCGGGATTCCAGAATATCAAAACAGGCAGATTACGGGAATATATGCTTATCAGGGATGAGGACGAAATCCGGGAATTCTGTAGCAGATGCGGAGTTGAAGATGTTAAAAAAATATATTAACAGCACTTCTACTAAAGAAGGCCAAGCTTTGTAAATTTTTATAATGCAACACAGCAGGAGTCTCTCCATGTCATGAATTATGGAGAGGCTCCTGCTTTATTTATGTATTCCTGAACTTATACCCTTTTCCCCAAACAGTTAGTATATAACTCGGTTTGTCCGGATCTGGTTCTATCTTTTTCCTGATTTTTCTTATAAATGCCATAATATTGCTGTCATCAAGGAGATAGCCTCCCTCCCACACAGCATTGTATATCTCTTCCTTTGTAAATACTTTCCCTTTACTTCTGGCAAGAAGCTGGAGTATATCAAATTCCTTGGGAGTGAGCTGTATCTCTTCCCCCGCCCGAAATACCTGACGGGAATTTGCCCGAATTGTAAGCTCTCCCGATACAATTTGCTCATCTGTTTTTGCAGTTTTCTGACTATCCGTTGATTTCAGTAAAAGCGAGGAGCTTTCACCCTGTGACAAATTTTCCAACGCATTGCACAACTCGCCGGAACCGGGCAGAGAAGGCGGAGCATTTTTTAAATTTTTGATAAGCCAGTTTTGAAGTGCAGAATTCATATTCAACAACTCTACATTTTTTCTCATTTGACTTCCTCCTTCAAACAGAATCCTAATTCCGGCAAAAATGTGACTGTATAAAACATCAGATATAATTCAAATCTTGCTTTTTCATTGCGTTTCTGATTGCATTAAAGCTTCTAAAATATGGTTTTAATTACTTTAAGAAGCACAAAAATGAAATAAAAATGCCCGGTCGGGTCTTAACACTTCAGATCAGGCAGAAATCGCAAGGTTTTGTCCATGTAATTTAAATTCAGCCCTGATAGACTGAGACAGTGGGATTATCCTACAAAGGCATCTAAACTGAGCATTAAAAATAATCACGGTTTAAACTATTTCTTCATTATTTTTCCTTATTTTTTGATAATGCTTGATTCAGGTGCCACCTATAACGGCAGCTGCAGTTCAAAACCCTTCCTGCAGCTGTCGTTATATTTTTATTTGAAGCTATAGATCGGATTACAAAAAATGTTCACTGAGAACAAGGCCGCTTATATCGGCATATGCTGCCGAACTGCCAGGCAGAGTGCATCCAGATCACAGGCATCCGGGTGACTTAAGGCCTTATCGAAATTATCAATCATTCCCTGAACATTCGGCGCTATTACTGCGCCGGCCTGCATTTTTTCATAGCGGTGCCGAACTTCCATGGGCATTTTACCCTGACACATAAAGCTGCCAATCAGCTTCACGCCCTTCGGCATATTTTTGCAGCTGTGCTCTACTACCGTATCGAAATACTCCTGATTTTCTCCGAAACCCGCTGTCCCGAAAAGGAAGAGCTCCTGGGAAGTTAATTTCTTTAGAAAATCAGCCGTCTGTCCATCGCAGCTGCCCCTGTCTGTCCAGAAACCCAAATAAATTCTTTCGGCCTCCAATGCGGCAATATCCGGACTGCCGAAATAAATACATTCACCGTCAGGCAAAATATTTTTAACTTTTTCCGCCAGCATCTTTGTGTTTCCTGTCTGACTGCTGTAAACGATTGCATATTTCATTTTATTTTTCTCCTTCATAAATGCAGTGCACACCCTTGTGTTCGTACATACCCCCAAGGCATTTTTTGTTGCAGCGTGTACACCAGTGAATTTCTTCCGTCTTGTTCTCGCGGACTTTATTAACCCAATCCGGGTCGGCAATCAGCTGCCGGCTCATCGCCGCACAGTCGATGCGTCCCGTCTCAAGCTGTGTATTTATAAACTCCGGCTTGCTGAGACCGCCTACGCCGCAGATCGGCAAATCTGTATATTTCTTCACCTCATCACAAAATTTCAGAAAGCATCCCTCTTCACTGAATTCAGGATGATCCGCCGGCGGTATTGTGTCCTCAAGGCGGGAGTGATTGGCCAGTGTTACATGAAAGCTCGTTACACCTGCCGCCTCAAGCATCGGAACAAAGGCCGGGATTTCTTCTTCCAGGACACCTGCATTTCCGTAATGCGGGTTTTCCTGTCGTACAGCCAGTTTAAAGTCAATGGGGATATCGGGGAGCGCCTCCCTTACAGCGGAAACAGCTTCACAGGCAAATCTTGCACGGTTTTCTGCGCTGCCTCCGTAATTATCCGTCCTGTGATTAAAAACAGATGAACTGAAGCTTCCGCACATTCTGTCTCCGTGAACCTGAATAATATCAAAGCCGGCCTCAACAGCTCTCTTTGCTGCCGGTCCAAAGGATGCCGTTATTTTTCTGACATCATCAGCGGGAATGCCGCTTATATAGGTTCCGGTCTGTCCGTTGATCAGTTCCCGAAGCTCTGACCTTGTCAGTTTACCGCGTATAATATCGGGAATATATTTAAACATGCCTCTCATGACCGTGTCATTTTGATGGAGCTGGGCACATAGTTTACAATCATTTTCATGGGTTATTTCAGCTATTCTGCTGTAAAATTCAAAACCTTTTCCGGAAAATAGTGTGGGAGCAAATTTACCGGCTGACACAGGAACATCCCCTATAATAATCATCGCGCAGCCGCCGGATGCAATTTCACGAATCTTATCGAAATATTCTCTCGGGAAAAGCCCCATTGTGGTCGGGGCAAAAATAATGCGGTTCTTAAGAGTAATTCCTCCGTAATTTACGGGCTCAAAAATTTTTACATATTGATTCATACTTAAAATTTCTTAAACTCTCCCTTTTACTTCAGGAAATCTTTTTTAAAAGATACATCAATGTCTTTTTTTCTTCAGCGTTGAGATTCTCGGTTTTAAGCTCATCCCAGGAATTAAATACCCTGTGGCAGACATCAAAAGCATTGATCCCGGCAGGTGTAAGTTTAAGACAATTGCAGGCTTCATCCCTGTCATATTCTTTCATGATAAATCCTCCGTTTACCAATTTTACGATGCTGCGCTGGGAATATCCCCAGTCAAGCTTGAGACTTTTTGTCAAATCCGCCTGTGAACAGCCCGGGTGCTTCCCCGCGTACAGGATCAGAGGCATCTGGCCAAAGTTCAGTCCAAGTTTTTTCAGTTCCTCTGTTGTATAAACAAGAAATTCCCGATAAAGCTTTGTTATACAAAAAGCTATTGTATCCTTCATTCAAATCCCCCTTTTCACTTGACCTGGTCAAGTATATTTTTATTACTTGACTTAGTCAAGTCCTATCTTGTAAAGAATTTGTTAATCAAATCTGTTTTCATTTAAGATTTGAGAGGAGACTGCCATTAAAAAAAGGACAAATTATTATTCAAGCATAAATAATTCTTAATGAGCTTTAACAGATATAAGCTTCTTGAGTTTTGGGATATAAATGTATATAATTATAAAATAAGAATAGATGTTCCATGCGGCAAGCACCTGTTCAATAAAAGTCTGATGCTTTGTTCAGAGCTGTCTAATTATCAAGTATTATATTTCAGCTTCCTGAGAGTGCATACACGGAGGTTTAGCATGAAAAAAAGATTTATTTGTCCGCTGACTGCGGTGCTTCTGCTGCTGTCGGTGCTTCCCGGATGTGCAGCGGTCAAAAATACGCCCGCCGGGCCTGATGCCACAGCTGCAGCCGTTCAGCCGGCATCCGGAGCTTCTGTACAGAAATTGCGTTCTGAGAAGCATGAGCTTCCTCAGAAAATCGACTTCTCAGATGATTACGACCTCCCCGAAATTCCAGAGTATTCAGGAGAACCCTATGAGGTGCTGAATGACAACTATCCTTTTTTTACTCTCCGGGATCTGACAGCAGAATCCTTTGAGAATTACGCGCCTTTGGATGAGCTTGGAAGATGCGGAACAGCATTTGCCTGTGTCGGTAAGGACCTGATGCCCACTGAGGAGCGCAAGAGTATAGGTTCGGTCAAACCCACAGGCTGGCAAATAGCAAAATATGATTTTGTTGAAGGAAAATATCTGTACAACCGCTGCCACCTTATCGGCTATCTACTCACCGCAGAGAACGCCAATAAAAATAACCTCATCACCGGCACAAGGTATATGAACACCACCGGCATGCTCCCTTTCGAGCTGGCCGTGGCAGATTACATAAAGGAGACAGAGAATCACGTCCTGTACCGTGTAACGCCGGTCTTTGAAAAAGATAATCTTATTGCCGACGGGGTATTGATGGAGGCCTGGTCTGTCGAGGATTTGGGCGAAGGAATCTGCTACTGCATATTCGTGTACAATGTGCAGCCCGGCGTTGAAATCGATTACCGCAGTGGGAAAAGCAAACTCGGCCCTCCGGCCACACCGAAGCCCTCTCCAACGCCGACGCCTGAGCCTGAACCGGAATCAGGGTCTGAGACTGAGGAGAACGAACACAAAGAGCCCACATATATTCTGAATACAAAGTCCAGAAAGTTTCACTCCCCAGACTGTCCCGGGGCCGACAAGATAAGCGGAGAGAACAGGAAGGAATATTTTGGGAGCCGTGAAAAGCTGATTGACTGGGATTATGAGCCCTGCCATATCTGCAATCCATAATGAATCTCTGCAAATTATAAGTTGCGAATAGGGCTGCTCTTACAGAGCAGTCAGAACTCTAAATTTTAAGGCGGAATCAAAAGATTCTGCCGAACTATAAAAGGAAATGATTTAAAATGATTAAAGCTGCAATATTTGACGCAGACGGCACTCTGCTGAACTCCATGTCAATATGGAAAACCGCAGGGGCGGATTACCTCCGCTCTCTCGGAATAGAGGCAAAAGAGAATCTTTCAGAAACTCTCAAAACAATGAGTGTCTATGAAGCTGCCTGCTGGCTTCAGAAGAATTACGGAATAAAAATGTCCGCAGATGAGATTGCGGACGGAATCAACAGAATGACGGAAAATTTTTATTTTCATAGGGCTGCCCTAAAGCCGGTTGCGGCACTGTTTTTGCAGACTCTGCAGGAAAAAGGAATTAAAATGTGTATTGCTAGCGAGACCGAAAAATATCTTATTGAGGCCGCTCTCCGGCGCTGCAGTGTACTGGATTTCTTTTCCGACATTGTCACATGTTCTGATGTGAAGGCAGGTAAGAGCTCCCCCGCAGTCTACCGCGAAGCGCTGAACTGCCTGGGGACGGAGAAAAAAGATACCTGGGTATTCGAAGATGCAGTCCACGCGCTGAACTCTGCAAAAAATGACGGCTTCCCAACGGTCGGTGTTTTCGACTCCTCCGAGTCAGGACAGATGGAACTACGGAAGCAGGCGGACATTTATATATTTGACTATGCAGAACTGCTCCCCTTCAACAGAGATGCATTCAACAAATAATATATACTAATAAAAACATCACCCCATCCAAAAACGGATGGGGTGAAAAATTTTTAATTTATTTTATGATCTGGAATTAGTTAAATTTGGGCAGAGTGTTTGCACCGTGGGGCATGAGGGTGGTGCGGAGATTCTTGCCGCCGTTGAGCTTCCGGCTCAGCTCAAGGGCTTCATCAAGAGTCTTCACCGCATGAATCTTGCACTGGCCAAAGTCCTCCTGCTTCAGGCTGGTAACAGCTATAAGATTATATTTCTCGGCAGCCTCGGCGTAAAGGTAGCCGATGAAAGCGCCGATTGAGAAATTGCTTCTCAAGTCCTTCTCACGGTCGAGCATTGTGGGGAAATCTGCAATCTGACGGCGGGTGTCCTCATTGCCAATGCCCTCGTTGGACTCGGTTACAAGGATAACCGTGCCCTTGTCCTCGGTGATTTCAAGGGCGTTGCTCATGGTCTTGATGGACTGATAGAAGTTCAGATCCTTGGGGTAGCCGCCTGCAGATGCGATAACCTGGGGAGTTTTCTCCTTCACCGGCACACCGTACATTCTGTCAACAAGATGGCATGCGGCCTCATGAGCCGTCTTCCAGTTGCCGGCAAAAGCCTGAATGATCTCCTGATTATCATTGACAACCACATTCACGAGGAAGGTGGGTTTGGCCATTGCACAGGCTTCCATCATATCCGCATGTACTGCATTTTTCTCAGAGAGGTTGGCGCTGCGGACCTCGGGGTTGGAGCCTGAGCCGAGTCCGGGCAGCAGGGCGAGATTGTGGTTTTTCATAATGGTCTCACGGCCTGCAATTCCGGGCAGTATGCTCTTGCGGCCGCCTCCGAAACCTGCCATGAAGTGGTAGACAACGCCGCCGGTGAGAATGATATGGTCACACTCAAGGGCGCGCTTGTCAAGATAGACTGGTGTGCCGTAGGATGTTGTGCCCACATATTTGAGGTTTGCCTCGTCGTTGCAGTCGTGGTCAACAATCTTTATGCGGTTGTATACATCCTCGGTAATCAAGCCCTTATGCTCTTCAACGGTCTGATGGCGGTGGGTTCCGTTGGCGGACATGATAAGCATATCCTCGTCACGGATTCCTGAAGCTTCAAGCTCCTTGATTATAAGGGGAATGTAGGTCTCCGGAGACTGCCAGCGGCGTGTAACATCGGAAATAACAAGGCAGACTGTCTCTCCGGGCTTTACAAGCTCCTTAAGGGGTTTTGAATCGATTGGATTGTCGAGGGCATAACGGATATGCTCCTCAACACTGCGCTGGGGCAGATCAATATCATTGGATCTCAATTCCTGGACAATAAGATTCTCCGGAAGATTTACCGGAAATTCTTTCTGTCCGCATTTCATGGCTTCAAATTTTGACTCAACAGCGTTATTCATTCTAATGCCTCCATAAAAGATTTATATATAAAATAAAAGTAAAAAGATCTGACAAGCTGAGCTGACAGCAGCGGGCTTTATAATTCATAAATCGTTTCAGAAAATCAAAAGCGAAAAGGCGTAAAAAAAGCCTGCACTCAATATGAGCTGCAGGTTCATCGGAAATCCGGGTGACTTTTCAGGTCCAGGAATCAGAATACCGCCTTTCTAACTGGCCAAATATAACCGTAATCTGTCCGTACAAATCTTACTTACATGAACTTCCAGACTCACATCTATGTCTGAATGTAATGTAACACGCAATATTTAATGTGTCAATATTTATTGTGTACAAATATGCACTTTTCAGAGTAAAAGCATGGGTTAACGGCATAGTTTTTCGCAGTGCATACTGACTTTTAAATTTATTAAACTTTCAGTATTTACAAATATAAACAAAAGTTGATATTAACTTTATATATTGTTTAGAATTATCTGGTATGATACTATAGTGTTATTGTATAGCTTCACTGCAATATAAATACATAATTTTCTGTATGGGAGGGATATTTGATGGAGAAAATTAAAAAGCCGAAAAAACCGCTGATATTCTATTATGCCATCGTCCTGCTGGCAATTGTCCTGTTTAATGCTCTTTTCATGCCCATGATAAACGAGTCCAGAATCAAGGATGTTGATTACGGCACATTTATAACCATGACCAACAACGGCGAGATAGATATGGTGCAGGTTCAGAGCAACCAGATCCTTTTCACCAAAACTGACGAAAAGCTTGTCTACAGGACCGGCATCATGGATGACCCGGAGCTCACTCAGCGGCTCTATGACTCCGGTGCGAATTTTACAAGTGAAATTATAGAGGAAGGTTCCCCTATCCTCAGTTTCCTGCTGAGCTGGATTTTCCCGCTTGTGATTTTCGGTCTTATCGGCCATCTTATGACCAAGATGATCATGAAAAAGGCCGGTGGCAACAATGCCATGTCCTTCAATATGGGCAACGGCAATGCTAAGGTCTATGTTAAATCCTCCAGCGGCATCCGTTTTGCCGATGTTGCCGGTGAAGATGAGGCGAAGGAAAACCTCTCTGAGATAGTTGAATACCTCAACGATCCGAAAAAATACACTGAGATCGGCGCCTCCATGCCCAAGGGTATACTTCTTGTGGGACCTCCCGGAACCGGCAAGACAATGCTTGCAAAGGCAGTCGCCGGTGAATCCAATGTTCCCTTCTTCTCCATGTCCGGCTCTGACTTCGTAGAGATGTTTGTGGGAATGGGTGCCTCCAAGGTCCGCGATCTCTTCAAGCAGGCCAAGGAGAAGGCCCCATGTATTGTATTTATAGACGAAATCGATGCAATAGGCAAAAAACGTGACAGCCGTGTAGGCGGAAACGATGAGCGGGAGCAGACGCTGAACCAGCTGCTCACCGAAATGGACGGCTTTGAGGGAAATAACGGCGTCATAATTCTTGCTGCAACCAACCGGCCGGAGAGTCTTGACCCCGCACTCACCCGTCCCGGACGTTTTGACAGAAGGGTGCCTGTTGAACTGCCGGATTTAAAGGGCCGTGAGGAAATACTCAAAGTACATGCCAAAAAGGTTAAAATTGCTGAGGATGTGGATTTTCTTCAGATTGCAAGGATGGCCTCTGGTGCCTCCGGTGCAGAGCTTGCCAACATTGTAAATGAGGCTGCGCTAAGGGCCGTCAGAGCAAACAGGAAATTTGTCACCCAGAGTGATCTTGAGGAGAGCATTGAGGTCGTCATTGCCGGCTATCAGAAAAAGAATGCAATACTCACTGACAAGGAAAAGCGCATCGTGGCATACCATGAAATCGGTCATGCCCTTGTTGCCGCAAAGCAGACCAATTCAGCCCCCGTGCAGAAGATTACAATAGTTCCCCGCACCTCCGGCGCGCTGGGTTACACCATGCAGGTGGAGCAGGCAGACCGCTGTCTCATGTCAAAGGAAGAGATTGAAAACAAGATTGCCACCTTCACCGGCGGGCGCGCAGCCGAGGAGGTTGTTTTCGGCTCAATAACCACAGGCGCTTCCAACGACATAGAACAGGCCACAAAGCTCGCCAGGGCGATGATAACCCGCTACGGCATGAGCGATGAGTTCGGAATGGTAGCAATGGAGACTGTGACAAACCAGTATCTCGGAGAGGACACTTCCCTCGCCTGCTCTGTGGATACACAGTCTGAAATAGACAAGCTTGTCGTGGATATAGTTAAAAAGCAGTATGAAAAGGCAAAGAAAATATTGTCTGATAACCGCGTTAAACTGGACGAGCTTGCAAAGCATCTCTATGACAAGGAGACAATTACCGGCGAAGAATTTATGGACATTCTCAATTCCTGAATTCAATATTTTATAACTTTTTAAAGGCTTCAAGCATCGAATATAGATTCGGTGCTTGAGGCTTTATTTAATATATTCTGTTCAAAATGTTCCGTGTGTGGTATACTCGGGAAAGATAAATTTATCTATCGGAGGTAAGCTCATGATTATATGTGATACTCACTGCGACACTTTGTATATGAGAGTATTTGAGAAGGAAAATACTCCCTGTGTAACTATGGAAAACATGAAAAAGGGCGGAGTCAGTCTCCAGACCTGCACCCTCTTTGCAGGTACAGAAGGTATAGACGGGCATCCCTATGATAAAGCTATTTCTGAATATAATGAATTTCTGCGTCTTGCGGGCAGCGAAGGTTGGGAAAAAGTAAATTCCCCCCTTGAAGCTGAGGACGGCAAAGTCAAAATACTCATAAGTGCCGAGGGCGGAGAAATCTTTGAGGGCAGCCTTGCCAGAGTTGACGAGTTCTACGGTATTGGTGTACGCATGGCAGCACTCACATGGAACAATGAAAATGAGATCGGATATCCGGCAAAAGGCGGTTCCAAAGATGGTATAAAGCCCCAGGGCTGGGAAATTCTCAGAAGAATGGCAGAGCTTCGCATTGCCGCAGATACAAGCCACCTCAATGAGGCCGGATTCTGGGATCTTATAAACCGCCACAGTCAGCCGCCCATGGCCTCCCACTCCTGCGCAAAGGCGTTGTGCAATCATTTCCGCAATCTCAGCGATGAGCAGATCAGAGCCATGGCTGACTGCGGCGGATGGATCGGTGTTAACTTCTGCCCTGATTTTCTCAAAGAGGACGGCAGGGCCAGTATAAATGACATTGTGGAGCATATCGACCATATGTGTCAGCTGGGTGCTGATAAAAACGTGGGCTTCGGCAGTGATTTTGACGGCATTGACTCCACTCCCGCAGGCTGTGAAAGTCCGGCCAGGCTGCCCGCGATCCTCGATGGACTTAAAAAACGCGGCTACAGCGACGAGGCCCTGAGAGGCATTGCCGGTGAAAACTTCCTCAGCTACTACAGGAGACTTGGCTGGTAATATAACTGCTATTTACACATTCAGAATATATTTTAAGGGCCCTACATCTGATCTGTTCAGATGTAGGGCCCTTTTTTGCTAGAGAGATTCGAACTTGGCGCATAGGATAGTCATTGATATTATTGTAATATTATATTAAAAATATAATATTACAATTACGCACTAAAAAATTATTTATCAAGGCCATAATACAAATTTATCATGTCTCCAAGCATAAGGTCTGTCTCTCTGGAGAAATCTGTATCCAATCCGGCCGCAGGAGTAAATGTTAATTCACCAAAATAAATTTTATCGTCCACATAATAAAAGTCCACTCTCACAATAGGGAAAGGTTTTGCCAGTATATTGGCATATTTAACAATTTCATCTAAACAGTTAGGTTTTTTAATTTTTGAATATAGACTACTGGCTGAATCTTTACCATATCGCAAGGGTCTCCAGCTCGTATCATAATACAAATATATGGGTCTTGCATCTTTTTCTCTTCCAACACATATTAAAATAAACTTTGCCTCACCATTGAAGCAGTACACTTTATAGTCAACCGGAGCAACCCAATTATTACTTGCTAACATTTACTTCATATCCTCCGCAAAATCAATTTTCATTCAAATAATTTATCTTTTAGCAGTCTTTCGCATAAAATTTTTTTGGGCATATACTTATACTGCATTTCGGAATATGTCAGCCAATATTTATCTTTCTCCCACTCTCGCATCTGCTTAAATACTTCATCCTTGTCCATTAGGGATTTATTTGTGCAAATTATATTCATGCCGCAGCCAAAATTCCACTTTAACACAAATTCATTGGGCAGTTTCTCCCAAGGTATCTCTTCAACTTTATTATATACACCAATCAAGTCATTCAGTATTTCTCCACAGCCGCACTTGCGGACATATTCACGAACACGGTACTTATCAGCACACTGTATAACTAAAGGATCTTTCATATATCTATTCAGCTTAAGCCATAAAATTTTTTCATTTAAAGTTTTTGGATTATTTAAATCAAGCTTTTTTTCAAAAAATTGTTTATACCTGATCTTAGTATTCAATTTTGGAGAAATATATGTAGCAATTCTGTACCTACTCTCTACAAGCCAACTATATATTGTCCTGATAAATTCATATTTTTTCAAAGTTTCTTTTATATGCATCAAACTTACCTCAATCTTAATATAAAATTGTCATCTTTGTGACAAACGACGAATTATTGGCAATCAATCCCATTTAAAGCAAAAAGCCTTTAAAACGAGTTTTGTGTGAACTCTGGTTTCCTTGAAGAGCAGCGGCGCAATCATGCTTGTGATAATCTGAGTTATAAGAGTTGCAACTGCCGCACCATTTATTCCCCAGAGAGGAATCATTACTGAATTCATAATGAGATTTGCCACTGCACCTATTGCCAGATAATGTTTTACATATCTGTTCTTCTTTTCGCATAATACCCAGGTTCCCCTGGCCGTTCCAATCATTGAGAAAGTCTCATACCATATTGCTATGCGCAGGGCGCCCACGGCCCCCATATAGGCTTCTCCGTATAAGATGTATACAATGGGCTTTGCAAAGATACTTATAATCAAAGAAACGCCAAGGCACAGCCAAATAACTCCGGAATACATCTGCAGAAGACGCCTCATATAGTTCTCTTCATCCCCCGAGCTTTTGAGCTCCATAATCTTGGGAGAAAAAGAGTCAATAATCGCCACCGGAACAAAAACCCAGACACCGCATATTGCAGTTGCTGTTGCATAGAGGCCCACATCACTGCTGTTCATCATCTGCCCGATCATTATTTTATCCATCTGACCGTATATCGCAACCATAAGGCCGGAAAGAATAAAATGATAGCTTTCAGAGAGGACTTCCCTGCCCCTGGAAATCTCAACGCTCAGCTTTTTTGTGCTCTCCCTCTTATAGAAGATATAGAGCATGAGAGAAATAACAAAGTCAGAGAGCGTATTTGACACAGCAAACCATATAATATTTTTTGCCGTGGCAAGGAGGAATATTTTATAGGCGGATACAACCACACTTGCTATCATCCTACCTATTGAGACATACTTGGATTTCAGATATCTTTTAAACCAGGCGTCCAGAATCTGAACAGACCTGAATATCAGCTGAAAGGATTGAATAATAACAAGAACAACCTTCAGCGGTTCACCGGGGTTCAAAAGATATACCGCAAAAGATACAGCTATACTGGTCAGAATTGAGGAAATGAATCGGAACAGCATGCAGGATCCAAGATAGCAGCCCTCCTCCTCGGGATGGTCAACGATCTTTTTGACAGCAACACTGTCCATTCCCAGCATGGCTATTGAAGTGGCAAAAGCGACAAAGGATTCAGTGTAATTCAGCACGCCGTAATTGCTGGGGCCAAGATATCTTGCGGTAAGCAGCCCCACGACCAGTGCCAGCAGCATCTGAAAAACACGTTCAAATATGATCCACAAGGCATTTTTAACTGTTTTTTCGCCGCTGAGTCTTTGTATTAGGTTAAGTTTTTTCACATTAGACCTTCCATACAGAAATAATCAGAGTGCCCTGAAATTTTCAGCTAAGCTTTTCAGAAGCGCGTAGTATTTTTTGTTCTGGCCGCTTCGGGAATAATCGGCCTTTATACTCTTTTCAGTGAGGGCCACAGTATGATTTTTTCTTATATCGGCAATCGCCTGAATGACCTCCTCAGCGCTTGAACAGGCAAAACCGTTTTCAAACCCGGAAACCGTACGGGCTATGGCGGTATCGGCAGGCCCGACATAGACTATTGGCTTATTGAGATATATATAGTCATAGAGCTTTGTGCCCATGGCGCTCTTTCTTTCATCAATAATGAGAAAGAAGTCGCTTCGGCTCAGCTCTTTTATTCCCTCATCATATTGGAGGAATCCGGTAGATTTCAAAAGATTCTCGGGAAGTCCGGACTCGTCCAGCAGTCTGTCTGCCTCTGCCTCCTTCTCCCCCACCTGAAGTATTTCAATATCGTCTTTCATGCCATGCAGAGCAGATAAAAATACTCTGGAATATTTTTCAGTATAGTAAAAAAGCTTTCCGAATGCACCGACTGTGAATCCATGCTCTTCCGTTTTATCCGGAAAAGTTATGGAGTCAAGAACCTCGTCGTTGTAACCGTTGGCTATAGTATAAAATTTATCTCTTTGCCTGTGATAGAGCCTCCGGAATTTATTCTTCCATCCCTCGGTCACTGTGACAACGGCCGCCGCCGCCTTTACAGCCCGGCGCTCCATGGGAATTTCGAGCATTCTGCAGAGAAGCGTTTTTATGTTGAAAAAGTTTTTATCGGGCCTGTAGTCAAAGCACCAGGGGTCCCTGAAATCCAAAACACATGGTAATCTGTTCTCGTCAGCCAGAGCAACGTCAAAGCTGTAAAAAGGACCGCCGCTGATAACTGCTGCGTCAAAGCTTTTTGAGTCTGTAAGTTTTTCAAAAGCCGCTTTATAGAGTTGCTGAAGCTCTATGAATTCCCTCATATAACCGAGGTCCTCAGCAGGAACATTCACGAAGCTGTATTTAAATTCGGGAAGAAGTGAGGAACTGTCGCAGGACTTGGCATTCGTCAGCACTGTCACTTCACAGCCCTGTTTCAGCAGATATTTTGCAAGGCTCTCCATACGCAGTGTTCCTATTCCCTTATCCGGTGGGAAATAGGGCGATACAATCAAAATATTCATACAATACTCCAAAGGACAAATCTGTTTATATATGGTTACGCGTTATTCAGAGTGCAGGATTATTTATTATTTGACAGGACATCATTAAAAAGCTCCGTATATTCAGCTGCATTCTTTTCCCATGTGAGGCTGAGGGCCGAGGTTCTCCCCGCATCAGCTATGTGCCTTGCCTCCTCCGGATTTTCAAAGCAGTACTCTATGATATTAACAATGCCCTCCACATCCATCGGAGCTGCAAGAAATCCGTTCTCTCCGTGTCTGATAAGGCTGGCAATACCCTCGTTCTCCGTCCCGATAGTGACGCAGCCAGAGGCCATGGCCTCAAGATAAACGATTCCAAAGCCCTCCCTGATGCTGGGCATAAGGAAAAATTCACTTTCTGCCATCTCTTCCATTGCCTTGTCGTTTGGAAGCCAGCCCTTGAAGGAAATAATGTCCTCAAGCTTTTTTTCTCTTACAAGTTTCTCAAGTTTATTCCGTTCCTCACCATCACCGACTATCGTTAGCCGGATATCAGGGTATTTTCCTCTAAGCTTGGACACCGCCATAATGCTCAGTTCTGTATGCTTGTCCGGCCGCAGAACACACACTTGAGCTATACTGTGCCTCTTTTTAGGCAAAGACC
Organism: Candidatus Limivicinus sp.; assembly: GCA_050943875.1. Classification (GTDB taxonomy): domain Bacteria; phylum Bacillota; class Clostridia; order Oscillospirales; family Oscillospiraceae; genus Limivicinus. Next base: position 2,441 of record JBMNPZ010000010.1, on the reverse strand, counting down.
TGAGATTTTCGAAATTAAATCCATTGAGAATACAGAGAGTTCTGCTGCAGGAGTTCAGGCTCTCAACAAGCCTCCTGCAAGCATCACTCACAGCCGCGACAGCCGAGGCTGCAGAACATATTTTTGCCGCTCTCTCCCTGAATTTTTCTTCGACGGCAAGTCTTGTGTCACCGCCGTGTGTCGTAATAACCAGAGGCACCTTGCAGCTCTTTTTCAGCACGGCGCCCAGTCTTCCTCCAAAGAGTATTCCGTGGGCATGAATTATATCCGGCTTGAAATCCTCCAGTATTCTGCAAGCCTGCAGTCTCAGGGCAAGCTCCGCCGCCCAGGGATTGAAGCTGTTCTCACCCCTGCTCCCCAGAGATAGGCAACGTAGATACAGTATCTCAACACCGTCATGCTCTGTCCGGACAATTGGGGCACTTATGCGTTCAAATTCATCGGTTTTTTTACCCAGAGCCACTGGCACAACCGCTCTGACTCTGTGGCCGGCCTTCACATATGACTTAAGCTGATTATGTACAAAAGAAGCGGCATAATCCTCATAGAGTCCGTGGGCAGCAACGACTAATATATTCATATCTGTATTTTCCTCTTTCTCAGAGACAATACTTCATTACCGACGTAAGCCGGGCATTAATAAGTGCAAAATTTCAGCGCAACATGTATGTTCATCTCTGCAAAACATTCGATGCATTAGTGTATAGAAGAATATAGTTTTCTTTTCAGCATTTATAATAAAGCCTCGTCGCAAGCCTCCGGTAATCAAGTTTATCAGCCGCAAATTCCTCAGATTTCTTCTTCATGTCATCTATAGGAAGAACGCCTTCTGCTACGGCCCGAAGGACATTCTCTATATCTTCCTGTGTTTTAGTAAAAATAATTCCCCCGTCGCTGTAATCCTTTTTATAGGAATCATGCGGATAAGCAAGCACTGCACAGCGGCAGCAGAGTGCATGCTGCATAGTGGCCGACTGACAGCCCGGCTGCAGATATAGATCACAGGCGCAGAGATATTCAAGCAATTCCTCTGAGGATTTCCAGCCCAAGAATTTTACCCTGCTGTCAGCCTTAATAAGCGGTTCAAGCTCAGCCTTTTGATCTTCGGGAATATATCCCATTATATAAATGTTGCTCTTGAGCTCAGGCACATTTTTTAAGGCTTTCAAGAGCTCAACTGTATTTTTATCCCGTTCAAGACGTCCGGAGTGAACAAGAAGTACATCCCTGTCTCCAATACCCAGTTCGGCCCTTCTGCGGCTGCGCTTAACATTGTAATCGTTATCATCAGGCACGTTTCCGCCCAGCGGGTAAAATTCCATGATATCCCCTGGGATGCCGTAATTTTTCTCCGCAAACTGCCTGGAATCATCTGAAATGTATAAAAATTTATCTATATAAGGCAGTGCCCTCTGATAAATGGATTTATAAAATAATCTGTGAAGCACATGGAGAGAAAGCCAGTTCATGCCGCTGTTGAATCTGTCTGTATGACAATCTACAAGAAAATGCACATTCTTATGCCGGGCCTTGTAGCGCACAGCATCAAGACAAGACAATGAGGCCATACCGTGACATAAAATAACATCCGGAGAAAAATCATTCAGGATTTCATAGACACCTTTTACTTTCCTGATTTTATCACTTACGAAATTATTTAAAATATGTACATACGGCAGTCTTATAAGTCTAACGCCTGAGCTGAGCAGTTTATCCTCATAACCTGTCTCGACAATCTTACCGTCTTTAAACTTTCCGCCGTTGGAAATATACAGGACCTCGTGTCCGTCCGCAGCATTGCGCTCTGCAAGCTCATTGTCCTGATAGCTCATCTCCTCCGTGTAAAAGGAGGCAAGTCCTATATGTGCTATTTTCATGATTTTTCTCCTCTGTCAAGAAGCTCGTTATAAACTTGTAAATACTCCCTGTACATTCGCTCCGCAGAATAAAATTGACGAATCTTTTCAAAATATTCTGTTTTGGGCGGATTTTTGAGCATGTAAAGAAGATTACTGCTCAATGTATCCAAATCCCCGTATTTGCAGAAGAGACCGAGGGGCTCCGGTGCAGTCTCCGCTGTGCCGCCTGCAGAGTAGCCCACTACCGGTGTACCGCAGCATACTGCCTCCACACAGGAGGTTGGAAAATTTTCCATTTCACTGCATATGACAAAACAGTCCGCCATGGAATAATAGGCCGCCAGTTCCTGCTGATCCTCTGTTCTCTCAAGAGCTATTACATTGCTCCCAAAGTTTTCCCCTGTTTCATCATGTTTAAGGCCGATAAGTATAAACTTAATATTTTTGTCCTTCAGCTTTTCGGCAAGACGAAGTACCTCTCTGCCTCCCTTGATATCAGACATCAAAAGCGGTGCTGCTGCCAAAACAATTTTTTCATCTTTTAAATTGTGCTTTTTCTTAATTTCATCATATGAATGGGGA
>JBMNPZ010000009.1:0-66348 GCA_050943875.1 Candidatus Limivicinus sp. | reverse complement strand
ATTGTAATTTTGCAGTCTTTTGTTGAATATTTCATTTTATGTTTAATGAGGTAATATTTCTTGCCATTTTTCATTAAATAGTTTTATTGATCGAAGCATATTTTTATTCTTATGCTTTTTTCTCTTTACATTTTACTTTGTCTTGAGTATAATGTTATTATTCAATATAACAATCCAACAGAAGAGGATGCATAGATATGACACCGGAAATTTTTAGTAAGCTTACCCGATCCGCGCAGGAACAATACCTTATCCAGAATGAAATTCTTCATGGTAAGTACGGCCAGCCGGGTGATGTATTTACGACTTCAAGAAATCTGGCTGAGGCGCGTCAGGTTTCGGTTGTGACAGCGCACAATATACTTACAGGTCTGTGTGAGGCTGGATATATAGAACTGCGCGGGAAGAAATACTATCTCTCATACTCAGAAGAGCTCAAATCCAAGCTCGATGCCCCGAATATTCTGGGTCTCATTGTCCCTATGCTTAACAATGAATATTTTTCTTCTCTCTCTGATGCCGTCATCGAATCTGCCAGGGAAAGAGGCTACCGTGTGATTACCATCACCACCTCATATTCTCCGTCTGAGGAGGCAAGCGCTTTTCAGCTTCTTATTCAGCTCGGAGTCGCTGGGATAATAAATTGTCTCTGCTCCCCTGCAGAAAACATGCATCTCTACAAAGAGTCCCCGGTGCCCTGCATCTCGCTTGCTCCTTCACTGGGACGTCATGAAAATACTTCTGTGCAGGTGAACAGCTTCGCTATCGCTCAAAAAGTCGCCCACTATCTCTGTGAAGAGGGTTACAGAAAATTTGCCTATGTCACCACGAAGAACAATTCCATCGAGAAGGATTCACGTTTTGCCGGTTTCAAAATGGGTCTCAGTCAGAACGGATATGACCTTGAAGCAGAGAGTATATTCCCAATCTGTTCCGATGCCGGTGCAGACTGTGGCAGGCTTCCTGATTTTATAAGCCGTGCCGGGGAACCCGTCGGTATATTCTGTTACCACGATCTGCTGGCCGTGCAGGTATATCGGGTGTGCAGCGCTCTCGGTAAATGCATTCCGAAGGATGTAGGCGTTGTGGGCTTTGACGATCTTTCAATCGCTTCACTTCTTATGCCTCCGCTGACGACAGTCAAGTACGGGATCACAAATATGGCAGAGATGACTCTCACACTTCTGCTGGCCAGCATAGAGAATCCGACTTCACCCTGCGGCAACTACTATGTTGAGCCGAAGCTTATTGTCAGAGGCAGTTCATCCCTCTCCGCTCATTCAGATACCAGCCCGCAGCATTGATGGTCTGTTTCCTCACGGGTTTATATTCTCCAGTACCGTCAAAAGGTTCGGTGATTCCCCTGGCGCGGGCAGCTGCGCATTTATCTCCCTAATCTATTAAGATGTATGCATTTGCAAAATCAGCGTCTCATAAATTGATCAGCATAAGTGTGTAAAAGGAGAAAGACTGATATGCTGTTAGATCAGTATGCCGAAGAGCTTATTTCTGCGATTGAGTCTATTCGTACAGATCAGCGCGGCAAAATTTTGAAAGCGGCACAATATGTAAAAAAAGTTTTGTCCAATGACGGTCTTATATATGTATTTGGTTGCGGGCACTCCCATATTCTCTGTGAGGAGACCTTTTATCGCGCCGGCGGGCTGGCATCTGTAGCACCTATTCTGTATCCCCCGCTCATGCTCCATGAGGGAGCTGCCATGAGCAGCAGGCTCGAACGCCATCCGAATCTGGCAGCCGAGGTTCTGAAGCAGTATGATATAACAGAAAAAGATATGCTTTTCTGTTTTTCCACCTCGGGGGTGAATTCTGTGCCCATTGAATTTTCGCAGGCTGTTTATGAGCGGGGCATCCCTGTAGTCACAGTTCTCTCCTCGGCTTACTTTGCTCAGGAATCAAGATGTCCAAACGGAAAGCACCTCTATGAGGTTTGCAATCTCTGGATTGACAATATGGCGCCCCACGGCGACGCCTGTCTGCAGCCCGAGGGCTCTCCTGTCAAATCTACCCCGGTCTCAACCATCACAAGCGCATACATCATAAACAGCATTCTTGCTGAAGGCGCGCAGATGGCTCTTGCCGAAGGAATCGATGTGCCGATATATCTCAGCGGCAATCTCCCCGGCGGATATGAGCGCAATCTGTCCCTTATCAATGTCTTTTCTCCGCGCATTAAGCATCTCTGATGAATAAGGGAGGTATGGGCAGTGAAACAGAATAATGTTGTTGTAGGCGCAGTCGGTCTGGGGGGAGAATCTGTCTTCCTCACTGTCGACCATTTCCACGCTCCCGGTGAAACGCTGCAGGCCGACGGTTTATTTGTGGAGGCTGGCGGGAAAGCCTATAATCAGGCCGTGGCAGCAGCAAGGCTGGGTGCCAAAGTGTTGTTTTTCGGTGCAGTTGGAGATGACTCTTCAGGAGAGATGTGCAGGAATGTCCTGACCAGTGAGGGAATAGAGCCCATTCTCCAGGTGGTGCCCGGTAAAAATACCGCATATGCCAGTATTCTAACTGACAGAACCGGGGAAAACCAAGTTACGGTCAGCCGCGGGGCGGCAGACCGTCTTTCTGCATCTTTCATATTCAGCAGGGAAGCTGATTTTGCCCGCTGCACACATCTTATTCTCGGACTTGAATGCCCGCTTGAAGCCACGGAAGCCGCAACAGAACTTGCAAGGAAATACAATATCTTTACGATTTTAAATCCCGCTCCCGCTTTTCCTCTGAATTTTGATTTTCTAAGATCATTTGATCTTATTACTCCAAACCTTCAGGAAGCCGCTGTCCTGCTTGGCCTTGCTTATCAGCCAAAGCCAAAGGAGCTGGCAGCAAAGCTTAGGGATGCAGGTCTTGTAAAAACCGTTGTTACTTTGGGCAGCAGGGGGTCACTGCTGGTTGCGGAGGATGAATGTCTCCTGTTCCCGGCTGTCCCCGTCAAAGCTGTCGACACCACCGGTGCAGGCGACACCTTTAATGCCGCTCTGGCCGTTTCTCTGGGAAATGGTCATTCCTTGCGGGAAGCCATTGAATATGCCACCAATGCCTCCTCCTGTAGTGTAAGGGTTCCTCATGTGCTGCCCTCTCTGCCTACAGATGAACAACTCAGGGCAGATTACCATGCTGTAGTTCCGGTACCGCTGTAATTTATTATTTTGGAAATTAGCCTTTGCATGTAGATGTTCAAATCACCGCAGACCTTGCTTGTAAGCCTCGATGCAGTCAGCACAAATGAGGGCCTTATCTGCTTTAGAATGTCCTGCATACCTTCTTAGAATCATTTTAGAAGTAACAAATACCACCGGTTTAATAAACCGGTGGTATTTGTTTTGTATTCATCTTTTCCGTTTCCCCTTCCCGCTGAGCTTAGATTCAGCTCTTGAATTAACTTCATCGGGGAAACATCTGCTTTCACAGCCAGGGAAATAAAAAAATAATCCGAACTTGTCCCCGATTCTGAGGACACGGTTCGGATTATATACATCCGGGAAAGCAGCTACCAGTGTAAAGTATTGGGTGTAAAGCATTGAAAACAGGATTTATGAAACTTGCAGCTGAAGTTTAAGCCGTAATATATGCAATACTGGGGATTTTAACAACTTTTATCTAAATCTTTCAATATCTTACACCACAAATTTTATTTTTTGACAAATGGCAAATGTAAATCCCTCAGTTTTTGCAATTAATGCAGACTTGAACGCGGCCCGAATATGGCCTTGAGAAATCCCTGAAATAATGATCCTGCAGCATAGGCAGAGGCATGCGATGCAGGTGCCCTGCGCAAGGCTCTGTCAGGGATTTTTAATACATGTCGTGTCTTAAGATGCCTGGTATCATATAATTAATTAGCGCCGGCTTTGAAATGTTTTGGCCACGTTGTATTATCAGTGTGAATTTGGAACTTTTAATTGATTTTTTTCATTCATGCATATATAATGAACCCACAAAATCAATTGGAATTCATTGCTGACAAAAAAATATATTCCCGGCGGCTGTTTACGATCCCGTCATTGCAGTGACCTGCACCCGTATTGTAAGTGACCTATGAGACTTTTACTGCGTGAAAACAGCAGTAAAAGTCTCTTTTTATTTATAAAGAAAAGAACGGAGAGAAAAATGAAAGTACTTGAAATTCTTATTCCTTTTGCAGGAGGACTCGGCATGTTTATCTATGGCATGCAGGTCATGGCTCAGGGGCTGGAAAATGCCGCCGGAGACAAAATGCGTTCGCTTCTGGAACTGCTCACAAAGAACAAATTTCTGGGAGTTCTCCTGGGGGTGGCAATTACTGCCGTTATACAGAGCTCATCTGCAACCACCGTAATGGTTGTGGGCTTTGTAAACGCGGGAATGATGAACCTGCAGCAGGCAATGGGCATTATAATGGGGGCCAATATAGGCACAACGGTGACAGGCTGGCTTGTGTCCAGTACCGAATGGGCCAGGCTTCTGAGCCCTGCAATGCTGGCCCCTGTTGCAGTAATTGCCGGCGTTATAATTATGATGACCGGAAAACGCTATTCCGTAAAAGAACTGGCCAAAATCATCTTTGGCTTCGGCCTGCTTTTTATAGGCATCAGTACCATGTCCGGCGCGGTTGAGCCGCTCAAGAACAACGAGGCCTTCTGTAATATTTTCCTTGTGCTGGGTCATAATCCCCTTCTGGGCATAGCCGCCGGCGCCCTTGTCACGGCAGTTATTCAGAGTTCATCCGCATCTGTCGGCATTCTCCAGAGCCTTGCCGCAGCAGGCCTTGTCCCTGTGGAGGCCGCGGTATATATAATAATGGGGCAGAATATAGGAACCTGCATCACGGCAATCTTGTCCGGCCTCGGTGCGAACCGCAGCGCCAGGACCGCCGGGCTTATGCATCTTCTCTTCAATATCACGGGCACAGTCATTTTCGGGACCGCCGCAATAATCTATTTCAGTGCAGCGCAGCCGCTGTGGCTAAGTGATAATATCAGCCAGACTCAGATAAGCCTTGTGCACACTCTTTTTAATGTGGGGACTACCCTGCTCCTTTTCCCTGCTTCGGGGCTCATTATAAGGCTTGCAGAAGCAATAGGCAGACCGGGAAAGGAAAATGCCGCTGCAGAGGAATCCTCTCTGGACAAGCGTCTTCTGGAGACTCCCGGAATCGCAGTACAGGCTCTCAGGGCTGAACTCCAGCACACCGGTGAACTTGTTTACCGGCAGCTCAGCAGTGTTAAGAACATGATAGACTCCCCCGGCAGCGACAAAATAAATGATATAAAAAAGAGAGAAGAGACAGTCGACCGCATGTGCTCCGAGATATTTGATTTTGCCATTGAGCTCACAGCCATGCAGATAAGCCACAGGGAGCATATTGAGACGGCACATATACTTCAGGTAGTCTCCGATATGGAGCGCATATCTGATCAGTGCGAGAATCTTGCTGAATTTACAGAGCAGATACAGTCCAAAAATCTGTGTCTTTCCAATATTGCAAGAGACGAACTGAGAAAATTCAGTGAGGTCTGCATTGAGGCCTACAATAACGCAGTAGAGGCATTTTTTGAGGACAGCGAAGAGGGCAGATCCGGGGCAATAGAAAAAGAAATAGAGGCGGACCATCTGGAGACACAGTACAGGCTTGCAAATGTTGAGCGGCTTGCCGGCCACCGCTGCGAAGCTCTGGCAGGAACAGTCTATCAGGATGCCATAGTAAGCCTTGAGAGGATCTCTGACCACGCCAGGAACATAGCGGAGGAGAGATATACAGAGCGCCGGGGCTGAAAGCCTCGGCAATGCTCCGGTGAGCAGGGATTATCCGGAGTTCCGGCAGACAGCTGTCAAAATTTTACGCTGGTATAGTTTCCATATACATTTTCCCGTTTTCTCTTCCCCCTGAGCTTGGATTCAGCTTTTCTAATAGCTTCATCGGGGAAACAGCTGCTTTCACAGCCAGGGAAATAAAAAAATAATCCGAACTTGTCCCCGATTCTGAGGACACGGTTCGGATTACATAGATCTGGTGCGCGAGGCGGGACTTGAACCCGCACGTCCGTAGGGGACACTAGAACCTGAATCTAGCGAGTCTGCCAATTCCACCACTCGCGCATCTTGGACGCTTGATAATAATAGCATTCCGGGGCCTGCTTGTCAAGCATCATTTTTATTTTACAGAAAATTTGCTTTACATCGCACCACTCTGATGCTAATATGGTCATAAATACCAGTACAGCTTAAATCATAAGGCTAAAAGGATGTGTTTTTATGCCAATCAGCAGACTGGAACTTAAACTGCGGGCTCAGGCTGTTATGCGCAGCTCGAAACCCAGTGCAATTCGTGTGGGACTTTTATATATACTGCTCACTATTGTTATGAGCCTGCTGTCCGCCAGGATTCTCAGCTCCAATGTTGACTACAATCAGATTTTGGAGCATATTCAGAGCGGAAATCCGGAGTATGCAATGGCCTATCTCTCAAAATATGCGCCGTCCCCCTCTGCCTATCTCATAGACCTGGCCCTGCAGATAATAAGATGCATAGTGGATGTGGGCTTTGTCATATTTCTTTTGAATTCCATCCGCAACACCGGCGCCTGCTACGGCAACCTTCTGGACGGCTTTGGAATGTTCGGGCGGATTATTCTCCTGAATCTCCTCCAGGGAATTTTCATTTTTCTCTGGTCCCTTCTTTTTGTCGTGCCCGGTATTATTGCAGCCTACAGATACAGACAGGCGGTCTATATTCTCATCGATCACCCGGAAAAGAGCGCCCTTGACTGCATCCGTGAGAGCAAACGGCTTATGAACGGCAGAAAGGCTGAGCTCTTTATGCTGGACCTGAGCTTTATCGGCTGGACCCTCGCCTCCGGTATCGCCATAATAGGCTGGTTTGTGAGCATATGGTCTGTCCCCTATATAAACATGACCTACGCCCTCTACTATGAATATCTCGCCGGCCACATAGTGCGCCAGCTGGGAAATGATCCCTTCAGCCAGTTCAACAATCCCGGTAATTCATCATTTTAAATTATCTTCTGCACTGAAAACCGGACAGAACCTTAAAAAAGATTCTGTCCGGTTTATTTTTTATCTTGTTATGTGTTGTGTCCCGTCTTATAAATTACTGGGCCGCGGCCTTCAGCTCTGCCTTTTTCTCGCCGGGCTTATACATTTTCAGGGGCAGCCTGTTGATACTGGAGAAATAATGGTAGAAGCCCTTGGCCTCATCTTCCTGATCGGTGTCAGCCAGCGCCTCCACAATGTCAACAAGTATTTTCTGCATTGTCTCATTTTCAAAATACTTGAAAGGCACATTGCCCCACTTTGTATCAGGCTTGCTTATTCCGAAGTATTTCCAGAACAGCAGGTGCTTATCCTCAGGGAGCAGGAGATTATACTTCTCATGGGCCTTCACAATTCCGTCTCTGCAGTATTCGCCCCAGAAATTGTCCTTCACCATGAATACGCCGAGAATCTCTCTGGCTTCCTCGCCCTTACCCTCGGGCAGTGCCGTGAGAAGGCAGGCAGAGTTGGGCTTGATTCTGTTGGGAATTCTGGGCTCACCCTTTGAGTAGCCGCTGAGATAACAGCCTGTGAAGATCTCTCCCTTTTCATAAATGGAGGGCGCATTGAAAAAGGGGATATTGAAAACAGCCTGGGCCTTCTTCCCAATCTTCATGGTGCGGAGCTTGTGCATCTTTCTCTGCTCCTTATTGCGCTCCTCCCGGGCAGCGGTCTCCTTTTTCAGTCTGTTGTTATATACGCGGTTCACCTCATTCTGCATCTTGTTATCCTTCAGTGTGAGGAATTTTGAAAATGCATCGGGGTATAAAAATCTCTTCTTCTCCTCGGAAAACTGAATCTCAACAATGTTTCCGTCAATATCCGCCACTGTGCCCTTGCCGAAGTACGCATGTTTGACAGTCTGACCAATCAAATTAGCTTCCATATTGCCATCCTTTCTTTGCCATAAAAAGATAAAGTCCGGATAATCCCGCTCTGCTCGGCGGGACTATTCAAGCTTTATCAGGTTTGATACCACACGCCGTTTATAAGACCAGGAGCCCTGACTGCATTTCTCCGCCGGGAGCCCCAAACAGCCGCTTTTGAATTCTTCATGAGGTATAAAAAATACCCACTCATACTAAGAACTGAGGGTATGGGTGAGCAACATTATTAAGATTCTTATATAACGGGCCGGGCCCTAATAATCATAAAATGTATTATTCCTCATTTTTATCAAAATACGTCATTTTCTCTGTCATCTTAAAAACGTAATTTATGCTATTTTTCTGCTTTAATCAGTTCTTTAAATTTTAGCTTTTTGTTTATTATAGCACAAAATTCTTTAAAATGCAAATATGCGGATTTTGCATAAATTCGCACTTTAGACGGCTTTTTATAAATTTATATACTTTGTCCCCCGGAGCTGCGTTTTACACGGCGGCCCTGTATTTATATTATATGAACTCCGGGCGGATTTTATTCTCAAAAGCTGAGAAATATTCCGAAATTCAGCTGTAAATGGTTTCTTTCTTTACTTTTTCTGCTTCAGCACCATGATTTTTTCGCCGTTTATGTCCAGCTCCCCGTTCATCCGAAAGCCGAAGGAGCGATATAGGGAGATTGCCGCATTGTTGTCCTCATAGGCGCTGATGTAAATATCTCTGCCGGGAAACTCTTTTTCTATCCGCCTGAGTATTGCCTCAACCGCCTTTCTGCCGTAACCCCGGTGCTGAAAATGTCTGTCAATGAGCAGTCGGTCAAACCAGAGTCTGGGCAGCGGCTCCCTGCTCATATAGCCGTACATGGCAAATCCCACCACGGTCTCCCCGTCATAGATGCAGACCGTCTCCCAGTCCGAAATCTCGTCCGCCTCTCTCAGGCACTCAGTGACCGGCTCTATAAAATCCTTCTGATCCTCAGTGACCGAGAGTTTTTTCGCCTCTGTCCTGTTCTCCCCTGTCACCGGTACTATCCTCAAATTCATCAAATTCTGCTCCCTGATGCGTATATTCTGTCAGTTTGTCTTTAAAAGCTTAAGCGCTGTCTCCAGCATGTGGATCGCGGCATCATGGCTGTCAAGGAAAAGGTTGTAGACCTCGTCTTCCGAGAGCACTCCCCTTCTCAGGTCCTCCGGAATCAGATGCCTCTCCTCGTCCTCCAGGTCCTGCATTCTCCGGTCGCTGTAGTAATATTCCGTCAGGGCCTCATAATCAGCCTGCTGAGAGTCAAGCTCCTCCAGCACGGCCTCCAGTTTTTTAACCGTGTTCTCCTGACGGGTCATGATATTTTCCATCCTGGTTATATGCTCGTATTTCTTATCCATATTTTTCTCCTGCCTGTCAGCGTTATTAATCTCTGATTTCTCTGCAATTATATCATATCCGAAATACCGTTTGTTAAGGCTCTGAAAAGCTTTCTGGCAGCTGATTCACCTGTTCAAAATTCCGCCCTCTCTGTTCCCGGCAGCGGAAAATTCGCTTTTATTGTAACATAATATGCTTTTCAGTGCACAAAAAAGGAGCACCGGATAAAATTTCCGATGCCCCTTTTAAAATTTCAGATATAATCCGGAAGTCAGTACAGCATGGAACCGTGCTCCGGCTTGGGCTTGAATTTTGTGCCCGACACCAGTCCCATGGCGGCGTACATCGTAAACATCGACGAGCCCCCGTAGCTGAAGAAGGGCAGGGTTATGCCGATAACGGGAGTGATGCCTATGCACATACCGATATTTATAAAGGTCTGGACACCCACAGCCGCAGAGACGCCCACACAGATGAGCATATCATAAGTTCTGCCGGAATGCAGGCCCACATAGGCGCAGTGGATAATTATAATCATCAGCAGTATGATGACCACAAGGCAGCCCACCATGCCGAGGTTTTCACCGATACAGGAGAAAATGAAGTCCGTATGCTTACCGGTGAACACGGAAGGCGTGTGGCCCTCAGTCACTCCGGTGAGCCGGCCCGAGGCCAGGGTGAGCTTACTCTGGGTCGTCTGCCATGTGATTCCCCAGCCGTCCGGGTCGATGGTGGGGTCATAGGGTGCTATAAGCCTCTTCTTCTGGTAATCCTTCAGGAAGTAGGTCCACAGCAGCGGAATGGCCGCAGAGACCACAGCGCCGCCTATGGCAAACCAGTAGAGCTTCACGCCCAGGGCAAAGAGCATTATGAGAAATATTGCAATAAGTATTGCGGCATTGCCCAGGTCAGATGAGGCGACCATTATCATGCCGAAAACCACAACGCAGTGCCCCGCCATCTGTACAAGGGAATTGAAGGAGTTTATATCCTTATACTCCTTCAGATAGGTCATCTGCTTTGCAGAGATAACTATATACAGCACCTTGATGATCTCCGAGGGCTGTATTCCTATGCCGGCAAATCTTATCCAGCTCTTGTTGCCGGTGCCGTCATCCTGACCGAAAATAACCAGTGCCACCAGCAGGAGCACGTTTATAACGCACAGCAGCTTCCACTGGTCCCCCAGAAGGTCGGAGTCTATCACGGTAAAAATAACAAAAGCGGCAATTCCGAGAATTATGGAGAATATCTGAACCACCACATATTTCGTTGGGTTTGTAAGTGCGCCCCCGGCAGTCATGCCCAGAACCGCCTTGTGAACCATCACGGTTCCGTATATCGAGCATATGAGGCAGACAGCAAGGAGGAAAATATCCGCACGCTTGAAAAATGTCTTTATATAAGGTTTTATCTTTTTTATATCTGCGCACCGCCTTTCAGCAGAAACGGGAAAAATCAAAATAACAAAAGCCGTTAAAATCCGGTTTCCAATGATATAACCAAAAGCAAACGTCCACTATCAGCGTATTTTAGCATATTATTGCCCTTTACGCAATGGTATAATCGGTGTATAATATCGTGAAGTTTAAAAGTGTTTTTGGAGTATTCAATGGCAGAATATATTACGGAAAACGAAAAAGAGACTGAGCTTCTGGCCGAGCGCTTCGCCCGAAAGCTCCCGGACTCCACGGTTGTGGCCATGTACGGGGAGCTGGGTGCCGGCAAGACCGCTTTTGTGCGGGGCATGGCAAAGGGCATGGGGCTGGAGTGCAGAGTGTCAAGCCCGACTTTTACCATAGTCAATGAATATCTCGGCCAGCGGGAGCTCATTCATTTCGACATGTACCGCCTCTCCGGTGCGGATGAGCTTTTTGACATCGGCTGGGAGGATTACCTCAGCCGGGGCGCCGTCTGTGCCGTGGAGTGGAGTGAAAACGTCCAGGACGCGTTCACCGGGGATGAGTATGTGGTGAAGATTGAAAAGCTGGGCGAAACCCGGCGGAAAATTTCCATCAGGGAGGGAAAACAATGCTGACACTTGCTTTTGAGTCCTCGGCAAAGGCCGCATCCGTGGCGCTGTGCCGGGACGGCTCCCTTGTTTCCCAGTACAGTCAGTGCAGTGCCCTCACCCACAGCCGCACTCTCCTCCCAATGGCGGAGGATATGCTGAAAAATGCCGAGGTGGAGCTGGAGGATATAGATCTTCTGGCGGTGGCCCACGGCCCCGGCTCCTTTACCGGCATCCGCATCGGTGTCGCAACGGTCAAAGGCCTCGCCTGGGCGCTGGGCAAGCCCTGCGTGGGTGTCTCCACCCTTGAGGCCATGGCCTGGCACGGGCTTGCCGCAGGCGGATATATATGCCCCGTGATGGACGCCAGACGCTCCCAGGTATACAATGCCCTCTTTGAGATAAAGAACGGCAGGCCCTGCCGCCTATGCCCCGACAGGCCCATATCCCTTGCTGAGCTGTCGGAGGAGGTAAAGGCCCTGAATGCGCCGGTATTCCTCGTGGGGGACGGCACGGAAATCACAAAAGCCTATTTTGACGGGCACGGAATACCCTGCACCGCGGCGCCGGAAAATCTCCGCTGGCAGAGTGCCTGGGGTGTCGCCATGGCAGCTCAGGACAAGCCGCAGGGCAATGCCGACTCCCTCCTCTGCGTCTATCTCCGCCTCTCCCAGGCAGAGAGAGAAAGGCAGGAGCGGCTGGAGCATCAGAAGGCCGCAGAATCTTAATTTGTCAACTTTAATTTTTATAAAGGAGAAATGAGAACATGAGCAAAGTTTGCGTATTCGATCATCCGCTTATCCAGCACAAGCTGTCCATACTTCGTGACGAGAGGACCAGCGTAAAGGTTTTTCGTGAGCTTGTCTCCGAAATCGCCAAGCTGATGTGCTATGAGGCGACCCGCGACCTGCCTCTGGAAGAAGTAGAAATTAAAACTCCTGTTGCAGTGGCAAAGTGCCACCGTATAGCCGGCAAGAAGCTGGCAGTTGTCCCCATTCTCCGTGCCGGCCTCGGTATGGTTGACGGTATGGTGAGCATGATGCCCAACGTGAAGGTCGGCCACATCGGCCTCTTCCGCGACCCTGAGACCCTCGAGCCTGTGAAGTACTACTTCAAGATGCCCGCAGACATCGCAGACCGGGATGTCATAGTTGTGGATCCCATGCTGGCCACCGGCGGCTCCGCCTCTGCGGCGATCACATTCATCAAGGAGACCGGCGTAAAGCATATCAAGCTTATGAGCATCATAGGCGCCCCCGAGGGTATTGCACGCCTCCAGAAGGAGCACCCCGATGTGGACATCTATGTGGCAGCCCTGGATGACCATCTCAATGAAAACGGCTACATAGTCCCCGGCCTCGGCGACGCAGGCGACAGAATCTTCGGCACAAAGTAATTTGGAAATTTCCTTTAAAAATCTTAAATCTCCTATGGAATCAGCTTCCATAGGAGATTTTTTGTTTGTGAAATGTATTAAATTTTGTCAGTCGTCCTCTTCCGGCTCCTCCGCCACATCCACAAGGACCCAGGAGCTGTTTTCCGGAAGGTAGTTTTCCACCACCGGCACAAGGCGGTTGTGCACACTCCCTATCTCAATATTGCCCTTAATATCCTCCACATTGTAGGGGTAGGCGTACTTGTCGGTTCTCAGGAACACCCTGTCATAGAGCTTCATAAAGAGCCTCGCATCCTGTCCGTTGTCGTCGGCCTTCACGAGGGCGGGCTTGCTGTCACAGTAGATGGAGAGCTTCCCCTCCCTGTCGTGGAGCTCCCTTGCCACATTTATGGCAAAACCGCACACGGCCGTGACAGTACTGGGACTCTGGGAGAGCTCCCTCGTATATACAAGCTCCACAGGCTCGGAAAAAGTCGGGTGGGCGATATCAGCCAATACCACCTCATCAAAGCCCAGCGCATAGAGCTCCCGCACCATATCTATAACATAGCTGCGCACGGTCAGGTTGTAGGGGTCCAGCCAGGTGCCGGATTCATCCATATAGTTGCCGCCGTTGTCCGCCCGCCTCAGGGTGACGTTCGTACTGCGGGAGGCAAAAAGCTCATCAATACAGCAGCTTATCTGCGCCACGAGGTAAACATCATCCTCCTTGAGTTCGCTTATCAGCGTGGGCATCTCCGCCGTCTGTTCATTTGGGGTGCTGAGGCCGTAGTTCATTGCCACCGGCGACTGGGACTCCCACATTAAAATCCCGCTTCTGGGCTTCATCTCCAGCACCAGTGCATTGCCCGCCTTAAGTCTTGCGGAATATTCCTGCAGCTTCTCCCGGTTGAGATTCTCCGCAGGTACAAATATTGCCCTCAGCTCCGGAGTATCTTTTCCTGCCGTGGCCTTTATATATGAATAGTCGGGCGGATCATAGACGATCTCCGTGTCCACCCTGTCAAACACCCTGACCTCATGGCCCTGACTGTCCACCGTGGTTTTCTCGGTCTTCAGTATGGGCAGCTCAACATTGACGCCGTCCTTTGTGATTACGGCGTATTTCTGCATGCCGTAGAACAGGACCAGGGTCAGGCTGATAAGTGCCAGAATTATTACCGTCGGAATGATTGCGTAATTTCTCTTTTTCCGGCGGCCTTTGTAGAACACCGCATTTTTTGCCAAGTTATCTTCCTCCCGCCGGGCTTAAAAGCTCAGTCCTCAATCTTGGATATCCGCCGCACATGGCGCTCCTCATTGGAAAAGGGTGTGTCAAGGAATGTATCGACTATTTTAAGGGCGAGACCCGGTCCGACCACCCTTGCGCCCATGGCCAGAATATTTGCATCGTTGTGCTGTCTCGTGGCCTCCGCGGTAAAGCAGTCAGAGCACAGAGCGGCCCTTATTCCGTGAACCTTGTTGGCGGTGATGGAGACGCCCACGCCGGTGCCGCAGATCAGTATTCCCCTCTTGTATTCCCCTGCAGCGACTGCCTTCGCAAGGGGCTTTGCATAGTCGGGGTAGTCACAGCTCTCTGTGGAATAGGCGCCGAAATCCTTATATTCAAGGCCCCTCTCTTCAAGGTGCTTCATTATGGTCTGCTTTAACTCAAATCCGCCGTGGTCACAGCCTATGGCAATCATATCCGTTTTCCTCCCTGTTCCGTCGAATTATATTCTTTTATGTTCATTATCCGTCATTTACCCGGTCATTATAATATATTTCACTTTAAATTTCAAATCGGAATTTTTAAAGTTTTTCTCACATCTGTGCCATATATAAAAAATGCAGGCGCCCGCCTGGAGCACCTGCATTCCTGCTGTTGAATTTAATTGTGTTTTCTCAGGCTCAGATGAGCATACCGCGCTTCTTTGCCTCAAAGGTGAGCTGATCCCTGAAGTCGGGGTGTGCAATGGATATAAGCTGCTTTGCGCGGCTGCCCAGAGACTCGCCCCGGAGATGGGCAATGCCGTACTCCGTGACTATGTAGTCCACATCGTTCTTACTGGTGGTGCAGACGGCACCGCTGCCGAGGCAGGACTGAATCTTGCTTATTGTGCCGTTCTTTGCGGTGGAGGTGAAGGCGATAAAGCTCTTGCCGCCACGGGACTGGCAGGCGCCACGGACATAGTCTATCTGTCCGCCGGAGCCGGAGAGATGCTTTGTGCCGATGGTCTCCGCGCAGACCTGACCCCAGAGGTCCACCTCGACGGCGGAGTTTATGGAGATCATGTTGTCATTGCGGCAGATAAGGGCGGGGTCGTTGCCCTGCTCGACAGGCAGGAGTATGAAGGAGGGGTTGTCATCTATGAAGTCATACATTTTCCTTGAACCGAAGGCAAAGGTGGCCACGGTCTTGCCCCGGTATATCTGCTTGCGGCTGTTGTTCACGGCACCGCACTCCAGAAGATCGACCATGGAGTTTGTGAACATCTCGGTGTGGATGCCCAGGTCGTGCTTATTTTTAAGGGCCATGCCGGTGGCGTCGGGGATTGCGCCCACGCCCAGCTGTATGCAGGCGCCGTCGGGGATCTGCTCTGCAATCAGGTTGCCGATTGTCACACTCACCTCGTCCAAAACGGGAGGAGTGACCTCGGGCAGCTCATGGTTATCCTCCACAATGCCCGCCACATCGCTCACATGGACCTGCAGGCCGCAGACCGCTCTGGGCTGCCGCTCATTGACGACCACATATATTCTTTTGGACTTATCCAGCAGGGCGCGGCTGTTGGAGGCGACGGTGGAGAGGCTGAAATATCCGTGCTTGTCCATGGGGGAGACCTCCACGAAGAAGGCATCATAGTCATAGAATGCATCCATATATCTGGGAATATCCCTGTAATATGCGGGAATAAAGTCCGCCCAGCCGCCGTTTATGGCCTTTCTGGAGCCTGCGCTGGAGAACCATGAATAGCCGTTTATTTTACCGTCCAGAGCCTTGTCAGCGTAGAACTCAAAGGGATAGGAGTCCAGCATTGTATGTACCTTTACACCCTTAATCTCATCCGCATAGGCCCTCTTTGCAAGGGCTTTCGTGAGGATCTCAGGCTGTGAGGCACTGGCGTCCATGCCTATAAGCCAGCCGTTCTCTACCTGAGAGGCGACTTCGTCCGCTGTCATCAGCTTTGAACTGTAAAGCTTTTTAAAATCTGTCATATCTATATCCTTTCTTTAACGGCGGCGGTTGCGCTGCCTGTATTCTGCATATATTTTATTTTCAGCTATCCGGCTGTCGGATTCCTGCATGAACTTTTTCAGCTTGTCCTCAAAATCCCGGTCTCCGCTGGGACCTGCGGGACTCTGTTCCCTGCCGCCGAAGCTGTGATTTTCGGGAGCTCTGCCCGCCGGAGAGCTTTTTCGGCCGGAATAATCCCTTTTCCCGCCGTCGTCTCTGCCCTCTCCGGGCGCTCTGCCGCTCTCGGCCCGTTTGATTGACAGGTTGATTTTCCCGTCCCCGCTGATATTCAGAACCCTGACCTTCACGGCCTGTCCCACAGTCACATAGTCACGGACGTCGTTCACATAGGTATCAGCCAGCTCCGAGATATGGACAAGGCCGCTCTTCCCGTCCGGCAGCGTGACAAAAGCGCCGAATTTTGCAATTCCGCTCACCCTGCCCTCAAGCACCGCTCCCACTTTTAATATCATTGATTTTCCTCTCCGGTAAACTCCGCGGCTCCCCCGCTGTCCGGGTTCTCCTCAGAGTCCACACCCTCTGTCATAAAATAATATATTTTTTCTCCGGGCATAACCAGACCGAGGCGCTCCCTTGCAAGCCTTTCCATCCCCTCATCGCTCTCCACAAATTCATGTCTCTTTTTGAGCCGTCCGTTGTCGTCCCTGAGTACCTGCACATCGGAACGGAGCTGCCGGCATTCCTGCTCGGCAAAACTAAGCTTTCTCAGCGAAGTTCCCAGCAGCACCAGGGTATAGAGAAGCAGGCTCACCGCCGCAATTCTTATAAGGATGGACTTAGTCTGCATATCTGCGCACTCCTCTTATTATAATAAATCATTTTTTAGTATTTTGGAAGGCCATTTTCGACCAAATTCCAATTTTTTTAAAAAGTTTTTTTACCCAATCGCTGAAATCTATGATTTTAAGCAGGATGAAGTTGAAAAATGGGAAAATGTAATCGCTGAGCCGGTGCATATATATTAGAAAACCCAGCAGAATCGCGGCCAGCTCCCAGATTCCTATTCTGCCGTTTTCCGCCCCCATGCCGTAGGCAAAGGCGGCCCCGGCAGAGGCAGCGGTATAGATCACATCCAGCACTGCAGCAGCTGCCCGTCCGCATCTCCGGCGCAAAGGGCGGAGCACATCATACATCAGCCCCAGAGCTGCCCCCAGCAGGAACCCAATCAGGAGGCCTGCCAGCTGCCTGTAAACATTTATCTCCATATCACCTGAACAGTCTGGACCAGAAGGAGGAAGCTTTCGGCGCCTCATCATAGCTCAGCTCCCCTATGGTGCCGCTCACATCCAGCTGGCCTGCGTCCAGGTCTATTCTGTCGACATGGAGCTTCTCTCCCCTCACGGTGAGCTCGCCCCGGGAGGTCGTGAGAAGGACCGTATTTTCATCAAAGCCTGACACATCATTTACCCCGCTGATACTCAGTTTTTTCCTGTCTGTCAGACTCAGGCCGTGCGGCTTTGCAGTGTTTTCGTCATATGCCATACTATCACCCCCTCATATTTATATGCGGGGACTTATAAAAATATAGCTTCACAATGAAAAAAGGAACGGCAGAAGCCATTCCTTTTCTCTCTAAAAAATATTTAAGCTCACTTGTGCTCGACACCCTTGGCACCCACGCCAAAGTGGAGCTCCTTCAGGCCCTCGACCTCATCGCAGATGTCCTTCAGCTGGCAGACAGAGCAGTCAGTGGGCATACCCTCAAAAATATGGGTGAGTGTGCCGGTGACCGCGCTTGCCTTCTCGGCGATGGAGCGCATCTGGGCATAATCAAAGCCGGGGTCTGTAATAAATATGACAGTAGCGGCAAGAACATTGCTGTCCTTCTTATATTCGGAAATATAATTGGAACCCAGAGCCTTGAAGCTAATGCCTTTTTTCAGTGCTTTTTTGCTGACACGGATCTGCTCACGGTAGGACTCAGGGGACATGCGCACCATGTAGCCCTCCGGATAGACATGATATTTTGAAAACTCAATGTCCTTCAGAGTGCGGTAGGCAACCTCATCGTCGCTGTCAAGCATGCCGATGTGCAGCAGAACTATGCGGGCAAAGTCACAATCACCCTTAATGTCGCAGAGATCCGGTCCGTAGAGAAGGACCTGATCCTTGTCAACAAGTTCAGGGTCAGAGGTAAAGAGAACATAGTTTGCAGAGCCCTTACCCTGAGCGCCCAGCTCATAAGCTGCTTCCTTCTGTAGAACGAGTTCGCTTGCTCCCAGATCGTGCCATTTATTGCTCTCGGAATAGGCCCAGCGCTTGGGCTCCCCCTTGAGCAGTGCCTTTGTGTCATTTATAAGGTGGTTGTATAATTCCATAAATCAGCTTACCTATCAGAATACAACGTCTACTTTCTTACGATCGAACATGCCGTTTACCTGCTTGTAAAGCCAGCCCATGAACTTCTGGTCAAGATTCCAGAAATAGACGACAAACAGGACACAGACCGTAACAAGAAGAACTGAAACCAATTTTTTGAGAAACTTCTTCATACAGCAAAATGCTCCTTTCTTCTTAATGGCACTGACAGGCCGAACCGAAGGCCCGGCCTGTCAACGCCGGAAATTCGGTCTATTATCTCTTGGCAAGGCCCTTCTGGCGTGCATACTCTGCAGCACCCAGTGCGCCCATCAGCTGGGGGTCGGTCTTGAGGTTGATAACCTTCAGCTTCAGGACTTCCTCAATGGCCTTCTTCAGGCCCTCATTCTTTGCGCAGCCGCCGGTCAGGGTGATGGAATCAACAGCGCCGGCCTTCTTGGCCATGACAAAGCAGCGCTTTGCAACTGCCATTTCAATGCCTGCTGCAATCTCATCGGTGGGCTTGCCTTCGCCAACGAGAGTGATAACCTCAGACTCTGCAAAAACAGTGCACTGTGCAGTGATAGGAATAGTGTTCTTTGCAGTCAGGGACAGCTTGGAGAACTCCTCCAGGGGGAGCTCGAAGGAACGGGCCATAGCCTCAAAGAAGCGGCCTGTACCGGCAGAGCACTTATCGTTCATTGCAAAGTTCTTGACAGTACCGTCAGTGTCAATGTTGATGCCCTTGACGTCCTGGCCGCCGATATCGATGATGGCTCTGACGCTGGGGTCGGTTATATGAACGCCCATTGCATGGCAGCTGATCTCGGAGATATTTTCATCAGCAAAGGGGACCTTGTTGCGGCCGTAGCCGGTACCGATGAGGTATGCAAGATCTTTTGAGCTGTGGAGCTCGGGAACCTGTGCAATGACTTCGTCCATTGCTGTTGTTGCGGAATCGCCTGCATTGATTTTGCTGCGGATGGTGGTATCTGCTACCATCTTGCCGTTCTCGTCAAGAATGACTGCCTTTGTAAAAGTAGAGCCAACGTCGCAGCCGCCAAAGTACTTCATAAGTTTTTCCTCCAATATAATTTTTATTAGAAAAGATTGAAAATTTCTTTTTCTCTCCCGGGGCGCCTGTTTCGGCAGCCCCGGAGTTTAATATCAGTTTTATGTAATTTCAGTGTCTGAGATTACATGCAGACCTCGTCTTCGAAGTCGACAAGGGAAGGATCGATAGGCTCTGCGCCCTTGACGGTACGCATGAAGTTGCTCACCTTGTCGCGCATCTCACGGCGGGAGACGGTACGGGGATCCATCAGGTCATGCTCGACCCAGATGAGGTCGTAGCCGCGCTGACGGCCCTGCTCATCGAGGAGGCCCTGAACAGTCGCCATGTTCTTGCATGCCACATGCTGATACATGATGACCATGGGTGCGTTCCAGTCCTCACACTGGCGCCACAGCTCGTCGACGACGTTCTGGTAGCCGCCGTTGGTGTGACGGCGCATAACCATACGCTCATACAGGCGGGCGAGGTCACGCATTGCCTCTTCCTTATCCTCGGTCTCAAGGTGCTTTGTGAAGTTGAGGGACTCCATCTCAACGAGGACATTGATGCCCCAGCAGTTGGCGCACCAGTTGGAGAAGTTTGCATAGTAGTGAGCGGGGCAGGACCACACGATGGCACGATATTTCATCTTGCCGCGGTAGGCCTCTTCCTTTCTCTCGTATGCCTTCATGAGGATCTTGTTGACCTTCTCATCGGTCTTGAGAATACGGGGATCAAGGCCGCCGTCCATCTCATAGTTCCACTTGCGGAAGAGCTCATAGCAGGGGCCGATAAGCTGAGGATACGGAGTCTTGTTGACTTCCCACTTCTGCAGCTCATAGTCGGTCTCCTTGTTGAAGCGCTTCATGGCAGCGAAGTATGCATCCCAGTTCCACTTTGCACCGGTCTGCTCCTCTATGAACTTTATGCAGGCCTTGATATCATCAGCGCCCATCTGCACGGTCTCTTCATCGTAGTAGCGTACGGGGAAGCAGAGGTGGAAGGTGGGGAGATTCTTAAAGCGTCTGCCCATGTAGGAGGAAGCCATTGTGGATCCGTCGCAGGGCATGGAGGAGGAGATGAAGCAGCTGCCCATGTGAGGCAGAGCATCAATGACAACTGCGCCGCACTCAGAGGTGGGGACGGGGCAGGTGTCGGAGGGAAGGCCGTAGGACTCAACTGCATCGATGTAGGGTATGCAGGTGAGCTGGTCTATCTCAGATACCAGGAACACAGGCAGAAGCTGGTAAGGAATACCAAGCAGGTCGGGGAAGCCGGCCATGATCTGACCCATTGTCATCTCGTCAAGAAGGACGACCTTCTTGTTCAGCTCCAGGCTGTTGCCGTTCTTTCTGTCGCACTTTGCAAGGAACACCAGGTTCTCTGCAACGAAGCGGTAGATTGCATATGTAAGCTCGTGAGCCATGCGGAGGTTGCTGCCTCTCAGGCCGAGAATGTTCTTGTCGAGGAAGCTGTGGCAGCAGAAGTAGGACACCATCCAGCGGTAGTAGAACATGGAGTTCAGTGCGGGGATGAGGTCATGGGAGAAGGATGCCAGAAGCATGACCCAGATTCTCAACCAGCCGTAGAAATCATATGCGGTGTCCTTGATGCCGCGCCACTCACGGCGGACCATAGCCATGGCGCCCTTGCGGTAGAGGCGGCCCAGGTGCTTTTCGCCGTGGAGAATTACATCTATCTTTTCATCCCTGCTGCAGGCCTTGAATGCCTCGTATTCGCTTTTAACACGGGCGGCATCGTCTTTGGCATCTGCAACACGGTCATTCATGAACTGTTTCCAGTCGGTTTCCTTAAACATATCCCAGAAAATACCGCCGACTTCCTTCAGGTTCTTGATCTGATCGTCAAGAATCATGTTGTCTTTGGCTTTCCAGAATTCAGGATTTGGGTAACGTACCTTTGCCATTACTTCTTGCCCTCCTCTTTGTGAATACGTTTGATTTCAAGGGATTCAACGAACGCCTGTACACGGGTGCGGAGCTGGCCGGAGTTGCCGTTGTTGTAGAGTCTGTCTATGGACAGTACAGGCCAGCCGTATTCATCGTGGATAATGTGGGATGCAAGTGCACGCTCAAAGCCCCAGAAGTCGCAGTACTTCATCTGCTCATAGATGATGCCCTCCGCGTTGTACTCTCTGGCCAGGCGGTCGGCGGTATCGCGGCGCTGCTGCACCTTCTCGTCGGATATGTAGCGGGGGCACTCACTCGTCTGCATGTAGTGGAGGCAGATCTGGGTGAGGGCATCCTCATCGTCCTTGAGCTCAATGACCTCACGGCCGGGGGTGGAACCGAAGCAGTAGCGGTCGGATACGACCAGTGCGCCGCAGTCCTCAATCAGCTTTGTGAGGTTGGGGTCGTCGATCTCGGAGCCGATAACTGCGACACGGGCGCGGTAAGGACTCACCTTATCGGGCTTGCGGGTCTTCAGCTCCTCCAGGGTCTCACGGAGGTAAGGCAGAATGAGAGCCTTGGGGCAGGTGTAGGTCACAAGGTCGATGACATGGAACTCATAGCCTGTGATAACGGGGTTGTCAGCCTTGCGCATCTGGGCAATCTCGGAGATGATGGAGCAGACCTCGTTGTGCTCGGCAACTGCCTTGCGGATCGCGGCGTCGGAGGTATCCACGCCGTAGACCTCGGTGAGTCTGTCAAGCACACGCAGACGCATCTGCTTTACATAGGAGCGCAGGCAGTAGTCTGTGATTTTGTAAGGCATGTCGGTGTGCGTAACAAAATAAGTCGGCTTGTCATTGCAATGCAGAACCTCAAGATGCTCCATTGCACGGTTCATTGCGGAGCAGGCATCGACACCGATAAGGGCATCGAGGAACTTGTATCCGCCTTCAATACCACGTTCGACAAGTGCTCTTGAGAACTCGCAGGAGTAGTTAGACATATAGTAGGTTGCGATGTCTATGGAACCTGTCTGGGGTGCACGCAGACGAACTGAGAAACATTTATCACAGTTCAGCAGAACCTCAGGGATATGGTAACAGGTATAGCCGATGGCGAGCTGGCCGTCAGCCTGGGCCTGTTTGACCAGGTCATTGTGTGCGCTCTCAAGCAGTTTTTCGAAGTAGATAAGATGCTTAAGATCTTTCAAATGATACACCTCTTCTTCATAGTATTTCTATTTTTTGGAGTGCTTCCCTCACTCCAGTGAGAACTGCAGAATCCGCGGGCAGCTCAAGGACACTCTTGCCCTTTATGTCGTTTGCGGCAAATACGCTGTCTGCGGGGATATAGGAGAGTATGTCCACTCCGGGGATTTCCATGATCTTCTCAAGCTCCGGATTGGTCACACGGTTTACGATGCAGCCGATCTTCTCATAGTGTATGAGCTCATCAGCCACACTCTTTATTGTGGAGACAACCTGTCCGCCCTTCTTGCTCTGGTCCGTGATGAGCAGGAGATGGGTAACCTTGTCCATAACGCGGCGCTGAATCTGTTCGATTCCGGCCTCGCCGTCGATAACGACGTAGTCAAAGCTGCTGGCAAGCAGGCCGATAACTTCCTTTAAATAGGAGTTCACCTTGCAGTAGCATCCGGAGCTCTCCGGACGTCCGATTGCAAGGAATGCGAAACCGGGCATTTCCACGAGGGCGTCAAAAATTCTGAAGCGCGCCTCGGAAAGAAGCTCAAGAGCCTCCCTGGTCTCGCCGTTTTCAACGCTGTCAACTATACTCATGCGAATATCATCCAGCGTCAGCTTGACATCTACGCCAAGAGCAACGGACAGGCCCACAGCAGGGTCGGCGTCAATTGCAAGTATCTTCTTATCTGGAAATTTCTCCACAAGAAGTCTTACAATAGAGGCACAAATCGACGTCTTTCCGACGCCGCCTTTGCCCGCCACAGTGATAATCTTGGCCGTATTTTCCATATGTGTTCCCCCTTGGATTTAGTGCATTATCATGTATTCAGATTCGTCAGTATTCTATCACAGGGCAGTGCAATATGCAAGTTAAACACAGCAAAAAAGTTTTAATAAGTCATTTTTGGACACTATTCCAATTTTTTCTTTATTCCTCAATTATTTTATTTATACACAATGTATGCCGGTGTATAGTGAGGCCGGAAAGCGGGGGATTTTACGCAGATAAACTGTCGGAAATATGCACAAAGAGATTCCATTATATGTAAAATTTCTCCATAAAAGCATGGGATTTACCGCTCTTTGCAGGCCGGTTTTCCCCCGCTCCCCGGCCGCCGCCTTCAGACAGCTTATCTCTTTTTTCATTCGTATATTCCCATATGTTTATAGTATGTTCACTTTCGCTTCTTTACCTTTGAATTTCTTTCGTGTATAATACAGCGTAGTTTAATTTTAAACAAAACAGCTGAAAGGAAATGTTTATGGACTTCAATTCAAGTTATCAGACAGCGAGGCCGCCGAAGTCACAAAAAAAGCCCTTTTCCAAAAAGCTTTTCTGGCTGATTCCGGTCATTCTCATCGCCCTTGCACTGATATCCAACTCCTTCTACACCCTGAAGGAGGATCAGTACGCAGTTATCACGACCTTCGGCAAGCCCAGCATGGTTGCTGACTCCGGCCTGAAATTTAAGATTCCCCTGATACAGCGTGTCAAGAAGGTGCCCAAAACGATCCAGGGCTTTCCTCTGGGCTACCGCTCCGAAAAGGGAGGCAGCTCCGAGGTGGAGGAGGAATCCCTGATGATCACCTATGACTACAACTTCGTGAACATGGATTTCTATGTGGAGTACAGGATCACGGACCCGATAAAATATCTCTACAACTCCGGAAATCCCGTGGGGATACTGAGGATGCTCTGCCAGAGCTATATACGCGACACCATAGGTCTCTACGGTGTTGACAGCGTTATCACCACCGGCAAGAGCGAGATTCAGGCCGCCATCAAGGAGAAGGTCATAAACCGCCTTGAAAAAGAGGACATCGGCCTGCAGCTCACAAATATCACCATTCAGGATGCGGAGCCCCCTACATATGAGGTCCAGAAGGCCTTCACCGCAGTGGAGACCGCAAAGCAGTCCGCAGACACCGCGGTAAACAACGCAAAGAAATATGCAAACGAGGTCACCCCTGCCGCTGCAGCCGATGCCGACGAGATAATAAAGCAGGCGGAGGCCTACAGGCAGAGCAAGATAAACGAGGCAAACGGCCAGGCCTCCAGATTCAGCGAGCTCTACAACGAATATGAGAAATATCCCCTCATCACAAAGCAGAGGCTTTTCTATGAGGCGATGGAGGAGATCCTGCCGGATATGAAGCTCTTCATCGTGGACGAGAAGACAGGCGTCCGGACGGGTCTGCCCCTGGAAGAGTTCGCTAGTGTCAATGTGGGAGGTGAAGAGTGATGAAAAAAGCAGCCAAAATAATTACACCCATCCTTATTGTGCTTCTGGTGCTGATATTCCTGGGCGGCTGCCTTGTCACCACCCAGCCCAATGAGTTCACCATCATCCGCCAGTTCGGCGCTGTCACAAATATCGTGGACAAGCCGGGGCTCAGCCTGAAGCTGCCCTTTGTCCAGACCGTGACCACCCTGCCCAAGACCGAGATGCTCTATGACCTGGCGGTCAGCGATGTCATCACCAGCGACAAGAAATCCATGGTCGCGGACAGCTTTGTCCTCTGGCGCATCTCCGACCCCCTGAAATTCATCCAGACCCTCTCGGGCAACATTGCCAACGCGGAATACCGTATAGACACCGTGGTCTACAACAGTCTGAAAACCGTCATAAGCTCCATGAAGCAGGAGGATGTCATCTCCGGCCGCGACGGTGAGCTGGCCCAGAAGATCCGTGACAATGTGGGCGACACCTTTGACGCCTACGGAATCACTATCATGGCGATAGAGACAAAGCGCATTGACCTGCCGGACGAAAACAAGTCCGCAGTCTACGAGCGCATGATCTCCGAGCGCGGCAACATCGCGGCCTCCTTTGCAGCCGAGGGCGAGGCCGAGGCAAAGCAGATTAGAAACAAGGCCGACAAATCCGTGGAGATCACCCTCTCCGAAGCCCAGGCCGCCTCTGAAAAGCTGAGGGCCGAGGGCGAGGCCGAGTATATGCGCATTCTCTCCGAGGTTTACGACACCCCCGAGGAGGCGGACTTCTACGAATTCATGAGGGCGCTGGACATGGCGAAAAAGTCTCTCACCGGCGGGAACAAGACCCTTGTGCTGTCCTCCGACTCCCCCATTGCGAAAATATTCACCGGCCAGTAAACTTTACATTATCTGTAAGCAAAAACTCCGTTCACCTCAGTTTGAAGTGAACGGAGTTTTTTTATGTCTGTATGTATTTGAGTGTTGTCAGCACTGCTTCATAAGTCTTATGAAGAACTCGACCGCGCTCTTTATGGTCTCAAGGCGGATATGCTCATCATTGCCGTGAATGCTGTGGCGCTCCTCCGCGGTGAGGTCCATGGCTGAGAAGCGGTAGACCTTGTCGCTGAGGTCGCGGTAGTGGCGGCTGTCGGAGCACTGCACCATGAGATAGGGGGCAACTATGCAGCCCTGCCATGTGCCGGCAACTGCATTTTTAACTCTCTTCCAGCCCTCGCAGTCGGTGCGGGAGATGGGGCTCGGCTCCATATGGTCGCCGATTGTGAGCTTTATATCCTCGTCGTCTATCACGCTGCTGATGTACTCCTTCGCAGAGGCTACGGTGTCCTGGGGGTTAAGGCGCATATTGGACACCATGGAGGCTGTGGGAGGAATCACGTTGGGGGCCTTGCTGCCCTTCATCTGAGTGAAGGCCACAGTGGTGCGGACAAGGGCGTTCAGCTCGCCGCCGCCCTTCTTGCAGATGGAGTCCAGGATTCCGCCGAAGCACCAGAGGTTTGCAAAAATCATCCGGTAGAGGAAGGTGGAATGTCTGCCCAGGGTGTCAAACATCTCCAGAACAGGCTTTGTGAAATGGGCCTTGAAGGGGTGGGCCTCAATCTTGGTGCAGGCCATGGAGAGTCTGCCCACAGGGGTGTGGGGTGCGGGAGCGGAGGCATGTCCGCCGTCGGAACTGATGTCATACTCCACGTTCATCATGCCCTTTTCGGCAATGCCCACAAGTCCGCAGGCCTCGCTGACGCCGGGGAATACATCCTTTACAACGGCGCCGCCCTCGTCTATCACAAGCTCCGGCTCAATATGCTTTGAGGCGAAGTAGTCGACTATATGCTTTGCGCCGTCCCCGTTTATCTCCTCGCCGCCGGAGAAGGCGAAGTAAATGTCATTTTCAGGGGTGAAGCCCTGCTTTATAAGGTTCTCTGCGGCCGAAAGAATGCCGTTGAATGTGACCTTGGTATCAAGGGTGCCGCGGCCCCACATGATATTGTCGGTAATTTCCGCATCAAAGGCGGGGTGGGTCCAGTTCTCCTCCTCCACCGGGACCACGTCGTAGTGGGCCATGAGGACTGCGGGCTTTCCCTCATTCCTGCCCTTCCAGTGAAACAGCAGGGCCCTGTCATCCATGCGCTCCATGGGGCAGGTTTTGACCACATTGGGGAAGAGCACCGGCAGCTTGCCGATGAGCTTTTCAAACTCGGCCTCATCCTCAAGGGCTCTGTCCTTATTGGAGACGGTGCGGCACTTTACAAGCTCCGCCAGAGAGTGAACGGCGGCGTCCCTGTCAAAATCCACAGTCTCAAAGTTCTGCTCCCCCTCATCCTTCGGTGTGAAGGCCAGGGTGCGGATGATAATTACCGCAAGCAGAATTACCAGAACCGCCAAAAGAATCCAAACTACAATCATTACTATTCCTCCTTAATCTAAAAGATGCTTTTTATACATAATGCGGGAGACAGCAAGGGTAAATACAACGCCCACGGGGACCATGATGCCCACTGTGCCGGCGTTCAGGGCGGGAACCGCGATAAAGAGTACCAGCATAAGAATAATGGGGGCTATGGCAATCTTCCAGTTCTTTGATATGAACACCACGCCCAGGCCGCCGAAAAGCGCGGGGAGTATCTGGGCAAAGGCAGGCGCCAGAACGGGCGCGTCCAGAATGGGTGTGAGCGGTGTGATAAGTATGACGCCGATGATGATTATAACGGTTGTCACAATGCTGGACACCGCGATGGCGATGGTGGAGACAACCTCACCCTCATCGCTTGTGATGTTCACATCCGCCTGCTCCAGGGCATTGAGAGCCACCGGCAGCTTCAGGTTGGAGATATTGCCTGTGACGAATGACAGGTAGGAGCCGCCGCCCCCCAGCATGGGCACATAGGTAAGAGTCTCAATAAAACCCACTGCCCAGTACATGGGAGCCGTGGCCAGCACGCCCATGAGAAGTCCCCGCCAGTCGGGCATAACGGAATATATAAGGCCCACCACCGTGGGGAACATAAAGAGAATCACCATCACAGAGAGGTTCCAGATGCGGCCCGACCTGTGAACGGAATCCATGTACGAAAGATTTTTCTTCATTTTACTCTACCTCCTCAGCCCAGCCATGATGTGATGGGAATTGCACTTGCCATGCCGCAGATGAGGCTTATGGGCAGCGCATAGTCGGCAATCCAGCTGTATTTGAAAATCTTAACGCAGAGGCCGCAGATCGCCATGACAATCATTGACACCAGCATGACAAGGGGCGCAATAAGGCCCGAGGTATCGCCGGAAAAGACCGTGGAAAAATCGCAGAACACATAGCCGAGAAAGGCGGAGATCATTCCGATAAACATGGAGTTGGAGAAGATCTCACTCCATTTCTTATCCCGGTGCTCCATGGATATCATGCCGTTCTGGAGCTTCTTGCCGATGAGCGGCACAAGCCAGATGCCGGTCATGATGCTTATGGTCATAACCCAGGCCACCGTGACATACTGCTGGGCCGTGATTTCGGCCACCCTGCCGAAGGTGAGGCCCATGGCGTTGAGGGCATTTGAGGCCGCGATGGTCTCATAGGAGAGGGAGCCCACCACGCTCAGCCGCAGCCAGGGCAGGGGCACACCCAGATCCTTTGCAAGAGTGATAACACTGATGACGATTGCAACGGCCGGGGCTATTGTGAAAACCGCCGCAGTCGTCGCAATTCTTTTCAGCTTTTTGGCAGGCATCCCGATCGCCCTGCCCCGTTTCCATGCTTTCACAAGGAAGAATACGGACTGTGCCAGCACCACGGCTATGATTATACCCGCGATGAGGAACAGAACCGGGTCATTGACATTAAATTTCAAGTATATCTCTCCTCTGCTTTTCTTTTATCTTATATGATTCTAACACAGTCAGGGCCGCAGTACAATATACGGCATGACCCAAGCTGTCGCTATTAGAGCAAAACGCAAAGATTATGCAGAAAGCGGGCCCGATGCCGAAGCATCAGACCCGCTTATTTTTATTTGCCCTTGAAATATTTCAGAAAGGGCCCCAGGACATCATTGAAGTTTTCCAGGGTCTGACCCAGCTTTTCAAGGTCCAGACCGTCCAGTTTTTCCATCACGTTCTTCGCCTGAGAAATGGTATCGTTAAGGCTTTCAATGTCCAGCCCCGAGACGACATCCATGGTCTCCTCCACCGTGTCGCTCAGGCCATCCAGGTCAACGGAATTGAGGAAGTCCACCGCGTCCCTGATCTTCTCCGTGTCAACATCCTCCAGAATCTGAGAATATGCACCCAGCTTTTCGGACATCTCATTTACGGTGCGGACCGCCCTCACAAGCTTCGGCCCCGCCACGGCGGCCAGCAGCACCAGCAGGGCAAGCACAACAATGAGAATGATTCTCCTGCTGCGGCGGCTTTTCTTCTCCCGCTTTTCCATGGCCTTCAGGCGCTCGTCTATACTCTGGAGCAGCTGAATATTATTTTCGCCGCTGCCCTCTGCCTTTTTTTCCACCGGTTTATCCATATGATGCTCCTTTCAAAATTTTACTGCATCCTGACTTATTCAGGCAGGTATTTCATATAGGCCTTGCCGGAGAACTCCTTCCATATAAATACCCCGTCCTCATAGACAATATAGCTGTTGGGCGAGTCCTCCTTGGGGATGGATACGGAGCCGGGGTTTATATAGATAAAGCTCTCATACTCCCTGCAGACCGGCACATGGGTGTGGCCGTGGAGCAGAATATCTCCCCTGCGGAGCTTCGGCGGGTTCTCCGTATTGAATATATGCCCGTGGGTGGCAAAAATTGTGCGCTCCCCGTCCAGAAGCAGGGCATAGTCCGCCATGACGGGAAAATCCAGCACCATCTGGTCAATTTCCGCGTCGCAGTTGCCCCGTACAGATGTTATATATCCGCTGTACTCATTCAGGAGCTTTGCAAGAGTTTTGGGGTCGTAGCCCCGGGGCAGGTCGTTTCTGGGGCCGTGGTAGAGAATATCCCCCAGCAGCAGAAGTCTGTCCGCATTCTCCCCGTCCGCCGCTTCCAGAAGTCTTCTCCCCCAGTAGGCGGAGCCGTGTATATCAGAGGCTATAATCCATTTCATATATTTTGTAATCCTTTCCGAGAGCGCTTTTTCTTCCTGTGCTCTCACAGGCTGCGGCATCCTAACCGTCTTCCTGTTAAGCTGCATTATATTACATATCCGGCCCAATGTATAGCTTTCTTTGGACATTTTTGCCGCAGACAGTGCTTAAATTCATATTTTCGTAAAATTAAAGGCCGCGGCGGCAGAGAATCGGCATTTATATTCCCATTTCAGAGCAGGAATCCGAAAACCGGCAAAAAAGCTTTGCACTGTGTCAAAGTATCTGCTACAATATGTGCTGCAGGTTTATATTGAGAACCGGCAGCACGGCAAAATCAGGCAGCGGGAAGGCCGCTGCTGTAAAATAAAGGAGAGCAAAAAATGGCTGTTTTAGAAAATCTTGAGCCGAAAAATGTATTCAGATTCTTTGAGGATTTGTGTGCCATACCCCACGGCAGCGGCAACACAAAGGCTATAAGCGACTATCTAGTAAATTTTGCAAAGGAGCGGGGTCTTGAATATCATCAGGACGAGCTCAACAATGTGATCATCGCCGCAGAGGCTGCCCCCGGCTACGAAAATGCCCCGGCAGTCATCATTCAGGGACACATGGACATGGTCTGCGAGAAGGCCCCCGGCTGCAGCAAGGACATGAGCCGTGAGGGTCTCGACCTTGCGGTTGAGGGTGACCACGTATACGCAAAGGGCACAACTCTCGGCGGCGACGACGGCATCGCCGTGGCCATGGCCCTTGCAGTGCTGGATGACAGGAGCATCCCCCGCCCCCGTGTGGAGGCTGTCATCACCGTGGATGAGGAGACCGGCATGGAGGGCGCAAGGGGCCTTGACCTGAGTCCCCTGAAGGGCAATATGGTCCTGAACATAGACTCTGAGGATGAGGGAATATTCACTGTCAGCTGCGCAGGCGGCGCCACTGTGGAGTGCCACATGCCCGTCGTCCGTGAGGCCTTTGAGGGCGGGAGCCTGAACATAGTTGTGGACGGCCTCATCGGCGGCCACTCCGGTGCCGAGATTGACAAGATGCGGGCCAACTCCAACATGCTCATGGGCAGACTGCTGTACGCCCTGAAAAAGTCTGAGGACTTCCGCCTTGTATCCGTGGACGGCGGCCTCAAGGACAACGCCATCCCCACAAAATCCGCCGCCGTAATT
Source organism: Candidatus Limivicinus sp. (assembly GCA_050943875.1). Lineage (GTDB taxonomy): Bacteria > Bacillota > Clostridia > Oscillospirales > Oscillospiraceae > Limivicinus. Next base: position 35,458 of record JBMNPZ010000009.1, on the reverse strand, counting down.
ACTGCAAAGAATGCAGAGGGCGTGAAGGCCGTCTGCGCCGGCATGGAGAAGATATTCAGGGATGAGTTCAGAGTGACTGACGGCAACATAAAGGTCACTGTCAGCCCCGCAGATGAGGCTCCCGCAATGGACAGTGCCTCCACCGCCGCTGTTATCTCAATGCTCTGCTGCCTGCCCAACGGGATTCAGGCCATGAGCGCCGACATAAAGGGACTTGTGCAGACTTCCCTCAACCTGGGCATTCTCACAAGCGCCGGGACTGAAGTCTGTGCATCCTTCAGCGTCCGCAGCAGTGTGGACAGCCAGAAGCGCATGCTTATGGACAGACTCAGCTGCTTTATGGAACAGCTGGGCGGCTCTGTGGCTGTACGGGGAGATTACCCCGGCTGGGCCTACCGCCAGAACTCCCCTCTGAGAGACCTGATGGCAGAGGTGTTCACCGAGCAGTACGGCCACGCCCCCAGGATTGAGGCCATCCACGCCGGTCTTGAGTGCGGGCTCTTCATAGGCAAGCGCCCGGAGCTGGACTGCGTGTCCTTCGGCCCCGACATCAAGGAAATACACACCTTCCGTGAGAAGCTCTGCATCGCCTCCACCCAGCGCACCTGGAAGCTCCTTCTTGAGGTCCTCAGAAGAATCAAATAATTATAAGATTCCCAAATACAACAAAAATAGCCATATCATCTCTGATATGGCTATTTTTTAATCATATTGTGAGTATATGGGGTAAAATGTGTCTCTGGAGAGGAGGCCCCTGTCTCTCCCGATATTGGCGATGTCTCCGGGCTGCTCAAACTTATAGCACCATTCCCGCCCCGCGTTGTATGCGTCCTCAGCCGTATTGCCGAGTCCGCGCATAAATTCATCAAGGGCTTTATATTTATCCAGACTCAGCTCATACTCCATATATTTCAGCTGTCCGTACAGGCTGTTGTGGTCAAATCCGTTCCGGCTGCACCAGTTCAAAAGGTCCGTCCTTCTGTGTCCCAGCCACTGGCACAGGCCGTAGCTGCCCTCAGCCTCTATCTCACAGCGGAATGATGACTCCTTATATATATTCGCCATGACGCCGCAGGCCGCGGCGGGACTGTAGCGGAGCTCATTTACACAGAAAAAGTATATGTACTGCTCAATGCTGGGGTAGACCGGATGCACAAGCACTCCGCCGCCTATGCATTTTTCTCCCAGATTCGCCCAGTTCAGGTCCAGTGCGCCGCTGCTGCCGTCGGTTCTGGAAAGTACCGTACGGACATAAGCGTCGTCCACCGCGGTGACAATGCCGTAGTTCACGGCCCTCCCCTCTTCGTTCAGCCAGAAGATTATATCCCCGGGCACGGCCTCAATATATCCGCCGAAGGGTATAAGCTCGGTGAGGGGGCAGCGGGCAAAGCCGTTTATCTCGGTGAGATATCTGTACTGCATGCTGCAGTCGGGAAATATGTCAAACATACCCGCATCGCTGAGGCCGCTGATGTCCGAGCAGCTGAGAAGAAAGCCCGCATTTGCCTCTTCGCCGTATATTATGCCCTCGCATAGCTCGGGCACAACCCGGGAGGTATCAATTTTCTCCGTGAGCCCGCTCTCCACCACGGCGATGAAGTGATTTCTCTGCTCATCGGTGCTTCTGGTGCTGCATGGCTCAAGCCGGAGATAGGCCGCCTGCTCCGCCCCGGTGAGGAAGATGTCACTTCTTGGGGTGGGCTTCGGTGTGGGTGTGGGCTCAGGCGTGGCTGAGGGAGTAGGCTCCGGTGTGGGTGAAGGCGAGGGTGTCGGCGTCGGCGCCGGGGCCGGTGTTCCCTCCGGTGTGGGCGTGGGTTTCAGATCTCTCATGTCATCCACGGCACCGGAAACTATGTCCACGGCCGCCGAGACCTTTTCGCCCGAGCAGCCCGGCAGGAATATCAGGCCCATCACAAGGGCGGCGGCTGAAAATATACTTATAATCTTTCTAATTATTATCGTTCACTCCAGGTTCTTCCGCCTCCAGCGGAGGAATTATTTTTATATCCGTCCGGCTTTTATTTTGCCGGCTGCAGCTCCCGCCGCATGGATTTTTTGAGGCCGGAGCGGCGGTAATAATACCATATCGTCGCAATCCCGCAGAGAATCCAGGACACGGGATAGCAGAGATATACAATTTCAATTTCCGACCTGAAATGCAGCAGCAGTTCAAGCCACACCACGCGGAACACACATATCGTCATGGCCGTGATGACCGTCACCGGCACGGCCTCCCCCGCACCCCGCACCGCACCCGCCAGAATATCCACAAAGGAGTAGAACCAGACCGCTGGTATGAGATAGCAGGCCATGTCCCAGGCATATTTTGCCGCCGTCTCGTCCTTTGTGAATATGTGGATGAGGGGCTGGAAGAAGAACATGATTGCAAGGCTCATAAGCCCTGACATAGCAATGCACATGGCAAGAGTGACGCCTATGCCTTTTTTGATGCGCCAGTATTTGCCTGCCCCCACATTCTGCCCCACAAAGGTGGAGATGGAGAGGGACAGGGATGCCATGGCCATGAATATAAAGGAGTCCAGCTTGTCAAAGGCGGTGAATCCCGCAATGGCGGCGGTCCCGAAGGCGTTTATCTTGATCTGCACCAGCAGATTTGAAATATTGAACATGGAGCTCTGGAGGCCGCAGGGGACAGAAATACGCACTATGTCCCAGGTTATGGAGCGGTCCAGCCGTATTTTGCTGATTTTAAAGGCGTACTCCTGATTCAGCTTGTGGAGGCGGATATATATGAGCACTGCCGTGACAGTCTGGGCCGCAACCGTAGCGATTGCAGCGCCCGCCACGCCCATATGGAAATATGCCACAAGAACTATGTCCAGGATGAGGTTGCCGAGACCGCCCAGGAAAAGATAGATGAGAGGCCGTGTGGAGTCGCCCTCCGCCCTGAGCATGCCGGCGCCCACATTGTAGAGCATGTTTACAACCGTCCCGCTCATGAATATTCTGAGGTATACCACCGATGGACCCAGAACATCGTCCGGCACATGCATTATTCCCAGAAGCTGCTCGGTAAAAATGACACCCACGGCGGTGATGGCAAGACCTATGGAAAAGCTCAGCACCATGGCGTTGTCAATGAGCTTCTTGAGCCGTTTGAAATTTCCGGAGCCGAAGTACATGGCATAGAGCACGCCTGTGCCTGTGGCAAGACCCATGAAAAAGCCTATGAGCAGATTTATGAGTGCGCTGGTGGAGCCCACGGCCGCCAGATCCGCAGAGCCTGAAAACTGGCCCACTACTGCAGTGTCAACAGAGTTGTAGAGCTGCTGGAGAAGATATGACAAAAAGAGGGGTATCGTGAAGCGGACAATGTCCTTCGTCACGGAACCCTCTGTAAGATTTATTGCCCTGGTACTCATTTTTCTTTATACTCCCATACTGACAGTATTAAATATTTCCAGAGCATTCTATACTATGGGATAAGAAAATTCAAGAGCCTCTGATTTACAGATTTTTCCCTCCTTTTCCCCTTACAGTAGGTAATTCTGCTGTATTCCGCCCTTCATTCCATCTCAGAACAGAAATAATTAAGACGCCGCTGCAAGCGGCGTCTTAAAATTTATGTTGTTAATTTTTATCAGTCTATATCAGTCTATATGGATAAGGCTCTGACTGAGTTCCTTTGCGGACACATTGGGGTTGTGGTAGCGCTCCCGCTTCACGCTCAGCCCGCCCAGATTGATCGCCTTCTGGGGACAGTACTGTAAGCAGCTGAGGCACTGGATGCAGTTCCCGCCGATCTCGGCCCTGCCGTTCACAAGCTTTATGTTCCCGGTGGGGCAGAGCTCAACACACTGACCGCAGCCGATGCAGTTCTGCTCAACCCTCATCTTTGCGGTGTTCATCTTCACAAGCATGGGCCAGGCTTTGGCCTCTGCAGCATTTACGGGATTGGAGGAGGGCTTCTTCATTGTAAACTTCTTATTGAGGATGTCCTCTGCCACCTTCTTTGCCAGCTTCTCGGAGCGCTTCTGTGCCTGCTCCGGACTCATGGGAGGCATCATAAGCATATGGGGGAAAAGCCAGATGCAGGAGCACTGGTGGGAAATCCCGGTCCAGTAGTCCAGAGGCACATGGCGGTTTATCTTTGCAAGTCCCGTGCCCTTATAGCCCGCGTAGCTTATCACGCCGAAGGTGTAGGTCTTCGGACTCACAGTGAGCTTAGAGACATATTCCTCCACACCGGTGGGAAGACCGCCCGCATAGCAGGGAAAGACAAAGCCCACACGCTTGGCCTCACTCACATCGGTGACGGCAGGCTCACCCCGCATCATTATGATGTCCGTGTCATGGAGCCGGGATGCAATATTCTTTGCAATGTCAAGGCAGTTGCCGCTGGCAGAGAAGCAGAAAATTATATTCTTGCTCATTGTAATCCTCCTGTATAAAAATTTTCAGATTTCCATGAGTCAATAATATCATAAATTATGGCTGAATTTCAAGCATTGTCAGTCTATTGACAGTCTTTTATCAGCCGATTCCACCGTAGACAGCCCCGGCCACAAGGGCAATGAGGGCCAGAAGGCAGTAGACATATCTGCCCATGGGGTGGAACCATCCGCCGATCTTTTTTCCGCCTGTGCGCCCCTTATTCACAGCATCAAGAGCCGTATCCTTTTTGAGAACCCAGAAGAACATTATGCCCGCCAGAAGTGCACCCATAGGGCATATGTATATTGAGACAAGGTCCATCCACTGGGAGGTCCAGGGCTGGATGAGCAGAGAGACCACCGCACCCACGAGCCCTATGATGAGCACTGCGGGCACCCGCTTTATGTGGAGGCTCTCCTGCAGGAAGGCCACCGGCGCCTCATAGAGGTTTATGATTGAGGATACGCCGGCAAAAAGCACGCATATAAAGAAGACCGCGCCCACGATTCTGCCCCCGGCCATGCCGTTGAAGACATTGGGCAGGTAGACAAACATCAGCCCCGGGCCCGGGGTGTCCGGTGTCACATGGCCCACACTCATGGCGGGGAGAATGACAAGCATTGCCAGAACCGCAGCTATGGTATCGAAAATTGCCACATTCTTGGCGGAGAAGGGTATATCCTCATCCTCCGGCAGATAGGAGCCGTATATCACGGAGCCGTTGCCCGCCACGGACAGGGAGAAAAAGGCCTGGCCAAAGGCGTAGACCCAGACTTCCACATTGAGGAGGCCCCTGGGATTCAGCGTAAATATGTACCTGTAGCCTTCGGCGGAGCCGGAGAGTGTCGCCACATACACCGCCAGACCCACAAAGAGGAAAAAGAGCACCGGCATCATGACCTTGTTGGCCTTCTCAATGCCCCGGCTGATGCCCAGGGCCATAATAAGCAGGGAGACCGCAAGGCCGAAAAGCTGCCACAGGCTGTTGCCGAGGCCGAATACTCCCCCTGAGACCATCATATTCACGGCCTCGCCCAGAGTTCCGGCCTCAGGGGCTGTTTTGCCGAAGCTGCCGCCAATGACGGACATATCCTGTCCCATGGCATAGAGACCGCCTGAAAGACCCATCCAGGTGTATTTGAAAATCCAGCCCAGAACCACGGTGTAGCCGATGGCCAGCATCATGGCACCGATTATGGGCAGAGCGCCGATTATCCTGCCGGGCTTTCTGCTGCCCCAGCGCTCCTCCGTGCACATGCCGAAGGCACCCACCGGTCCGGATGCGGCCAGACGGCCCAGGGAGAACTCCTCAATAACACCGGTGGAGCCGATGAGAATTACAAAAAATATATATGGGATCAGAAAGGTAAGTCCGCCGTATTTGGAGACCATTATCGGGAAGCGCCATATATTGCCCATGCCCACTGCCGAGCCTATGCAGGCAAGTATAAAACCCCGCTTGTTGCGGAAGCTGTCGCGCTGTGCAAGAGTACCATTGCTCATTATAATCCGCTCCTTTTATCCGGAAATCGGGCCCCGCCGGAGCTGTCTCCGGAAAGGTTTTTGAAATCGCAGTTGAAAAATACATTTCGGCCTCTGCGCCGAAACGGCGCCCGGACGGGTCATCCCGTCCTTTGAAATTAAATATTAACAAATTATTAAATTATTGTCAATGAAAGACTGGCGGATTCCCCTCAGATATCGATTTTATCCCAAAGAAAAACGGCAGCCTGAGAAGGCTGCCGTTTGAAAAAGCAGATTTTATTTAAGCTTCGCAATGGACTTCTCTATGCGGTCCATGCCCTCAATGATATTCTCCATGGAGCTGGCATAGGTCAGGCGCAGGCTGTCCGGGGCCTCAAAGGCGACGCCGGGGACCACCGCCACATGGGCATCCTCCAGCAGGTAGGCCGCCATATCGGAGGAGTTCCTGATCACCCTTCCGTCTGCGGACTTGCCGTACAGTGCGGAGACATTGGGGAAGGTGTAGAAGGCGCCCTTCGCCTCCGGGCAGTGAATCCCGGGAATGGCGTTGAGTCTGTCTATTATATAGCGTCTCCTGCGGGAATACTCCTTCTGCATAACTGCGGGAGCCTCCTGCGGGCCCTCAAATGCCTCAATGGCCGCCACCTGTGCCATGGCCGCGGCGTTGGAGGTCATATGGCCCTGAAGACTGCTCATGGCTTTTATAACATCCGCAGGGCCTGCCGCAAAGCCGATGCGCCATCCGGTCATGGAGTAGGTCTTGGAGACACCGTTTACAATGATGCAGCGGCCCTTAACCTCGGGGCAGAGCTGGGCAACACTGTAGTGCTTTGCCTCATCATAGACCAGCAGCTCATAGATCTCGTCGCTTATAAGGAAGATGTCCTTCTCCACCGCCAGCTTTCCTATCTCAGTGAGAAGCTCCTTCCCGTAGACTGCGCCGGTGGGGTTGTTGGGGGAGTTGAAAATTATCGCCTTGGTCTTCTCTGTCACGGCCGCGCGCAGGTCCTCAATTTTCGGCTCAAAATTGTTGTCCTCGGTGCAGGGCACGAGTACGGGGACGCCTCCGGCAAGCTTTATCATCTCCACATAGCTCACCCAGCAGGGGGTGGGAAGAATTATCTCGTCTCCCCTGTCGCAGACGGCCATGAGGGCATTATAGAGCGCCTGCTTTGCTCCGGTCGTTATGACGATCTGCTCAGGGGCGTAGTCCAGGCCGTTTACATTTTTGAGCTTCTTGCAGACCGCCTCACGCACGGGCATGAGTCCGGCGGCGGGGGTGTATTTCGTGAAGCCGTCATCTATGGCCTTTTTGCCAGCCTCGCAGATATTTTTGGGGGTGGGAAAGTCAGGCTCGCCGATGCTGAAGGATATGATGTCCACACCCTGACTTTTGAGCTTTGCGACCTTCCCCGCCAGCTCAACGGTGGCAGATGGGGTCAGTTTATGAATTCTGTCAGCTAATCTTTCTTTCATGTTATTTGCCTATTGCCTTTCTGTCGGATTTCATTTGGATTTCATCTTTTTTGTTATTCTATCATACCATTGCCGCAAAAATCAAGACAAAAACGGTCGGCGGCCTGTTCTTTTACTTTTGCCTCCGGTGGCGCGGCGGAGGGAGCGGCCCTTAAGATAAGCCCGCAGTAAAAGCAGAAATCCCGCTCTCCGGAACTCATCCCCGGAAAGCGGGATTTTCATGGTCCGAGTGGAGGGATTTGAACCCCCGGCATCTTGGTCCCAAACCAAGCGCGCTACCAACTGCGCTACACCCGGAAATAAAATATAAATTCCGCGGCAGGCCCGAAGCATTCCGGCCAAACCGCAGGCTGTATTATACAACAAAGTACCTGTAAGTTCAAGACATTTATTTTTCTCTCGTTTGCAAAACTAAATACCGCGAAATCTTTATAATTTTACAGCGCCATGCGACGCTCTTCTTTGATTTGCATACCTATAATATATTTATCTTATGTAAACTTACGGGGAGGACACAAAATGCTGCTTGGACAACAGGGGAAGCTTGCGGGGATAAAAGGGAATGTAAAGGGGAAAATCGACCCCAGATTTCTCATAGCTCTGCGCTGTATGATTTATATGGGGCTGGGCATGCTCATGTCCTGCTCCAGAGTGCTGGGCAGCGGTGCCCCCTTCGGCATGGCCATGGTGGCCTGCTCCGGGGCGGGGCTCACCGGGGTGTTCGCCCTGCTGGGTGCGTCCCTGGGCTATCTGCTGAGCGGCGGGCTTGCCTGGGGAATACGCTACATCGCGGCCTCCGTGCTGGTCTACACCGTGTCCTTTGTCTTTCAGGAGATCTCGGCCTACAAAAGTATATTTTTCATGCCCACAGCCGCCGCCATAGTCATGGCCCTAACCGGTTTTCTGGGGAGCTTTTCTGCCAATGAGGGCGCCGTGCCCATGTACGCCGAAATCTTTCTTGAGACCAGTCTCGCCTTCGGCGCAAGCTATTTTTTCAGGGATGCCCTGGGGGGCGGTCTCCAGAACACCGAGACGGCGGAGCTGAGGCACGGCATATCCGTACTTATAACAGCCGCCTGCGGACTCATGGCATTTTCCGGGGTGCTGCTGTTCAAAACCCTGTCCGTGGGGAGGTTCTTTGCCCAGCTGCTGGTGATGACCTCCGCAATGAAGGGCGGGATGTTCGCGGGCGCGGCGGTGGGCACGGTATTCGGCCTTGCCATGGATGTGGCGGGCGCCGCGGCACCCTTCTATACCATGGCCTATTCCCTCTCCGGACTGCTCTCCGGCGTGTTCGGCAGGCACGGCAGGGTCGTATTCGTGCTGTCTTTCATGCTCTCCGGGGCTCTCTCCGTGGTCTGCGCCTGGAATACCGACAGATACTTCAGCATACTTGTGGAAAATTTCTGCGCCTGTGTTGTATTTATGCTCCTCCCCTCCTCCCTGCTGAACCGCATAGGGCTCATGCTGCAGCATATCGACAAAGGCAGCGGGGAGTCCGGCCTGCGCCGCTTCGTGGCGGGCAGGGTGAAGAATCTCAGTGAGGCCTACGGCGAGCTCTATGAGACTGTGCGGAAGAATGTTGAGGAGCCCTATAACGATGAGAACATTGCAAAGGTCTTTGACAGGGCGGCGGACGAAATCTGTGTGCACTGCAAATTCAAAAACCGCTGCTGGAACAGCGAATACATGGACACCCTCTCCGCGATGAACGATGCGACCCACGCCATGATCGAACACGGCAGTCTGACCACAAACGACCTGCCCGGATTCTTCCGGGAGCGCTGCACCAGCCTGCCCGCCTTTGTGACCGCGGTAAACGGCGAGCTCAGGGGCCTTGCCTACAGACGCCAGCTGAGGGAGCACCTGAAGGAGAACCGGAGCGTGGCCTGGGCCCAGTACAGGGAGTTCTCCCAGATACTCTCCCGGGTGGCGGAGGAGCTGGGGAGCATCAGCGGCTCAGACCCGCTGGCCGAGCGGCGGCTGACCCGGTATCTCAGGACTCTGGACATCGATGCAGACGCCGCAGTCTACAGGGATATAAGCGGCAGGCTCCGGGTAGTGCTCGAGAGCGGGCGGCTGAGTCCCCTCACGAAAAATCCCGACTATCTGGACAGGCTCTCCTCGGTCGTCGGTGTGCGGCTCTGTCTCGCCTCGGAGCTCACGGAGGACTGCACAAGGCTCACCCTTCTGGAGGCGGAGCCTCTGGCCGTATCGGTGGGCATAGCCGCCCTTAAAAAGCGGGGTGAAAAAGTCAGCGGCGACAAGGGCACCTATTTCAAGACCGACGCCGGTGTGCTCTGCGTGCTGCTGTCCGACGGCATGGGCACCGGGGACGAGGCCGCAAAGGGCAGCGCCCAGGTGGTGGCAATTCTTGAAAAATTTCTCCGCTCCGGAGTCGATCCTGCGGCAGCCATGAAAATTCTAAATTCCGTGATGCTGCTCAGGTCCTCCGACAGCTGGGGCTATGCCACTGTTGACCTCATGTGTGTCGACCTCTTCACAGGGGACACCTGCTTCTATAAATACGGCGCCGCCCCCTCATACGTGCGCAGCGGCAAGAGCATTCGCCGGATAAAGGGTGAAACTCTCGCCGCGGGCCTCAGCGCAGGCGACGGAATAGCCCCGGACCTTGTGCGCATGCGCCTGCAGCCCGGCTGCACCGCTGTGATTGCCACCGACGGGGTGATTGTGGACTCGGACGACCGGTGGCTGAAGGACATACTCAACGCCGGCGGGGATGACATGAAGGCTCTGGCCCGCTCCACCCTGAAGAAAGCCGAGGCGCTCTACGGCGCAAATGACGACATGACCGTGGTCACCGTAAGGGTGGAGGAGAGGGCATGATGGCGGAGGGATTAGAAAGCATATGAAAATGATTTCAGCGGGAAAAAAGGGCAGAAAAATGAGAACAAAATGCAGCACAGCCCCGGTCAGGGGCATCATGCACAATGTGGTCGTGGTAAAGCCCCCGGGCAGCATTTTTGAGCAGGCGGTATTTATTCTCAGGGATGATTACTTTAACTCCCCGGGTGTGAGCCGGGAGGAGCTTCTGACCCAGGCAAAAAGAGCGGCTGAGAAGTATACCGCCTCTGCGGCACCCGACTTAAAAAAGCACTCCCCAGTCCCGGCCCTGCTCATCGCCGCCTCTGTTCTGCTCCTTGCGGGCCTCGTCATGCTCTCACTTACAGGTACAATATAGAAAACGACCCCGGAAAAATATTCCGGGGTCGTTTTTATGATACTTTCTGAGTCAAATAGTTTATTTTTCCAGCCCGCAGTTCTGTACGCCGTAAAGGGCCTGTTCCCGGGTAAAGCCCTCAAACTCCAGCTGATCTCTGAGCTCCTTACCGGACATTGCCAAGACTCCAAGGTAAAACTCCGCCCTTCTGACAGCCTGCTCATTCCAGTCTGCACCGCAGTTGTCGGCTGCATATGCGGCCTCATCGGAGGTAAAGTCTTCCAGCTCCAGCTGGTGAATCAGTCCCTCATGGGAAAAGCCCAGCACATCCAGATATGCAAGGGCTCTCTCCAGGGCTTTTTCCGAATTCTCGGTTATCCTAAGACTCCTTCGGAAGGCTGCCTCCGACTGGTCTGCCGCAATGTCATATGTAAATTTGCCGTCCCTGAGCTCCAGCAGAGTCCGGATATCTGTCTCATATCCGGCAGCCGCATTTGCAGCGTCAATATCGTCCAGCACACTGAGCTCAAAATGGACGGACCCGTTATCAAATCCGCAGATATCCCGCGTCACAGCGGCAGACAGTTTTTTAATTTTGAGCCTGAACTGCAGCCATTCCCTGCTCTCCCTGTCATCGGAGTTTTTAAGCTGATTGATTCTGTCCGAAAGCCCCTCCTTCGTCACATCGGCGTGAAAGCAGGGCTGGGAGTTTTCTTTTTCATACTCCACTTCCGCAGTGTCAAATACCTTTAAAAGCCCGGACTTTATTGTGTTTTTGCAGCTCTCCCTCTGTTCTGCAGCTGTCTGTAAGGGGGTCTCGGACATGCTTCTGTTATATACAATGGTGCCTGCGACTGAGAATACAAGGACCGCAGCCAGAATGATCAGCAGGCAGTTCCGGCGCTTCGTCCTGTGCTCAAAATCAGCCATAATTCTGTTACCTCTTCGATGTCTCCAAATTTGAGGCATTATTTCTATATTATCTCTGAATTCAACCATCCAAACCGTAATTTACCGTTGCTGTCTCATCACGGCTCAGGGCTTCAAATGTTTTCTTCTGTCGTCAGTTATATTATTATTCATTTTCTCCACACTGTCAACATGAGACGCTGTGTCTGTACTGTATGGAAGCTGCAGTGTTCCGGAATAATGACCTGCCGCTGCTTCCGTCACCATGGAAAAAGAGAATAAAAACTATTGACAAGTCGTATTTGTCGTTATATAATCTGTGTTATATAACATATGTTATTAAAGGAGGAAATGCTTAATGCCGCCCAGAATTAAGATTACCCGGGATATGGTTTCGGATGCGGCTTTTCAGATTGCACGCAGCTCTGACTGGACAAATATCAATGCACGGAATGTGGCAAAGCAGCTGAACTGTTCCACCCAGCCGGTCATGTACCATTTTGATACCATTGAGGATATCAAAAAAGCTGCATATGAAAAAGCTGACCGATTCCATACCGAATACCTTATGAATATCCAAGGCTCAGAGGAGCCCATGCTGGAAATCGGTCTCAATTATATCCGGTTCAGTGTGAAGGAGCCCTCACTGTTCCGCTTTCTGTTTCAGTCCGGCTATGGACCCCATGCAAATCTGCTGACGATGATCGGTTCCCCGGAACTGGAACCTGTACTTCAGCTCATGATGCAGGCTATGAACATAACCATGGAAAAAACAAAAGAGGTTTTTACAACGCTTGCCATATTCGCCCATGGGTATGCCAGCCTTCTGGCCAATCACTACATGGAATATGATGAAGCATCAGCATCCCAGCAGCTGACAAGAGCTTTTTACGGTGCTGCTGCCGCTGCAATGGAGGAAGAAAGATGAAAAAAACATATGATAAGAATCCACTGATGTTTGCTTTGATCTGGATCGGTGTCTATTGCGTATTGCAAAGCCTGGGAAATATGATCAGCAGCAAAATAGGAATAAATAAGTCTGCAAACGCTGTACTGGCGGCAGCACAGACTGTATTTCTGCTTTTATGGCTGCACAAATACGGTCTCATGAAAGCTTTCGGCCTGAATAAACCGACACAGTCCGGGAAAAGAATGCTTTTCTATATTCCCCTGGTTCTGATCTGCACCCGCAATCTGTGGAATGGCTGCAGCATGAATCTGGAGGCTGCAGAGCTCTGCTTTCATATTATTCTTATGATCTGTGTAGGCTTCCTGGAAGAACTGATTTTCAGAGGCTTTCTTTTTGAAGCCATGGCAAAAGATAACATGAAATCTGCTGTTTTGGTTTCAAGCATTACCTTCGGCCTCGGCCACATCATCAATCTGTTCAACGGCTCAGGAATGGGCGCGGCGGAGGTTCTCCTTCAGATTGTCATGGCGGTGGCGATGGGCTTCCTCCTTGTGATGGTATATCTGCGCAGCGGCAGCCTTATTCCCTGCATGGCAGCCCACGCCCTCATCAATATTTCAAGCGCCTTTTCCAATAACAGTAGCCTGACAATGAAGACCACTTTGCTTCAGCACGGCCTGATGCTGGCGATTATTATTGCATATCTGCTGATTCTCTCGAAGACAGCACCCCTGAAAAGAAAATAAAAATATTGACTTTGCAATTTGCCTGGCTATAATAGGAAACATAAGTTGCGCAACTATAGTTGCATAGGAGGGACTGCAGTGCCGCCCAGGTACAAATTTACAAAAGACGAGATCATTACCGCAGCTTTTGAGCTGGCCAGAGAAAGCGGTATTGAAAGTGTGACGGCAAGAGCAGTTGCTGCAAAGCTCGGGTCATCTTCAAAGGTTATCTTTGGCTCTTTTGAGAATATGGAGGAGCTCCACAGAGAGGTAATCAAATCCGCCGAAAAATTCAGCTGGGCCCAGATGTCTTCTGCAATGCAGGAGGAAAAATATCCGGCATATAAGGCATCCGGCATGGCCTATATTGAGTTTGCCCGGAAGGAGCGCAGGCTGTTTGAGCTCCTCTATATGCGGAAGCGTTCACTGACCCAGGCCTCTGAGAAAGAGGACCGGCAGCGCATTCAGCCCATTGTGGAACTGATTGAGAAAAATACAGGTCTGGATGAAGAGAAAGCATATCTTCTGCATCTGGACATGTGGATCTTTGTCCACGGAATAGCCGTAATGATTGCAACATCCTATCTTCCGTGGGATGAAGAATTTATCAGTCAGGCGCTGACGGACACATATTTGGGCCTGAAACATCGTTTTTGTGAGGAGAAAAAGGAAAATGGAAGCGATCAGAATTGAGAATCTGCAGAAAGAATATAAGGATGTGACGGCGGTCAATAACCTGAACCTGAGCATCGAAAAAGGGGAGCTTTTCTCCCTGCTTGGCGTGAATGGTGCCGGAAAGACTACTACAATTAAAATTCTCTCCGGTCTTTCAAGACCAAGCTCCGGTGATGCTTATATTATGGGAAAAAGTGTTGTTAAGGAATCCGGCGAGGCAAAGGCCCTCATAGGCATTTCACCTCAGGAAACCGCTGTTGCCCCAAATCTGAGCGTAAAGGAAAATCTTGAGCTTATGTGCGGTGTCCACGGCTTTACAAAAAAGCGCAGCGAGGAAAAGGTACGGGAAATCTGCGACAGCTTCGATTTAAACAGCATATTGAATAAAAGAGCTTCAAAGCTCTCCGGCGGCTGGCAGAGAAGGCTCAGCATTGCCATGGCCCTTGTGGGAGAGCCTCAGGTGCTGTTTCTGGATGAGCCCACACTGGGACTTGATGTTATAGCCAGAAATGAACTCTGGGAGCTTATAAAAGAGCTTAAGGGAAAAATCACCATAATTCTTACAAGCCACTATATGGAGGAGTCCGAGGCTCTTTCCGACCGCATAGGCATTATGAAAAGCGGCAGACTTATTGCTCTGGGCACGGCGGCTGAGCTTAAGGCCCAGGCCGGTACAGAAAAATTCGACGAGGCTTTTGTAAAGCTCGTACGGGAGGCAGAATTATGAGAATGCTCAGTTATGCCAAGAGAACCACCAAAGAAATACTCCGTGATCCCCTGAGCCTTATTTTCGGTCTGGGTTTTCCGGTGATGCTTATACTTATCTTAAGCGCCATACAGTCGAATATTCCGGTGAGCATTTTTGAAATAGAAAGCCTTGCGCCGGGTATGACAATTTTCGGTCTTTCCTTTATGACACTGTTTTCCGCCCAGCTTATTTCAAAAGACAGAGAATCAACCTTTTTACAGCGGCTTTACGCAAGCCCCATGACAGCTGTGGATTTTATTCTGGGCTACACTCTGCCTATACTCCCTCTTGCTATCATACAGGCGCTGGTGTGCTTTCTTGTAAGCATACCTCTGGGTCTGCCTGTGACAGTCGGCATTATAAGAGCCACCCTGAGCATTATTCCATCAGCCTTATTCTTTATCGGCATGGGTCTTCTCTGCGGAAGCGCCTTAAGCTCAAAGCAGGTAGGCGGCCTCTGCGGAGCGCTTCTTACGAACCTCGCGGCCTTTCTTTCCGGCATATGGATAGACCTTAAGCTTATAGGCGGCGTGTTTGAAAAAATCGCAAATATGCTGCCTTTTGTCCACAGTGTAGAGCTTGAACGCCTTGCTTATTCAGGCAGCACTGAGGGCCTTGCGGAGCATCTCATCTGGGTGCTTGGCTATGCACTTGCCGCGATTATAATTGCGGTTTTGCTTTTCCTTAGGCAAATGAAAAACAATTAAAAAGCCTTAAAGGCGGCTATATGGGGGCATTTTGCCGTTGCTGCAGCCTATGGAATCGGCATTTTGATTCTTGCAGTTCTTCTGTCCCGGCGGCGGATGAAGAAAAATTGATTCGATATCTGGAGGAAACTGAAAAATGAAAGTTGTTTTAATTCACGGACAGAACCACCGGGGCAGCTCCTGCCATATGGGAAGGATACTGGCGGATCGGATTTCTTCCCCCGGGGAACAGACGGAATTCTTCCTTCCGAGAGACCTGAATCATTTCTGTACGGGCTGTTTCCGCTGCCTTGAGGACGAAAAATCCTGCCCGTTTTACAGTGAAAAAGAGATTATCCTGGATGCCATGGAGAAAGCGGAAGTCCTGATTTTTACTACGCCTACCTATTGTATGCGTGCATCAGCTCCAATGAAGTCTTTCCTTGACCTGACATTTACCAACTGGATGGTGCACAGGCCCAGGGCATCCATGTTTCATAAAAGGGCGGTCATCCTTTCCGCTGCAGCCGGAACGGGAATGAAGTCCGCAATTAAAGATATTAAAACAGCCCTCACCTACTGGGGCATCCCGGAAATATACAGCTTCGGCGCGGCAGTACAGGCCACCGGCTGGGAGCAGGTAGCAGATAAAAAGAAAGACCTTATTAAAAACAAACTCGATAAAATTGCAGGGAAACTGTGTGTACAGCGTGAACCGGCGGCGGGTATCAAAACCAGATTCCTCTTCAATATGATGCGGAAGATGCAGGCTGCAGGCTGGGGCTCCTCCCCTGCTGAAAAGCAATACTGGGAGGAACAGGGCTGGCTCGGGAAAGCACGCCCGTGGAAGTGAGATTACGGAATACAGTATGCAATGGCCGGACACGCATTGTGTCACATTGTAAGCAGGCTGATCTGGCGTATTGCACTTTAATCTGTTCAAAAAAACAGTTTTTCCCGTACAGTCGGGCCTGCTGAAAACCGAATACGCTGTATCTGCCGGTTGAGTGCAGAATAAAGGCATCATGAATTTTACGGCTCATGATGCCTTTTTTGCAGCCTGCGATTTAATGAAACAGATACTGAAACAGAAAACATTCTCATGTTTAAGGACTATTTAATAATTGCCATGCTATCATAGGCCCACAAAAGGAAAAAGAGGTGCTCCCTATGTTCTTTCGGATTTTAAAAAGAGACTTAAAGCGAAAGCGGACCATGAATATCATTCTGCTTCTGTTTATCATACTGTCCGCCATGTTCATTTCCAGTTCCGTCCACAATCTCGTGACGGTCTCTACCGCCCTGCCGGACTATTTCCGCATGTCCGGTCTGGAGGACTACACCGCCGGAGCCATTTCTGACGGAGTCAGCCGGGCGGACATCAGCCCCGCCATGGATTTCCTTAAGAATGTGGACGGCTACGAAACTGAGCCTCAGTTTTTTGTCTCCAGGAAAGAAAATCTGGAAGTTGACGGCAAAAGAGAGAAAATCCCCGTTATGATCTGCTCCTCGTTTGACCGCCGCCTTTCTGAATACTACGGGGAGGACAACCGTCAGCTGACGGAGGTCAGGGAGGGAGAAGTCTTCCTGAATACCAGCCTCAGGAAGCTGTGGAACGCAGAGCCGGGTGACAGAGTCAGCATTTCTCTTGCCGGTGTGGAAAAAGACTTTATTCTGGGCGGATACATGAAAGACGCCATGTTCAACCCGGAATTTATAAGCACCAAGCGGATCCTCATGAATGACGCTGACTTCCGGTTTTTCTATGAGGACCCGGCCATACTGCCCTACACAGGCTCCCAGGCAATGATAAAATCCCCCGATGTCGGGGCCCTGCAGCAGGAGATTGCAGATCTGGACCCCGGCTTCCGTATCAACTATCATCTGCCAGTCTCAAAGCTGGCAAGCGCCTATATCATGGATGTGCTCACCACAGTGATCCTGCTGGTGTTCAGTCTCTTCATCGTCATTCTCTCCCTGGTGATATTGAACTTCACCATCCGTTTTTCCATAGAGGAGGAATTCCGGGAGATCGGCGTCATGAAGGCCATAGGACTTCCCCAGAATAAGACCCGCTGGATGTACGTCACCAAATATACGGGCCTCAGTGTGCTCGGCAGTATCATAGGCCTGCTGCTGGGCATTCCCTTCGGCAGCATGATGATGAGGGCCGCCTCCGCGAATATCGTTATTTTGAGCGGCGGCAATTACCTCATAAATATTCTGGCCGCCGCGGCTGTGGCGGGACTCATCATCCTCTTCAGCTACCACTGCGCCGGCAGGATGAAAAAATATACCCCCATGGACGCCATCCGCAGCGGGGAGACCGGGGAGCGGTTCCGGAAAAAGGGAAAGATCCATTTAAGCAGCTCCAAAGCCCCTGTGCCCGCCTTCCTGGCGGCCAACGATGTTCTCTCCAACCCCAGACGCTACGGGGTGATGCTGCTGGCCTTCACGCTGAGCCTCATTCTGGTGGTGATGCTCAACAATACGGCCAACACTCTGAACAGCCCAAAACTGGCGAAGATGATGGGGGTACAGGAATCGGATCTCTACCTGAGCGCAGATGTGCTGGAGCTTGACAAGGTCATGGCCCCAGGCGGCAAGGCCTATTTGAGTGAGAGACTCAAAGAGATTGAGGAGGAACTCAAGGGTGCGGGAGTCCCCTGCAAAGTCCACGCAGAGGCCTGGGTGGAAGCAAAGCTCCAAAAGGATGACTTTTCCACCAGTACCATAGGCTTCTATGGAATGGGGACAGACATGGAGGACTACGCCTATCTGGAGGGTTCCGCCCCTCAGAGTCCTGATGAAATCGCCCTCACGGCCGTCAATGCCCAGAGGCTGGGCGTCTCTGTGGGAGATACGGTGCTCTGCAACGGCAGGGAATGTCTGGTTACGGCCACCTTCGACTGCTTTAATAATCTGGGGGACTCCATGCGGTTTTACCCGGAGGAGGGGACGGAGTTCGGCCTCTGCCAGGGCATGGCGGATGTACAGGTCACGTTTACGGATGACCCTGATGAAGAGACCTGGGCAGCATACAAGCAGAAAGCCCTTGCCCTTTATCCCGACGGAGATGTGAAGGGGCCTGAGGAATTCATCGCCAAGTCTATGGGGGATTCAGCTCCTATGGTGACCGGTCTTAAAAATCTGGCTGTTGTCATCGTGATTCTGGTCTCCGTTTTTACGGTGGTGCTCATGGAGCGCTCCTTTATCTCCAGGGGGAAAAATGAGATTGCACTTTTAAAGGCTGTGGGATTCCGGAACGGCGGCCTGAGCCTCTGGCACAGCCTGAGGATTCTCCTTGTCATGCTGGCGGCCGCCGTACTTAGCCTGCTTCTCAGCGGGCCGCTGACCCGGCTGTGCATCGGGCCCATCTTCGTCCATATGGGCACAACCCAGATCGAGTTTGACACAAACCCGATGGAAAACTATCTGTACTACCCGCTGGTGATGATCGCGTTCACCGTGGCAGCCGACTGGCTCACGGCTCAGTTTATGCGGAAAATCACGGCTATGGACACCTCCAATATTGAATAAGGGAAAGGGGAAAATCATGAATACAGTTTTGGAAGTAAAGGATCTCTGCAAAACATATATCGTCAATAAGCGGCAGAACAATGTACTGCGGAACGTGAATTTTCATGTGGAGGAGGGAGAGATGGTGGCGGTCATGGGCCCCTCAGGCTCCGGAAAATCCACCCTGCTCTACGCCGTCTCCGGTATGGATACCCTGACGGCGGGCAAGGTCTTCTTTGACGGGAACGACCTCACCGCCATGGACCAGAAGCAGCTCTCCAATCTGCGTCTCAATGAAATGGGCTTTATCTTTCAGCAGATGTTTATGCTGAAAAATCTGAATATTCTGGACAATGTGATCCTGCCCGCCTTCCAGAGTAAAAAGAACACTGACTCCAGAAGGGAGAAGACGGAGTACGGGAAAGCTCTGCTGCGGAAGCTGGGGATTATAGAGGTGGCAGATAATGACATTTCCGAGGTCTCCGGCGGACAGCTCCAGCGGGCCTGCATCTGCAGAAGTCTTGTAAACCACCCCCGCATCATCTTTGCGGACGAGCCGACCGGTGCATTAAACCGCACTGCCTCTCAGGAGGTTATGGAGCAGCTGCAGAAGGTCAACGCGGACGGCACAACCGTTCTGATGGTGACCCACGATGTGAGGGTAGCAGCCAGATGCAGCCGGGTGCTCTACATTCAGGACGGCGGCATAGCCAGTGAAAAAACTCTGGGCAGACTACAGGAGGAGCAGGAGCTTCGCAGCCGTGAGCGGGAGCTCAGCAACTGGCTTATGGAGCTGGGCTGGTAAATACAGGCCCTGCCGGATATTGTTGACAGGAAGGGAATCTGCTTTTATTATGGGCAAAAAGGGGGCAAAAAGGGGGCAGAAAGATGACAGATGTGCTTATTATTGAAGATAATGAGGAGATTGGAACACTGCTGCAGGATTTTCTGAAGTCAGAGGGATTCACCTCCGTACTCTGCGGCAGCGGCAGAGAAGGTCTGGAATTTTTTAAATCACAGGGTGCCAGACTGGTGGTGCTGGATATCATGCTCCCGGGTATGGATGGATTTGCCGTCTGCCAGGCCATCCGTAAGGAAGCCGACACTCCCCTGCTCATAGTCAGCGCCAGAACAGAAAAGGAAGACAAGCTGAACGGCCTCATTCTGGGGGCTGATGATTATATTGAAAAGCCCTATGATATTGATCTGCTTCTGGCAAAGATCCACGGCATTTTTAAAAGGCGCTACGGGGATTCAAAAATTGTCTGCGGAGATCTGACCCTGGACAAAAAAGCCCGGAGAGTTTTAAAAGCCGGAACAGAACTGAAAATAACCGGCAAGGAATTTGAACTTCTGCAGATTTTTATGGAGAATCCCGGCCGGACCCTCAGCAAGGAAGCCCTGTTTGCAAGGGTCTGGGGAAACGACAGCTTCTCTGAGCTGCAGACCCTGACGGTACATATCAACTGGCTCCGGGAGAAAATAGAGAAGGATGCGAAAAACCCCGTCCATATTGTGACAGTCTGGGGCGTGGGCTATCGCTTCGAGGCCGCGGTATGAAAGCATACAGGAAACTGACCGGAATCGCAGCAGTATTTATGGCCCTGCTGATTCTCGCAGCCAATATACTGGCCCTGAATTCCTCTGCAGGTTTTTCAAAATCTTACAGAGTGGAAATCTCCCGGGCTGCCGGAGATATTCAGGAATATGGCCTCAGCCAGCTGGATCTGTCCAAATATCCCAGCCTGGTGAACGTCACAGCCGGAGAAGGCAGTGCTTTTTTGAAAGGCGGAAATAAAGAGTACGCCATTCGTGAAATTGACGGCACACTCTATCGCTTTGACTATGAGACCTCCGGACAATTACAGAAAATGCAGCTCTGCATTCTGAATCTGTCCCTGCTTTCTGCGGCTCTGCTGATTTTCATTATTCTGTACATATTGGAGAGACAGATCATAAAGCCCTTTGAAACCATAAAAAATCTGCCGGAAGAACTGGCCAGGGGAAATCTGACCGTACCCGTCAGGCAGCAGAAAAACCGCTGCTTCGGGAATTTTCTCTGGGGGATAGATCTGCTGCGTGAAAAGCTGGAAAAACAGAAGGCTGCAGAACTGAAAGCGCAGAAGGAGAAAAAGTCTCTGGTCCTGTCTCTGACCCATGATATTAAAACTCCTCTCTCTGCCATTAAGCTCTATTCTCAGGCGCTGGAAAAGAATCTCTATCAGGAGCCGGAAAAGCAGCTGGAGGCGGCAGAAAAAATCAGCCGGAAGGTGGATGAGATTGAGGACTATATTGAAAAAATCACGCAGTCGTCCCGGGAGGATTTTCTCCATCTGGAGGTTCAGAACGGGGAGTTTTATCTGAAAGAAATCGAAAAGGCAATTACGGACTACTATGAGGATAAGCTGAAGCTGCTGAAAATACCATATACAATGGATTTCGGAGAAGACTGCCTTTTAAAGGGTGACCGGGACCGCTGTGTGGAGATTCTGCAGAATCTCATGGAGAATGCCATTAAATACGGCGGAGGAGGGAAAATCAGTATTGTTCCCTCTGAGGAGACAGAATGCCGTATTCTGACGGTCCGAAATGACTGCTGCAGTTTAAATACTGATGAGCTTCCGCACATCTTCGAAAGCTTCTGGAGAGGCTCCAACAGCGATAAGGTCTCAGGCAGCGGCCTGGGCCTCTATATCTGCCGCAGCCTGGCCTCAAAAATGGGCGGGGAAATTTTTGCCGAGATCAGTAACGGGCATCTGGACGTTTCTCTTGTAATTTCAAAGGCATAGATACCACATTCTGTTCCAATGTCGGCACCATGAGCTGTGAACCTGCTCTCTACCGCCTGTAAACTGCTGCTCTACCCGGGTAAACCAGCCGTCGGTTGAGAGGCAGAAATGATTACGATAGGGTGAATCTGCAGGCGGAACAGGCGTGCAAAACTTTGAAGAGAGGCATAAATAAATATGAAAAAGACAATTGGAACTCTGATTGCAGAACTGCGGAAAGAGAATAATATGACCCAGGCCCAGCTGGCCGAAAAGATGGGCGTGACAGATAAAGCCGTTTCCAAATGGGAACGGGATCTCAGCTGCCCGGACATCAATTCCATTCCCAAACTGGCAGAAATTCTGTGAACCACGGTGGAACAGCTGATGCAGGGTGAATGCAAAGAATCTCCTGCCGGCGAAAAAATACAGGAAATTGTAAATCTTGTTCTGAAGGCTGTCCCCTTGGCCATGGGCGTTGCCGTGACCGTGCTTACGATTCTGAATCAGCTGGATATCAAATCAGGTATGATCATGCTGGGCATCGGCCTTGCAGCGGCGGCTGTGTATCTGCTGCAGGATAAATCAAAATGAACTTAACAGCTAATAATAAGATAAATCATAAAAATCTTGACCCGGCACCTGATGCATAGCGTATGCCGGATGTGAAAAGCAAAAAAGCGGGAGCTTCATAAGCTGAAAAAAGCCCAGCCTCACGGCTGGGCTTTTTTAGGCCTTATTGTTTTTCGATTATCAAAGAGAGAAATTCAGTATCTTCAGTCATCCGGGTTCTTCCAGAGCGGCAGATTCACTATCGGGCTGAAATCTTTTATTTTGTTGTGGTCAAGATAAAGCTCTGTCAGATTGCTGAGCCCGCTCAGTGCAGCTATGTCCCTGATTTCGTTTTCACTGAGGCAGAGCATTGTCAGATTTTTCTCCTCCTCCCGTCCCCTGCTTTTTCATGTTCCCCGCACTGCAGATCTTTTAATATTACCTCTCAGTATCATACTGTCACAAGTTTTCTTTTTTATATTCAGCAGTTTACTTCTTACACGATTATTTAATATTGTCTAGACAGTATTAAGCTTTTGTGTAATAATTAAACAAACAAGGGATATTAACAACATACATTTGCGCCGCCTGAGTTTATAATAAAATCAAAGGAAGAGACGGAGAGCTTGCCTCGTGGTTTACCCCGGAAGGCAGATACGCGTGAGACGATTTTTTACGCATCAAAAAAGCTCTGTCTGCGGCGCATCTATTCTGCACCGCAACGGAGCTCTCAGAGTTTTAAAAGTTTTATGTTTGCCGCAGTAAATGAAAGGAGGGCAAAATGGAATCTGAAATTTATGTTTTATGGGTAGATATGGCAAGAAGAATCATATCTGTCAGCTGGGTTCACGGGTATGAGAGGATGGATCTGAAAAACGAAAAACATTACAGAGATGCATTGATGTCTTTCCTTGCAAAGGGGTATCAGGTTCACTAGGATAGCAATTTTCGGAGCAGGGCAGATTCAAAATGCCGCCGCAGTTAATACATTTTACGGGCAGAACCCCGGATGCGAATATTTCAGCCGCACCCGGGGTTCTGCATCATTTCTGTCAGCCTCAACGGGACAGATTAATACTGACTTTGTAAGCCTGTGCAGGTTGGGATAAAACTTAAATAATTTCAAACTATTGTATGAAAAATGGACATACATATAATTTTATCAACTTACATTTGAGAGATTCAGGCCTATAATAAAACCGGTTTTAAAAGAAGCCGCGAACAATGGAATTAAAGTATATATCTATAAATTCTCCCAAAAGTACGGAGAGTATCATGGATTATAATACGCTGATGAGGAAGCAGCAGACAGGGGGGGGGACAAAGTTGGATGCTGTAATCCGCTGGTCAGAGCCGAAAATTGAGCAGGCTGTGAGGGCTGAACTGCATAAGCCCGTGGGAGATATAACTGTCAGAGAAGCTGAAAGTATTGATGAGCTTGTGATGACTGACAGCGGGCTTAAAAATATTTCCGATATAAAATTTTTAAGAGGCCTCAGGAGCCTTTACCTCGGCAGCAACGAAATCAGCGATTTAAGCCCGCTGGCGGGACTCGGGAGGCTTGAAAATCTTGATATCTATGCCAATAAAATCAGTAATATAAGCGCACTGGGCGGGCTTGGAAATCTGACATACCTCAACCTCAGCTGGAACAAAATAAGTGACATAGCTCCGCTGAGCGGGCTCAGGGGCCTTACGATTCTCGGCCTGAGCGATAACGAAATCACTGACATAAGTGCACTGGCCGGGCTTTCCAATCTGACAAGGCTTGACCTTATGAGCAACGGAATCTGCGACATCAGTGCACTGAGCGGACTTACCGGGCTTATAAAGCTTAAACTCTGGCGCAACAGAATCAGGGACATAAGCGCCCTGAGTGACCTCACCGCTCTGACCACATTATATCTCAGTGAAAACAGAATCGGCGACATAAGTGCCCTGAGCAAGCTCACAAATCTCAGGGAACTTGAACTCAATTCCAACCGAATCAGAGATATAAGCTCGCTTGGCAGACTTACCAATCTGACCTCTCTCAGCCTGCCAAGGAACGGAATCAGCAGGCTGAATGCACTGGGTGAGCTCCGCAGCCTTGAATATCTTTCTCTTGGTGAAAACGGAATAAGCGACATAGCCGCGCTGGGCAGACTCACCAATCTGAAATGGCTCTACCTCGGCGGCAATGAAATCAGCGACTTAAGCATGCTGAGGGGCCTGACGAGACTGAGACTGCTTGAGCTCAGGTACAACAGGATCAGCGATTACAGCCCCATAGAGAAGCTGACGGTATGGAAAAACGGTTCTGTCCTTGTTTGATCTGCCAGAGAGCAGCAGACGCTTTTCCGAACTGTATTACAAACCAAACAACAGTCAAAGGAGAATCCCGCCATGGAATCACCGCAGAAATATGTGCCTTATATAGGCAGCAAGCTTCGCCACAATATACTGGAAATGCCCAAAGAGATTTTGAAAGCCTCGGGAATTTTCATTTACGGCAGACGCATCAAAAGTCTGGTTTTTACCACTGACCTTGCAATTATCAGGAACTGCGATGCGGACGCAGTGTTTGCTGTATATCCGTTTACACCGCAGCAGTCCATAAGCGACGCTATCATAAAGTCAGCCTATGTACCCGTGTTCTGCGGTGTGGGCGGCGGAACAACTCAGGGGCTCAGGACCGTAGCTCTTGCCAAGGATGCGGAGTGTCAGGGTGCAATGGGTGTTGTGCTGAATGCCCCGATTACAAATCTGAATCTGCTGGCCGTGTCCAAGGCAGTGGATATCCCTGTTATTATTACCGTAGTTGATGAAAAAACATCCATAGCCGGGAGACTTGAGAGCGGGGCCGTTATCCTGAATGTAGCGGCCGGCCCCCGCACGGCTGAGCTTGTCAGGTATATAAGGAGCAGTTTCCCAACTGTTCCCATTATTGCCACCGGGGGAAACAGGCCTGAAACTATTCTGGAAACTATAGAGGCCGGCGCAAATGCCATCACCTATACTCCCCCGACGACGTAGGAACTTTTCAAGGAAATGATGAATAAATACCGGAAGTAATTCCGGACATGTCCCCTGCCGTAAATTTTATCGTCTGCTGCCGCAGCGGTGGAAAGCCCGCCCGGGCCGTGGATTACAGCAGTTCTGACAGATATTTGCTCCGTGAGGGGGAACGCAGTTTCCGCAATGCCCTCGCCTCAATCTGCCGTATCCGCTCCCTTGTGACCCCGAAGTGATTTCCAAGCTCTTCAAGAGTACAGGGCTCTTCATTCGTAAGCCCGAAGCGCATCTCCAGAATTTTTTTCTCCCGTGGCTGCAGTGTATCCAGCTGCTCATAGATGGCTTCCCTTCTGGCGTTCTCTGCCGCCATTGCCTCCGGAGAGGGAGATTCTGTATCCACTACGAAATGGCCGATTGTGGCCGTACCGTCATCGCCAACCGGTGTGTCCAGCGACAGAGCCGTATCCGAATACTGCAGCGCCTTTTCGACTGTCTCCTGATTCAGCCCCGTCATGTCCGAGAGGCTTTCATAATTGACGGCATCTTCACCGCCCATCCTCCGGCTGAGGCCGGCCGCGCGTCTCACCTTCTGTATCTGCTCGGCCCTGTGCACAGGCAGACGGACCAAGCGGTCCTTGTCGGCAATGGCTCTCGTTATGGACTGCCGGATCCACCAGGTGGCGTAAGTAGAAAAGCGGTATCCCATGGACGGGTCAAACCTGTCGGCTGCCTTCATCAGGCCGAAGTTTCCCTCCTGTATCAGGTCCTGTATAGTCATGGATCTTGCGCTGCGTACATATTTTTTTGCAATATTTATCACCAGTCTGAGATTGGCGCAGATCAGCTTGTCCCTGGCGGTCTCATCCCCCTCAAGGATCTGCTCCGCCAGCCTGCATTCTTCCTCCGCAGTCAGCAGCTCCGCCTCAGCTGCCTCCCTCAGATACAGTTTCATTGAATCTCCGTCCCACTCATATTCTGTCCCGCGCTGTTCTTTCTGCAAATTTTTCCCTTCCCTGTTAAAAAATTAAGTCCGGACAATTTCAGCCTTCAGCTGCGAATTGATCCGGACTTCTGTTTATATACAGCTCTGTATTTTTTATAAAACAATTATGTATCCGCAGCCCCCGGTCCCTTCCCTATGCCGATTCGAATGCGTCAGCAGGCTGCCGCGGCACAAGGTAAGTATATGGCATTTATAGACCTTAATTTAATATAATTATAGCATATTCCCCTTTAAATTTCAACTTTTACGCCGTATTGGATATCGGTGCTGTGCTTTTTAATGAATGAATTCAACTGTAAAACATACGAGCGCCGTAAGCATACAGATGAGCGCCAGTTTACACAGGCACAGCAGACATTTGGTAATCAAAGCTTAAATTCTTCTCCTCTCTTTGAATCACATTTAACCGGCCGCGTGAGCTTTTAATCTGCCGGGCACAAATTTCTTTTTCTCCTTCGGCTTGACATAAATAATTACTACATCATTTTCCAGAAGTCTTGTATCTCCGTTGGGAATTACAAGCTCCTTCCCTCTCTTCACCATAATAACAAGGGCATTCTTTGCAATCTGATCCTGAGACAGGCTTTTCCCGCACCAGCGGTGATCCGCGGTGATTCTTATCTCCTTCAGCATGACATCCGGCAGCTCGGAGAGCCCCTGTGTGCATATGATCGCAATATCTCCCGGCTGCAGACGGGTGCTGCCGTGCGGCACAGTCGTCTGCCCGTCTCTTATCAGCACGGCAATCAGCATATTGGGCAGCAGCTTAACCTGCGAAATCATTTTATTCGCCCAGGGGTGCTTCCCGTCTATGCAGGTCTGCACAAACTGCACCTGCCTCTCCTCCGTGTAGTCACTGAAGGTGCGCATAATGTCCTCCTTCTCATCGATCATTCCGCAGCGGCGGGAGACCGCAGGGAGCAGTGTCCCCTGGAGCAGTATGGATATGAGGACCACGCAGAAGACAATGTGGAAAATATCATAGCCCGGACAGGATGGATTGTTGACCACCATGATGGCAAATACAATGGAGGCCGCGCCCCGAAGTCCCGCCCAGGAGAGCACAATATACTGCCGCCAGTTCACCCTGAAGGGGAGCATCAGGACTGCCACCGCTATGGGCCGGGCAGCAAACGTCAGTATCATGGCCACAGCAAACGCGGGGAGAATTACAGGCTTCATCTGAGACGGGCAGGCCAGCAGGCCCAGCAGGAAGAACAGTATCATCTGCATGAGGCCGTTCAGGGCGTCAAAGAAGTTTACCAGGCTCTTTTTATTGTCCAGATCCTGATTGCCGAGAATTATGCCCGTGATGTATGCGCTGAGGTAGCCGTTTCCCCCCAGGACCTGGGGCAGGGCATAGGAGAGAAGCGCCGTCCCGAACACGAAGATCGTATCAATTCCGTTTCCCCATGCAGTTCTCCGGCTGAGAATTTTGGAGGCCAGAAAGCCGATTCCGAAGCCCGCCGCCGCACCGGCCGCAAGCTGTAAAATCAGCATTGAGACAGCGGAGCGGCCATTCAGTTTTCCACCCATGGCGGACAGCACAATTACCGTCATCATGTAGGCAAAGGGATCATTGCTCCCGCTCTCCATCTCCAGGAGAGAAGCACAGCCGTCCTTCAGATTTAATTTTTTGGAGCGGAGGATAAAAAATACGGATGCGGCGTCCGTGGACCCCAGTACCGAGCCCAGCAGCAGGCCGTCCAGTATATCCATCTTCAGTATCCACCGGCAAAAAACTGCCGTCAGGCAGGCGGTCAGCACGGTTCCCGCCGAGGACAGCAGTACAGCCTTTGCGGCCACAGGCTTAGCCGCGGTCCATCTTGTCCCGAAACCGCCGTAGAAAATTATGTACAGCAGTGCAACGGAGCAGATCCGCTCGGCGGCCGCATAATTTTCAAAGGGAATTTTAAATATCCCGTCCGACCCGAAGACAGTACCCAGCAGGATGAACAACAGCAGTGTGGGTACGCCTATCCTGCGGGAAATTCTGTGGGTTATAATACAGAGAAAAATTATAGCTGCTAAAATCAAAAGAAAAATTGGTAAATTCAAAGAAATCTCCTTATTTCGTTCCGAAAATATGTCACGCGGTCTGCCCGTCAGGCCAGCTCCCGCAGGAATTCCACGCCGTCTATCTCATACAATTTTTCAATAACCTGATCGTGGTCGATTTTTGTTCGGTTCATTATTTTATTATTAATGTGATTATTATAGCACAAAATTCAGGTAAAATCAAATCGGGTATTTCAGGCTGATTCAGCAGCTGCCGTGTATTTGTCAACTGATGACAACTTTTACATAATCCCATATATAATTATCATATTTTTAGCCGGAAAACTGTTGCAACCGTGTTGCAACAGAAATATTAAATGCCGTAAACACACAGCATTTACCGTTAAAAAGTTCATAGATTTAGATTTTTCGAAATTAAAAATTAAAAAAATATGTTTAATTTGATGTATTTTTAGATATAAAAATACCAGAAAACACTCATTTTAAGCATTTTCTGGTACTTTTGGCGCAGAAGGAGAGATTTGAACTCTCGCGGCGGTTATCCCACCCTACTCCCTTAGCAGGGGTCATATGGGGAGTAAAAAGATGCGAAACTTAGGCACTTATTTGGATTTTGCTGCAACGGCTGCTGCAACAGAGATTAACAGCTACGCACTATTAAAGCTATAATGAAGATGAAGTATCACTGGCATAATTGCCAGTGCTTTCCGTTATTACCGTATTATAAACTCAGAGGTGAACTCAGGGGTTCAGAGGATACGGATCACACCATACTACTTCACCGCATTCGGTGCATTTATGACCGATTACGAAAGGAACTGATACTTCTACAGGTTCAAAAATAGGCTCTACATGATAGCTTCCGGGACCGCATACAGCCAGATGTTCAGCCATTTCCATTGCTGACATTTCAGACATGTCGCAGCCACAACCATTACATACATAGCGAGAGCCAGCTTCCTGCATCTGAGTCACAGTGCGGTTTTCAGTAATGTCAACCCAGGTGTGAACATGAGGAGCAGGAGTAGGTTCGGGATCAGGTGCGGGTGTGGGTACAGGGTCGGGTGCAGGAGTAGGAGTCGGCTGCTCAGGATACCAGTCGGGGCCCTCCGGCTGCTCAGGCGTGGGTATATACACATCACCCCAACTGTCGGTGCCGGGGTCAGGTGCAGGAGTGTAGTCAACATCCGGCTGTTCTGGCCTCTCAGCAGGTTTCTCTGTCGGCACCAGCCTTTCCGTCGGCACCGGCTTCTCCGTCGGCATCGGCTTCTTCGTCGGCTCAGGCTTCTTCGTCGGCTCAGGCTTCTTTGTCGGCACGGGCTTCCTTGTCGGCTCAGGCTTCTTTGCCGCCCTGATGCCTTTTTTATCAGTTTTTTCTGTTTTGGACTCATCTGCCGTAAGTTCGGTCTTCTCAGTCTCTTCTTCCGGTGCATGCTCAGAAATTCTCTTATTGCAAGAAGATACCAGGACTATCATTAAAATTAAAATAATTGCTATACAGGCTACAAGCACAGCTGCAGTCACTTTATTGCTCTTTCTGCTGGATTCATGATTTTCATGCTGTCCTTTGGTTTTCATAATTTTGCATCTCCCATGGCATATCATATATAAAAATATTTTGAATAGTAATTGGAATTATTTACCTTGACTGTTAATTATACTTCCAAAAGCTGTAAAATACAATAGATTTGCACTACAAAACAGTAAAAAAACGCAATAATAAAGCCCAGCCGTGAGGCTGGGCTTTGCTTTAGCCTTTATTGTTTTTTATCAGATATCCGCGATTCCAGAGCTTTCATCGCTTCATGTGCATCCTCTTCATCGGGGTGCATATACCTCGCGGTCGTAGTTGGCTTAGAATGCCGCATCACCTTCTGAATCACAGCCGGGTTTGCGTCGGCACGTACCAATTCCGTTGCTGTTGTATGACGGCAGGAGTAAGGCGGCAAATCGCGAACTCCACATCTTTTCAAACAGTCATGATATTCTTTGTAAAAATTATCACGAGACATTCCAACAACAAAACCTCTTTTGCTTTCACTGCTGCTGATAAGCTTCTGCAGCAAATCAGAACAATAGTCCGGGAACACGATTTTGAGTTTCTTTCGGATTTCGGTTTTCAATGCGTTGCCAGAAATTTCAAGGTTCTTAAAGTCAATTTGATTAGACTTAAGGCCTAATATTTCGCCTGGCATCATCCCAGTCATTATCATAACCAAGATTATACATGCCATCCGGTCGCCGCTGTCGCATGCAGTCCAAAATGCTTGAATTTCTTCCTCGTTGAAGGCCTCAGCCTTCGATTTTTTTTCAGGGGGGATTTCCAAAAACAATGCAAGATTGTTCTGGCACAGGCCCTCTGCAACCGCTCTTTTGAAAAGCGCAGACATTAAAGTCTTAACGTCTTTCGCGGTGTCGTGCGTCGGAGCTTTTTGCGCAATAATTTTTTCCAGATCGCCAATTTTCAAATCGGCAATCGGCTTATTTGCAATACTCTCACATTTTTTCCAAGCAATCCGAGTTGCAGTTTTCCTCGATTTGCTTAGTTTCTCAAAGCTCTGAGAGTCTATGTAGGTTTTATAGCACTCACAAACTGTTGGATTATATTTTTTTGAGTTCGCAATATGGTAATGGCTCATTGCAAACTCAAGCGCCTCTGCCTTAGTCTTGAATCCACTCTTCGTGCCGCGTTTCGTCCGGCTCTTTTTATTTTCCGGCTCGACTTGATACCCTATGACCCACTGAGCCGTCCATGTTTTTCCTCGTTTGTATGCACACCCCTGGCCATTGCCCCTCGTAGATTTTCGAGGAGTAATGTTTTGTTTTGCCCCGCAAAACATGCAGAATTCTGAGTCTTCATTTATGGTTTTTTTGCATTTAATGCATTTTTTTGTTTCAGTTTTCGTCATATCATCCCCTAAATTCTCCTTTCATGTTCTCTGCTGGGTACAGCATATTTTTTCGACCTGTCCAAAGACAAGTTCAAGCTCTGTATATGGATTTCCATGAAAATGTTACATTTTCTCACATTTTCGTGTTATGCTTTTTAATTTTCGGTGTTGTCATTTTTCTTCTTTTCCTCTATCACATTGCCGCGCCCGTCAAGCTTTTTGCCTGCCATGAGATTGTTGTAAATCTCAATTATGCGTGTTTTACTCGCGTAAATGTAACAGACATTCGGGTCGCGTTTCTCATCGTGGTAAAGCGGTCTCCAGAGGTTTCCGTAGCGGTCATATGCTGCGCGATTACTCTGTTCTATGGTGTGGTTGCTGACGCGGTACAGCTTTCCATCGACAACAAAATAATAGCTGTCATAGCTGAGGCTGTGGTCAATGTCATGCTCTATGCAGAAGGGTTCGATGGCTGCCATAGCAGCCTTAAACTCCTTTATCTGCTGATTTGTAGGATGGAATCCCATTCAATTTGCTCCTTTCATATTCATCCGACTGCTGAGCTTCTCATAGTGCTCAACATAGTATTTAAGTGTCCTGATGCCTGTCGCAATATACCTGTCAAGGGTGTGTATGACAGGGCTGCCGGAAGCAATCTGCTGTGCCTTTGCTCTGCAGAAATTCAAGATTCCCGATGCAGTTACGAGTGCCGGCCATACGACTTCAATGCCGCTTCCGTCTGCAGTTCACGCTTATATTTATAAAATGTATTTCTCGAGACTCCTGCGAGGATCTGACATTCTGAGTCTGAGAGCGTTCCTCCAAAGTCTTTGGAATGCATCTTAATAATCTCCATGGTTGCGATTCCCTTTTTGGTTCTGAGCTTTACGCCTTCAGGCTGGCCAAGCTGCTTTCCTTTGAGGCGCGCAGTTAAAAGGCCCTCCCGGGTTCGCTGATGAAGGTCTGCAACTTCTTTCTCAGCTTGTTCAAAGGAAATTTTCACCTGCGTTTTCGCCAATTTAATAAGGAATTTATTGACGCCTTCGAGAATCAAGTCGACATCACTTCCCGTCATAGGTACAGAATTTTCCAGAGCTCTTTTATAAGTGCTGGTGTTTATTTGAGGCTCCTTGAGAAAAATCAGATTTATTTTTTTTAAAAATAAATCCTCGTATGTCTGCATCCCGTCTTCTGCATTTCGACTCAGTCTGGAAACTGAATCGAAAACTACAGTATCACCAGGCTGAAGGATGTTATAAAGCCTTGCCCATTTGGGCCTGTCCATTTTGGTTCCCGTATAAGCTTCTTTAACAATATATGCATTTGGGAATTCTTTTTTTATGTTTCGAATCTGCCTGTCTATGCTCTGCTGAGGGGTACTGATGCGGCAGTATCCGAAAATTCTATTGCTTGGATTTTTCATTTTCATCACCTCACTTTCTTTAGTATCAAATCTGACGTCAATTCAATTAGTATTAAAATTCAAATATAATGCCTGTTTTTAATTTAAATTTTAATCGCAAATCAAACCAACGTCAGATTTGATACATTTTTGACCTCGTGGCCTTCAGGGCGAGTTATTTCACCCCACAGTCGTTTCAGTCGTATCAGTCGTATATGTAATTTATGGCGGAATTTTGACTATCGAAGATGGCACCGTTGATCCGTCTCGGATCCAAGCTGGCATATTCTTCCTTGGAGATGTAAACATCAATTACTTCGCATCCATGCTGCCCACGACTATCGGGGTCGGAGGGCACAAAAAAGTAGTTCTTCTTTTTGCCCTTGCCGAATTGATTGTCTATGAGGCCCAGATCGCGCAAAGCATACATGAAAGCTGCGGCTTCCCTGTCACTAGTTATAAGGTCTTCACGCTCGAGTATGACATCGTGGATCAGTTCTGGATGCTTGGGGCTCCAATCATCAAAGGCCTCTACGGCTTCGCGGTAGCCATCCAGTTCGTCGCCGATTGCATAAAGGAATCTGTAGACCTCATTGGATCTTTCTACCAGTCGTGTAATAAACATTGAAACTCCTTTCCGGCTTTTCGCCTTCTGCAGTATGCAGTACTAAGTTATTTTTATCCCTAAGTTATACCCTATTACAAGCTCTAAAAATGGCCACGCTATTTCAAAAACGGATTGTCTTCAATCAATTCTTCCTCTATCGGTTTGAATTTTGAAGAACAGTTCAAGACATATTTCAACGCTTGAAACTCATAGCCGGAGTCACAAGATTTTAGGTCCTGCAACACCAGAGCATCACACGGTGCTTCAAGTTCTTCTGGAGCTTCCATTTCCTGATACTCGGGGCTGGGCTTTATCAGATTCTGAGTTCTGCTCCAGATGCGTTCTCCAACGCTGTCTCGCTTTTCTTTAGTCATGTAGTAGACTAAAGTGTCGAAGTTTTTCCACACAGTGTTCACGAAGGGCCTGTCAAACGCGACGCCATAAATCCACGCGCGTTCGATTTGATCGCTATCGAAGTCCCCCAGTCTGTTCACGATACAATGATGGTGCCAACGATTGGATTTACCGAGGTGCTCAGTGGTCCAAGCCATCTTCAAATCGCCGTCCGGGCATCCCATTTTTTTCCGAATAGTGCGAAGCTTCTTTCGGAAATATTTTAACTGATTTACTGCTTCAGCTCGGGATTTAGGAAGATGGGCATCGTCATAAGTCAAAGTCAGGACGTGGTCTCCAACTTCAAAATTTTGAGCAATAAGCAGCTCAAGTTTCAGCTTACTCTGCCGGTCGTTGATTGCCTCACGAGCTGCCCGCGAGTCAATTTGATTTTTTGAAACACACCGTCTGGATGTTTCATCCCGCCTATTATTCAAATAGACAGATTCATAAACCAAAGATCCGGCAATTACACTTTTGTGAATATACTTTTTTGCCATCGCATTTTGCGGGATTACTCTTTCACAAATAATCCCGCCCTCGCATTCTTATATTTATTGAATCCGCTTCATCTGACGGTACCCAGAGTCACCGTCCCGACCTGACCTTTTGTTCGAAACGGATTTCTGGTTGCGGCAAAAATCCAAAAACGAATCTTTCAGGATTTTCGTTCTGTTGCCGATCCGGATCACCGAAAAGCCCAAGCTTTCGGGTGATTCTTTCGCCATAATCCGAATATACTGAGGCGTGCATTTCAGAACGGAAGATACCTGCGCTGGTGTAAGGATTTCGGTCTGTAATGCCTCAAGTTTTTCGAGATTTTCATCCATTTTCATCACCTCCTTAAATCGTCAAATCGTCACATCGTCACATAGTTCTCAATGTAGCAATTATCAAGAATTAGCAAGAATTAGCAAGAATTACTCTTGCTAATTTGTATAATAGTTCTTTTGGCAAGGATTGTCAAGAGTTTATGTTCTATTTTTTCTTGATATATTTTTCTTTACAGCATTTATGGCAAGAAATCCTTGATTATTCTATTCTCTCTGCTATAATACAAAATGATAGTATGAGTTTAGTTTTTTATTAAAGGAGATGATTTTATTAAGGATAAAGAAGAAAGGCTTAGACTTGGCAAAGCAATTAAAGATGCAAGAAGGCAAAAATGTATGACCCAAAAAAAACTAGCAGAAAAAATTGGTGTTGGATTTTCAACAATATCTGGATGGGAAACCGGGCGATTTCTTCCATCTCAACAAGATCTGAATTCCATAGTAGAAGTTCTTTCATTGCCACAATCCTATTTCTTAGATTCCAACTACAGCAAACATGAAGCTGGATACATTTTACAGGAATCTGAAAGTAGCAAATTGAACCATGACAAACCGAACGAAAGCATTCCCGAAAGTGCTGTAATTAGATATCATTTGTCAGTCAAAAATAAAATATTTATGGGTCTTGATAATCCCCTTATCGAAGGTCAAATGATAGTTAGCCTTCCCATTTATGAAACAATTCGTGATGGTAGAGGAGTGGAGTTAAAAGGGAGCGAACCCGTTTTCATAGTGGATATGTTTATCAATGCTGGCCATAATTGGTTTTGTTTTATCTGTTCAAATAACATTAGTGCTCCCAAAATCAACGAAGGTGACCTGATGATATGCTTAGATACAATGATCGCAGGCTATCCAAATCGAAATGGATATTATCTGATTTATTCAAAAAAAAGCAATATCATTGCTCCCTACTGCGTTACTTTTAGCCCTGACGGCATTTTTTTAACACCTGGGAATCCTGATTTACCTTTACCGATGAGAAAAATTAATGAGGATGAGGAAATTCTTGGTAAAATTCTAGAAATTAGACGTAAATTTTATAGTAGTGGAATGTTGAATAAAGCTTTGTGGTATTATGAAGGTGCTAATGAGATTCTGACAGGCAAAGATAACTACATCAAAAAGTACTTGTATTGACTTTTTGACCACCAGTTGACAGTTTGAAAAAAAAGACTAATAATATATACGTAAATAGAAGTTAACGCTAAAAAACAGCGTGATGTGATTTAATTCATGTGAAAATTCAATACCCAGCAAGAAAAGAAGGTTAAAGCATTAAGCTCT
>JBMNPZ010000008.1:0-73244 GCA_050943875.1 Candidatus Limivicinus sp. | reverse complement strand
GTTAATAGGTCGGAGGTGTACGTACAGTAATGTATTCAGCCAACCGATACTAATAGCCCGAGGGCTTGACCTACACTATGCAGGTTCAGCCTTGCATTCCTTTCTCTGTTTAGTTTTCAGGGTGCAAAAAAGTAAATAGTTGGTGTTTTTAACGATGAGGGTCCACCTGTTTCCATTCCGAACACAGAAGTTAAGCTCATCAGTGCCGAAAATACTTGTCTGGTGACGGACCGGGAAGATAGGTCAATGCCAACACAGCGCCGTAGTTTTTACGGCGCTGTTTTTTTATGTCTTTTTCCGCTTTTGCCTTTAATTAACTTTTTTAGCCTTGACAGAACAGGAAAAGATGTTAGCATATATAATAACGGGATTATCCGACAATAAACATAAAGGAGGAGCTTTTATAATGAAGCACCTTGGTATTGATGTAAAAATCAAAAATATTCCCTGCCTGGATCCTGAGTTCATTCCTCTGAATCTCTTCTACAAGGCTTTCCTCAAGGATGCAAAGGAGCCTTTCAGCTTCGCTGTTGAGCGTGCCGACGGACAGATGGCCAGCTATGACACCTTTATTCACGGCACTGAGGATTACTTTGATGCCGATGTCTACTATATAGATCGCATTGTGAAGACCATCCTCTGGGTGAAGGGCGGCTTTAAGGTTTATCTCTCCGGAAATAAGGCCGTCGCTGAAAAGATTGCCGCGATGTATATTCCGGGCGGTAAGCTGGAGTTCGACATCGGATTCATGACCGATGTGTTTGAGCGCCCCTTTGAGGTGGAGCTTGTTGATAAGGTCCCTGAGGCTGTGGACAAGCCCCAGAGAATCGGCGGCTATATGGACGGCTGCCGTATAGGCTTTGACGCCGGCGGCTCCGACCGGAAGGTTTCAGCAGTTGTGAACGGCGAATCCGTCTTCTCCGAGGAGGTTGTATGGTTCCCGAAAATCAATTCCGACCCGGAATATCAGTATAACGGCATAGTCTCTGCACTGAAATCTGCCGCCTCCCATATGCCCAGAGTTGACGCCGTGGGTGTCTCCTCTGCAGGTGTCTTTATAAATAACCGCTCCATGGTCTCCTCCCTGTTCCTGAAGGTCCCGAGAGAGCTCCATGACAGCAAGGTCAAGAACATCTTTATCCGCGCAATCAAGGACAGCTTCGGTGACATCCCCTACTCTGTTATCAATGACGGTGACGTCTCCGCTCTGGCCGGCGCAATCAGCCTTGAAGACAACAACGTTCTGGGTATTGCCATGGGCACCAGTGAGGCCGTGGGCTATGTGGACGCAGAGGGCCGCATCACAGGCTGGCTAAATGAGCTCGCCTTTGTGCCTGTTGATGCCGCACCCAATGCCATGAGAGATGAGTGGTCCGGAGATATAGGCTGCGGCGTTAAGTATTTCTCCCAGGATTCCGTCATAAAGCTGGCCCCCAGAGCCGGTATTGAGCTGGATGAGAAGTTCTCTCCCGCAGAGAAGCTGAAGGTTGTCCAGAAGCTTATGGAGGCAGATGACCCCAGAGCCGTCAAGGTATTTGACAGCATCGGCGTGTATCTCGCCCATGCCCTGGCCCTCTATTATCAGTTCTACGGCTTCAAGCATGTGCTGCTCCTTGGCCGCGTGATGTCCGGCAAGGGCGGAGACCTCATACTGGGCCGCTGCAGGGAGGTCCTGGCGGATGAGTATCCGGAGATTGCAGATAAGTTTATCCCCAGCCTTCCCGATGAGAAGTTCCGCCGTGTCGGCCAGTCCGCCGCCGCTGCAAGCCTTCCCCGCATAGAGAAGTAAATAAAAATATATCACCGGAGTTTTAATTAGCCCCGGTGATTTTATATTTCAATATCAAAATAAAAAGAGGATGCGGTTTTCCGCATCCTCTTAATTTGTTTATTAGATGTCCCGGAGATTATATCTTCATGCAGACATCCCATGCGCGCCAGATAACAGTGCGCAGGTTGCCGATTGCAACACAGTCGCCGACCCAGTGCTTCTTCTCGTCGCCCACGGGGGTGGGAACGAAGCCGATGCCGTTGACAACGCTGTCGCACTCGACCTTGAATTCCTTGCCGTCCTTGCCTCTGACCATTACATAGCCGTCCTCAATTCTGGTGATGGTGGAGTTGAGGTATACAGGTACCTTGTGGTACTCCATTGCGTCGCGGAGGAAGGAGGTGTTTGCAAGGCAGGTAGCCTGAGAGGCGATAAGGTCACAGGCATACTCGACAATGATGGGATGGTGGCCCATGAGGATCTGGTCATATGCAGCCTCGCAGGAGGACTGGCCGCCGCCGAAGAACAGGACCTTGTCGCCGGCTTCCTTCTTGTCGACCATCAGCTCGGTAAAGGTGAGGGTCTTCTCAAAGCCGGGGATAGGCATGGTTCTGGGGACAGAGCCGGTGGCAACGACCACGTCGTCAAAGCCGTGGAGAGTGTGGAGATCGTTGATCTCGGTGTTGAAGCGGACCTCAATGCCGGCCTTCTTGATCTCGTTCTTGTACCAGACAATGAGCTCTCTGTCGTTCTCCTTAAAGCTCATGGCGGAAGCGGTGATAAAGAGGCCGCCCAGCTCATTGGTCTTCTCGAAGATAACAGGGGTATGGCCGCGCTGTGCAAGTACGAGAGCGGATTCCATGCCGCCCACGCCGCCGCCGATGACAGCGACCTTCTTGGGGTGCTTGGTGGGAATTATCTTGTACTTGTTGTGCTGCATGGTGGAGGGGGTCAGGGCGCAGCGTGCAAGGTGGAGGGAGTCATCCAGCTTCTGGAGGTTGGAGGTACCCTTGAACTTTGCAAAGTTGAAGCAGCCGTTGTGGCAGCGGATGCAGGGCTTGATTTCGTCCTCGCGGCCCTCTCTGATCTTGGTGACCCAGTCATGGTCAACAAGGTTCTGACGTGCGATGCCGACACCGTCGATCCTGCCCTCTGCAACAGCCTGGGCACCCACAACGGGATCCATACGGCCTGCGCAGAC
Organism: Candidatus Limivicinus sp.; assembly: GCA_050943875.1. Lineage (GTDB taxonomy): Bacteria > Bacillota > Clostridia > Oscillospirales > Oscillospiraceae > Limivicinus. The sequence continues at coordinate 70,272 of JBMNPZ010000008.1, read as the reverse complement.
GACGGGCTTGTCGGTGAAGTTCTTTATATGCTCAACATACTTGAGGTTGCAGTTATCGGGCATGTACTGTGGGGGATGTGCCCAGTACCAGGCGTCGTAGGTGCCGTTGTCGCAGTTAAACATTGCGTAGCCCTTGTCGCCCAGGTACTTAATGGCCTTCTCGGACTCTTCCATGTCACGGCCCCACTCGTCGAAGTCCTCCTCATAAGGCATTGCGCCCTTGCCCCAGGCCTTGGTCTTGGAGACAACGGAGTAACGGAGAGATACGGGGAAGTCATCGCCGGCATACTTGTGGATGCACTCGACGATCTCAACAGGGAAGCGGAAACGGTTCTCGAAGGAGCCGCCGTACTGGTCGGTACGATGGTTCCAGTTCTTCATGGTGAACTGGTCAAGGAGGTAGCCCTCATGGACAGCGTGGATCTCAACGCCGTCAACACCGGCCTCTCTCAGACGCTTTGCAGTCTTGCCGAAGCCCTCAACCATCTCATGGATCTCTTCCACGGTGAGTGCACGGGAGGTGATCTCCTCATTCCAGCGGTTGGGAGTCTCAGAGCAGGATGCACAGCAGTACTGTACGTCCACGATGGGGCTGGCCAGCTTGTTCAGCAGGTCATTCTTTGCAATGGTGGACATCCAGCCGTTGATGGCCATGGAGCGGCCCATGCCGGCTGCCAGCTGTATGAACATCTTTGCACCGGTCTTGTGGAACTCTTCCATGTAGGCCTTCAGCTTCTTGAACATGGCGTCATTCTGATAGAGCCACTTTCTGCCGGGGATACCCATCTGGTCCCTGACGCACTGCATGCCGGGGAGAATAAGACCGACACCGTCTTTGGCGCGGTTCATAAGGAAGTAAGCTGCTTCCTCATCGAAATGGTTAGGCTCCAGCCATCCAAACAGGGAGGTGCCGCCCATGGAGGTCTGGACGATGCGGTTCTTTATTTCCACATTGCCGATCTTCCACGGAGTAAATAATGCATTGTATTTTTCGTTCAAATACTTCGCTTCCTTTCTTTTTTCTAAATGGTGACGAGTCCGTCTTTTTGATGTAAATGCGTTCTCCTGCGTCAATCATTTAAACAGAAGATTATACATATTATAACTGAAATTAATGAACAAATCAATGATAAGCTTGCCCTTTGAGACCGTTATTATGCCAAAAGTCTCTAGACATTTTAACAGACAATGTCAAAATCGGTAAAAAGTTGACAAATATTTCACTAAGTTATAGAAAATACAGCTAATTCAGGAAAAATGTTCTTTAATCCGGAAATTTTCTCCGTCCGGAACAGAGCTGGAAAAACAGAGAAAAATAGAGCCGGAGACCGGCAGATTTTGTCCGGTCTCCGGCGGAATCAAAGTCTATTTTTTCACTTCTTTTTCACTTCGAAGCTTATGTCTTCGCTGTGCCTTATGCCGCCCTTGTAGGTAAAGACAATCTCCGCCTCATACTCACCGGGCTTCAGGCCCTTCTTAGGGGAGACAAGCCAGGATTTTTCATCGCTCTGGCCCACATTGACCTTGCCGCCCTTCTCGCTGCTGAGGACGAAGGAGTCCTTATTCTCACCCTCCAGATTCACACTCTCCACCACAAGCTCAGAAAGGCCGGTGTTCTTCAGCACCACGGGCTGAGGCTCAATCTCATCATAGCCGGACTTCTCATCCTTAAACTCCGGGACCTCAATCTCGGGGAATACGAATATGACCTCGGTCTCGCTGCTCTTGAGGCTTCCGCCCATGACGGCAATCGCCTTAATGGTGCAGCTCTCCTCAATCTCAAAGGGCTCTTTGTACTTCTCACTCTTCTCATCGGGCCGGGAGCCGTCGAGGGTGTAGAAGATCTCCGCATCCTTCGGGGCGCTTATGCTCACATCCGGATCCTCATCGCCGAAGACTCCGCCCTCGGGAGTGATCTCCGGGGCCTCCAGCTTAAAGCTGAGAGTGAGCTCCCCGTCCCTGTCCACATTCTGGAGACTGACAACGCCCTTGTCGTCCACGGAGCAGGCCCCCGCAGTGGTATTGGCGGTATCGATGCTCAGGCCGTCCCCGGGGATGATGGTACATTTCCCGTCGGCACTTATGGTGTAACTGCCGTCGGAATTCTTCTCCATGCCTTCAAACTCTGCGAAGGCAGTATAGTCCTCCTTCAGGGTAATTTTAAAATCCTGCTTTTCCTCTTTTTCTTCGGCCTCTGCAGGCTTTTCATCAGAGCTCTCAGCTTTTTCGGGAGCGGAGCCGTTGTCGTGTACGGTGCCGCCGTTTTCATGGACGGTGCCGCCGTTGTTGTACACCTCTGCCCCGTTGTTGTAGACGGTGCCGCCGTTATTGTAGACGAGGCCGGTGTTGTTGTAGACGGTGCCGCCGTTGTTGTAGACCACACCGCCATTGTTGTAGACGGTGCCGTAGTTGTTGAAAACCGTGCTGCCGTCGTTATAGAGGGTGCTGTCCATGTCGTTGATTATGATGTCCTCTTCCGCTTTAGAATCTGCAGCCTTATCCTTATCCGCCGGAGCGGCAAGGGCGCTGACGGTCAAAAGCCCGAAGACCATCAGAAAGCAGAGAATTAAAGACAGGCTCCTTTTCATTTTCATAAGCATCTCCCTTACATAGTTTTATCAATATAACAGACTGCGAATATGCAGTGAATGTTCCGCCGAGAAATTTGTTCCTGCGCAGAGACACAGGCGCAGAGTTTAAACTCCACCAATAATATTATAATACAGGTAAAGAGAGCTTTTCAACAGAGAATGCAAAAGAGCCCTCCCGCCGGGAAATTTTGTGATATCAGCCTAAAAGTCACGGAGGCTTATGTATATATTGCACCACAGCTCCGGGAATCCGGCCCCGCAATGCGCAGAAGTCTTCTGCCTGCTGAAGGGGAGGGCCTGTCCGGGAAAATTATCCCGCCCTATAAATTATATTCGGAGAAAGTCCGGAAAATGCCCGGTTTAGAAATTATGCGTGAAAGAATTTGGACGGCAGGAGAAATCTGACCATAGCCGTTTTTATAAAACTGGCTGTATGAATCAGGGCACTTATCTAATATAATCAAATACAGCAAAACAAAGTAATTGGAGGAAGTAAAATGAAAGACTCCCGCAGAAGAGTGAAAATTCTAACAGTAACGGCAATTTTAATGGCAATGAACATCATAATGAGTATAAGCGCACTGTCGATTCCGGTGCCCGGCGGCCATATGTATCTAAACGATGCCATAATAGTCACCGCTGCAGTGCTTCTGGACCCCTTCCACGCCTTCCTCGTGGGCGGTGTGGGGGCCTTTATCGGTGACCTGCTCTTTTATCCCGCGCCCATGTTTGTATCCCTCGTCTCCCACGGACTGCAGGCGGTGGTAATTTCCCTGTGCACCCGCCATCTTATCAAAAATAAGCCCGTAGCCTCCTCAATTATCGGGGCGGTGCTGGGCCTCATCATAAGCGTCGCAGGCTACACCCTGGGCCGGGCATATGTATACAGCACAGTGGAGCACGCCATCTTGAAATTCCCCTTCCAGATACTCCAGACCGCCGTGGGCTCCGCTATTGCCCTTGTGCTCTGCTGGCCTCTTGGAATCGTGAAGCGCTTTAAAAAGCAGTTCGGCGATATCTGAGACGGAATCCATACAACGAAAAGACTGAAAAATGAATAAAGCAAAACTGCCCTTCCCAAACCGGGAAGGGCAGTTTTTTACTGTAAAAATAAAAAAGGGGAGCAAATCAGAGAATCAGGGGCAGGCCCAGCTCCTCCGCATAGCTGCGGTTGGTGTCCAGACTCTGCATGAGCCTGTTGTCCACCACGCGGAAATTCCCCGCCATGGCCGAGGGGAGCATATCCACAAATAGGAGGTTTGCGCCGGCCCTGACCGCGGCCTGATTTCCGCTGCGGCCGCCGAGCCCCTCCCGCAGGTCCTCACCGGGCTGCTGGGCGGTGATGTCCGCATCCGGCAGCAGGAGCCGCACAAGGGAGATCTCCCGGTGCATCATGTCAATCCTGCCTCTGGGGGCGGGGCTCCCATCCGGCATAACCGCGAGGGGAGTGCCCGGCACAGGCATATAGGGGATGTTGGGTGCCCAGCTTATGCCCAGCTCCTTCATCAGAAGAATATCGTCCGCCAGCTCATCCACAGTCTGGCCGGGATAGTCCACGATGTTTCCGGAGGCCAGCATCAGCCCCGCCTCCTTTATCCACTCTATGCCCTGATTCCGCTTTTCAAAGCTGGTGGAGGGGTTCAGGCGGTTGAAGGTATCCCTGTGGGACATCTCAAACTTCATCACATATTCGTCGAGCCCGGCGGCTTTCAGCTCCTCATACTGGGACTTTGAAAACTCACCGGCCGCAAGGCTCACTCTAGTGAAGCCCTGGGCTTTGGCGCCGGAGACCACAGAGAGAATATCCTCAAAGGGGTAGCCCAGATCCTCGCCGGAAATGAGGAAGAGCCGCCGCAGCCCCAGATCAAAGGCCTGCTGAGCCAGGCCCAGCACCTCATCCGCCCTGAAGCGGTAGCGGCAGGGGAGCTTCAGAGGTGCCCGCATCCCGCAGTATAGGCACTTGTTCTTGCAGATATTGCTGTAGCCCAGCATTGCCGACACCGCGACCCCGCCCTTCCGCTCCCGCAGGAGCTCAAAGGCGGGCTTCATTATTTTCTCCTCATATTCCGCCCTGGGCATAGTGAGGACTTCTGTTATTTCCTTTTTATTCACTGTATTCACATCCCTCAGAAATATCTTCCATTTTTACGCTCACCGCGTCCAGAGCCTCTGCATCCTCAGGCTCGTGGGTGATAATAAGCGATGCCCTGCCGGGAGAATAACGCCTCACCGCGGCCAGGGCCAGTTTTCTTGTCTCTCCATCCAGCCCCTGGAAGGGCTCATCCAGCAGCAGAACCTGAGAATCAAAAATCAGGGCCCGGATAAGGGCCACCCTCCGCTTCATCCCGCCGGAGAGCTCCGAGGGCAGACTGTCCAGAACGCCCTCCTCAAGGTTCAGCTCATTTAAGAGCTCTGCCGCCCGGCTCCGGTCCAGGTCTTTTTTAATAAGCTTCAGATTTTTATACACCGTGAGCTGGGGGAAGAGCCTGTCTTCCTGAAACATGACGGCGAGCCTTGTCTCAGGGCTTATGCCGGAGATCTCCCCGCTGTCCGGCCTCAGAAAGCCGGCGATAAGGCGCATTAAGGTCGTCTTTCCTCTTCCGGATTTACCCAGCAGCACCACGGGGTTCCCGGGGGCCAGAGTGAGATTCAGATTTTTAATTATCTGCCGCCCGCCGTAGGAGAAGCAGAGATCTTTTATCCTGATTTCAGCCATTCAGGGCACCCCACTTCCCGCTGAGCTTCTTCATCAGGGCCGTGAAGAGCTTTTCTATGATGACCGACAGGGCGATGATGACCACCGTCCAGGCAAAGAGATCGGTGGTCTCCAGATAGACCTTGGCGTCGTAGAGCTGGGCGCCGATTGTGTTTTTGGGGACGGCTATGACCTCCCCCGCAATGCCGGCCTTCCAGGCAAAGCCCATGGCAACCCGGCTCACAGAGAGGAGATAGGGCATCACCGCTGGGATATAGACAGCCTTCAGCTTCTGAAAGGCTGTGAGCCTGTAGACCTTCGCCAGCTCCAGAAGCTTCGGGTCCGCGGCCCTTATGCCCTCATACACATTGCTCCAGACCATGGGCAGAACCATGAGAAATGAGATAAAGCTGCTGAGTCTCCTGCCGCTTATCCATATGAGGGCCAGAATAACAAAGGACGCCACCGGCGTAGCCTTGATGATGTTCATGGGCAGCTGCAGCAGACTGTGGACGGTCTTCCACTTCGCCGCAGCCACCGCCAGAATGATTCCCAGCACAAGCCCTGTAAAAAAGCCCCACATTATACGGAGAAAGGAGGAGCCGATAATAAGCCAGAACTCCCCCTCCGCAACCATGGACAGCAGTCTTTTCAGGGTGTCCGCCGGGGAGGCCAGAAGAAGTCCGCTCCCCACGGCGTAATATGAGAGCTGCCAGACTGCGAGCCAGAAGATGCCCACGGCCGCAGTCCGGAGCCATTTGGGGAAATTCCGGGCTTTATTTTGCATTGAAATAGAAATCCTCGCCGGGCATCTTTCCGCCGGCGGAGGCGGGGTCCGCATCAAAGAGCACCTGGAGGAAAGGCTCGGTCTCGGCCTTCATCTCATCGCCCAGAATGCAGACGATGTAGCAGTGGGGGATGGCCTTCTCCGCCACGGGAGCGGGGAGGATGCCGTAGCCCTCCGCCAGCTTTGCGGCCTCGGCCCTGGTGTCGTCGCCGTTGGTGTAGTTCACGGACTCCTCATAGGCGGCGAGAAATCTATCTATGACCTCAGGATTCTCCTCGGCAAAGGCCTTCTGGACTATGAGGCAGCCGGTTGTGACGCTGCCCTCGGCACCGGAATTGCTCCACTCCTCATTGAAGTCGAGAGCAATGCGGATGTCGGGATTCTTTACCATAAGCGCGGTGACAAAGGGCTGGGGGAGAACTGCGACGCTGCCCTTGCCCTGGGCCAGCATTGCGGCGGCCTCCGCAGGCTCGGACTTGTACTGCACATCCACGTCCTTCTCCGGGTCGAGCCCGTTCTTGGTGAGGAGATAGTTGATGATAAATTCGGGGGTGGAGCCCTTGCCAAGACTGTAGACTGTCTTGCCGGCCAGGTCCTTTACAGAGTGGATGCTGTCGCCGTTTTCAACACAGCAGATGACGCCCAGAGTGTTCAGGGCCAGCATCTGCACCGCGCCCTCGGTCTTGTTGTAGAGCACGGAGGCCAGGTTTACAGGCACGGCGGCGATGTCAAGCTCGCCCTTTACAATGCTGCCCACCAGCTCGTCGGGGGAGCCGGCCAGAGTGAACTCGTAGTTGTCGGGAGCCTCATCCTTGTCCGCAAGCTCCATGAGGTGGAGCATGCCGAAGGCGGTGGGTCCCTTCAGGGCCGCGATTTTTACATCGGCCTTCTCCGCCGGGGCCTCCTCAGCCTCAGCGGCTGCCTCTTCGGCGGCCTCGGCCTGGGCGGGAACCTCAGGGTCGGCCGGTGCCGCAGTATTGTCTGAGCCGCAGGCCGCAAGAGAGAGCAGCATTACCGCGGCAAGCAGAAATGACATAAACTTTTTCATAATATATCCTCCTTATATCAGCGGCGCAGGATAGTTATCTCGGCGCCGTTTTTTACGATTTTTCCCTCATTTTCCAGCTGACTGAGGGCCCGGTAGAGACTGGCCCTGCCCATGCTTAGCTCCCTAGCAAGGCGGCTGTAGCCTCCGCTCACGGTGACAACTGAACTCCCGCCGGCCCTGTTTTTAAGCCATACCCACAGGGCGTCCTCCGCGGAGTCGGTGGTGAAGCTGTCGATTTTTCTGTTGAGAAACTGGATGCGGCCGGAGAGAAAAGAAATGTACTCCATGGCCATGTCCGGGTACTGCCTCAAAAGCAGTCTGAGACTCTCCCCCGGGAGAAAGGCCAGAACCGAGGCCTTTGAAGCGGTCACGGTGGTGACATACTCCTTCGCCGGGGCAAAGAGGGCCGCCGCCCCGAAGCAGCAGCCGGGACCCAGCAGATTCAGGAGCGTCCCGCTGTCCTTGTACACCGCCGCCTCTCCGCTGAGGATTACGGCGAGGGAGTTTTGAAAGCTGTGGTGGGTATATATGGGCTGGTTTTTTTCAAATTCCCTCAGCTCAAGGACCTCAAGCACCTTTTCAAAATCCGCCTCCGGGAGCGTCCTGAAAAGAAAGAAGTTTCTGAGAACCTCCCTGTATTCAGCTGTGAGCTCCATAAAATCACCTGTCTCATATGATACACATTCGCCTGTATTCTACTTTTAAATATTCTTTTTGTCAACAGAAAAACTGGGGCAGATTATACAATTATTTTAAAATTTGAGGAAAAACAACTGATAGGCGGACAATATCCGAAATTATGGAAGAAAAAGGACGGGAGCTGCGACAGCTTCCGTCCTGAGAATGTTCAGATATGTTCAAAATTTTTCTCCTCAGCCCCGCGCCCGCCGGAAGGGGAAAAAGCTGAGAATGATTATCACCACCGCCAGCGCCGCGCAGATGAGCATTGAGACCCTGAGGTTTCCCACCCGGGTGACAAGGGCCACCGGGGAGACAAAAAAGCCCAGGTTTGCAAAGAGCACCATTATGGAGAAGGCGGTGCCGCTCCTGTCAGGAAAGCTCCGGCTGCCCCGCAGGAGGAGAAGAGGGAATAAGGGCCCGCAGCCGAGACCGATGAGCGCCGATGCGGCGAGCCCCGGCCAGATCTCCCCGGAGAAGAGCAGCATTGCCACACCCGCAACGAAGATAAGGGGGAAAATACGGAGACTCTGTGCCTCCTTTCCCCCGAGGCAGGTGCCGATGAACCGGCCCGCCACGACCCCGGCCCAGAAAAGGGTTGATGAGAAGGCGGCCAGAGTTGACGGACAGCCCCGCTCCAGAAAATAAAAACGGAGGTAGGAGCTCTCCACGGTCTCACAGCAGAGGTAGAGAAATATCTGCAGGCAGACGATAAGAAAGCCCGCATTTTTCAGCATGGAGAGAGGGCTTTTTACAGCTTTCCCCGTATCCTGAGCCGCCGCTGCCGGTCCGAAGTCCCAGAGGGAGCAGATGCCCGCGGCCGCCGCAGAGATGAGTCCCACAGTGAGAAAGAGGGTATTGTGGCTGAGCCCGGCCCTGGAACAGAGGGAGGCTGAGGCCACAGGGCTGAACATTGCCCCGACGCAGAAAAAGATCTGGGAGATGTTGACCCACTTTGCGGCGTTCCCGGCCGAGATGTCAGTCAGGGAAGCATTTATAAGGGCGTTGGAGGCGCTGAAGCCCATGCCCATTATTATGAGACTGAGGAAGGCGAAGACCTGGGTTCCCGCCGCGGCGGTGAGCAGCATGCCCAGCCCCATGGTAATAAGGGAAAATATCAGGAGCTTCCTTGTGCCCAGACGGTCGGAGAGGGAGCTGCTCAGGAGATTTCCGGCGATGAGACCCAGGGCGTACACCGAGAGATAATAGCCCTCCCCGCCCCGGCTCCCCCCGCAGGAAGAGCAGATCTTCTCTACCGTGGAATAGAGGAGGGTGGTGGAGACGGCGCAGAGCATGAGAAAAAAGCAGAGGGCGATTTTCAGGCCGGTGCCGGGGACAAGGGGCGGACGGCGAAGATTGGAGTGGGAATTTATCAATGTCTGTGCCTCAATTCTGAAGATTTATCCACAGTTTCTGGTATTGGGTGAATTTCTGCGGAGATAAGAGCAAAGCAGGTAGACAGTATAATAAATCCGGAGAAAATTATCAAGAGCGGAGAGAAAGAAAAAATCCTTCGGGACCGGACCCGAAGGAATAAAAAATGGTATCAGCGTTCTATTTCAAAACCGGCTGCAGCTGCCGGCCCTGAAGGGCGGCCTCAACTGTCTCAGCCAGCAGGGAGAAATCTGCCTGGAGGGAGCAGGGCTTCTTTTCCGGACTGTCCTGACCGAAGGGCACGAAGTAGACATTCTTCCGGTTCAGGAGCCTCGCTATATTTTCAGCTGAGCCGGAGAGCCCGTCGTTTGTGGAAAAGGCGATGACAAGAGGCCTGCCGTTCCTCAGGTGGGCCTTGGCGGCCATGGTGACGGCGGTGTCCGTGATGCCGTGGGCCAGCTTTGCAAGGGTGTTGCCGGTGCAGGGCGCGATGAGCAGGGCATCCATTGGGAGAGCGGGCCCCAGAGGCTCCGCCCCGGCTATGGTGAATACGGGCTCCCGGCCGCAGAGGGTTTTGAGCCGCCTTTTGTTCACCTCTGCTGTCCCGAAGCGGCTGTCGGTGGAGGCGGCGTTCTCGCTCATTATGGGAATGAGCTCATATTCCTCCCTCAGCCTCTCCGCCGCGGCAAAGAGCTTTTCATATGTACAGTAGGAGCCGCAGAGGGCCAGCCCCAGTCTCTTTTTTACACTCATGATCATTCCTCCTGTTCAGAAATAAACCTGTAGACTGCATCCTTCATTATTGCGGCGGCACTCAGGGGGGAGCATTTCCCCGGGAGTCCCGGCGCCTTTATCACACGAAGCCCTATATTCTCCGCCAGCTGGGCGTCAAAGCCCCCCGGGGGAGAGGCCAGCTCCAGCAGCAGGGTGTCCTCCGCCGCCATACAGAGCATTGGGTCTGTGAGCACCCGGGCCGGGACAGTGTTGACAATGAAGTCAAAACGGCAGAGCTCAGCCTCCAGCTCAGAGTATTCCAGCACGTCGAAGCCCAGCGCCTCCGCCATGGCCCGGTCCGGTGCGCTTCTGGCCGCCACGGAGACACAGGCCCCCAGAGCTCTCAGCCTCATGGCAAGGATCTTCCCGATCCGCCCCCAGCCCAGAATCAGCACGGAGGAGGAGAGGAGGGCCTTGTCACTGCTCTCAAGGAGCCGCAGCACTGCCCCCTCCGCGGTGAGGGCGGCATTTCCGGCGGTAAAGAAGGGCATGCACATCAGATCCCCGGGGCGGAGCTTTGCCCTCAGGGCCGCGGCGCAGCTCTCATCGCTGAACCTGCCTCCGCAGAGAAGCTGCCCCGGCCACAGTGCCTCAATGACATCCTTCATTTTCAGCTCCGCATCCGAGAGGGGGGCATTGAGAAGCCCGCCCTTTTCCGCCGGGGTGGGCAGAATCACACAGTCCGCGCCGTAGACGCAGCCCTGGAGACAGCCCGCCTTTGGTATCTCCGAAGGCAGCTCCGCTTTCTCCAATGCGTAGGTGTAGACCCGGTGGCCGTCCCGGTGCAGCATGACAGAGAGCAGCTCCAGGCGCCGGTCACCGCCTACAACAGCAAATTTCACAAAAAATCACCTCCACGATGCATTATATTCTGTTAAGCCGTAAGGCGTTCTTATGGTATAATTAGTCTTAATTTGGGTTTCATTTCAGTTTGATGCTGCGGAGGAGCGGCAGAACTCCGGCGCGGCGGTTCAGCACTTAATTTCATTGGAGGACTGGTTATGGACGCAATAGTTGCTGTATATTCCGACTGGGGCATAGGGAGCAACGGAACTCAGCCCCTTGTGATAAGCGCGGACAGGGCATACTTCCAGAAAATAACGAAGGGTGCCGCTGTCATAGTGGGCAGGACCACCCTTGCGGATTTTCCCGGCGGAAAACCCCTCAAGGACAGAACCAACATCATAATTTCCAGGCAGGACACACCTGTTGAGGGCGCCCTGCTTGTGCACAGCGTAGAGGAGGCCCTGGAGACCGCCAAGGCTTACGACAGATGCCTTGTGATAGGCGGCGCCACGGTATATATGAAATTCTTCCCCTATATAGACAGAATCTTTATCACCAAGATCGACCAGCAGCCGGAGTGCACAGCATTCTTCCCCAATCTGGACAGGAATATCGAGTGGGAGTGCACCCATCAGGGGGAGTGGCAGGAGGAGAAGGGCGTGCGCTTCTGCTTCTGCACCTATGAGAGAATCAGGAAATAAGTACAGTTCCCGGATAGTAATGAGCCAGTATGGCGGTATAGTCTGAGCCTTTTTGTGCCATGACATTTGCCCCGTACTGGCTCATTCCAACTCCGTGGCCGAAGCCCGCAACGGAAAAATGAAAAACACCCTCACTGAAGCTCAGCTGAAAGGCGGCGGAGCGGAGAGAAAAAAGACTGCGGAGCTCCGGCCCCGTTATTTTTATTCCTCCGAGAGTGATGTATTCCACCCTCCCGCTCCCGTCCCTCCCAAGCTCTGTGATCCAGTCCTCCGGCGGCGGGGTGAAGTCCGCGTCGGGATAGCGGGAGAGTATGATGTCCCGGAAGTCCAGGGCCCTGAAATCCTTCTCACTGAGAAAACCGGGCACGTCCTCCGCGCTCTCGGGGCTGGAGACGCTCACGAGATAGGGCTCCGGGTTCCAGATGGCCCCGCTGTCCTCGGTGGCCCCGGCGGAGGAGGAGTGGAAGGCCGCAAAGACCGGCTTCCCCTCATAGCTGAGATATTCTCCCGCGGTGTCCTCCACCGCACTGCGTATCCTGCCGCTGAGATACTCATAGTCATCGCCCCAGCGCTCCCTCAGCTGCCCCTCGTCCAGCCAGGCCTGGCAGCAGCCGCTGTCGGAGCAGATATCGGCGTCATCGTGCTTCCCGGAGGCCGCGGTATAGAGGGCAAAGGTCCTGGAGGCCACGGCCTGGGCCTTCAGCGCCTCTTGGGAAAAGGAGGCCGGCATCTCCGCCGCCACCGCGCCCCGGAGGTATTCACCCAGCTCAAGCTCCAGTACGCCCCCGGGACAGAGGAGCCTTATTTTCTCCCGGTCTTTTTCGGCCTTCACCGGGGCGGGGCTCTGAACTGCGCTGACCTCCGGAGCTTCCGGCCTGTCCCGCTCCCGGAAGACCGGCAGCATCGGCGCCGTGAAGGCGACAAGCAGCACAATATAGGAAATCAGCAGAATTTTTCTCACGTTCTCCCCCAGACTTGACGGAATTTGTATTTGAGTATAAAATAACCTAATCGGCATAAAAAGATACTGTTTTTACGGTGCAGGCCCTTGAAGAGTGCTCCGCCGCGGCATGTTCGGCTGCGGGGCAGGGTCCGAACGGTGCATGTTCGGCAGTGTCGTGGATCAGTGATGATTTGACCGGTTAATACATTACTATTGAAACGGAACGGTAATTATGCAGGATAAATATCAAAGCGGCATCACGGAGCGTGAGGCCGAGGAAATGAGAGAGCAGGCAAGGGCCCGTCAGGATAAGGAAAACAGGATAAAGATGAACAAGAGGGCTCTGGAGATCACCTGCTATGTGGGCGGCGCCGGCGCCTTCAGCGTGTTTATCCGCTGGCTCCAGACTATGCAGGCCTTCAATGAGCAGGGTCTTGTGGACAAGAGCTTCTGGAATGTGGGCGTCCCCCTCATTATTTTTGCCACCGCCTTTATGGTCCTGCGCTTTATAGACAGGGCCAGAAATATGCGCTACTATCTGCCGGAGGATTTCTTTCAGGCCCTCAGCAATCCGGGAAAGGCCTTCACAATCGTCCGCTGGGCCGTGGGTGCGGTGATGACGGCGGGCGCCGTGCTGCTCCTTATGGAGTCGGAGACGGACAAGGATGCGGGCTTCTACCTTGTGCTTGCGCTTCTCGGCATAGTGAACGGCCTTGTCTATCCCGTGCTGCTCACGGCGGCGAACAAGCCTCTGGCCTCCCGGCCCTCTCTTGTGTGCTTCTGTGCCTTTGTGCCCATACTGTTTTTCTCGGTCTGGCTCATAACCTGCTTCCGGGTGAACTCCATAAACAGCGTGCTCTGGTCCTACGGCCTTGAGATAATCACCATAATCGTGGCGCTGCTGGCCTTCTACCACATGGCGGGCTTCGCTTTCAATTCCGCCGACCCCTGGCGCAGCATGTTCTTCGCCATGCAGGGCTCGGCCATGTGCATAATGATAATGGCGGATGAGCGCTACATGGGCCTTGAGATCATGTATCTGGGCTCGGCACTGATGCTGCTCCTCTACAACTGGATTATGATCACAAATCTGCGCCAGCGTCCCAAGGAGCAGAAGGAGCAGCCCAACGACGGCTTCGAGCGGCTCTGAATTTTTAAACATTAAACATCTCAATAAACACAAAAAACTCTCTGTGAAAAATTCACAGAGAGTTTTTGCTTAGTGTTCAATATATCGCGGGGGACCTATTCCCCGATTTTTTCAGCCCTTATCACGGTGAGGCAGCGCCCGTCAGTTTTAAAGGAGATCTCCATGCCGCCGAACTCCAGCACGTATACTCTCCCGCTGTCATTCTGATAGCGGGGCCTGGGGTCGTTTGCCAGAACCCCCCTGAGGGCCGGAAGCTTCTCCTCCGGGATCTCCGCCTCAGCTTCCGGCAGAAAGGAGACCTCCAGAGTGCCCCCGGAATCAGGGGCAAAGCCGGGTCTGGCCTCGGGATGGGCGTCAGCATAGGGGACGTAGGGCTTTATATCATATATGGGCGTACCGTCCATGAGGTCGGCCCCGGCCACTATGAGGGAGATGCCCTCGGATTTCTCCCTGTCCAGACCCAGAAGACGGACGCAGGAGAGCCCCAGAGCGTTGGGCCTGAAGGGGGAGCGGGTGGCAAATACGCCCCTCCTCTCGTTCCCTCCGAGACGGGGAGGGCGCACGGTGGGGGACCAGCTCTCCCGCAGGTTTTCGGAGAACTGCCAGATGAGCCAGAGATGGGAGAAGCCCTCGATTCCCCGGAGAGCCTCAGGGTCCCTGTATTCCGGCTCGAAAACTATCCTTGCCCGGAGCTCTTTCACTATCCCCGCCTGACGGGGGATGCCGAATTTCGTGGGGAAGTCGCTGTGAATCCGGGCAATGGGCTTTATAGTGTATTCATCATTCATAGTATCTCCTCCGCAATGGAGAGAACACGGAAGGAAATTCCGTTTATCAGCATGTGCATGAAGATGGAGCCCCATATGCTGTTGCAGCGCTCGTAGCAGCGGCAGAGCAGGAAGGAGGCGGGGATGTACTGGAGAATGTATATCCAGGAGCCCGCATCACTCAGGGCGTAGCCCCAGACATGGTAGAGGGAGAAAAGCAGTATGCTCACGATATAGGCGAGAGTCCTGCTGTATTTTCTGAGAAAGCCGAAGATTCCGGCCCGGAAAAGGAGCTCCTCCACCAGAGGGGCCATAAAGACGCCCATGGCGATCATGGGCCCCTCATTTTCTTTCACAAGCTCCATCACGGCATCGTTGTTGGGGTTGTCCAGCTCCACCAGGATCGACATCAGAGAGGACACCGCCAGATTGAATATCAGCATCAGGCCGTAGCAGGTCATTATCACGATGAAGATCCTGAAGGGCTGCTCGCAGAGGGGGTCGAAGTCCCTCCGCAGGAAGCTCCCCGCGAATATCAGCATATAGACTATGCCCACGGCGTAGACTGCAAAATTCGCCCAGTCCTCGCTGAGAAGGCCCGCATCCATGAATTTTACCAGGATTGCGGGCAGCAGCGCCACATGCACCGGCAGATATGCGAGAAGTGCTATAAACTGTCCCTTACTGGGCTGGCTGGTGAAGGCCGCGGCCTTTCCTTCGGGGTAGTTCATCAGCCCCTCGCTTTCTTCTGGAGCTCAAAGAGCAGGTTCAGGGCCTCAATGGGGCTCAGGGTGTTCAGGTCGGTGTTCCTGAGAATCTCCCGCACCTCGTCGGCGCCCACGTCCTGAAAGCTTATCTGCTCATCCTCCGGAGCCGCGGCTTTTATATCCGGGGTGATCCCGCTGCTCTCCAGCTCCCGGAGGTAGCCCTTGGCCTTATTTATGATCACATCCGGCAGGCCCGCCAGCTTTGCCACCTCAATTCCATAGCTGTCGTCGGCGGCGCCCCGGACTATCTTCCGGAGAAATACCAGCCTCCCGCCCTGCTTTTTGGCGGTGATGTTGTAGTTCCGCACACCTGAGATCTCCCCCTCCAGGGCGGAGAGCTCGTGGTAGTGGGTGGCAAACATGGTCTTGGCCCCCAGTTTTCTCTTGTCGGCGCAGAACTCCAGCACGGCTCTCGCAATGGCCATGCCGTCAAAGGTGGAGGTGCCCCGGCCAATCTCGTCCAGAATGAGAAGGGAGGCGGGGGTGGCGTGCTTTATGATGTTGGCCATCTCGTTCATCTCCACCATAAAGGTGGACTGACCTGAGGCCAGGTCGTCCGAGGCCCCTATCCTTGTGAACACCCTGTCCACAATCCCGATTGAGGCGTCCTTTGCAGGCACAAAGGAGCCCATCTGGGCCATGAGCACTATGAGGGCGGTCTGGCGCATATAGGTGGATTTGCCCGCCATATTGGGGCCGGTGACTATGGCCACCCGGTCCTCGCTGTCATTTAAATATGTGTCGTTGGGGACGAAGAGCACATCCTTCATGCTCTGCTCCACCACCGGGTGGCGTCCCTCGATTATTCTCAGGGACCTTGAGGTGTCCACCTCAGGCATGGTGTAGTTGTTCCGCACCGCCACCTCCGCAAGGGAGCAGAGGACATCCAGCCTCGCCACGGCGTCTGCGGTGGCCTGAATCCTGTCCACAATGGCGGCGACGCTGTCCCGGATCTCAGAAAATATATCAAACTCCAGCTCGTTTACCTTGTCCCGGGCCGTGAGAAGATTCGTCTCCAGCTCCTTGAGCTCGGGGGTGAAGTAGCGCTCATTGGAGACAAGGGTCTGCTTTCTTATATAGTCCTCCGGGATATTCTCGGTTCCGGCGGCCTTGGGCACATCGATGTAATAGCCGAAGACCTTGTTGTAGCCCACCTTCAGCTTTTTGATTCCGGTGCGCTGCCGCTCTCTGGCCTCCAGCTCCGACACCATTCTGGCGCCGTTGTCCCGGATATCCCGGTATTTGTCCACCTCTTCGGAGTAGCCGCTGCGGAGAATTCCGCCCTCACGGACAGAGAAGGGGGGATCGTCTGCGATGGCCCTGTCGATGAGCTCCCGCATATCCTCAAGCCTGTCCATGGCGCAGATGCCTTTGAGCTCATGGGATTTAAAGCCCGACAGCTTTTCCGCCAGCTCCGGCAGCACGGCGGCGCAGTTTGCAAGGCTCCTCAGGTCCCGCCCCCCGGCAGTGCCGTAGACACAGCGGCCCACAAGGCGCTGCATGTCGTAGATGCCGCCCAGGAGCAGCATTATCTCGCCCCGGTTCACGTTGTCCTTGAAGAGCTCGTCCACCGCGGCCAGGCGGTGCTTTATCTCCACCGCGGAGAGCAGCGGCCTCTCCACCCAGGACCGGAGCAGACGCCCGCCCATGGGGGTCTTTGTCCTGTCCAGCACCCAGAGGAGGGAGCCCCGCTTTTCACCGCTGCGGAGGGACTCGGTCAGCTCCAGATTCCGCCTTGTGGTCCAGTCCATCTCCATATATCTGCCGCCGTAGAACACATCCAGGCGGTTTATATGGCCCAGGTCGAACTTCTGGGTGTCGGCAATATATGAGAGCAGCGCGCCGGCGGCGCAGACTGCCCCCTCACTCCCGCCGAGACCGGCCTCGTCTATGTCCTGAAAATTAAACTGGGCACAGCAGGTGGCGGCGGCGGGCATATACTCAAAGCGCCCGCCCCCCAGCTCCAGCATGGCACCCAGCTTTTTCTCCAGGAATTCCCTGACGGAGGCCTCCTCCTCGGCGCCGGCGCTGAGCACGGCCTCTCTGGGGGAGAAACGCCCCAGCTCATTTATGATATGGGTGACTGCGTCCTCCTCGAAGGAGGCACAGCAGAACTCACCGGTGGAGATGTCGCAGAAGGCAATGCCCCCCTGATTCTCCCGGAGATAGACGGCGGAGATATAGTTGCTCCGCCCCTCCTCCAGCATGGAACTCTCGGTGAGGGTGCCGGGGGAGATTATACGGATTACATCCCGCTTTACTATCCCCTTGGCCAGGGCCGGGTCCTCCAGCTGCTCACAGATGGCCACCTTGTAGCCCTTGGCGATGAGTCTTCCGATATAGGCCTCGGCGCTGTGATAGGGCACCCCGCACATGGGGGTGCGCTCCTCCGGGTCCTGCACGCCTCTGTCCCTTGTGGTGAGGGCCAGGTCCAGCTCCCTGGAGGCCACCTTGGCGTCCTCGTCGAACATCTCGTAGAAGTCACCCAGGCGGAAGAACAGGAGGCAGTCCTTATACTGCTCCTTTATTTCGTAATACTGCCTTTTCATGGGGGTCAGTTCAGCCATTTTCTATCTCTCCATACAGCGCCCAGGTGTTGCTGTCAGTAATTTTCACATTTATAAACTGCCCGATGAGGGATTTGTCTCCCCGGAGGTGCACAAGACGCCCGCCGTTGGTGCGGCTGGAGAGATTATACTCCTCATGTCCGGTCTCCCCGTCCACAAGGACGCGCATGATCTTCCCCTCATATTCCTTGTGCTTTTCCCCGGCTATGCGGTTGGAGACCTCCACGAGCCTGTCGAAGTGCCTCTGCTTCTCCTCCCTTGTGTAGGGGTCAGGCATTGAGGCCGCGGGGGTGCCTTTGCGTTTGGAGTAGATGAAGGTGAACATGGCGTCAAAGCGCAGCTTCTCGCAGAGCCTTATGGTGTCCTCAAACTCCTCGTCGGTCTCCCCGGGGAAGCCCACTATGATGTCGGTGGTGAGCACAAGGTCCGGCATATACTTTCTCGCAAGCTCCGCCTGCTGAATATATTTCTCACTGGTGTAGCAGCGGTTCATGGCCTTCAGCACCCTGTCGTTGCCGGACTGCACCGGGAGGTGGAGCTGGTGTGCGCATTTCTCGCACTCAGACATGGTCCTGAAGAGCTTCTCTGTGGCATCCTTGGGGTGGCTTGTCATGAAGCGGATGAGGAAATCCCCGGGGATGTCGTTTATCATCCTGATTAGGTCCGCAAAGTCCACATCCGAACCCAGATCGCGGCCGTAGGAGTTGACATTCTGCCCCAGAAGGGTGATGTCCTTGTAGCCTTCGGCCACAAGCTCCCTGGCCTCGGCCAGAACATCCTCCGGCCTCCTTGAGCGCTCCCTGCCCCGGACATAGGGCACAATGCAGTAGGAGCAGAAGTTGTTGCAGCCGTTCATTATAGAGAGCCAGGCCTTCGGGCCCTCGCCCCGCTTTACGGGCATGCCCTCCGCAATTACCCCGTCGCAGGGGTCGGTGGCGAAAATCCGCTTGTGGCGGATGAGGTGCTCCTTTAAAAGCTCGGGGAAACGCCAGAGCTCGTGGGGCCCGAAGGTGATGTCCACCACGGGGTAGGACATCTTTACCTTTTTTGACATATGGGGCTGCTGTACCATGCAGCCGCAGACACAGATGATCTGTCCGGGTCTGGCCTTCTTGCAGTGGTTCATGGCCCCCACATTCCCCAGAACCCGCATCTCCGCATGCTCCCGCACGGCGCAGGTATTTACAACGATGATATCGGCCTTGAATTCATCCTCGGTGAAACCGTAGCCCATAAGGGAAAGGTAGCCCCGGATATTCTCACTGTCCGCCTCATTCTGCTGGCAGCCGTAGCTGTCTACAAGGGCGAGCCGGGGGGCGGGGCCCAGATGCTCATTTATCTCACGGCAGATGTCCTTCTGCCGGTCTATTTCGGATATATCTATCTCTTTTCTTTTGTAACCCATGGGTATGACCTCTTTTTGCCTTATTTTACACTACATATTAACACAATATATATGGAAGTTTCAACAATAATAATGTATAATACCAAAGTTGCAAAACTACGAAATTGAAGCGGGAGGCTGTCAGATGGCCGATATAAATATACTCTCCCCCCATGTGGCGGACCTTATCGCCGCCGGCGAAGTGGTGGAGCGCCCGGCTTCGGTTGTGAAGGAGCTCATGGAGAACTCCTTTGACGCCGGGGCGAAGAACATAACTGTGGAGATCCGGGGCGGCGGCGCCACATATATAATGGTCCGGGATGACGGCTGCGGCATGGCGCCGGAGGATGCGGGGATCGCCTTTCTCCGCCACGCCACCTCAAAGCTCCGGGATGAACAGGGCCTTGAGGCCATAAGCACCATGGGCTTCAGAGGCGAGGCTCTGGCGGCCATATCCTCGGTGTCCAGAATTGAGCTCAAGACCCGGCGCCGGGGCGGCAGGGAGGGCACATTTGTGAACCTTGAGGCCGGTGAGATTCAGGACATGGGCTCCTGCGGCTGCCCGGAGGGGACAAGCATGCTGGTGCGGGACATCTTCTACAACACCCCCGCCAGACTGAAATTTCTGAAATCCGACAGAAGTGAGGCCGCGGCCTGCCGGCAGGCGGCGCTGCGCTGCGCCCTGGGGCGGCCGGAGGTCTCGGTGCGCTTTATAAAGGACGGGAAAGAGGAGTTTTTCTCCCCCGGGGACGGGCGGCAGGACTCCTGTGTATATACACTTCTGGGGCGGGAGCTCGCCGCCTCCATGCTCAGATGCAGCAGCGATGAGGAGGGGCTGAGGCTCTCGGGCTTCTGCTCCTCTCCCTCCGCCTGCCGGGGGAGCCGGAACTGCCAGTATTTCTACTGCAACGGCAGATATATAAAATCCCCCCTCCTTCAGACCGCGGTGGAGCAGGCCTACAGAAATTCCCTGCTCTCCGGCCGCTTCCCCGCCTGTGTGCTCTATGTGGAGCTGGGCTGCGGCAGTGTGGATGTGAATGTCCACCCCGCCAAGACCGAGGTCAAGTTCTCCTATGAGAAAAAGCTATTCGACTTTGTATATCAGGCCGTGAAGCTGATGCTCCAGGGGGAGAGCAGGACTGCGGAGATTGAGATAAGCGAGGGCACAAGAAGGCTTATGGACGGCGCCCGTCAGGGGGGCGGGGATTCCTCAGCTCCTGCCGGTGCCGGAAGAACTCAAGTATCCGGACACTCCGCCCCTCTGTCCGGCAGGGCAAAGCCATCAGGGGACTTTTACCGCCAAATGAGCGCGGAGGAATTCCGGGAAAAAGGATACCGGGCGGATTCCGGCCCCGGAAAGGGGAGAAAACTCTCCGGCGGACTGCTCTCCGTCACCCCGCCGAGAGGCCCGAAAAGTGAAAATTTACCAAAAGCGGAGGAGCCCCTGAGACTGGGGAGCTACGATATGCCCTATCAGACGAGCATAAATCTGGCTTCGGCCCCGGTTTCGACGGCTTTCGACCGCAAAAAAGAGGGCTTTTCTCAATCCGATAGCCAAATCGGGAGCAGGGCTGTTGAAAACTCTGTTCAAAATGTTGAAAGTCAGAGGCTGCCCGACCACAAGATAGTGGGTGAGGCGCTGAAAACCTACATAATAATCGAGCTGAAAGATGAACTTATTCTGATAGATAAGCACGCCGCCCATGAGAGGATGATCTTCGACAGGCTGAAATCTCAGGACAGAAAGATCATGGCCCAGAATCTCCTCTGCCCCGTGACCGTGCAGCTCAGCGAAGAGGACGGGGAGCTTCTGGAGAAGAACGCCTCTCTCCTCCAGGAGCTGGGCTACGGCATAGAGCCCTACGGGGAGAGGACTTATATAATCAGGGCCGTGCCCGCGGACATGGATTCCGGGGATGCGGCGGCCTCGCTGGAGGAGATATGCGAAAAGCTCCGTCAGGGCAGCAGGCTGAGCCCCCAGGACATGAGGGACGAGATTCTCCGCACCGTCGCCTGCAAGGCCGCGATCAAGGCGGGCTGGGACACGGCGGAAAGGGAGCTTGAGACAATAGCGGAGGAGGTCCTCTCCGGCCGCATCAAGTACTGCCCCCACGGGAGGCCTGTGTCGGTGGTCGTGACTCAGAAGGACCTGGAAAAGAAATTCAAGAGGATAGTCTGATGCCGGAAAAGGTGATAGTAGTGGCGGGCCCCACCGCCGCTGGAAAGACAGAGCTTGCGATAGAGCTGGCAGAGGAGTTTCGGGGGGAGATAGTCTCCGCGGACTCCATGCAGATATACAAGGGCATGGACATAGGCACCGCCAAGGCCGACGCTGAGGAGCGGGCCCGGGTGCCCCACCACATGCTGGATGCGGCCTCACCGGAGGAGAATTACTCCGTGGCCCGCTATGTGGAGGAGGCGGCCCGCTGCTGTGAGGATATTTTATCACGGGGCAGGATTCCGGTCATCACCGGGGGCACGGGGCTCTATATAGATTCCCTCATATCCGGCAGAGATTTCGCTGAGGCCGGCGGGGAGAAGGAGCTTCGGGATGAGCTCTCAAAACAGTATGAGCGCCTCGGCGGAGAGAAAATGCTCAGAATCCTCGCCGAATTCGACCCGGAGCGGGCGGCGAAGCTGAATTCCGGGGACAGGCGCCGTATAATCCGGGCCATTGAGATATACAGGCTCACGGGCGAGACCATAACGGAGCATGACGCCAGAACAAAAGCGCTGCCGCCCCGCTATGACGCGGCCTATATAGTCCTGAGCTTTGAGAAGCGGGAAAAACTCTACAGCCGCATAGACGAGAGAGTGGATAAAATGATAGAAAAGGGCCTCTTCGGGGAGGTCCAGGGGCTCCTTGACATGGGAATATCCCCGGAGAGCACCGCCATGCAGGCCATAGGCTACAAGGAGGCGGTCTGGGCGCTCCAGGGAAAGCTGACGAAATCCGAGGCCGCCGCACTTATAAAACAGGCCAGCCGGAGATACGCAAAGCGGCAGCTCACATGGTTCCGGAGACGGGAGGACGCCCTCTGGATATACCGGGGGGAGGAGCCTGATTTTGAAGCTGCGCGACAGCTTTCGAGGGAATTTTTGCACAGCCGCGGTATATCATGATGTACCGCATCAAAGGATGCGAATACATTGTGAAGGCGGCTTCTGTCCAGGGCCGCTTTTAGAAAAAGGAGTTGGCTGATATGCAGAAAACGCAGAATCTCCAGGACATTTTTTTAAATCAGGTGCGCCGCGAAAAAATTGTTGTGACAATGTTTCTTATGAACGGCTTCCAGATGCACGGTACTGTGAAGGGCTTTGACGGCTTCACCGTGATTCTGGAGACTGAGGGAAAGCAGCAGCTTATCTATAAGCATGCGATTTCCACAATAGTTCCCCCAAAAGCCCTGTCAATGCCCCTTGATACATAATTCACTTTGTGACAGTCCCTGTTTCCGGGCTGTGGCCGCACTGCTCTTCACGGCGGCCTGCGCCTATGCGGGGGCAGGGATATTCTCCTCCCCCAAAAAGGAGACCGCGGAGCTGAGAACGGCCGCCGTGGCAGAGACGGCGGAGCTTGAGGGTATAATAATCCGCCGGGAAGACCCCGTCATGCTCCCGGAAGGCTCGGAAATAAAGGCCGAGGAGGGCCTCCGGATTTCCGCCGGGGGCCTCCTTGCGAGGGGAAAAGAAAATGAGGCTGTACCCAGCCCTGAGAGCGGGACATATTACC
The DNA here is from genome assembly GCA_050943875.1 of Candidatus Limivicinus sp. Taxonomy (GTDB): domain Bacteria; phylum Bacillota; class Clostridia; order Oscillospirales; family Oscillospiraceae; genus Limivicinus. The sequence goes on along the minus strand of JBMNPZ010000008.1, from coordinate 47,527 downwards.
GGGAGCTGGACGGCTTTGAATATCTCTCCCCGGACATGCTCCCGTCCCTGGACGGGGAAGGGCTTGAAAAGCTTATGGATGCAAAACCCATGAAAATCCCGGGGGCCAGGGGAAAGCTGCTGCCGGATTTTGACTGGTACTATGCCGCCTTCTGCGATGAGGGCTCTGTCCCGGAAGCGGGCGGAAAGTGCAGCATACTCTTTCCGGGCTTTGAAGAGCCTTTGGATGCCCGGCTCGTCTCCGCATCCGGAGAGGACGGGGGGAGAAAACTCCTCTGCTTTCGCCTGAAGGGCGGGGGAGAGGAATATATGGGGCTCAGAAAGACGCCGGCGGAGCTCATATTTTCGGTGCACCGGGGTCTGGCGCTCCCTTCCTCCGCGGTTGAGCGGGACGGGGAGGGGAATGAATTTGTCTACATCTGCACTGCCGCAGGAACAAAAAAGACGGCAGCAGATATTATATACGAGGCGGACGGCCTCTGTCTTGCCGAAGGCGGGAGAGACTCTCTCCTGCGGGAGGGGGGCAGGGTGGCTGTCAGCGCCAGGGGCAGGGAGGAAAAAAGATATGACAATCGCTGAGAATCTGGCTTTAGTCAGAGAGAATATTGAGAAGGCGGCGGCTCAGGCGGGGAGAGACCCGAAAGAGATACAGCTGGTGGGGGCGAGCAAGATGAACGACGCCTCCAGAGTCCGTGAGGCCATAGCCGCGGGACTTGGGATCTGCGGTGAGAACCGGGTGCAGGAGCTGCTGGAGAAAGAGGCCCAGGGCGCCTACGAGGGGGCAAGGCTGGACTTCATCGGCCATCTTCAGAAGAACAAGGTCCGCAAGATCGTGGGCCTCGTGTCCCTTATCCACAGTGTGGACAGTGAGGAGATTCTGGCGGAGATTGACAGGATTGCCGCTAAAAAGGGTATAATCCAGGATGTTCTGCTGGAGGTAAATATTGGGTCGGAGGCCTCAAAATCCGGTTTTTCTCCGGAGGAAATCCCCGCAGCACTGGAGTTTGCCTCCCGTCTGCCCGGCGTAAAAGTCCGCGGACTCATGGCAATTCCGCCGATTTGCGCCTCGGGGGAAGAAAATCGGCCATATTTTAACAGTATTAAGCAGCTTTTTATTGACAATAGCGAAAAAAAATACGATAATGTATCTATGGACTTTATGTCCATGGGCATGAGCGGTGATTATATGACCGCCATTGCCTGCGGTGCTAACATAGTTCGTTTGGGCTCCGCTATATTCGGACCGAGGGATTATTCAAAGTAAATGCGGTCCGTATGGATGCCGGCCTGTCGTTTTCCCCGTCGGGGAGGGCCGACATTGAGTATTTAACTATGGAGGCAATGCCATGGGTTTCATGGATGAACTTAGAAAACTGACACAGCCTTACGACGATGAGGATGATTTTTTTGAGGGCGCGGATCCCAGCTTCAGACCCAAGCCGAAGCAGCCGGCTGAGACAGCCCAGCCCCAGCCGCCCAGCCGGGAGGAGGCGCTTTTTGAAAACACCTTTGCAGACGACAGCGGCTACCAGCAGCCCCCCAGGCAGCCGGTAAAGAGGCAGAAGCCTCAGAAGCCCCGCCGTCCTCTCCTGAGACCGCAGCAGGCGGCTCCTCCTCCCCCTCCCCCCGCAGAGGGGAGTATCTTCGGGAACCTGGGGGGACAGAAGAAGCCCCAGAGGAAGGAGCGCACGGTCAATTTCGGAGGCCGGGATGCCCAGGTCATTCTCTTCAGCCCCAAGACCTTTGATGAGGCGGGGGAGATAGTGGGCCACCTGAGTCAGCGCCATTCCGTCGTGATGACCCTTGAGGGCCTGCCGGTGGAGATGGCGAGGCGGCTTTTGGATTTCATATCCGGCATAGCCTTTGCCCTCCAGGGAAAAATAACCCCTGTGTCGGCCAAAACATATTTTGTCACTCCCCAGAATGTGGATATAGTGGGCGCTCAGCCTGAGCAGCCCGAGAGTGACGGACAGTATTTTTAAATAATACGAAAGGTGGATAAAAATATGATTACAGCTCAGGATATTCGTGAAAAGACCTTTGAAAAGACAAGAATCGGCGGCTACGATATGGAGTCCGTGGATGATTTCATGGACGAGCTTGCAGACGAAATCACAGCCTCCCAGAAGGAGAATGCCGTTCTGAAGAGCAAGATGAAGGTCCTTGTGGATAAAATAGAGGAGTACCGCGCCAATGAGGAAGCCCTCAATCTGGCAGTGCTCTCCGCCCAGAAGCTGGCCGTTCAGATAGAGAATGACGCCCGTACCCGCTCCGCCTCCATGCTGGAGGAGGCCGACCGTCAGGTCAAGGCCAGAGTGGGCGGCATTGAAGAGGAGACCGCCCGTCAGGAGAAGCGTCTTGCAGAGGCCAAGGCCTCCACGGAGAAGTTCTTCACCGCGGTGCGTGCAATGTGCAACAAGCAGCTTGAGAATATTGACGCCATAAGTGCCGGCATGCTGGACGGCAAAAAGGCAGAGGCCCCCGCTGAGACCCCCGTGGAGGATGCCGCGGTTGACAAGACCGTGCGCAGCATAGAGGAGTCTGTGTCACGAATACAGCCTGAGCCTGATGTAAAGATGGATTTGTCCAAAGAAATGAGAGCCCCGGCAAGACCGAAGAGAAATCTGGACAGTACACAGCCCTTCACTCTTTGATCAAAACTTTTGAAATTCCCCGGGGCGGGCGCTGCGGCGCACGCCCCTTTGGATTTGATATAACATTTAGATAGAAATTAGGAGAAAACTATGGCTAAGGACTATAATGCTTCACTGAACCTTCCGAAAACTGACTTTCCAATGCGTGCCGGCCTTCCCAAGAGGGAGCCTGAAATGCTCAGGCACTGGGAAGAGCTGGATCTTTATAATGAGATGCTGAAAAAGAACGAGGGCCACCCCCGTTTCTGCATCCACGACGGCCCTCCCTTCTCCAACGGCAACATACACATGGGCCACGCCCTCAACAAGACCATCAAGGACTTTATCACCCGCTCCTACGCAATGCGGGGCTACTACACCCCCTACATCCCCGGCTGGGACAACCACGGCATGCCCATTGAGAGTGCCATTATTAAGGAGCAGAAGCTGAACCACAAGGCCATGAGCGTCACCGCTTTCCGGGCCGCCTGCCACGACTACGCGGAGAAGTACATCGGCCGCCAGATGGAGGGCTTCAAGCGCCTGGGCGTCCTTGCAGACTGGGAGCACCCCTATAAGACCATGAACAGGGGCTTTGAAGCAGAAGAGATCCGCATCTTTGGCAAGATGTACAAGAACGGCCATATCTACAAGGGCCTGAAGCCTGTCTACTGGTGCCCCAAGGACGAGACCGCCCTTGCAGAGGCTGAGATAGAATATCAGGACGACCCCTGCACCACAGTATATGTAAAATTCCCCATGAAGGACGACCTGGGCAAGCTCCCCAATATCGACCACAGCAGGCTCTACTTCGTCATCTGGACTACTACCATCTGGACTCTCCCCGGCAACCTTGCAATTGCCATGCATCCCGATGAGCAGTACGCCCTCGTAAAGGCCCCCAACGGTGAAATCTACATCATGGCGGAGCCTCTCGTAAACAAGGTAATGACAATAGGCGGCTTTGACAGCTATGAGATCATTGAGACTCATCCCGGCCGCTTCTTTGAAAATATGCTGGCACAGCACCCCTTCCTGGACAAGAGCTCCCGCCTGCTTCTGGCGGACTATGTCACCATGGATTCCGGCACAGGCTGTGTCCACACCGCCCCCGGCTTCGGCGCCGACGACTACCAGACCTGCATGCGCTACGGCATGGAGATGGTGGTGCCCGTGGACGACCAGGGCCGCCACACCGATTATGCAGGCAAGTACGCCGGCATGAAGACCGAGGAGTCCAACCCCGTCATCCTTCAGGATATGAAGGACAGCGGCATGCTCTTCGCCTCCGAGGAGATAGTCCACAGCTATCCCCACTGCTGGCGCTGCAAGAGTCCCATCATCTTCCGGGCTACCCCCCAGTGGTTCTGCTCTGTCGATTCCTTCAAGGAAGAGGCAGTCAAGGCCTGTGAGGACGTGAGATGGCTCCCCGCCTGGGGCAAGGACAGAATGGCCGCAATGATCCGTGAGCGCTACGACTGGTGCATCTCCCGTCAGCGCCGCTGGGGCCTGCCTATCCCGGTATTCTACTGCGAGAAGTGCCACAAGCCCATCTGCACCGATGAGACCATCGACGCCGTGGCAAAGCTCTTTGAGGAAAAGGGCAGCAACGCCTGGTTTGAGATGGAGGCTGAGGATATCCTTCCCGAAGGCTTCAAGTGCCCCCACTGCGGCGGCACCCACTTCACAAAGGAGACCGACACCCTGGACGGCTGGTTTGACTCCGGCTCCACCCATGTGGCTGCAATGAAGCGGGATCAGGGCTTCTGGCCCGCCGACATGTATATCGAAGGCGGCGACCAGTACCGCGGCTGGTTCCAGTCTTCACTGCTGGTTGCGGTGGGCGCAATGGGACAGGGCGCACCATACAGGGAGTGCCTGACTCACGGCTGGACCGTCGACGGCGAGGGCAGGGCAATGCACAAGTCTCTCGGCAACGGCATTGACCCCGCAGATATGATCAAGCAGTTCGGCGCTGATATGGTGCGTCTCTGGGCGGGCTCTGCGGATTACCATGTGGATGTCCGCTGCTCCAAGGAGATATTCAAGCACCTGAGCCAGAACTATCTGAAGTTCCGCAACACCGCAAGATACTGCCTCGGCAACCTGGACGGCTTTGACGCGGACAAGCTCGTAAAGCCCGAAGATATGCTGGAGCTGGACCGCTGGGCCATCACCAAGCTCAACGACCTTATCAATAAGGTGGCGGAGGCCTACGACAATTACGAATTTCATGTGGTATCCCACGCCGTAAACGATTTCTGCGTGGTGGAGCTCTCAAGCTTCTACCTTGACATCATAAAGGACAGGCTCTACTGTGAGGAGAAGAACAGCCTTCTGCGCCGCAGTGCCCAGACAGCCCTGTTCATTATCCTGGACAGCCTTGCAAAGATGTTTGCGCCTATTCTGGCCTTCACCTGCGATGAGATCTGGCTTGCGATGCCCCACAGCAGCGATGAGGACAGACGCAATGTGGTCCTCAATACAATGAACAAGCCCTTCACCGAGTATGCTCTCTCTGAGGAGGAGCTTGCAAAGTGGGATAAGCTGATCGCACTCCGGGACGATGTGAACGGAGTTCTGGAGACCGCAAGAGGAGACAAGCGCATCGGCAAGCCTCTTGACGCCGCAGTGACCCTCTTTGCTCAGGATGAAGAGACAAAGACCCTCCTTGACAGCGTCAGGGATATGAATCTCAGTCAGCTCTTCATCGTCTCCATGTGCCGCATCGCAGACAGCGATGTGACAGACGGGGATGCAGTGACGGGTCAGGGCGCGAACTATCCCGGACTCAAGATCTCCGTCACGGAGGCCTCCGGGGTCAAGTGCCCCCGCTGCTGGATGCACTCTGAAGATGCACAGCCTGAGACCGGCCTCTGCCCCCGCTGCGCCGCAGTTGTGGCAAAGCTGGGCTGATTTCCGGTTTCCGCTTATAAATTTAGCGTGCCGTCAGATTCTGACGGCAGATAGGAGAAAGATATGCTGTATGCTATAGTCGGTATGCTGGTCATAATTCTTGACCAGGGGGTAAAGTACTGGGTCACCAACAACATCATGGTGAACACGGTCACTGAGCCTCTGATACCCGGTGTCCTCAGCCTTGTCCGTCTGCACAATGACGGTGCTGCCTTCAGCTTTCTGGCCGGGGGCGGGGCCCGTATCTACTTCATAATTCTTACTGCCGTGTTTACGATTGCGGTTATTGTCGCCCTTGCCACCAATTTCATCTCCGGCAAGTTCGGGCGCTGGTGCCTGGTGCTGGTCACCGCCGGCGGCCTCTCCAACTGCCTTGACCGCATTCTCTACGGCTTTGTCGTAGATATGTTCAAGATTGAGCTCTTCGATTTCGCAGTGTTCAATGTTGCGGACATATTCATAACTGTCTTCTGCCTGTTGTTTATCATCTACATCATATTCGGCGGGGAAAAGGAGAAACCTGTCTACGACGAATTTGACGAGGTGGATGATGAGGGGAAGGACCGCTCCTCTCTCCGGGGCAATCTCAAAGAGAGCATGGCCGCGGATAAGAAGGAAAAGCTGAGCAGAAGGATCAAAAACTCAGAAAAGCAGGGCCGCAGCAAGAGGGCGGAGAAGTACGACTACAGCGACGGGGAAGAGACGGCATCCCCCAGATTCGGCAGGAAGCGCAAAGCTGCTGTCACTGAGGAGCCTGAGAAGAAGAGGAGAGCTCCCCGTGAGAGACAGGATACTGAAGGTGAAAAGCCCGCTGTGAGGATGGGGAGACCCAAAAAGACCCGCTATGAGGAGGACTATGAGGAGTTCAAAGCCTCCCGTGGCTCCGGAGAACAGCGCAGACCCGCATCCGTCCGCAAAGCTGCGGCGGCACCGGTGAAGTCCGTTCCGGAGTTTGATGCAAACGACCCATTTGCAGCATGGGAAAAGGCCAATGCGAAGGTGGAATCCCGCCACAGCAACAGCTCCACCGCCAGGGCGATGGGTGTGAATAAGTCTGCGGATCCATGGCAGGAGTTTTCTGCGGATGCGCCCGCGGATGACCCCTTTGCCGACTTCGGACTGAAGACCCCGGCCTCCCCGGCAAAGCCTGCGGCCAGAAAATTCAGGGAGCCCGATATTCCGGCCTCCCCGGCAAAACCTGCGGCGAGGAAATTCAGAGAACCCGATATTCCCGCAGCAGCGGCAAAGCCTGCAGCCAGAGAATTCAGGGAGCCTGATATTCCGGCCTCCCCGGCGAAGCCTGCAGCCCGGGAGTTCAGGGAACCCGATATTCCGGTGGCACCGAAGCCTGAGCGCAAACCCGATGACATGGGCGATTTCACACTGGATGATATTCTGAACGAGTTCAAATAATGGACGGGAAAATATTATATTTGACAGCAGAGGAGAGCGGAGAACGTATCGACGCTCTCCTCGCCGCTAACCTTGAGAATTTATCCCGCAGCGCGGCCCAGCGGCTTCTGGAGGAGGGGCTTGTCACTCTGGGGGGCAGGGCAGTCAAAAAGAACTACAGATGCTCTCCCGGGGACAGCTTTGAGATAATACTCCCGCCTCCTGAGGAGACGGAGCTGAAGGCCCAGAACATCCCTCTGGATATAGTCTACGAGGACGAGGATGTCATCGTGATAAACAAGGTCCGGGGCATGGTGGTGCATCCGGCCCCGGGCCATCCGGACGGCACCCTTGTGAACGCCCTCCTTTACCACTGCGGCAGCAGCCTCTCCGGCATAGGCGGGGAGAAGAGGCCGGGGATAGTCCACAGGATAGACAAGGACACCTCGGGCCTGCTGGTGGCGGCAAAGAACGATTTTGCCCACCGTGCACTCTCGGCCCAGCTTGCGGACAGGAGCCTCTCGAGAATATATGAGGCGGTTGTCCGGGGAAATATGCGGGAGGATTCCGGCGCCGTTGACAGACCCATAGGCCGCCATCCTGTGGACAGAAAGCGCATGGCGGTGACGGAAAAGAATTCCAGGAGCGCCCTTACATACTGGCGGGTTCTGGCCCGCTACAGGGGCTACTGCCATGTGGAGTGTAAACTTATGACCGGCCGCACCCATCAGATAAGGGTACATATGGCCAGCATCGGACACCCGCTTCTGGGGGACGGCCTCTACGGGGCTCCCTCACCGGAGAAGGGTCTGGAGGGGCAGTGCCTCCACGCGAGAAAAATTAAATTCATCCACCCCCGCAGCGGGGAGCCGATGGAGTTTGAGACTCAGCTCCCTGAATATTTTGTACAGGTCCTGAATAAACTCGGAGAACAGATCGGCTAGAGGAGGATAAAATGAAAAAAGTCGGAGTTATTGCGCTGGTCATCGGTGTAATTGCGGTCCTGGCAGTTGTCATTGCCCTTGTGGTAAAACTTGTTTCCGGCATCGCAGGGGGCATACTCAACACAATAATCGGAATTGTTGTGGTGGCGGCCCTTGTGGCCATAGTCCTGTGGATGTTTTCCTACGCAAAAAAACACTGAGGGACAGAATAAACCGAAAAAGCAAAAAACAGCACCCGTAAGCTCAAAATTCTTACAGGTGCTGTATTTTTATAAATAAATGAGACAAAAGCCCGAAGAGGCCGCCCTTATACAGGGAAACAAAAAATCCCGACTGCAAAGCAATCGGGATTTTCTGGAGCTGCTATCCAGATTCGAACTGGAGACCTCATCCTTACCAAGGATGCGCTCTACCAACTGAGCTATAGCAGCAAAATTCATGCCCCTTTTTCAAAGGGGCATGATGGCGACCGAGAAGGGACTTGAACCCTCGACCTCCGGCGTGACAGGCCGGCGTTCTAAACCAGCTGAACCACTCGGCCACGGCTTGATTATAATATCAAAAAGAGCATGATTTGTCAATAGTTATTTTCAGGTTTTTTTAAATTTAAGAGGATAAACCCATGGGCACCTCCCGGTCACACACGGACAGGGGGGAGAAAGGCGATTCCGGAAAGCAAAAAACGGAGCCTCTTTTCCCTTGAAAACAGAGGGGCGAAATGGTATAATTTAGAGAAAATAAGAATCCGGAGGACTTTAATGAAAGGTAAAAAGCTTACGACGGCGCTTGTCATAGTCTATGTGCTGCTGCTCGTGGTATGCAGTGCATCCTGGATATGGCAGCTGTCCTTTACGGATATAATTTCCGGCATTACAAAAACCGTTGCATTTGAGGACGGCGTTTTTAAAAGGAATATAAGTGAGCTGACAGTTGTCCTCCATGAGGGTGAGACCGAGAAGCTGGATGATTTCTCCAACCTGAAATCCGCAGATTTTCAGGGCAGTGACTGCACGGAGGAGATCTTCAACTGGGCAGCCGAGCATCCCGGGGTCTCGGTGCGCTATGACGTGCCCCTGCCCAACGGACTCAGGCCGGGGAATAATGCCGAGAGTGTGGATTTTACAGGCATAGACAACAGCAGCGCCGAGGAATATGCCGCCCTTCTTAAATATTTCCCTCAGCTCAGCTCGGTTGAAATGGGCTGCGAAAGGGATTTGGAGACTCCCCTGACGGGTGAGGATATTGCAGCCCTCAGAGAGGGCTTCCCGGAGCTTGAATTTTCCTACAGCTTTACTGTCATGGACAGAGACCTGAATCTGAAGGATGAGGCTGCGGATCTGAGCTTTATCAGCAGCGGCGAGTTTGAAAGAGCTCTGCCCTATCTCGCCTGCATGAAAAATCTCAAAAGCATTGAGCTTGGGGATGAGGGCAGCACCGAGCTGAGCTGGGATGAGATAGGGAGTCTTGAGAAGGCCTGCCCCGGGGCCGAGATTGGCTATAAGTTCACCCTCTACGACAAATCCTTCTCCCTGAATGATGAGCTTCTGGATCTGAGCGGCACAGCTGTGACGGATCACGGCGAGGCTCTCCTTCAGGTCCTGCCCTATTTGAGTCACTGTAAGACTCTGGATATGGATTCGGGCCCCATTCTGGATCCCGGGATGAAGCTGTCGGATGATGAAATGGAGAATATCAGGGAGAAGTTCCCTGAAATAGATGTCATATGGCGCATATGGTTCGGCACTCTCTACAGTGTCCGCACGGATACGGAGCGTATTCTGGCCTCCAAGCCCACAGTGGGCGGCACCGTGAATAATATTGAGGCCGCAAAGCTTGGCTACTGCAGGAAGCTGAAATATCTGGATCTGGGGCACAATGAGGCCATAACAGACATCTCCTTTGTCTCATCCATGCCGGAGCTTGAGGTGTTTATAATCTCGATGAACCCGGTGGCGGATCTCTCACCCCTGGCTGACTGTCCGAAGCTTGAATACTTTGAGTGCTCCTCCACTTATGTCAATGATGTGAGCCCCCTGAAGGACGCCAAGGCCCTGCGGCATCTGAATATCTCCTGCACGGCTGTTGAGGACATATCCCCCCTGTACGGCCTCAGTGAGCTGGAGAGATTCTGGATAGGCAGTCTCACCCCGGTACCGCCGGAGCAGGTGGCAGAGATGCAGGAGGCGGCCCCGAACTGCAAGATAAGTACGGCGTCTGATGACCCCCACGGGGATTACTGGCGCTACACTCGCTATGATGACAATATCTGCAAGTATTACTGGATACCCCGATATGAGGTACTCAGGGAGCAGCTGGGCTACAACTATCAGGAATACAGCTTCTACTGGCTGGACAAGAAATGCGGCATACCCGCCCCGCCGGAGTACGAGGGCATCTACTACGGACGCCCGGAGGGCGAGTAGAGGCCTCGGCTTCTTAAAGCTAAATAATTCGTATATAAAAATATCGGAGGGAACTTCAACGGTTCCCTCCGATAAAATTTTATTCTGTTGTTGTAAGACTCAGTCCAGACTGCCGTTTACAAGCTCGCCGTCTATGAAGGTGGCCTTGAGATTCAGCTTCTCATCCAGAATGAGCAGGTCTGCGCACTTGCCCTTTTCAAGGGAGCCGATGCGGTCAAATTCACCGATGGACTTTGCGGCGTACTCAGTCATGGAGCTCACTGCGGTCTCAAGGGGAATACCGAAGGAGACGACGTTGTGCAGCTCCTCCAGAAGGTTGGTGCAGGAACCGGCGATGGTGCCGTCCAGCAGGGTTGCCCTTCTGCCTCTGACCACGATCTCCTGGCCGGCCAGATTGTAGTGACCGTCAGTGAGTCCGGCGCAGCGGAGGGAGTCACTGATTATGACGAACTTGTCCCCGAACATTTTCTCCACGGCGCGGATGACTGCGGGATGGATGTGTATTCCGTCGCAGATGAGCTCTGCATAGGCACCGGCGCTGAGTGCGGCGCCCACAAGGCCCGGCTCGCGGTGATGGAAGGCCTCCATGCCGTTGAAGAGGTGAGTGGCGTGGTTTGCGCCGGCCTCGAAGCCCGCCATGGCCTGGTCGTAGGTGGCGGTGCTGTGGCCTAGGGAGACATTGCACACCTTTGATGCCTCACGGATGAAGGGCAGCGCGCCGTCAATCTCGGGGGCAACGGTGATGAGCTTAATCTTGTGGCCGCTCAGCTCGTCCAGCTCCATGAACATGTCTATGTTAGGCTCCTGCAGGTTGAAGGCGGCCTGAGCGCCTCTCTTCTTGTAGGAGAGGAAGGGACCCTCCAGATGGACGCCGGCGCATTTGGCGGAAGCGCCGCTGCGCTCATAGCCGCGTATCCTGCCCATGACCTTTTTCAGATCCTCTCTGGATATGGTCATGGTGGTGAAGCAGAATGAGGTGACGCCGTGGTCTGCGTAGTGCTTTGCAAGGGTGGGGATCTCCTCTGCACTGCAGTCACTTGCATCGAGACCCACAGCACCGTGGGTGTGGACATCCACAAAGCCGGGGACCACATAGGCGCCGCCGGCATCGTAGCCCTCGCCATCGGCCCCGAAGCTCTCGATCTTGCTGCCGAAGTCTATGGATGACAGCTCAAAACGCCCGTGGCGAAAAACTTTTGCATTCTTTATAAGCATAATTGCAACCTCCTGTGTTATAAGTAAAAACAAAGTAAAAAGAGCGTACAGCCCGAAAATAAACCCCAGTGGCAGGGCGGCCGAGGGATTCTGGACTCAGGGCTCAGCGATAAACTCCCAGCCCTTCAGGGGATGGGGACCCTCTCAGTCCTCTCTCTCAAACCAGCTCTTTGCGAAGGCGGCCACGGCTGGAGTCAGAGTCTTTATGTTCCAGTCCGTGGTGTTCACGGTGAGGTGGTAGGAGTCGCACTCGCCCCAGCGGCCCTCGGCAATAATGTCCCTGGTCTGGGCGCGGTTCTTGTCTATGAGCTTTATCTTCCGTTCCATATCCCTGCGGGAGAGGTTCTCATTCTTGGGTGCCCGCTCCATGCAGCGCTTGATTCTGGCCTCCATGTCGGCACAGACAAAGATGTTGAAGGGGTGGTAGGACTCCAGAATCACGTCGGCATTGCGCCCGACGATGATGCAGTCGTTGCCCAGCTCCGCTATGCTCTCAATTACCCGCCGCTGCTCCAGAAGGAGATCGGTCTGTGCGGAGAGCATGGAAAAACTGGCAAAAGAGCTGTTATAGGTGAGGGGAATCATCTGCCAGCCGTGGTTTTCCAGGGCGTGGGCCACATAGCCCTCATCCAGCCCTTTGTTGCCGGCGATGGTGGTGATGATCTCTCTGTCGTAGTAGTCGAAGCCCAGATAGTCTGACAGACGCTTGCCCAGCTCTCTGCCTCCGCTGCCGAATTCACGGCTGATAGTGATAATTTTCATAGTGCATCCTTTCATTAAAGGTCCCCGGACCGGTTTGCAGGATTAAATCCTCTTATTACGGGAAATAATCTGCTTAAAATAATACTGTTCTCAGTATAATACAGAGAGGGCATATTTTCAAATAAAATTATATGCGGCGGGGCCGAAAAAATAAAAATCCTGAATTTTCGAAGAGGCGGACGGGACAGCGGTGCCTTTTGGAAAAAGCGATTTACAAAAGCAGAGGATTTAACTATACTGTAGGTAAAAAGAATATAATGATCCGAGGAATGACTGAGATGAAAAAATGCCTTATCGTGGGCGGCGCGCCGATAGCCGACTATGAGAGAGTGAAAAGTCTTTTAAAAGATGAATATTTTACGATATACTGTGACTGCGGCCTGCGCCACAGAGAAAAGCTGGGGATAGAGCCGGACCTTGTAGTGGGGGATTTTGACTCCCACCCCAGACCTGAGGGGACGGGCGAGACAATAGTGCTCCCCTGTGTGAAGGACGACACGGACAGCGTCTACGCGGTAAAGGAGGCGCTGCGCCGGGGCTTTAGGGAATTTGTCCTCATCGGGGCGGTGGGGGCCAGATTTGACCACACGATGGCGAATATCTCCCTGCTGCTGATGCTGGATAAGAATGGGGCCCGGGGACTCATCATAGACGACCACTCCCGCATGGAGCTTGCGGGACAGGAGACAAAATATGTGGACGAGGGCTGTATATTCTTCTCCCTTCTGAGCATTGCCGGCCCAGCCCGGGGTATTGAGATAAAAAATGCCAAATATCCTCTCCATGATGGAGAGATCACACCGGAATACCAGTACGGGGTGAGCAATGAGGTCCTCCCGGGAAAGCGGGCGGAGATCAGCGTGGCCGAGGGTGAGCTCCTCCTTGTGATAATAGACCGAAAATAAAATTTTACACCGAAAAACAGACACAAAAAAGAGACACGGTATCGTGTCTCTTTTTTGATATTCAGGAATGAAATTTGAAGAAAATCGGCGTCTGTCTCACTGGTCAAGAATAAGGTCGCAGCTGCAGTTTCTGTAGACCTTTTTCAGCGCCTTCTCCACCTGTTTTGAGGTGCGGTTGAAATCCCGTACGGAGATACAGTCCTGATAGGTTTGGAAATAGATATCTATCCACATGTGGCGGCCGGTCCTGGTCACATCGAAAAATACGGGCCGGAGCTTGTTTGCGGTCATAATGCCGGTGGCTATCATCTTTATGTTCTCCACCACCTCGTCGCTGGGCGGGAACAGGAACACATCCCTGATTGCCCGCACGAGTATCCTGATGCTGTCCGGCACGGTGAGAAGCATGACGGCCACGGCCACGATCTGGTCGAAATAGGGGGCAATGGGGGCCAGGGGCGTCCTGCTGAGAAAGCTTGCGCCGAAGAAGGCGAGGGAGAGACCCATGCTGTAGAGCACGTCCATCTTCCAGCCCAGCAGCTCCGCCGTCACGGTGGGGGAGGAGAGGTGGTGGTTCATCCGCTTCATAATGAGCAGCACTATGAGGCAGCCCACCGCCACAACAAACTGGAATATTGAGATGTCGGTCTCATTCACGATATTGCCGCCGGAGAGGGCCGACTCTATGACCTCAACGGACACGCTGAGGGTCACCGCCAGCATCATAAAGCCCTTGATAAGGAGAAATATAGACTCAATCTGGTAGAAGCCGTAGGGGTGCTCCTCACTCACAGGCTTGTAGAAAAGCGGGGTGAGATAGAGGATAAGGGCGATAAATATGAGCTCCGAGGCGTCATACACAGCGTCCATAAGCACAGACTGGGAGTGGCTGAATATGGAGAATATGTATTCCGCAATGGCAAAGCCCAGGCCTGCGAAAAAAGACAGGAACAGTATGCGCTTTTCTTTCTTTTCACTTATCATGCTTAAATGTCCTCCGCAGCCCGCGAAGCTCTGCCGCAGGACTGATAATCAAAATGTCTGCCATTCGGGGAAAATCCTTGACGGCGCAGCGGCCCTTATGGGAAAATTCCCGGCCCCTGCCCTGAAAAACCTGTTGTCCGTGTACTCTAACATCTGCGCCCGCTTTCGTCAAGCTGAAATATTCCGGTGAGGGGGCGCGGGGAATTGCAGGCCGGCATAGAAACACCCCTCTGTCAGGCAGGGGGCCGGGAGAATACACTCAGGCCCGAAAAGCAGCGGAGGGGTGATTCATATTAAGTTGCGCCTTGCCGGTATTCCTCGGCCGGGACAGCTGGCCCGCTCAGAAGAATTTGGCCTTCACAAGGAGAAGGGCGGCCACAAGGGCCAGCTCCAGCAAAATGAGCCCCAGCCCCTTGAGAGTTTCATTGCGGATAAAGACCTCCAGATTGGGGTCGTTCTTATATCTGCGGCGCAGCCTGATGTTATCAACATTTATGGATATGCACAAAACACCGAAGTAGAACAGTGCGAGGAGTATGCCCAGTGCAATGATCAATCCGTAAATTTCACCGTCTAACATATACTATACCTCAAAATATATTTCTATGAACAGCAGTTCAGCCTATATAATACAGCCTAAAAGGGCATTTGTCAAAAGGCTTTTACCGGAAAAGCGGGACAAATACGCGGTATTTACAGATATTTAAAAAGAGACGTGCCGGGAGAGAGCCGGAGCCACAAAAGCATAAAAACTCCCTCTGGGGTTTACGCCCCGGAGGGAGTTGGAATACATGCTGTTTTGTACGGGGGACTTATCTGCTTCTTCTGCCGGAGTTCATGAGCATGTCGTCCTTGAGGGCCATGAGCTTCTCTGAGAGATCCACATAGTAGTTGTGGGGGTTGTCAAAGCGCCGGACCTCCGGCCAGAGCTGGGAGACAAGCTGACGGCAGCGGGCCTTGATATCCTCAAGAGCGGGCTCCTTGTAGACAAGCTCTCCGCCTTTGAATATGGGGACCAGAAGCTCCTCCGCGCGGTAGTTCTCCATGACCTTGGTCTTCCAGCGGGCGTCCGGGTCGCAGATCTCCAGGGGCCGGCTGTCATCCACGGTCTCGTCTCTGAGGCAGATGTAGTCCGCCTCCGCCATGTTGGTGTCCCGGTTATAAAATCTGTAGACCTTCTTGAAACCGGGGTTTGTGATCTTGCCCACATTCTCACTGATCTTGATCTTGGGTATTATCTCGCCGCCGTCCTGCTTCTCCACGGCGCAGAGCTTGTAAACACCGCCGAATATGGGGCTGTCCTTGGAGGTTATGAGCCTCTCGCCCACGCCGAAGGAATCAATCTTTGCCCCCTGACGGATGAGCTCAAGAATGAGTCTCTCGTCGAGAGCGTTGGACACGGTGATGCTGCAGCCGGGCCAGCCCGCCTCATCCAGCATCTTTCTGGCTTTCTTGGTGAGATATGCCATGTCGCCGGAGTCGAAGCGGATGCCGCACTTTGTGATGCCCAGGGGCTTCAGAACATCGTTGAAGGCCTTTATGGCGTTGGGAATGCCGGAGTGGAGGCAGTCATAGGTGTCCACCAGCAGGACCGCATTGGTGGGATAAGACCTGCAGTAGCTTGCAAAGGCCTCGTACTCGCTGTCAAACATCTGCACCCAGGAGTGGGCCATGGTCCCCGCCGCGGGGACGCCGTAGAGCTCGTCTGACACCGTGCAGGCGGTGCCGGCACAGCCGCCTATATATGCGGCCCTTGCGCCCACAACTGCGCCTGCAATGCCCTGGGCTCTGCGGGAGCCGAATTCCAGCACGGCACGGTCTCCTGCGGCGCGGCAGATGCGGTTTGCCTTTGTGGCGATGAGGCACTGATGGTTCAGCTCCAGCAGGACATAGGTCTCCAGAAGCTGGGCCTGAATCGCGGGGGCACGGACAGTGAGAATAGGCTCCCTGGGGAAGATGGGAGTCCCCTCCGGTACGGCCCAGATGTCCCCGGTAAATTTGAAGTTTTTGAGGTATTCAAGGAAATCCTCGCTGAACAGCTTCCGGGAGCGCAGATATTCTATATCCTCCTCGTCGAAATGGAGCTTTTTAACATAGTCTATGATCTGCTCAAGTCCCGCGGCAATGGCAAAGCCGCCCTGATCCGGCACATTGCGGAAGAACACATCGAAGTAGCATATCTGATCCTTCATGTTGTTCTCAAAGTAGCCGTTGCCCATTGTTAGCTCGTAGAAATCGCAAAGCATTGTGAGATTTATTCCGTTTGCGCTTTTCATTTTTCAGCCTCCGATAATCATATTGCAAAAATAATTTCAGCATGTATATATTATAGCTTATTTGTTGAAAATACAAGCCAAAACTGCTGTGTTTGTGCACTGTGTTGAAAGAAAGGGGAAAATTTAGCCCCCAGTCCATAAAATACGGTTGACATTGACAAGATATAGGGTTACGATAAAACTGTAGGAATTTTGGCTTGACGGATAATTTTATGATCTTTAAAATAAATTACAGGACGCTGGAAGGTTGGAATTCATGAAAAAACAGTTTTTTGTACCCGGCAGGACAGAGCTTGCGGGCAATCATACGGACCATCAGGACGGCAGGTTTCTGGCCTCTGCCGTTGATCTGGGGCTCTATGGGGAGGCGGAGCCGGGCGGGAGTACCGTCAGGATCCAGTCTCAGGGCTTTGAGCCTTTTGAGGCGCACTTCAGCAATCTGCCGGTGCGCACCTCCGAATTCGGCACATCAAAGGCCCTTGTGCGGGGCATGCTGGCGGAATTCAAGGCACTGGGCCTGAATATAGGGGGATTCTCGGCAAAAATCACCAGCACTCTGATTTCCGGCTCGGGTCTCAGCTCCTCGGCGGCCTTCTCCGTGATGATAGGTCAGATTTTAAATAAGCTTTTCAACGGCGGCAAGGTGGACCCTGTGGTTATCGCAAGGGCCGCCATGACCGCTGAGAATGAATATTTCGGCAAACCCTGCGGCCTTATGAGTCCCATGACCTGTGCTCTGGGCCACACCATATACATGGACCTTAAAACACAGGAATACGAGCGGCTGGATGCGGATTTTGCTTCCATGGGCCTGACACTCTGCCTCACCGACACCGGCGGCAGCCATGCGGGGCTTGACACCTCCTATGCCAGAATCCCGGCGGATATGGTCTATATTGCAAACTTCTTTGATGAGGGCAAGCTGGGCTATGTGGATCCGGCGGAATTCAGGAAAAAGGGCTGGGCCAACTCCAACAGGCCCGTGCGCCGCGCCACCCACTTCTTTGATGAGAATGAGCGGGTGCCCAGAATGAGGGATGCCCTGAAGAGCGGCGACGGGGAGACCTATATGCGCCTCATGAATGAGTCGGGCCGCTCCTCCGAGAAGCTGCTGAACAATATCGTCACCAGCGCCACGGGGGACACAAAGCTTGAGAACGGGCTTGAGCTCAGTGCAAAGCTCCTGGAGGGCCGGGGTGCATGGCGGGTACACGGCGGCGGCTTTGCGGGCTGTGTTCAGGCGCTGATGCCAACAGATTATTTCCCCTTCTACAAGCAGGAGGTGGAAAAGGTCTTCGGCCCCGGGAAATGCAGACCCATAAAACTCATATAAAAATAATACAGCAAATAAAAAACTCAGGATTTTATAATCCTGAGTTTTTTTGATATCATTTTGCTGCTTTTATTATACGGGGCAGCGGCAGATGAGCTCTCCGTCCTGCACATCTATGGTGATGACGGAGCCTGCGGGGATGTCGCCTGCGAGAATCGTGCGGGCGATGAGAGTCTCCACGCTGCTCTGAAGATAGCGCCGCAGGGGCCTTGCGCCGTAGAGCGGGTCGTAGCCCCGGTCGATTATGAGCTCCTTTGCTTTTTCGGTGAGCTCCAGCTTCAGGGTCTTGTCTGCCAGCCTCTCTCTCAGGGAGGCGATCATTATCTCGATTATGCCGCTGAGGTTCTCCCTTGTGAGGGGGCGGAACATGATGATCTCATCCAGCCTGTTGAGAAATTCCGGCCGGAATGAGCTCTTCAGCTCCTGCATGACGGCATCCTGGGCCTGGGCACTGATGCTGCCGTCGGGGGAGATGCCCTCCAGCAGGTGCTGGCTCCCCAGATTGGAGGTGAGTATGATTATGGTGTTCTTGAAGTCCACCGTGCGGCCCTGGGAGTCGGTGATGCGGCCGTCGTCCAGAATCTGCAGCAGGATGTTGAACACATCCGGGTGGGCCTTCTCTATCTCGTCGAAGAGCACCACGCTGTAGGGCTTGCGCCGGACCGCCTCGGTGAGCTGGCCCCCCTCGTCATAGCCCACATATCCGGGGGGCGCGCCTATGAGCCTTGAGACGGAGTATTTCTCCATGTACTCACTCATATCTATACGCACGATGTTGTGCTCATCGTCAAAGAGGCACTCGGCCAGAGATTTTGCCAGCTCTGTCTTGCCCACGCCGGTGGGGCCGAGGAAGATGAAGGAGCCCACGGGCCGGTCCGGGTCCGAGATCCCCGCTCTGGAGCGGAGAATGGCTTCGGTGACCTTCTGCACAGCCTCGTCCTGACCCACAACGCGCCTGTGGAGGTATTCATCCAGATGGAGCAGCTTCTCCCTCTCGCCCTCCATGAGCTTTGCCACGGGAATTCCCGTCCACTTTGCCACTATGCCGGAGATCTCCTCCTCGGTGACGGTGTCGTGGACCATGGTGCCGGCCTTCCGCTCCTCCGAGCGTTTCTCCGCCTCCTCCAGCCTCTTTTCAAGGGCGGGGAGATCGGAGTATTTCAGCTTGGCCGCGGTCTCGTACTCATAGCGGAGCTGAGCGTTCTCTATGTCGGAGTGGACCTTCTCGATGTCGGATTTCAGCTTCTTGACCTCGTCCACGCTGCTCTTCTCGCTCTCCCAGCGGGATTTCATCTCGTTGAAGCTGTCCTTGAGGTTTGCAAGCTCCTCTCTCAGCTTCACAAGGCGGTCGCGGCTCAGCTGATCGTCCTCCTTCTTCAGGGCCATCTCCTCGATCTCCAGCTGCATGATTTTGCGGCGCACGTCGTCCAGCTCTGCGGGCATGGAGTCGATTTCCGTCCGTATGAGGGCGCAGGCCTCATCCACAAGGTCTATGGCCTTGTCCGGGAGGAAGCGGTCGCTTATATAGCGCTTTGAGAGGGTCGCCGCGGCCACAAGGGCGTTGTCGTGTATCCTGACGCCGTGGAAGACCTCATAGCGCTCCTTGAGTCCACGGAGAATGGAGATGGTGTCCTCAAGGCTGGGCTCATCCACCTGCACCGGCTGGAAGCGGCGCTCAAGGGCGGCATCCTTCTCGATGTATTTCCTGTATTCGTCCAGAGTGGTGGCGCCTATGCAGTGGAGCTCGCCCCTGGCCAGCATGGGCTTGAGGATGTTTCCTGCATCCATGCTGCCCTCGGTCTTGCCGGCGCCCACAATGGTGTGGAGCTCATCTATAAATAGAAGTATCCTGCCCTCGCTGCGGCGGATCTCCTCCAGCACCGCCTTCAGGCGCTCCTCAAATTCACCCCGGTATTTGGCCCCGGCAATCAGGGCGCCCATGTCCAGGGAGAAGATGGTCTTGTTCTTCAGTCCCTCCGGCACATCGCCCCGGACTATGCGCTGGGCCAGGCCCTCTGCGATGGCGGTCTTGCCCACGCCCGGCTCACCGATGAGCACGGGGTTGTTCTTGGTCTTTCTTGAGAGTATGCGGATGACATTCCTGATCTCGCTGTCACGGCCAATGACCGGGTCCAGCTCATTTTTTCTGGCCCTCTCCACAAGGTCGGAGCCGTATTTGTTCAGGGCGTCGTAGGTGTCCTCCGGATTGTCCCCGGTGACGGGGGCGGACTTGACCTTGCTCAGCTCCGCGGTGAAGGCGGATTTGCTGATTCCGTGGTCGGAAAATATCCTCTTTATGGCCGGGGTCGCGGCGGCAAAAATACCTATCATCACGTGCTCCACGGAGATATACTCGTCCCCCATGGATTTTGCGGCCTTGTCTGCGGCGCCGAAGACCCGGTTGGACTCAGGTGAGAGGTAGACCTCGGTCTCGTTCCCCACCTTCGGGAGGGCGGTGATGGCGCTGTCCAGCTCCGAGAGCAGGGTGTTGCAGTCCACGCCCATTTTATCCAGAAGAGAGGGTATGAGTCCTCCGTCCTGATCCACAAGGGCGTATAGCAGGTGCTCCGGCATTATATAATTGTTGCGGTTTTCCTGGGCCATTGACTGGGCAGTCTGCACCGCTTCAAGAGTTTTCTGTGTAAAATTCCTTGCGTTCATAATGACTCCTTTCCCGCGTCAGAAATGCACCGGCGCGTTTATCATCTGGGAATAATAGGCGGCCTCCACCTCATGGGGGCTGAAGCGGCCGCTGAGATAGCCCTTCAGAAGCTTGTCAAAGAGGCTGATATAGGCACTGAGGGCGGAGGCCAGCTCCTCCGAAGTGCAGTCCCTGTCAGGGAGGGCCATGCTCCTGACCATCTTGTTGTCGTAGAGGGCGTATTCAATGCCCGAGCCCATTCTGGGCCGGAGATGGCAGTCCTCTATCCGCTTCCAGAGACGGAAGAACTCCGTCATGGCGGAGATCAGCGCCGCGGACTGGGTGCGGAACACCACCGACAGCTCGCCTATCGAGTCCTCACTGTTTTTATAGAGCTCCACCTCGTACTTGACGGTGGGGCGGTATTTATATTCCAGTGAGCTTTTCAGCGACATGGAGTAGCTGTGGGGTGAGAAAAAGGGCACCAGCTCCCGGGAGGGGCTCATGAGCTGATCTATGGCAGAGAGCACGTCATTTATCCGCTGCTCCGGCGTGGTGTAGTCCACATACTCCGCCAGGATCTGGTTTATGAGATTGGAACGGTTTGTGCCCATGCGGTGGGCCATGGCGTCCACCTCGCGCACTACCTCGTCGTTGAGCATCAGACTGTATAATGTCTTTTTCACTTTTGCATACCATTCCTTTCATCTGATCTTTCGAGTTTATAATAACGCAGCGGCTGAACTTTGTCAATAGTTTTATATAAAATATATTGCAAAAGATATAAACTATTTGTTAAAATCCTGTACTCTCCTTATGCTTGATTTTTTCCGCTTTATTGTATATAATTACAGCGCCCAGTGAGAATTATGCCTCCTCAGGACGGAAATACAGCGTGCCGGCTGAGGGAGCGGGGAGCGTAAGGGGCAAAAATTTTAATACGGAGCGGTATCGAAGCGGTCATAACGGGGCTGACTCGAAATCAGTTTGCCGGCAATACCGGTACGTGGGTTCGAATCCCACCCGCTCCGCCAGAAGACTGCGGGCTGCGTACGGCCCGCAGTCTTTT
The DNA here is from genome assembly GCA_050943875.1 of Candidatus Limivicinus sp. Classification (GTDB taxonomy): domain Bacteria; phylum Bacillota; class Clostridia; order Oscillospirales; family Oscillospiraceae; genus Limivicinus. The sequence goes on along the minus strand of JBMNPZ010000008.1, from coordinate 26,035 downwards.
TATGCCCTTGCCCTCTTATACGTAGCGGATTCCCGCATAAAAAAATCAGCAGCCGAAGCTGCTGATTCTAAATATATGTTATATGTTGTTTTCAGCGCTCAAAGTAAATTCTATGTGGAAAGGTTTTATTTGCTGCGGACATCCTCAGCGCCCTCAAAATACAGGGCGAGGGCGCCGGGCCCCAGGTAGGAGCCTGTGGCGGGCTCGTGGTTCACAATGAGAATATCCTTGGGGGGATGGCTGCGGCCTATGAGCCCGGCGAGAAGCTTTGCATCCTCCTCACAGTCCGCATGGGATATGCCCACGATCTGATTTTCCGCATCCTCAACCAGCTCATCGTATTTCTTCGCCAGGGCCTCTATGGTCTTTTTCCGGCCCCTTATCTTGCCGAAGGAGACTATTTTGCCGATCTCGTTGCCCTTGAGAAGAGGCTTCAGATTCAGGACTGTCCCCGCGATCGCCGCGGCCCCGGAGAGCCTTCCGCCCCGCCGGAGGTAGTTCAGATCGTCCACCGTGAAAATCTGGCACATCTTTACCCGCAGTTTCCTGAGCGTCTCAGCGGTCTCCTCAAGACTGAGCCCCTGATCTCTCAGCTCGGCCGCCTTTATCACCAGCAGCCCCTCACCGAGAGAGGCGCCGAGACTGTCCACCAGCTGAATTTTTCTATCGGGAAACTCATCCAGCAGCTGATCTGCGGCGATGCATGCGGAGTTGAAGGAGCCGCTGACCCCGGAGGAGATGCCCACAAAGAGAATGTCCTCACCCTTTTGGAGGAGCTCCGTCATGGCCTCGGTGTATCTGTGGGGGTTGACCTGAGATGTCGTGATCTTCACACCCTCCCGCATGTGCCCGTAGAAATCCGCGGCGTTGAAGCCCAGGGTGTCCATGCAGGTGTTCTCTATTCCGTCGACAAAGAAGGGCAGGGGCAGAACCTTTATGCCTGCGGCCTCCACTCTATCTGTGGGAACATTTGCGGCTGTGTCGGTCAAAATTGAAAAGCTCATGTCAAACCTCCGGATTATAGTGGGGAGCTGCACTGAAGCAGTTTATTCAATTATATACGGAAGAGGCGTATTCTCAAGCTACTGTCTGAATTCCCTTGTCTATTAGAAAATGCCCGGGGTAGAAAAGCACCGTATTGCTGCTCTACTCACAGTAGAATCGGCTATATTTTAAAGAAAAAAGTTAAGAAAAAAGCAAAAAGCGGCAAAATCCGGCGGACCGCACCCAAAATTGGCATGTTCAATAAAATACCGAAATAAAGAAAAAATCCCACCCGTGTTCAGCGGATGGGATTTAAAATATAAGCTTTCTATTTACTCGTAGAGGGCCAGGAACTCCTCAAGGCAGAGGTTGTTCTCCATTATATAGGTGGCGGCCTCCACGCCCACATAGCGGTAGTGCCAGGGCTCGTAGATAATGCCGGTGATGCTGTCCGCGGCCTCGGTGGTGTTGAGTCCGCTCTTGTCCTTGGGGTAGCGGACAATGAAGCCGTACTCCTGACAGTGCTGGCTCATCCACTTATAGGTCTCCGTGACCTCCAGATCCTCCCAGGCCTTAAACTCCCTGTAGTAGTCGGTGATGTCACAGGCAAGGCCGGTCTGGTGCTCGCTTGTGCCGGGTAGGGCGACAATGCGGGCGGCGTCCTCCTGACTGTAGCCCTGGCTGAGCTTCCGGTTGAAAAGATACTGCTGCTCGGAATAGGGCCTGTAGCCGGAGGAGAGATATACGGACAGACCCTGGGCCTTGGCCGCATCTATAAAGGCCATAAGGGGCTCTGCAATGCGGGAATCCACAGGGCACTGGCTGTCTGTGAGCTTTGCAATCTCAGGGGGCTCAAAATCCGGCCCCAGTGAGTTGCTGGGGTTTGCCAGAACAAATTCCCAGCTGGTGATGTCCACGTCCGGAAGTCCGGGGTGCTCGTCCACGGGTGTGGGCTCCGGCTCGGGAGTCTCCTCCGGGGCCTCTGCATCCTCTTCTGCCGGAGCTTCGAAGGGCTGAAGGGGCAGGACTACGGGTTCCTCGGCCTCTGCATCTGCCTCAGCGGCCTCTTTTGCCAGCTGTTCCTTGACCTCACTGTAGACATAGGCGTGCTCACTGTCGAAATCACTGCTGTGGGGCGAGGTGGAAACTTTTAGATATGTATAAACACTGAAAAGTACCAGTACAACAACACCGAATATTATTCTGAACTGACGGTTTCCTTTCATGTGGGCCTCCTGGAAAACATAAAAATGCTCTTTAAAATACAATCTAATACATGATACCATTTTAAAACTGCCGGGTCAACACAAAAAACTGTTAATAAAAATGCGTCAGACTTGCCGGGGCCGGGGGATTTTGCTATAATCGGGCTTAGAATATACCGGAAGGGGGACGATCCTATGAAGCTTATATGGCACGGACACTCCTGCTTTGAGCTTGTGAGCAGCCTGGGCAGCGCGGTATTTGACCCCTATGAGCCCGGCAGCGTGCCGGGACTGGGGGAGCTGAAGCTTGAGGCGGACATGGTTTTATGCAGCCACGGCCACCGGGACCACGGGTACCTGGAGGGCGTGAAGCTCAGCGGCCGGAGCTGCGGGCTGAAGGTGGAGACGGTGGAGAGCTTTCACGATGAGGTGAAAGGCAGGAAGCGGGGCGGAAACCTCATACACATAGTGGACGCCGGGGACATGAGATTTGTTCACCTGGGGGATCTGGGCCATCCCCTGAGCCGGGAGCAGCTGGAGAGGCTGGGCCGGGTGGATGTGCTTATGATTCCGGTGGGCGGCTTCTACACCATTGACGGGAGAGAGGCCATCAGCACAGTGAAAAAGATAAATCCCCGCATCACCGTGCCCATGCACTACAGGGGCGCGGGCTTCGGCTACAGCGAGATATCCACGGCTGAGGATTTCCTGAAGGGTGCCGAAAATGTAAAGTATTACGGCGGCAATGTGCTGGAGCCGGAAAAGGTGAGGGGCAGAGAGACCGCGGTCCTCTCCCTCAGCGGCATTCTGACCTGGTAATGCCCGAACAGCAGAAACGGAGCGTATCAATGAACCGATACGCTCCGTTTTTTATGCATATGTCTGATGCTTCCAGATTAGAGGAGAATGTAGTGGGGGATAATATCCTCGTATTCGCCCTTTTTGTTGCAGAAGCCCCCGGGGATGACGCCCAGCTGAATAAAGCCCAGCTTTTTGTAGAGCTTCAGGGCGGCGGTGTTGGAGCTCACCACGGCGTTGAACTGGAGAATCCTGAAGCCCAGCTCTCCGGCTTTGGCGATGCAGTCCTTCACAAGGTACTCGCCTATATGCTGTCCCCGGAGTCCCGCCTTCACGGCGTAGCTGGCGTTGCAGATATGGCCGCAGCGGCCCACGTTGTTGGGGTGGAGAATGTACATCCCGACCACCTCACCGCTGTCCTCATCGAAGGCGGCGCCGCAGTAGCTCTGGGTGGCGAAAAAACTCCGGCCCTCCTCAGGGCTGAGAGTCTCCTTCTGAGGAAAGGCGGCGCCCTCCTCAACCACGGTGTTCCATATGGCGGTGCAGGCGGCGAGGGAGGCCTCATCCATTTCCTTCATTTTAATATTCATATTTTCACACTCTCAAAATATAAAACATTCATCTAAAAAGGAGCTGCCTTTCGGCAGCTCCTTTGGGTATTTGCTTATATGGGAGAATTACTCGTAGAGGGCCTTGAGCTTCATCAGATGCTCGTAGCGCTCCTTTGCGTTCTCCTCGGAGCGGTCGAACAGAACGTCGGCTCTCTCGGGGAACTCACGGGTCAGACGGTTGTAGCGCGCCTCATTCATCAGGAACTCTCTGTAGCCGCCTGCAGGCTCCTTGCTGTCGAGGGTGAACTTCTTCTCGGCATCAGGATTGTAGCGGAACAGATTCCAGTAGCCGCACTTGACAGCCTTGTCCATTTCCTTCTGGCAGTTCTCCATGCCGCCCTTGATGCTGTGCATCTCGCAGGGTGCGTAGGCGATGATGATGGAGGGTCCCTTGTGGGCTTCTGCCTCGACGATTGCCTTCAGGGTCTGGACCTTGTTTGCGCCCATTGCAACCTGTGCAACATAGACGTAGCCGTAGGTCATTGCCATCTCTGCAAGGCTCTTGGACTTGATTTCCTTACCGGCAGCTGCAAACTGTGCAACCTGGCCGATGTTGGAAGCCTTGGAGGCCTGTCCGCCGGTGTTGGAGTAAACCTCAGTATTGAACACGAAGATGTTCACATCCTCGCCGGAGGCGAGAACATGGTCGACACCGCCGTAGCCGATATCGTAGGCCCAGCCGTCGCCGCCGAATATCCATGCGGACTTCTTGTTGAGGTAATCCTTCTTCTCAAGGATTGCAGCGCAGTCCTCGCAGCAGGGGCCGTTTGCCTCGAGCAGAGCTGCGAAGCGTCTTGCAGGCTCCTGGTTGGCATTGCCGTCGTCGTAGGTGGCGAGGTAATCCTCAGCGGCCTTCTTCAGGTCGGAGTTGCCGGTGTTGGCTGCAACAGCCTCAACATGGACCTTCATGTCATCACGGATCTTCTTCTGGCCGAGGTAAATGCCGAGGCCGTGCTCAGCGTTATCCTCAAAGAGGGAGTTGGCCCATGCAGGACCGCGGCCTTCCTTGTTGACGGTGTAGGGAGAAGTTGCTGCAGGACCGCCCCAGATGGAGGAGCAGCCGGTGGCGTTGGAGATGATCATGTGATCGCCGAAGAGCTGGGTTACGAGGCGGGCATAGCTGGTCTCGGCGCAGCCTGCGCAGGAACCGGAGAACTCAAGGTAAGGCTGTGAGAACTGGGAGAACTTGACGTTGTCGGGAACGAACATCTCGGGCTTTGCAGCGACCTTGGAAACCATGTAATCGAAGACCTTCTGCTGCTCGACCTGGCTCTCCATGGGAACCATCTCTATTGCACCGACACCGCACTGGCCGACGCAGACGCCGCAGCCCATGCAGTCCAGAGGAGAAATGGCCATGGTGAACTTGTATTCGCCCTTGCCCTTGCCGGCCTTGATGTCTGCCATCTTGGTCTCTGCAGGAGCATTTGCTGCTTCCTCAGCAGTGAGTGCGAAGGGACGGATGGTGGCATGGGGGCAGACAAATGCACACTGGTTGCACTGTACGCACTTGTCGGGATCCCACTTGGGGACAGACACTGCGATGCCGCGCTTCTCGTATGCGGCTGCGCCCAGCTCGAAGGTGCCGTCTGCGTGATCCTTGAATGCGGATACAGGCAGGGAATCGCCGTCCATCTTGTCCACGGGATCGAGGATGGAGGTGACCATCTTGACGGTCTTCTCGCGGCCGGTCTTTGCAACGACCTTCTTGTTGTCGGTTGCATCGGCCCAGGAGGCAGGAACCTCAACCTTGGTGAAGGCGGTGGCGCCTGCATCGATGGCTGCATAGTTCATGTCGACAATATCCTGGCCCTTCTTCAGGTAGGAGTGAAGTGCTGCTTCCTTCATGTACTTGATGGCGTCTGCCTGGGGCAGGACCTTTGCAAGGGAGAAGAATGCAGACTGGAGAATTGTATTGGTGCGCTTGCCCATGCCGATCTTCTTGGCAAGGTCAATGGCGTTGATCATGTAGAGCTGAATGTTGTTCTTTGCAATGTAGCGCTTGGAGGCGGCATCAAGATGATGCTCCAGCTCTGCGAAATCCCACTGGCAGTTCACGAGGAACACGCCGCCGGGCTTGACGTCACGGACGATGGGGAAGCCCTTGGTTATGTAGGAGGGGACATGGCATGCAACAAAGTCAGCCTGCTTGATGTAGTACGGGCTCTTGATGGGCTTGTCGCCGAAGCGCAGGTGGCTGATTGTCACGCCGCCGGTCTTCTTGGAGTCGTACTGGAAATATGCCTGAACAAACTTGTCGGTGTGGTCGCCGATGATCTTGATGGAGTTCTTGTTTGCGCCGACAGTACCGTCGCCGCCGAGACCCCAGAACTTGCACTCGATGGTGCCGGGAACGGAGGTGCTGGGTGCGGGAACTTCCTCAAGGGAGAGGTTGGTCACATCATCGACAATGCCGATGGTGAACTGGCGCTTCATCTCGTCCTTCTTCATCTCGTTGTATACAGCGAAGACGGAGGAAGGAGGAGTATCCTTGGAACCGAGGCCGTAGCGGCCGCCGATCACCTTGACATCATTCTTGCCTGCATTTGCAAGGGCTGTGACAACATCGAGGTAGAGAGGCTCACCCTGAGAGCCGGGCTCCTTGGTGCGGTCAAGCACTGCGACCTTCTTGGCGGTGGCAGGAATGGCCTCAACCAGCTTCTCGGGGCAGAACGGACGGAACAGGCGGACCTTTACAAGGCCGACCTTCTCGCCGTGTGCATTCAGGTAGTCAATGACCTCGTCTGCGACGTCGCAGATGGAGCCCATTGCCACGATGACACGGTCTGCATCGGGAGCGCCGTAGTAGTTAAAGAGCTTGTAGTCGGTACCGAGCTTTGCGTTGATCTTGCCCATGTACTCCTCGACTATTGCGGGGATCTTCTCGTAATAGCTGTTGGAGGCCTCACGGTTCTGGAAGAAGATATCGCCGTTCTCGTGAGAGCCGCGCATGATGGGATGCTCGGGGTTCAGGGCACGTGCACGGAACTCCTTGACGGCGTCCATGTCAACCATGTCCTTCAGGTCCTCATAGTCCCAGACCTGAATCTTCTGCAGCTCGTGGGAGGTGCGGAAGCCGTCGAAGAAGTTGAGGAAAGGTACGCGGCCCTTGATGGCTGCGAGGTGAGCCACAGGGCTCAGGTCCATAACTTCCTGAACGTTGGATTCACAGAGCATTGCAAATCCGGTCTGGCGGCAGGCCATGACGTCGCTGTGGTCTCCGAAAATGTTCAGAGTGTGGCTTGCGACGCAGCGTGCGCTGACGTGGAAAACTGCGGGGAGGAGCTCGCCTGCAATCTTATACATGTTGGGGATCATAAGAAGCAGACCCTGGGAAGCTGTGTAGGTGGTGGTGAGAGCACCGGCGTTAAGAGCACCGTGAACTGCACCTGCAGCACCGGACTCAGCCTGCATCTCCTGAACCTTTACGGTTGTGCCGAAAATGTTCTTACGGCCGGCAGCGGACCACTGGTCAACATAGTCGGCCATGGGGCTGGAGGGAGTGATGGGGTAGATAGCTGCGACTTCGGTGAATGCGTAGGATACATGGGCAGCAGCAGTGTTGCCGTCCATTGTTTTGAAATGTCTCTGCATGTCTATTTTCATCTCCATAAAAAATAATAAACACATTTGTCTTCGGGATAAAGACCATCCCAGACAGGAAATATTCTATCATTATTTCACCAAAATGTAAACAGTCATTGGGCACAAATTTGTTAAATGTTTGTTTATTCTTTCCCATGATGTCGGCTATTTGATACAAATAAAGTGAAAGAGCGGTAAATGATAGAAAAAAGTCCTTGTACTTTCTGACGGCATATACTATAATAATACAATCCGCTTTGCGCTTTGCCTGCGGAGGGCGGAAAATTTCGAAAGGAGCTCGTGAGCCATGGTCAATATAGTGAACGATATAGGCAGGATAAGCATAGAGAATGAAGTCTTCACAAATCTTGCCGGAGACGCGGCAACAAGCTGTTTCGGCGTTAAAGGCATGGTGACATGCAGCAGAGAGGGCGGCCCCTGGCAGCTTCTCAGGAGAGAGTCTATGTCGAAGGGCGTTGTGGCCCATATGAACGACGACGGCACAGCCTCGCTGGAACTCCACATCGGTGTGGATCAGGGCGTGAACATAAGCGCCGTCTGCCGCAGCATTATGAAGGAAGTAAAATACAAGCTCAGCAAGTCCACCGGTGTCCCTGTAAAGAGTGTGGATGTTTATATAGATACGATTATCGGATAAGCCCCGGAGGTAGTGAAACTTGAAAGAATTTATTGATGCCGCCGCGTTTAAGGAAATGGTCCTGTGCGCGGAGGCGGCGCTCTATGCGCAGACACAGCAGATAAATGAGCTGAATGTTTTCCCTGTTCCTGACGGTGACACCGGCACCAACATGGGACTTACTATGAATAATGCAGCCACCGAGCTGAGAAAGAAAAATTTTGACTCCATAGACAAGGCCGCATCCTGTGTGGCCTCCGGACTTCTGAGGGGCGCCAGGGGGAACTCCGGCGTTATCCTCTCCCTCCTGTTCCGGGGCATCTCACGGAGACTCAAGGGCATGGAGACCGCGGACGCGGAGGAGTTTGCCGCCGCCCTTGCAGAGGGTGTGGACGCGGCCTACAAGGCGGTCATGAAGCCGGCGGAGGGCACCATCCTCACTGTCTCCCGCCTGGCCTCAGAGGCGGCAGTACAGGCGGCGGGTGCGGGCGCAAGCCTTGAAAACTGCTTCGTCTGCGCCATAGAGGCCGGAAATGAGGCCCTGGAGGACACGGTGAACCAGAACCCGGTGCTGAAGAAGGCCGGCGTCGTGGACGCGGGCGGCAAGGGCTACATGGTAATTATGACCGCCATGCTGGCCTCGCTCCGGGGTGAGATTCAGGCCCCCGCCGAGGCCCAGAAGATGGAGGAGACCGACGGCAGTGCCTTTGAGGTCTTCGACACAGAGGATATAAAATTTGCCTTCGACACTGTATTTATAGTAAGAAAGAATGCAGAAGAGGTGGATCTGGATCCATTCCGCCAGTATCTCAACAGCATAGGCGACAGCCTTGTGATAGGCGAGGACGACGAGGCCTTCAAGGTCCATGTCCACACCAACATCCCCGGCGAGGCTCTCACAGAGGCCCAGAAGTACGGCACTCTGGAGCTTGCAAAGATCGAAAATATGCGCACCCAGCATGACGATCTCCTGGCGGGCAGAAAGGCCCAGAGCACGGACGACCTGGAGGCCGTGGAGAAGGAGCTGGAGGAGAAAGAGGACGAGGAGCCGGCGGCCCCGGAAAAGGAGTTCGGCATCGTCACTGTCTGTGCCGGCGCCGGAATGACGGATCTTTTCAAGGAGCTGGGCGCCGACAGGATAGTCACCGGCGGCCAGACCATGAACCCCTCCACCGACGATATACTGAGAGAGGTCAACAAGACCCCCGCCTCCACCGTGTTTGTGTTCCCCAACAACAAGAATATAATCATGGCGGCGGAGCAGTGCGCACCCCTCACCGACAAGAAAGTGATCGTCATCCCCAGTAAGACGGTGCCCCAGGGCATCACAGCCATGCTGAACTTCAACGCCGACGGAACCGAGGACGAGCTCAGGGAAGAGATGAGCGAGTCCATGAAGAATGTCCACACCGCGATGGTGACATATGCGGCCAGAGATTCCGACTTTGACGGACACGACATCCACGCGGGGGAGTTCCTCGCACTGCTGGACGGCGGCCTTGTGGACAGCTTCAAGAGTATTGATGAGCTCTTTGACCGGCTCTGCCTTGCAAGTGAGCAGTTCAACCCCGAATTTATAACCCTGTACTACGGCGAAGATGTGAAGGAGGCCGAGGCAGGGGAGATAGTAAACGGCATCGCGGCCCATTTCCCGGAGGCCGAGGTCAGCGCTGTAAACGGCGGCCAGCCTGTCTACTACTACATGATAAGCATAGAGTAATATATTCTTTCATCTCACATATCCGAAAACACCCGCAGTTCAATACTGCGGGTGTTTTATGTGCGTAACTGTATGAGCGGGTGAGGCTTTTCAGCCTTCACGCTTTTTGAGCTTGTGCTTTTTCCCGTCGGGGGTCTGGATATAGGTGTTCTCAAGGGCGGCGATGGTGTTTCTCCGCCACTCGGCGATATATTCCTTCCGCAGCTCGTCCCGCTGGGCCAGCTCATCCGGCGTGAGCTCCCTCACTTTTGCAATGTGGGCCAGCTCATTTATTCTGTCAAGCTTTGTCTGTTCCATCGTTTTTCTCCTCCTCCAGTGTGCCCAGTTCGTCCAGATTCAGCTCAAAGGCCGGAATAAAATGCTCCATAAAATATTTGACTTCCGGCATGGGGTTTGCCTCCAGGGTCCGTCGTATCTGCTTTTCAGCAGATATGAACTCGTCGTTGCCGGCCCGCCGCTCCTCAATGCATTTGATATAGGCCGACAGCTTGTCCGCGGCCTTCACTATGTCGTGGACCCGGGCCTGTGTCTCCCCGGTGAGGAGGGGTTCATAGGAGGGGCGGAGCTCCGGCGGCAGTGTGTCCAGCAGCTTCTCACAGGCGAGGTTTTCCACCGCCTTGTAGGCCCCCTGAATGTCCCGGCTGTGGTATTTTATGGGGGTGGGCAGGTCTCCGGTGAGTATCTCGGAGCTGTCGTGGAAGAGGGCCACCGCGGCGCACTCCCCGCAGTCGCAGTCCACACCGAACACATCCCGGCGGATAAGGGCCAGGGCGTGGGCGATGACTGCGGCCATGTGGCTGTGCTCCTGAATATTCTCGGGTATGGCGTTGCGCATAAGGCTCCAGCGGCCGATATAGCGCATTCTGGAAATATAGGCAAAAAAGTTATATGACATTTGATTTTTCTCCGTCTGCATGGGATTTTTTATAATATTAGCACGATTTTGCCGCAATTTCAATCAGAAAGCGGAAAGAAAGACGGAGCAGGGGAGAGAACACAGTGCTGCGGGCGGCGGACAGGGGACGGAGCCAAACCGACAGGCTTTGCCGGATTTCCCAAAAACAGGAGCGGCAGAGGGCGGAGTTTGCATAAAATCGGAGAAACTGCCGGGGGAAGTGTTGCAATTTTCATCTTCGGGTGTTAAACTCTACATTTGTGTTGAAAATATATGAAACAGTAATCTGCATGCAAGGGAGCTGCAAAAAATGGATAAAATTAGAAACATAGCTATAATAGCCCACGTTGACCACGGCAAGACCACACTTGTGGATGAGATGCTGAAGCAGTCCGGCGTCTACCGGGAAAACCAGGAAGTGGTGGACAGAGTCATGGACTCCGGCGACCTTGAGAGGGAGCGCGGCATCACAATAATGGCCAAGAATACCGCCGTGTGGTACGGAGACACCAAGATAAATATAGTAGACACCCCGGGGCACGCCGACTTCGGAGGCGAGGTCGAGCGCATACTGAAGATGGTGAACGGCGTCATACTGCTGGTGGATGCGGCCGAGGGCCCCATGCCCCAGACCCGCTTTGTCCTGAGCCGCGCCCTTGAGCTGGGCCACAGGGTGATCGTGGTCGTAAACAAGATCGACCGCCCCGATCAGCGTATCCATGAGGTTGTGGACGAGGTCCTGGAGCTTCTGATGGATCTGAACGCCACCGATGAGCAGCTGGATTCCCCCATGCTCTTCTGCTCCGGCAGGAACGGCACTGCCAGCTATTCCCCCGAAGTCCAGGGCAAGGATCTGGAGCCGCTGTTCAAGACCATTCTGGAATATATCCCCGCCCCCGATATGAATGAAGACGCCCCCTTCCAGATGCTGGTGAGCAATATTGACTACAACGAATATGTGGGCCGTATCGCCATAGGCCGCATTGAGCGGGGCAGAATAAAGCAGAACGACGAGATCGAGGTCTGCAACTACCACGACCCCGACACTCCCCCCATGAAGGCCAAGGCGGTCTCACTCTACGAGTTTGACGGGCTGAACCGCGTGCCCGTGACTGAGGCCGGCGCCGGCAATATCATCGCCATGAGCGGCATAGGCGACATCACCATCGGCGACACCATCTGCGCCAGAGGGGCTGCGGAGCCTCTCGCCTTTGTAAAGATCGGCGCACCCACCCTTGAGATGACCTTCTCCGTGAACGACAGCCCCTTTGCCGGGAGAGAGGGCAAGTTTGTCACCTCCCGCCAGATCCGTGAGAGGCTTGTCCGGGAGACCCTGAAGGATGTGTCCCTGAGAGTCACCGATGTGGAGGACAGCACCGACAGCTTCAATGTGGCGGGCCGCGGTGAGATGAGTCTCTCCATACTTATTGAGACCATGCGCCGGGAGGGCTATGAGTTCCAGGTCTCACCCCCCCGCGTGCTCTACCAGACCATAGACGGCAAGAAGTGCGAGCCTGTAGAGCGGCTCGTCGTGGACGTTCCCCAGGACTGCATGGGCTCCGTCATGGAGAAGCTGGGCAGCCGCAAGGGCGAGTTCCTTGAGATGACCCCGGTGGGCAGCCGCGTCAAGATGGAGTTCCTTATCCCCTCCAGAGGGCTTTTCGGCTACAGGAACGAGTTCATGACAGACACCAAGGGCGAGGGCATTCTGGCCAGCGTCTTTGAGAAATATGAACCGTACAAGGGCGACATTATCCGCCGCAGCACCGGCTCCCTTGTGGCATTTGAGACAGGCGAGGCCGTGGCCTACGGAATCTGGAACGCCCAGGACAGGGGCTCCATGTTCATTACCCCCGGCACCAAGGTCTACGGCGGCATGGTCATCGGCGTGTGCAACAAGAGCGACGATGTCCCGGTGAACGTGTGCCGCACAAAGCACCTCACCAACACCCGTGCCTCCGGCTCCGACGAGGCGCTACGCCTTGTGCCCCATAAGCAGATGAGCCTTGAGCAGTGCCTTGAATTCCTGGCAGACGACGAGCTCCTGGAGGTCACACCCCAGAATCTCCGCCTCCGCAAGGCAATTCTGGACCACAGTCTCCGCATGAAGCACCTCATGAAAAACAAATAAAAGCTGTTAAGATTCCCGGCCGGCAGGCCGGGAATCTTTTGGGAATGAGGGAAATATCCGGCAGGATACCTCCGGTAAAACCGGGAACAATCAAGATTTTCCTTGTAATAAAGTGCTTTGTGATATACAATAAAGCCCGGAAGACTGAGAAAACAGTTTATAAAAGATTTTAAATTCAGCAAATCAGTCGGATACAGGAGATTATACAAAATGATTTGTGAAGAACTGAAAGCACATAAAACAAAACTTGCCGTCACGGGCCTCGGATATGTGGGTCTGCCGCTGGCGGTGGCTTTTTCCGAAGAGGGCCTGGATGTAATCGGCTACAACCGCAGCCAGGGCCGCATAGATATGTACAGGAGCGGCATTGACCCCACCCACGAGGTGGGAAATGAGAAGATAAAAAACTGCCGCGTGGACTTCACCGCCGACCCCGCAAGGCTGAGGGAGTGCAAGTTCCACGTCGTGGCTGTACCCACACCGGTGGATGAGGGCCATGTGCCGGATCTGAGCCCGGTGAAGAACTCCACCGCCGTCATCGGCAGGAACCTCGCCCCCGGCTCCATCGTGGTTTATGAGTCCACGGTCTACCCCGGCGTCACGGAGGATATATGCATACCCATTCTGGAAAAGGAGTCCGGCCTCAAATGCGGGAAGGATTTCTTCGTGGGCTACAGTCCGGAGCGGATAAATCCCGGCGATGAGGAACACACCCTGAGAAATATAACCAAGATAGTCTCCGGTATGGATGAGTACACCCTCAATGAGGTGGCGGAGGTCTACAGCCTTATAATCGACGCCGGCGTCTACAGGGCCTCCTGCATAAAGGTGGCTGAGGCGGCAAAGGTCATTGAGAACAGCCAGAGGGATATAAACATCGCCTTTATAAATGAACTCTCCAAGATATTCAACCGCCTTGGCATAGACACAAACGAGGTCATGGACGCGGCCTGCACCAAGTGGAACTTCCTGCGCTACAATCCCGGCCTTGTGGGCGGCCACTGCATAGGCGTGGACCCCTACTATCTCACATACCGGGCAGAGCAGGTGGGCTATATAAGCGAGGTCATCCGCGCCGCCCGCCATGTGAACGACAGCATGGGCCGCTATGTGGCTCAGGCCGCAATAAAACAGATGGTGAAGGCCGGCCGCTGCGGCAAAAATGCCAGGGTGGCAATTCTGGGCTTCACCTTCAAGGAGGACTGCCCCGACACCAGAAATACGAGGGTCATTGACATTGTACGGGAGCTTGCGGAATACGACATAAGCCCCGTGGTGGTGGACCCCTGGGCCGACAAGCCGGATGTATACAAGGAGTACGGACTGCAGCTGGCCGAGGAGTCGGCGGTGAAGGATATGGACGCCGTGATCATCGCGGTCTCCCACTCCAAATACAGAAAAATAACCATGAGAGAGATAGACGCCATGTTTGCTCCCGGGGTGAAAAAGGTCCTGGTGGACGTGAAGGGCATACTGAATAAAAAGGAATATGAGGATGCAGGCTATCTCTACTGGAGACTGTAAAATAAATTTTGCTTTTCTGACATAAAAAGTATGTTTCCGCCTTGACAGGGAAATATGCTGATGATATTATACTCTGGTATGCGCCCGCGGTCTCAGCTATGGGGTAATGCCGCCTTTGCGGTGTCCTTTCCGCCCACAGCTTGGACGCAGGGTATAAAATATAAGAAAGGGGTTATCATAACATGATCACCAAAGAAGTTAAGTCCAAAGTTATCAGCGAGAACGCCACCCATGAGGGCGACACCGGTTCTCCCGAGGTTCAGATCGCAATTCTTTCTGAGCGTATTCTTGAGCTCACCGCTCATCTGAAGCAGCACCCCAATGACGGACACAGCCGTCTGGGCATGTACAAGATGGTCGGTAAGCGCCGCCGCCTCCTTGACTACCTTGCCAAGAAGGATATCGAGCGCTACCGTGCAATCATCGCAAAGCTGAACATCCGCAAGTAATTACGGATTCAGCCTTTTCTGAGGATTATGAAGGCTTTTAGGGAGAGACAAGTTAATACTGTCTCTCCTTATTTTTTCACCGCTATGTAAATTACGCCGCCGGGTCTATTAGTATTTGAAGGAGCGCACTCAGCTGAGAAGCCGCTGCGCGCGCTGCTCCAAGTGCTAACAAACCCAGCTGCGCTAAAATAAAAGGAGATTACACATGATAATTACCAACAAGCAGTTTCCCAATTACAAGAAGTACGAAATCATGTATGAAGGCCGCCCCCTGTCCATGGAAGTCGGCAAGATGGCGGAGCTGTGCAATGCAGCGGTCCTGGTAAAGTACGGCGAGACTACCGTTCTTGTGACCTGCACCGCCTCCCCCCGTCCCAAGGACGGCGTGGATTACTTCCCCCTGGCAGTGGACTTCAACGAGAAGCTCTATGCGGTCGGCCGCATCCCCGGCAGCTTTATGCGCCGTGAGGGCAAGCCCAGTCTCCCCGCAGTTCTGGCCTCCCGCCTGATAGACCGCCCCATGCGCCCCCTGTTCCCCTCCGACCTCCGGAACGATGTTGTCATCGCCTGCGAGGTTCTCTCTGTGGACCGTGACTGCTCCCCTGAGATCACCGCAATGATCGGTGCCTCCGCCGCAGTCTCCATCTCCGATGTCCCCTTCAACGGGCCCATCGCAGGCATCGTTCTGGGCTGGGACGGCGAGAAGTATCTCTTCAACCCCACTCAGGAGGAGAGAGAGACCAACCGCATGACCACCACCATCGCCGCCACCCACAAGAAGATCGTCATGATCGAGTCCGAGGCGGATCAGGTCCCCGACGACGTGATGTACGAGGGCATTGTTCAGGCACATGAGCATCTCCAGCCTGTCCTTGACCTCATTGACAAGATGGTTGAAGAGGTGGGCAAGCCCAAGTTTGAGTATGAGCATGCCGCCTTTGATGAGGAGCTCTTTGAGGAGCTCTGTAAAAACGAGTACGAATCCATGGAGTACTGCATGGACACCGACGACAAGAACGTCCGTGAGGCCCGTGTAAACGACTGGATCACCATGGTCCAGGAGAAGTACGAGGAGGATCACCCCGAGCTCATGACCTATATGGATGAGATCCTCTACAAGCTCCAGAAGAAGATAGTGAGAAAGTGGCTGCTGGCCGGCAAGCGTGTTGACGGCCGCCAGATGAACGAGATCCGCCCCCTGTCCGCAGAAGTCGGCCTGATCCCCCGTGTTCACGGCTCCGCACTCTTTACCCGCGGCCAGACTCAGGTTCTCTCCATCGCGACTCTCGCACCCCTCAGTGATGCCCAGAAGCTGGACACCATCTGGGAAGAGGAAGAGAAGCGCTTTATGCACCACTACAATATGCCCTCCTACTCCACCGGCGAGGCACGCCCCAGCCGCAGCACCGGAAGGCGCGAGTACGGCCACGGCGCTCTCGTGGAGAAGGCACTCCAGAGTGTCATCCCCGAGGTCGAGGACTTCCCCTACGCCATCCGCGTAGTCTCCGAGGTTCTCTCCTCCAACGGCTCCACCTCCCAGGGCTCCATCTGCGGCACCACCCTTGCACTTATGGATGCAGGTGTGCCCATCAAGGCCCCTGTGGCCGGCATCTCCTGCGGCCTTATCCAGGACGGCGATGATTTCACCACATTTATAGATATCCAGGGCGTCGAGGACTTCCACGGCGAGATGGACTTCAAGGTTGCCGGCACCAAGCAGGGCATCACCGCAATCCAGATGGACCTGAAGAACGACGGCCTGAAGCACGAGATCATCAAGGAGGCCTTCGCAATCACCAAGGAGGCACGCTTCCAGATTCTGGACGCCATTATGCTCAAGGCCATCCCTGAGCCCCGCCATGAGCTGGCAAAGTCCGCACCCAAGATGATCCAGATGAAGATCAACCCCGACAAGATCCGCGAGGTCATCGGCTCCGGCGGCAAGGTCATCCAGAAGATCACCGCCGACACCGGCTGCAAGATCGACATCAACGACGACGGCAATATCTTCATTGCCAGCGCAGATATCGAGGCCTGCCGCGCGGCCCGCACCACCATCGAGAACATAGTGTTTGAGCCTGAGATCGGCGCACTCTACTACGGCAGAGTTTCAAATATCCGCTCCGACTTCGGCGCCTGGGTCGAGCTTGCCCCCGGCAAGGACGGCCTTATCAAGATCAAGGATCTTGAGTTCAAGCGCACCGAGAAGGTGGAGGATGTCCTGAAGGTGGGCGACATGACCTGGGTCAAGGTCATAAATGTCGGCCCCAAGGGCATCGACCTCTCCCGCAAGGACGCTCTCAAGGAGCGGGGAGAAGCCTGAAGTTAAAACTCAACAGACAGATTATCCGGAGACGGCGAAGGCCGCCTCCGGATTTTTTGCGCTGAAAGTGAAAAAACTGTTGACAGGTAACGGACAGGCTGTTATATAATAGATTTAACAATTAGGTTAAATGTTAAAGGATGGTGTGAAATGGCACTGCAGAAGACCCTGAAGGCACTGGCGGACCCCACCCGCAGGGAGATCATGAATATGCTCAGGGACGGGAGGCTGTCCGCAGGGGAGATCGCCGCCCGTTTTCCGGTGACGGCCGCCTCGGTGTCCAGGCATCTGTCGATTCTCAGAGAGGCCGACCTCATCCGCGACAGCCGGGAGGGCAAATTTATTTACTATGAGCTGAACACCTCGGTGCTGGAGGAAATCATGCTGTGGATAAAAGAGCTTGAGAGGGGCAAAGACGATGAATGATTTTATTAAAGCTCACAAGTGGGAGGCAGTACTGTCCTCCGCACTTATACTTCTGCCCGTTCCGGCGGGCCTGATACTCCGTCGGCAGCTGAGCTCTGCCGCGGTCTGGAGCCACAGGGGGGAGTACGTATTTCTCCTTGTTCTGCCTCTTGTACTCCTTGCACTGCACTGGATATGCCTCTCCCTCACATTTGCAGACAAAAGAAACAGGGAGCAGAGCGGGAAGGTGATAAGTCTCCTTTTCTGGATAATGCCCGCCGCATCCCTCCTGATCTGCGGAATAATGTGGTGCACTGCCCTGCAGGGGGAAATAAACTTTAAAAACATCTTATCCATAGTGCTGGGCCTCATATTTATAATTGCCGGGAACTATATGCCGAAAATAAGACAGAATTCCGCGGTGGGCATAAAGACAGGCCGGGCTCTCGGGAGTAAGGAGAACTGGTACAAAACCCACCGCTTCGCCGGAAAGCTCTGGACTCTGGGCGGATTTGCACTGCTGGCGCTGCTTCTGCTGCCGGAGGGAGTTTTTATGCCGGTGCTTATCACGGTGCTTGTGCTTCTGGCCTTTCTGCCGGTCCTGTACTCCGATATTTATTACAGCAGGCACAGGGAGGAGGACAGCCCCCGCCCACACCGCACCCACGCCGGACTCATATGGACGGCGGCAGTGCTGGCAGCGGCGCTTGTACTGGTGACGCTCTTCACCGGCAGCATAAAATTTGAGACCGGTGACAGCTCTCTCAGGGTGAGGGCCAGCTATTATCCGGACATCACAGTGGATTATGACGATATGGACAGCATTGAGTACCGGGAGGAATTTGAGCCTGGGGCCCGCTTCAACGGCTTTGGCAGTCCCAGACTCTCCATGGGCAGCTACCGGAACAGTGAATTCGGGAGCTACACCCTCTACAGCTGCACCGGGGCGGAGGCCTGCATAGTCATTTCCTCCGGCGGGGATATACTGGTGCTGGGGGCAGAGACAGGGGAGGAGACGAGGGCGCTCTACGATACCCTGCTTGAAAAAACCGGCCTGAACTGTGGCCGCTACTGCCATACCGGGTTCGCCGATTCTCTTTACAGGCGGGAGAAAATACTGTAAATTTTTATTACACAGAACATATTTTAATTCAGGTGAGGTGAAAGATATTGAAGGTACAGAACTATAAATGCAGGGCCTGCGGTGCACCCCTGCGCTTCGACGGGGAGGAGCAGAAGCTGGTCTGCGACTACTGCGGGACTTCCTACGATATCAGCGAGTACGAGAGCCCCGAAGAAAAATCTCAGCCCGCCGGCGAGACTGCCGAGAGCAGGTCGGGCCAGTGGGAGGAGAACACAGGGAATGAGGGCTGGGCCGAGGAATACGGCATGCACGCCTACATATGCCCCAGCTGCGGCGCGGAGCTCATATGCGACAGGGAGACTGTTGCCACAAGCTGCCCCTACTGCGGCAACCCCGCGGTCATACCGGGGAAATTCTCAGAGGACTGCCGCCGGCCTGATTTTGTGCTGCCCTTCCGGCTCTCAAAGGAGCAGGCTGCGGCTCAGCTCAAAAAGCACTACAGGGGCAAGAAGCTTCTGCCCAAAAACTTCAGCGACGCGAACCACATCCAGGAGATAAAGGGCATATATGTGCCCTTCTGGCTTTTCGACGGGAAATCCAGGGGCGACGCCCATTTTGCCTGCAGCAACTCCAGCAGCAGCCGCAGGGGGGACTACATTGTCACCACCACCCGGCACTATGACGTGTACCGCAGCGGGGAGATGAATTTTTCCGGCCTGCCGGTGGACGGCTCCAGCAAGATGCCCGACGACTATATGGACTCCATCGAGCCCTATGACTACCGGGACCTGAAGTCCTTCTCCGGGGCCTATCTGCCGGGCTTTCTGGCGGACAAATACGATGTCAGCTCCTCCGACGCGGCAGAGCGGGCGGAGGTCCGTTTCAGGAAGAGCTTCACCGACGCCATGAACCGCACCGTGCGGGGCTATGAGACAGTGCTGCCCGCAGGCGGCCACTATGACCTTGTGCCGGGGAGGATAAGCTACGCCCTGATGCCGGTCTGGCTTCTCAATACCAAATGGAAGGATAAGACCTACCTCTTTGCGGTCAACGGACAGACGGGTAAAATGGCCGGGGACCTGCCCATAGACGGCAAAAAACAGAATATATGGTTCTTCGGTCTGCTGGCCGGCATAACGGCCCTCCTCAGCCTGCTGTTTACTGGGCCGCTGAGCAGCTTTCTGCAGGGCCTGTTCGGTTAGGAGGGCGGAGATATGAAAAGATTTTTGAGTCTTATTTTTGCGCTTCTGCTCCTGCCCTGCCTCTTCTCCTCCACCTTTGGAGAGGAGCTCCACGCGGAGGATATGCCCCTTGTCATAGATGAGACGGGGTTGCTGCCGGAGGACAGCGTGACGAAGTTCTGCGATATGCTCTCGGGCATCAGGGAGGAATACGGCCTTGAGCTGAGGGTGAACATTGTCCAAAGCATACCGGAGGATATGGACGCGCTGGAGACGGCGGACTTTTTCTACAACACCTTCAAATACGGCTGCGGCCCCGGGCGGGACGGCTTCCTGCTGCTCATATATGCGGGCGGCGAGGAGGACAGCCCGGAGCTCTATGACTGGGCCTTCTATGCGGGCGGCGAACACGCGGGGCAGCTGGAGCCTGTTGCGGAGGCGGTCCGGAGAGAGCTCTCCCCCTTCCTCAATGAGGAGGCCTGGTCCGGAGATTTAGAGGAGAGCGTCAGATTCCTGGAGTCCGCGCTGGGTATGCTCTCCCTCGCCATGCCCCAGGAGACGGAGAACATGCGTGAGCAGGAGAAGGTTTACGGCGGGGCCAATGTCTGCGACTTTATGGGGCTTCTCACCGAGGAGCAGGTCATGACCCTGGATGAGAGGGCGGCCGAACTCAGCGAGGCCTACGGCGTGGGTGTATATCTCGTCATTGTGGAGAACTCCTACAGCTTTATCGGCAGGGAGGATGCCTATGACGCGGCCACGGCGTTCTTTGACAGCAGCGGCCTGGGCCTGGGGGAGAGCAGGAACGGTGTCCTCCTCTTTATGAGCATGGAAAACCGCCAGATGGGCCTGGATGTGCACGGCCTCTTCGGAAACCGATGCATAAATGAAAAGCAGAACAAGGCCATAAGGGACGAGATCGGCAAAAACTATTTCGGTGCAGATCAGTGGTATGAGGGCTTTGAGGCCTATCTGGACGAGGCGGAAAAACATATCTCCTTCCAGTATGAGTGGGAACAGGCCCATCCCGACAAGGTAGACCCCAACACCGGAATTTCCGCCTATGTGCGGCCCTCCATGAAGCTTCTGGCAGTGGGAATATTCGCGGTCATCGGGCTTCTGGTCTCGATACTGGTCCTCCACATACTCCGCCGCCAGCTGCGCTCCGTCTACACCGGCAGCGAGGCTGACAACTACATACGGGGCGGACTCAGTCTGCACCAGCAGTATGACCGCTATACCCACTCCACCACCACGGAGACCTACTCTCCCCGGGAGAGCAGCAGCTCCGGCGGGGGCAGCAGCGGGGGCGGGGGGAGCAGCGGCGGCCACTCCGGCGGGAGCAGCAGCTTTTGAGAAATTCAACATCCCCAAAACAAAAAGAGAGACTGTAATCAAACAGTCTCTCTTTTTCTGCCGTCTAAGTCGGCAGAGAAATCAAATTTTATTGTTTTTGCTGTCTCGAAAGCTCTCGTTGGGCTCCCAGCCGGGGAGGGGGAGCCGCTGCATGGCCCCGAAGACCTTGGATTTCAGATCCGGATATTCCGCGCACATTGAGCGGAGGAGCAGCTTTATCTCATGGCGCTTGCTCCCGGTGTCCTCCGGGCAGGTGTTCTCCACCACCGGCAGCTCCAGGGCCGCGGCAACATTGGAAATTTTCTGCTCCCCCGCGTATATCAGGGGCCGTATCTGGGTGACGCCGGAGCGGTCCAGATAGGTCACGGGGCGGAAACAGCTGATGCGGCCCTCGAAGAGGAGGGAGAGCATGAAGGTCTCCACCGCATCGTCGAAGTGATGCCCCAGAGCCAGCTTTGAGATACCCCGGGACCGTATGGCGTCGTTCAGGGCGCCCCTGCGCATCTTGGAGCAGAGGGAGCAGGGATTGCTCTCCCGGCGGATGTCGAAAACTATCTCCTTTATGTCGGTCTTGAGACAGGTATAGGGGATGCCGTGCGCCCTGCAGAGCTCCGCCACCGGGCTGTAGTCCATGCCCTCAAAGCCCAGCTCCACGGTCACGGCCTCAAGCTCAAAGTGCTTTGGGTAGAAGCTCTGGAGGTGCTTCATTGCCGCCAGAAGCAGCATGCTGTCCTTGCCGCCGGAGACGCCCACGGCGATTTTGTCCCCTTCCTTTATCATGTCGTAGTCATCCACGGCCCGGCGTACGGTGCCGGTAAAATCGTTCAAAAGCTTGTCCATAATGTGCCTCACACAAAATTAAAAATCGTTTTGCAGTATTCAGGAGTTTTCAAGAGCTTTTAAGAGAATTTAAGAGATTTAAAAATCAGAATTAAAATAAGCCTTGACATGCCAAAAGTACTGTGATATAAAGAATAAGCGCCTTTATGGGAGATCATTCGCTGATTATTGTAATAGGGCGCAGCTGAAATGTCAAAACATTTAATTCTATTCGGAGGCACAGAATATGTCTACTACTATGGTTACCAAGGAGTCCGTTACCCGCAAGTGGTACGTCCTTGATGCAGCAGGCAAGCCCATGGGCAAGACCGCTGCAGTGGCCGCAGATCTTCTCCGCGGCAAACTCAAGACTGATTACACTCCCAACGTTGACTGCGGTGACTATGTCATCATCATCAACGCCAAGGATGCAGTTCTCACCGGCAGAAAGATGGAGCAGAAGCTTTACCGCACTCACTCCCGTTTCCCCGGCCTGAAGGAAGTTCAGTACAAGACCCTTATGGCAAAGAAGCCCGAGCTTGCAATGCGCCTTGCAGTGCGCGGCATGCTCCAGAAGAACACAATCGCCAACTGGCAGCTCAACCGCCTGAGAATTTTCGCAGGCCCCGAGCATGACCACGCGGCACAGAAGCCCGAAGTCTGGGATCGTTAAGAGGAGGTAAAGAAATATGGCAACCTATAAGTGCAAGAAGCCCTATATGTACGGCACCGGACGCAGAAAGTCCTCAGTCGCACGCGTTCACCTCATCCCCAACGGCAGCGGTGTTATCACCATCAACGGCCGTGACATCGACGATTACTTCGGTCTCGACACCCTCAAGCTCATCGTCCGTCAGCCCCTGGTCACCACCGGCACCTTGGGTAAGGTTGATATTGACGCCACCGTCAGCGGCGGCGGTGTTTCCGGACAGGCCGGCGCAATCCGCCACGGCGTTGCCCGCGCACTGCTGGCAGTTGATGAGAACTACCGCGCAGCTCTCAAGGCCGCAGGTTTCCTGACCCGTGACCCGAGAATGAAAGAGCGCAAGAAGTACGGTCTCAAAGCAGCCCGTCGTGCTCCTCAGTTCTCCAAGAGATAATTACATTATTGTTATTGAAATCCCGGAAGGCAGCAGAGCCCTCCGGGATTTTTCATGCCCGTAGCAGCGGGGACAGTGTATAAAGCGGAAAAGGCAGTTTGTTGTCCTTCAAAGGAAATTAAATGACATAACAGTATAATCTGTCAAAACTTCCGAAAACAAATGGACGAAATTAGCTAAAATCACGGACTGTATTTTGAGCATTTATGTCAAATTTTGTGTTAAAATGTAAACATCGGCACCGCGGAGACAGAATGAAAGATTGCAGAGGCGCTTATATGTCCGATGAATTTAATCTTCAGGAAATGCACGAGGACGAGAGCGAGTATTTCCCGGACTACGGTTCCCTCAGAGAGGGCGGAACCGTCTATAAAAAGAGGGATAAGGAAAAGGGCTTCCTGATGAGGAGCCTGACCAAGCTTGCATCGGCGGCGGCTGTGGTTGCGCTGGCGCTGACTCTCTATATAAACTGCCGCCCGCTCGCCATCGGAGAGACCACGGCAAAGATTTCCGCAAGGGCCGTGAACAGACGGCCGGGCACGGAGATCTCATACATTCTCATGGAATATCCGGGTATGACTGAGGACAGGCTCCTTGAGGAGCTCCGAAGAAATCCGGATATGGGGGTGGATTTTCCTCAGGACAGGGCGCTTGTTTTCAAAAACCTGAAGCCGGAGACGAGGTACAGACTGGTGTTTTATGCCCTTGATGAGGCGCAGCCGGAAGCTGAGCCGGCCCTTGTGGGGGAGTACCCCTTCAGAACCGGCAGGTTTCCTGTTCCCGCAGTATTAAAGAAAATACAGGGCCTGTTTGAGGGCCCCGGCGGCAGCGGCGACCCGGTGCCTCCGGCCCCGCCGGTAACTCCGGCACCCACGGCATCACCTTCACCGTCGCCTTCTCCGAGCCCTTCACCCTCGCCGAGTCCTTCGCCCACACCATCACCTTCACCGTCTCCGACTCCTGTGCCCACTGCGCCGCCCACGCCGGAACCGACAGCGGCCCCGGTGCTCCCCAATATTACAACCGGAGAGCCCGCATTGAATTTTGTGGAGAAAGCGGACGAGCTGGCTGAATTCAGAATAACATTCCCATTTACACTGGAAAATGCCACAGCCACCCGGGGAGAAGTGGTGGCAACACATATACATTCCGACGGCAGCAGCACAACGGACGCCCCTGTGAGCGGAACCTTGAGCCAGACCGGAGACACGGCGGAAATAACCCTCGACGGACAGAGCGTCCCCCTGGGAGGGAGCATTAAACTGGTTCCCACCCTCTACTACAAGGACAACAACGGAACGGAGCACTCCCGTGAGGGCAGCCCTTATGAAGTGAAGCCTGCGGGCATTCACATGGGCGGCCTCAGTGATTTCAATGCCGGATTCAGCTATGGCTTTTCAGGAACTGACCTCAACTATGCCGTGAACTGCCGAAACATTGTAAATTCCCCGCCGAAGCAGCCGGGCAATTCCAGCCTGGTGGTGGAAGCTCTGAATTTTGAATTTTTTGATGCCGGCAGCAGCAGTCTCGGCGTTCAGACGCTCAGTCTCGGAGACACAGTTTCCGGCGATACCTACAGCAGATCCGGTACGCTGAGCTCAGTCCCGGCGGGAGCCACATCGGTAAAAGTCTCTGTGAGTGCCGCCTGGATTGTGGACGGGCAGAGGGCACTGAGCTATGTTTCCAATTATGAGGGCGGGGGCCCGCTTGTGAGCAGCCCCATTGCGGATATAACAGCCTCCTCCGTGCCGGGGAGCACCAGCACAAGTGTTAAGGTCTCCTTCCCGTATTATGCTTCGGGGATCACACCCCAGAAAATTGTAATTACCGACAGCGACGGGACGGTTTCCGAAAAAGCACTCAGCCTCAGCGGCTCAGGGGAGTACAGGCATGAGATAGACTACCTGATCCCCCCGGGCAAGACACTGACGGTCAACTCAAAATTCTATTACAATGAGGCGGGTACAGACAAGACCATGGACAGTCCGCCCCTCACACTGTCCCATGCGTATATGGACACAGCCACGGGAGCCCTGAAGCTCGTATACAGCGGCGGGAAGAGCTATGACTATCAGCTTAACCTCAATATCCCCTCCAACACCGCCTCCGGCGCACCGGGCAGCGGCATAAAGATCACAGATATCGATTTCATCTTTACGGACAGCCACGGGACCGTCTATACAAAAACTGAAACCGTGGGGAGCTTTCTCAACAACGGGGATATGAGCTATGCGAAAATAGGTACTCTGGATATGAGCTTCCTGCCGCCGGAGA
This sequence comes from Candidatus Limivicinus sp., assembly GCA_050943875.1. Classification (GTDB taxonomy): domain Bacteria; phylum Bacillota; class Clostridia; order Oscillospirales; family Oscillospiraceae; genus Limivicinus. The sequence goes on along the minus strand of JBMNPZ010000008.1, from coordinate 954 downwards.
CATACAAGGTCTCTGCCGCGGTAAAGGGCAGATGGGTGCTCAAAAGCTTTGAGGTTCAGGATATCCCCACCGAGAAAACGGTGAGCTACGGGTATGATATTACAATAACTTAAAATTTCCGGCTCCCGGGCTTTCGGACCTGTCTTCCGGACAGGGAGCCGGAGAAGCCCGTCAGAGACACTGATAAAATTACTCTGAATTATTTAGGAGGATGACAATGAATAAGAGGCGTCGGCTGATTACAGGACTTGTCCTGCTGGTACTCATACTGCTGCTGCTGAATCCCCAGTGGAACCTGCTTTTGAGTACGGAGACGGTGACCCTGCTGAAAAATGAGATGCAGGCCGATTTCGGCATCCTGGCCGGAGGAGCCGGCAGCGGGGCCTTTGCCTGGAGCAAGGTTGCAGCTGTACTGGCTGTAATTGCCATTATGGCACTTGTTATGCTGGTGATAAATTCGATTCTGGAAAAGCTGTCCTCCGGCAAAAAGCGCTCCAGGACAGTCGCCACCCTGGTGAAAAGCATGGTGAGGGTGATCGGGGTCGTTATCACCGTCGCCTGGGCGCTGAGCGTGGCCGGCGTCAACATGGCGGGGATATTTGCCTCTCTGGGGATTGCATCCCTCATCATCGGCTTCAGCGCCCAGAGTCTCATCGAGGACACTATAACCGGAATTTTCATCATTCTTGAGGGCCAGTACAATATCGGCGACGTTATAGTTGTGGACGATTTCAGGGGCACGGTGGTCAATATCAATGTGCGCACCACCACCATCATGGACCTGAGCAACAACTACAAGATCATAAACAACTCCAACATCAGGAATATACAGAACCGCTCCAGGAAAAGCTCAGTGGTGGTCTGCGATGTGGGTACCTCCTACGGTGATGATGTGCGGAAGCTGGAGAAGATAATCATTCCCGCCCTGCCCACAATGTATATAAGGAACGCCGA
>JBMNPZ010000007.1:0-73440 GCA_050943875.1 Candidatus Limivicinus sp. | reverse complement strand
ACAACTCCAACATCAGGAATATACAGAACCGCTCCAGGAAAAGCTCAGTGGTGGTCTGCGATGTGGGTACCTCCTACGGTGATGATGTGCGGAAGCTGGAGAAGATAATCATTCCCGCCCTGCCCAAAATGTATATAAGGAACGCCGATGTCTTTCTGGATGAGCCTGCCTATTACGGAGTTCAGGACCTGGGGGAGAGCAGTGTGGTGCTCAGGGTCTGCGTCGATGTGAAGGAGGAGAATTTCTTTATAGCCCGCCGCCGTCTGAACCGGGAGATGAAGATCCTCTTTGACGACAATAACATTGTCATTCCCTTCAATCAGCTGGACATCCATACCGTCAGCTGAATCCAGAGACGGGGATAATCTGCCGCTGAATCCGGCGAAAAATCAAAGTAAATGTAAAATCCCGGAAGGTATCAGAGCCCTCCGGGATTTTTGCACCATGTTAAGCATACCACAGGAAAATAATGGAAAATTTAAGCTGTTTTTCCCTCCGCTTTTGTTGTATTCCGCAGCGTATTTTGTTATACTAAAATGTGAAACCTGAATTTGGTATTGGAGGCCTTAATATGCTTTCAAAGAAAATATATCCCGTTCTGCTGGCAGTTCTGACTGCGCTTCTGCTCTGCGGCTGCGGGGAAAGAGTGAGTTTTGAGGGGAAAAATATCCCCGCAGACAGGACGGAGATTTCCGTAGTGCTGGAACCGGGGGAGATTGACCTTCTGGACAGCTTCCCGGCGCTGGAGTATGCCGACCTGAGCGGGAGCAGCTGCTATGATGAGATAGTCAGCTGGGGTGAAAAGCACCCGGAGGTGGAGATCTTCTATACCGTAGCTTTTCCCGGCGGAATTACCGCGGACAGCAATGCGGCAGAGCTTGACCTCTCTGCCCTCAGCCATGAGGATGTACCCGGGGCCTCTGAACTCCTCCGATATCTGCCGGAGCTGAGACGGCTGATACTCAGCCCCGGTGACTTCAGCGCGCAGGAGGTCATGCAGCTCGTCTCTGCCCGGGAGGGTCTGGAAACAGACTACAGCTTCCATGCGGGAGGCACGGAGATCGGCCTTTGGGAGTACAGTCTGGACCTGAAAAATCTCGATTCCGCCGGGGCCGCAGAGGCCGCGGAAATACTTCCCTTCCTCCCTAATCTGGAGATAGTATATCTGGGAGACGAGACCTCAGGCCGCCTTTCCTGGGATGATATTTTCCTCCTGACCCGGAGCTGCCCGGATGTCTGCTTCAAATATCAGTTCGGCCTCTGGGGCAAGGAATTCTCTCTGGAGGACAGGGAGATGGACCTGAACCACATATGGATGGACGACGGGGGCACACAGGTGTACAGAGCTGCCCGCTGCATGAATAATCTTGAATATCTGGACATGGATTTCTGCGGCGTCTCCAATGAGAATATGAAAAAAATACGGGATTCTCTCCCTGACGTGGAGGTGGTCTGGCGGGTCTGGTTCGGCAGCGGCTACAGTGTCCGCACCGATACGGAAAAAATTCTGGCCTCCAAGCCCTCACAGGGGGGCTTTGTCACCGACAGGGACGGAGAGGCTCTCAGCTGCTGCAGGGCTGTAAAATATCTGGATCTGGGGCACAATGATTTTCTCAGTGATATAAGCTTTGTCTCCGATATGCCGGAGCTTGAGGTGCTCATCGTGGCTATGGACCCCGTGAAGGACCTGAGCCCCCTTGCAGACTGCAAAAAGCTTGAATATCTGGAGATACAGACCAACAACGAGCTCACGGATATAAGCCCGCTGGGAGGCCTGACGGAGCTGAGACATCTGAACATGGCCCGCTGTCCCAATGTGAGCGATATAAGCCCGCTCTATAATCTCACAGGGCTTAAGCGCCTGTGGCTGGGGAGTTCAAGGTCCATACCGGCAGAGCAGGTGGAGAAAATTATATCTCTGCTTCCGAACTGCAAAATCAACACCACGGTTTTCAATGACCCCACCACCGAGGGCTGGCGGGTGGACGGCATGGACCCCTACACAAACGAGATTTTTTACAATGAGCGCTATGAGCTGCTCTGCGAACAGTTCGGTTACCTGGAGGATGCCTATTCCTTCGCCTGGAAAGACCCCAAATATGAAGCAAAAACGGAGGACTGAATATGCGGGACTACAAAAAAGAATTTGAAAACAGAACGGAATATATAAAAAATCTGCTGAAGGAGAGCCGCAGCTCCGGCATAGTCTTCGGCAACTCCGGCGGCAAGGACAGCGCCCTTGTGGGTATACTCTGCAAGGCGGCCTGTGAAAACACCGTGGGAATTATTATGCCCTGCGCCTCAAAGCGGAATTACGGCGCGGACGCCGACGACGGGAGAGCCCTGGCAGAGAACTACGGCATAGAGATAAGGACTGTGGACCTGAGCCCTGTCCGGGAGGCGGAGCTGAAGGCCCTGGAAGGTGTGACTGAGATGACGGACATGGCCATCACCAATATTGCGCCCCGTCTGCGCATGACCACCCTCTACGCTGTCGCCGCCTCAGAGAACAGACTTGTGGCGGGCACAGGCAACCGCAGCGAGATATACATGGGCTACTTCACCAAGTGGGGCGACGGAGCCTCGGATTTCAACCCCATCGCGGACCTCACCGCCACGGAGATTTTTGAATTTCTTGAATACCTGAATGCGCCCCGCTGCGTGATAGACAAGGCCCCCTCAGGCGGACTATACGACGGCCAGACCGACGAGCAGGAGATGGGCGTCAGCTACAGGGCCATCGACAGCTATATCAGCGGCGGCGAGGTGAGCGGGGAGGAGCGGGAGATAATCCGGCGCTACCACGCCCGCAGTGAGCATAAGCGGAGACTCTGGAACACCTACAGAGACCCGGAGGACTGAGAGAACAGGCGGACCGGACAGGATATCCTGCAGTCCGCTCAGCAGAATCCGGGAAATCGGCCTTTGCCTTCTGCCTTTCCCGCAGTGAGCACAAAGGGAGAGCTGCAGAGGGCCGTAAAATCGGAACTTTTAATACTTGCACATAGGCCGCGGGAAATGTATAATTTCTCTAGTCAGTGGAAAGGAAGGGAATAAAATGTCAGATAATAAACGCCCCGAAAATATGGAACGCATCACAACACCGGAGCTTGCCGAGGCATTCATCGCCGCCCAGGTGACCGGGCTCCGCAGGGAGATAGGCAGCAAAAAGGTTCTTCTGGCGCTGTCTGGCGGAGTTGATTCCTCCGTTGTGGCGGCTCTGCTTATAAAAGCGGTGGGCAGACAGGTCAACTGCGTGCATGTAAACCACGGCCTCCTGCGGAAGGGTGAGCCTGAGCAGGTGGTTGAGGTCTTCCGCCATCAGATGGATGCAAATCTCATCTATGTGGACGCCTCCGACCGCTTTCTTGAGAAGCTGGCCGGTGTGGACGATCCGGAAACCAAGCGCAAGATTATCGGTGCAGAGTTTATCCGCATCTTTGAGGAGGAGGCCAGAAAGCTTGAGGGGATCGAGTTTTTGGCTCAGGGCACGATTTATCCCGACATTCTGGAGAGCGGCGGTGTAAAATCTCACCACAACGTGGGCGGCCTGCCGGAGGATCTCCAGTTCAAACTGGTTGAGCCCCTGAAGTTCCTCTATAAAGACGAAGTCCGCGTAGTGGGCAGGGCACTGGGCCTGCCTGATTCCATGGTCAACCGCCAGCCCTTCCCCGGCCCCGGCCTCGGCGTGCGCTGCATAGGCGCCATTACCCGTGACCGCCTTGAGGCTGTGAGGGAATCCGATGCCATACTCCGGGAGGAGTTTGCGAAGAACGGCCTTGCGGAAAAGGTGTGGCAGTACTTTACTGTTGTACCCGATTTCAAGTCCACCGGTGTTAAGGACGGCAAACGCAGCTACGACTGGCCCGTTATAATCCGTGCCGTCAATACCGTGGACGCCATGACCGCCACAGTGGAGAACATCCCCTTTGAGCTGCTCGAGCATATCACCGCGAGGATTACAAGCGAGGTAAAGGGCGTCAACCGCGTCCTCTACGACCTCACACCGAAGCCCACCGGCACCATAGAGTGGGAATAATATCAAATCACAACAACGACCCGCAGGACTACAATTAAGCCCTGCGGGTCTTTATTATCCCGGATTCACTCTGTTGAGGCGAGGCGGGCCCCGGAGGCCATGATGAGAAGGGCAATCCAGAAGGAGAGCGGCGGCGCTTCCCGGAAAATGGCAAGAGAGAGCGCGGTGCCGATAAAGGGCGCAACCGCATAATAGGTGCTGGTTTTTGCCGCTCCAAGACTGCGCTGGGCATAGATATAAAAGAGAATGCTCAGTCCGTAGGCGACAAAGCCCAGAAGCAGCGCAAAGAGGATATATTTCAGCGCCGGCAGCTGTTCTCCTGCGGCGGATGCGATAAGCAGCGAGATGATTCCGGAGCCGAAGCCTTTTATTACCACAATCTGGAGCGGGTCCTTATTGGAGATCCTGCGGGTGCAGTTATTCTCAAAGCCCCAGCATACAGAGGCCAAAAGCACCAGCAGCGAGCCGGAGGAGAACTGAAAGCTGCAGACGTCCTCCACTGTGAGTATAATGCTGGCCAGGGTCACCAGAGAGATCGCCGCCCAGAGCCTTTTTGAGATTTTCTCCTTAAAAATAAACATCGCAATGAGAGAAGTGGCGACAATTTCAAAATTGTTCAGCAGCGAGGCGTTGGCGGCGGTGGTCGTTCTGAGCCCCGACATAAGGCAGATAGGTGCCGCGGTGTCCAGCAGGACCATGGCAAGTGTCCAGGGGGCGTCCTTCACCGAGAGCCTTTTTTCCGGGATTGCAAGACCCGCCAGCCGCTGAATAAGTCTCAGTATCACAAGCCCGATGCCGGCACCCAGATAGAGGAGCCCCGCCATGGTAACAGAGGAGACCCGCCCCAGCAGCAGCTTTGACAACGGGGAGCTGAGGGAATAGAGCGCCGCGGCCAGTATTGCCAAAAATATTGAGTTTTTTTCTTTAGTTCTCATCTTCTCCGCTCCCGCTTGACATCTCTTCAAAATTTCGGTACTATTAGTACGGTAACAAACATTATGTTCGTTATCATTCTAAACGGACAGGGCGGACAGTTCAACGGATAATGCAGGCGCTCTGTTTGCTACGGAACAGTTTCATCTGTTTGTACCGAAAGGGGCGGCCTATGGACAGAAGACAGCAGAAAACCAGAAAGGCCATCTATGACGCTTTTACGGCCCTGCTGGCGGAAAAGAATTACAGCAGCATAACCGTTCAGGATATTATAGACGCCGCAAATGTGGGGCGGACCACATTCTATGCACATTTTGAGACAAAGGATGAACTCCTGAAATCCGTGTGTGAAGAGCTCTTCGGCCATGTTATCGCCGTGGCGGTGGATTCCGCAGACTCCCGCAGGGATGCGCCCCGATCCGTGTTCTGCCACCTGCTGAAGCATCTGGAGAAGAACGACAGCAATATCCTCGGCCTCCTCTCCTGCGAGAGCAGTGAGCTCTTTCTGGCTTATTTTAAGACCAGCATGAATGAGCTCATCCGCAGCCAGTTCAGCATCAGCAGGACAGAGGCCACAAGGGATATTCCCATTGAGTTCCTTATAAATCACGTCACCTGCAGCTTTGTAGATATGGTGCACTGGTGGATAAAGGGGCACATGCAGCAGACGCCGGAGGAGCTGGACCGCTATTTCCGGGCGGTGATTGAGCCCATAGGAATATCTCCTGTTATAAAATAAAAGCTGCCCGCTTATCGGGCAGCTTTAAAAATCCATATTACGACTCTGCTTCTGACTGAATGCGGGGGAATTGATTTCGCTTTGACTTTAATACCGGAGTTTAAGAATCATCAGTTTTTAATACGGACAAAAATATGCTTTTGAAGACGGCCCGGCCTGTCAGCTGACCTGGGCGGCGATGGGCAGGAGTATATCCTCGGGTACCCCGTTTCGTGAGGTGACGGAATAGCTGCGGCCCTCGCTGCTGCTCCAGATACAGACCTGAACGGAAAATTCCCCGCTCTCAAGGGTCTCACCCTTCAGATGAGCGGTATTTTCACCGAGAGGCACATCTCTTTCCTCGAGACTGCCGGAATCATAGACCCCGCTGATATCCTCAGAGCCCTCCTTGACCCGCACACGGATCTCATTGTCGCCGTCGGTGTAGATTACCTCCACAAGCTCTCCGGGGATGGCGCGGTAGAGGGTCTCACTGACCCAGTCTGGGAGATTTTCAGGCAGTGTGACCTCCAGACCGGCGGCTTTCTGCATCTCCTCCGGGGTCTCATAGTCCACGAAGGGGTTGGGGAGCTGTGCATTCTCACCGGAGCCGGAATTTCCGCAGGCGGCCAGGGACAGAATTGCAAAAAGGCACATGACAAGTGCAGTAATTTTTCTCATTTTTCCCTCCTTTCTTAAACTCCGAGAACAATATACCATAATATGGTACAGTTTTAAATAAATATTATTTGATATTTTTCAACAAAAATTCGGGCTGAAAATCTACATCTCAGCCGCACGGACTTCCTTGACAAGGGACTGTCTGCGGCCTAATATATTTAATATGGGTTCTTGTCTGCCTGATTGAGCGGGACAGAACTCATCTGAAATTTCCAGGCAGATATTCTGCAAATAAAAGTAATTTTAAGGGGTGACAGTTACGAGCCGTTTAATGAGCGGGCGGGATTCAGATATGACAAGCGGGCCGATTTATTCCCAGCTTGTGACCTACGCCGTCACCCTGTCCATCGGGATGCTTTTTCAGCAGCTCTACAATACGGTGGACACCATTGTCGTGGGCCGTTTTGTGGGCAAGGAGGCCCTGGCCGCCGTGGGCAGCACCGCCTCAATTATCAATATGCTTGTGGGACTGGGCGCGGGGCTTGCAACCGGCGCGTCGGTGGTGGTCTCCCAGTGCTACGGCGCCCACGACAACGAGAAGCTTTCAAAGGCCGTCCACACCACCATGGCGGGCGCCTTTATCATGTCCGTTGCCGGCACGATTCTGGGGCTTTTCATAGTTGACCCAATGCTCCGTCTGATGAAAACACCTGCAGATGTGATGGACAGCGCGAGGCAGTATCTGAGCATATTCTTCTCCGGTCTCAGCGGGCTTTTCATCTACAATATAGGCTCCGGCATACTCCGGGCGGTGGGTGACGCCCGGCGGCCCATATATTTCCTCTGTTTCTCCGCGCTTCTCAATATAGTGTTTGACCTTCTTTTTGTTATCGCCTTCCACATGGGCGTGGCGGGAGTAGCCTTTGCCACGATTCTCGCTCAGGGCCTCTCCGCCGTGCTTGTGATGATTGTCCTAACAAAAGACAAGGCGGCCTACGGAATCCGCTGGAAAAAGATCAGGCTTGACTCCCATATGCTGAGGCGGATTCTAAACATAGGCTTGCCCTCCGCCATACAGCAGGCCATAACCTCATTTTCCAATGTCTTTGTCCAGAGCTATATAAACTTTTTCGGCTCCGCCTGCATGGCTGGCTGGACCAGCTACAATAAAATCGATATTTTTATTCTCATCCCCCTGCAGGCCATCTCCATGGCATCCACCACCTTTGTGGGACAGAATTTCGGGGCCGAGCAGATCGACCGGGCGAAGGAGGGGGCCAGAAAATCCCTCCGCATGTCCCTTGTAATCACAAGCCTTCTGGTGGTTGTGGTGATGCTGCTCTCCCCGTACCTCTGCCGTCTCTTTACGGCCGATGAGGAGGTCATAGCCTACGGGGTGCATTTCCTGAGGATCATCGCGCCCTTCTATATTATCTGCTGTTTTAACCAGATATACGCCGGCGCCCTCAGGGGAGTGGGCAATGCAAATGTCCCGACGATTATAATGCTATTCTCCTTTGTGCTCTTCCGCCAGATATATCTCTATATCGTGAAGCAGCTGGGCAACAACTTCAACCTTATCTCCATCGCCTATCCCATGGGCTGGATTGTCTGCTCAATACTCATGAGCATTCTCTATCACAACAGCATCATGGGTACAAAAAAGCACAGGGACGCCCCGGAGGAATAAATCTCCATCAGGCACAGACATATATAAAAATTTCAGCCCCCGAAGACCGCGGAAACGGCGGCCTTCGGGGGCTTTCTTATATTCTGAATCAGAGGGAGGAGCCTGTCGGGTTGTCTCCCTGATGCATCTGCCCGTGAATTTCCAGGGCGTATTTGTTCATAAGCTGCAGGGTGGTCTGTATGTCATCCTTTGTGGTCTCCGGATGGATGGCGCAGAGCCTGAGAACCACATGTCCGTTCAGCACGGTGGTGAAAATGGCCGCATAGCCGCTCTCGTTGAGGCGGGCGGAGACTTTTTCGTTCAGCTCATCCTTCTGCTCCTCCGTGAGGTCGGCGGGGGAGTAGCGGAAATTCACCATAGCCATCTGTGCCGGAGAGACGATCTCCCAGTTCTCCTGACTCTCAAGAGTCTCCTGGGCCCATTTTGCAAGCTGGAAGCCCTGGTCTATGGCCGAACCCATGAGCTCGGTACCCAGCACCTGGAGGGTGAGCCAGAGCTTCAGCCCCCTTGCGGGGCGGGTGAGCTCAATCCCGATGTCGTAGACGTTTATCATATCGCTGTCCTGACTCAGGTCCCGCAGATATTCCGGAGTCACGGAGAAGCTCTTCTCAAGATCCGCCAGATTCTTCACCAGAACCGCCGCGCAGCCGTAGGTCTGAAATAGCCACTTGTGGGCATCCCAGCTGAGGCTGTCGGCCAGCTCCACCCCGTCCAGCATATCCCTGTGTCTGCTGCTGAGGAGAACCGAACCCCCCAGTGCCCCGTCTATATGGAACCACATTTCGTATTTTTTGCATATGTCCGCGATTTCCCGGAGCGGGTCCACGCTCCCGGTGTTTGTGGTCCCCGCCGTACCGATGACGGCAAAGGGTATCATGCCATTTTCAATGTCCTTTTTGATCTCCTGCTCCAGGAGGTCGGTGCGCATGCGGAAATTCTCATCGGTGGGGATGGTGCGCAGCCTCCCCTCGGTGATGCCGATTATCCGCAGACCCTTGGCCACGGAGCTGTGGGTCTGGTCGGAGACATATGCCACACCCAGGTGGAGCGTGTTCTCCGTGAGCTTCCGGTCTCTGGCCGCGGTGAGGGCCGTAATATTTGCCATGGAGCCGCCGCTGACAAAAATTCCGCCGGCCTTAGGCCCGAAGCCGGCCAGATCTGCCATCCAACGTATCAGATTCTGCTCAATGCAGTTTACAGTGGGACAGAGCCTGCTGCCCCCGGCGTGGATGTTGTAGGCCGCGGTCATCACATCCCCAAGCCAGCTGACGCAGGAGGCGGGGCCGGGTACAAAGCCGAAGAAGCGGGGGTGGTTGGCGTTGCCGCAGAAGTGATATACCTCCCGCTCCATCTCCTCCACCACTTCCTCCACCGGACGCCCCTTTTTCGGAATCTCCATATTTCTCAGCTTGTCCAGCTGGGGCTGCTCCGCCTCCTGAATCACAGGCTGAGTGTGAATATTGTGCTTGTCCTCGCAGAAATCATGGACGAAATCCTTGACGGCATTTTCCAGCTGCTCCGTATTTAAAATAAATTCCTGTCCCTTCACGGCAATGCTCCTTTGTCAGATTATATATTTCAGAACCTATGGTACACCGTTTTTATAGATTTGTAAAACATCTAAAATCAAAGGCCCGGGGAACCCTGCATGTCAGAGCTCCCCGGGCCTTTTTACCTGTATTCCCCTCAGGGCGCAGCACTCAGGCACCGAAAAGCGCCTCAAAAATGCCGTCCTGGGCGGGCAGATGGGTGACATAGCCCACAGCTAGCCGGTTTTCAGTGGCCTCTATGACCTTCTCCGCCCCCTCAGGCCCGAAGGCACCGCAGAGCTCAAGGCAGGAAACTCCCTCTGCCATGAGCACCTCTGCCTCCCTGCAGGCCTCCTCAATAGAGGAAACGCCTATTATACGGGCATCCCCGCCGTGGATCACAGCAACATCAGATTTGGGGTCGAAGCCCGTCCCCATGATGATAAACGCAAATTTCATTTTATAAGCCTCCAGAATTGTAGTCAGTATCCGTATTTTTTTCTGTTTTTCAAAAGGAAAAAGACGCCCAGCAGGACGCACATGCACTCGGCAGCCCCCACGGAGAGCCATATCCCGTCCAGCCCCCAGAGCAGCGGCAGCAGCAGAACCGAGGGAATCTGGAAGAGAAAGACCCTGGAGGCGGAGAGAAGCGCGGAGATGAGCCCGTTATTCAGGGCAGTAAAGAAGGAGGAGAAGAAAATCGACAGCCCCGAGAACAGGAAGCTGAATGCGAAGAGCCGGAAGCCGTGGACGCTCATCTCCAGAAGCCCAGGCGTATGGCCCGCGTACATGAGAGAGATGGGCTCCGCCAGAAGCTCGGACAGGAGGAACATCACGGCCGAGCAGCAGCCCGCCAGCACCAGACTTTTCCTCAGCAGGCTCCTGAGCTCCCCGCAGTTCTTTGCCCCGTAGTGGAAGCTGATGACAGGTGCAATCCCGGTGATGTAGCCCCAGAACACCGCGGTGAAGAGAAAGCTCACATAGTTCATGATCCCGTAGGCGGCAAGTCCGTCGGACCCCGCGTAGTTTATGAGCTGGATATTGTAGAAAAAGCTCACCACGGAGATGGAGACATTGTTCACCATCTCGGAGGAGCCGTTGGCGCAGATTTTCAGGAGCTCCCGCCCCCGGAAGCGGCCCTTCACAAGGCGGAGCTGACTGCTGTTCTCCCTGCCGTAGTAGAAGACGGGAAAGAGTCCGCCCATCCACTGGCTCATGACCGTGGCAGCGGCGGCGCCGGTGATGCCCCAGCCGAAGCCCCCCAGGAAGAGGGCATCCAGCAGGATGTTCATCAGTCCGGAGACGACGGAGGATATGAGCCCCAGCCGGCTTTTCCCGGAGCAGGAATACAGGGCCTCAAACTCAAACTGCACAAGACAGGGCGCGGTCCCAAGGAGGTAGATGCGGCCGTAGCGGAGGCTGTTCTCCAGCAGCGCCCCGGTAGCCCCCTGGAGCCTTGCGGCAGGGAGGAGAAAGATCTGTCCCGCCGCGGTGAGCAGAACCCCGGTGAGGGCCGAGCACAGGACCAGAGTGGAAAATATTTCATTTGCATCGGAGGCCCTGTTCTCCCCCAGCTTTTTTGCAATCAGGGCGGTTCCGCCGGTGCCGAACATGAAGCCCACGCTGTTGAAGAGCATCAGATAGGGCGTGATGAAGCCCACGGCGGCAAAGGCGTCCCTGCCCGCAAAGTTGGCGAGGAAGAGGCCGTCCGCCACGCTGTAGAGGGATGTGAAGAGCATCATTACCACAGGGGGGAACGCCGCACGGAGTATTCTCCTGTATGTGAAATGCTGTGAAAACTGCATATTTTAAATCTCCTGTCCGCTTAAAGTGCCTATGAAATAAAAAAATCTCTATGCACCCGCTCAAAGATACTAAAGCAGGCCGCATAAAGACGGCAGGATGAACTGCAGGACAGATCATCACAATAGCCCTTCCACTATACTGAAAAATCCCGCACCTGTCAAGAATTGTCTGCGGCCTGTACTGCCGCAGTGGAAAAAGGAATTCTTTCGGATTGAAATTACCGAAAATCTGTGGTAGAATTTCATCGGGAAAGAAGTACTCCCGCGGTTATACCGAAATTGCTTAGAGCTGATGACTTCTGCATGTGCAGAGGCCGTCGGCTTTTTTTATTTGGAGGGACGGGCATGTTTCAAAGTGTTTTATTCTGTGGAAATGGCGGTCAGATTTTGACCTCGGAAGAACCGGACTGCTTTCGGGACCTGAATCTGGACAAGCTTATAGACCCCATACTGGAGAGAGAAAAATATTTCGACCTGGCCCCTCTCTACCATACGCCTCTGAAAAGTCCGGAGGACATCGTCTTCCGGCAGGAGATTTTCAAAGACCTCCTCCGGGGGGACAACAGGAAAATCCTGGACAGCTTTTCACGGGAGATATGTGAGCTGAAAAAGCAGCAGGAGCGGGCGGAGGAGGAGCTCCGATCCGGAAGCCCCAGGAGCTGCAACTACCTGCTTTTCGGCCATATCCTGGACTTTGGGGAGCGCTACTGCCGCAGTATTGAGGCTCTACGCCGGAGACTTCCGGAGATGGGGCTGAAATCCCGGGGGCTGAGGCTTGCGGCGGGGTCTCTGGAGGAGCTCTGTGAGTCGGATTTTTACACCGGACTCAGGGAAAATCAGATTGAGCTCCGGCGGGATTTCGACCGGGAGCAGTACTGTATGCTGATTAAAAACGGGACAGTCCATGTGAAAAAATATGAAGGTGAGGAGAATCTGTCGGAGAAAATCACCGCGGTCTTCAGCAAATTCCGGCGGGAGGGCGGGAAGGATTACCGCCAGCAGCTGGAGGAGTGCCCCCGCGCGGAGCATGTGGAGGCCGCTGTGCTCAGCTGCCTATCCCGCATCTATCCGGCGCTTTTTAACCGGCTCACGGAATATATCCGTAAGTATTCGGATTTCATTGACACGGGGCTGCTGAAATTCTGCCGGGAGATGCGCTTTTACCTCTCCTGGCTGGACAGAACGGGGGATCTCATGGGCTGCGGCCTGCCCTTCTGCTTTCCGGATTTCGGCGGGGGAAGGCTGTTCTGCAGCGGCTTTTTCGACATCGTTCTGGCAAAGAAGATCGGGAGAAGAATTGTCAGAAATGACTTCTATTTGGAGGGACGGGAAAAAATCCTCGTTGTGACCGGCCCCAACCAGGGGGGAAAGACCACCTTCGCCCGGGCACTGGGGCAGATCCACTATCTGGCATCTCTGGGTCTCTCCGTGCCGGGGAGCGCCGCAAATCTGCTGCTGCCGGACCAGGTGCTCACCCACTTTGAGCGGGAAGAGGACCTGACAAAGCTCAGCGGGAAGCTGGAGGACGATCTGAAGCGGCTCCACAGCCTCCTTGAGAGGACCACGGCCAGCAGCCTTGTTATCATAAATGAGATTTTCGCCTCCACGGTTCTGGAGGACGCTGAGAAGCTGGGGAGATACATGATGGAGAAGCTGACCGAGATCGGCGCCCGCTGCGTGATCGTGACCTTTCTGGACGCCCTCGCGGACTGCGGCCCCGGCACCGTCAGCATGGTGAGCACGGTTGACCCCGATGACCCTGGAAAGCGGACATTTAAGGTGGTCAGGAGACCGCCGGATGGCCTTGCCTACGCCATGACCCTGGCCGCAGGGCACGGCCTCGGCTATGAGCAGATTTTAAGGAGGATTTCACCATGAGGGCAGGACTGCTGTATCAGGATGCCGAGCCGGTGTGGAGCGAAAAGCCCGATGCCCGGTGGGATGAGCGCTTCGCGGATCTGGAGCTGGAACATATTTTGAAAGCCATGAGCGGCGGAAATAACGAGATCTATTCGGTCTGCAGGCAGCTTCTGGACAGGCCTCTCCAGTCCGGGGAGGAGATAATTTTCCGTCAGGACATTCTGAGAGACTGCATCGCAAGGCCCGGGCTCATCCGCAGACTGTACAGAATCTGTCAGGAGGCGGAGGGAAAGAGAAGGGGCTCCTGGTACCGCCTCAGCTCAAGGTACCTCTCCTCGATCTATTCCAGCGCCGCCTATCTCCTGAATATATATATGGAGGCCCTGGTGGAGATACGCAGGGCCGTGGAGAATGTAAAATTTTCCTCAGAGGGACTGCGCCGCTTTTCCTCCACACTGTCCCGGGAGCTCTCGGAGGAATATCTGGACGAGGTCCGCTCTCTGGAGAGCGGGCTGGACCAGAGCGACGGGATCCTCATAAGCGCGGGCTTCGGCTCATTCCTGCAGGGGATTTCCTATGTGAAGCGGCAGCAGGACCGGGGCTTTGCCCGCCTGCGCTGGCTGACCCTCCCCTCCTACACCGTGGCGGAGCGGGATATGGCCGGGGCAGCCGATTTGGGGGCGCGCCGGGACAGGGCCATAAACGAGGTGGCAAATGCCATGGCTCAGGCCGCCGACAGCCTGGAGAGCTTCACGGAACAGCTGAGAAAAGAGCTGGCCTTCTATGTGGGGGCGCTGAATCTCCGGGACAGGCTGGAGAAGCTGGGGCTGCCTCACAGCTTCCCGGTGCCGGACAGAGACGGGAAACAGCTCTGGCGGGAGCTCTGCGACTGCAGTCTGGGACTGCTGAAGGGCGGAGAGGTTGTGGGCAACACGCTGGAGATGGGCGGGAAGAAGCTCTGCCTCATAACCGGCGCCAATCAGGGGGGCAAGACCACCTTCCTCAGGAGCATAGGCCAGTGTCAGCTCATGGCCCAGTGCGGACTCTTTGTCTGCGCTGAGAGCTGCGTCTTCCCGGTAAAAAGGTGCATCTATACCCATTTCAAACGGGAGGAGGACGCTGAGATGGACAGCGGCAAGCTGGACGAGGAGCTCGGGAGAATGAGCGGAATAATTGACGGCATGGTGCCGGGGGGCATGCTGCTCTCCAATGAGTCCTTCGCCTCCACCAACGACCCGGAGGGCTCTGAAATCCTGAGCCAGATCACCCGGGCACTGCTGGAGAGGGATGTGGAGATGTTTACAGTGACGCATCTCATAAATTACGCCATGAAGTTTGCGGAGCTGCCTGAGACCCTGTGCCTCCGGGCTGACAGAAGGGAGAACGGGAAGCGCAGCTTCCGGCTTATTTTGGGAAAGCCCCTGAAAACGGCCTTCGGAGAGGACATCTTCAAGAAGATTTTTTCCGCTTCGGAGGAGACGCAGTAAAACACGGACTGACAGCAGATCTGCAAAGATTTCACAGACTATAGCCGGGCGGGATTTCCTGAATAAATACAAAAGCAGCACGCGATAATTTTCGCGTGCTGCTTCTCTCTTAAATTTTCAGATTTGTACCGGAAATTTGCCGTTAACAGCGGCTCATTCCCTCCTGCGGTATAACCAGACCCAAACCGGTGCAAGGACTCAGCTATTCAAAAACCGCATCGGTCACCAAAAGCTCCGCCCCGGGCATGGCCGCGGCTATGGAGGCGGGATATTCCCGGCTGCTCTGTCCTGCGGCAAGGAGCTTTAAAATCTCCTCCACGGCGTGACGCTTGGCGGGAGTATTCGCCACAAGGAGGATTTTGCCCGCCTCCGCCGCGTTGGCAAGGCCTATGCTTATGCCTTTTGTGAGCTTCGGGGCTTTACCGCTGAAATACTTCTGCGCAACATTTGCGGTGACAGGGGAGACCGCGGCCACGTGGGTCCTCTCATCAGGGGAGACGCCGGGCTCGTTCAGCGCCACATGCCCGTTCACGCCTATGCCGAAAACGATTATATCCAGCGCCCCGCGGCGGCGGAAAAATTCCTCAGCCCGGGCGCACTCGGCCTCAGGCTCCGCCATGCCGTCAAAAAGGAAGGTATATCCGAAATCCACGGCATTGAGAAAATGCCGCCGGAGGAAATCCGCCATTGCCCCGTCCGCATCCATGGGAAGGCCGCACCACTCATCCATACCGAAAAAGCTGGCTTTTTTGAAGGAGAGTCTCCCGCTCTTCACCCGCGCCGCCAGGGCGTCAAAGACCGGAAAGGAGCTGGTTCCGGCGGCAATGCAGATTTTAGCCTCCGGTTTTGCCTTTACAAGGGCCTCAATTATGTCAGCTGTGTACTGACCCAGCTCTCCGTCATCGGAGAATCGCCTCATGCTTACCTCCAGTTTTCAACGGGCTTCTCGGCGGTGGACTGGAAGGGCAGCTCCACCTTGGCACCCTTTTTCGCCGAGGCATAGGCGGCGTGGATGATCTCCAGCGTGGCCTTGCCCAGCTCGCCGTCCGAGACAGGCTTTTTGCCGTTTCTGACACAGTCCACAAAGTGGCCAAGCTCCTGGGGATAGCCCTGGTTGAAGGCCTCCTCAAATATCGGGAAGGTCCAGCCGTTGGTGGCGCCGGCCTTCTCGCTGGCGTAGTCATAGCCGTCGAGGCTGTATATCTGGGAGGAGTTGCCCTGGAAGAGGTCTGAATATACGACGCCCTTGTCGCCGTAGATCTCTATGCAGTCCTGCATGCCGCCCTGCTTTACCCAGCTGTCCTCGCCGATGCACAGGACCTTGCGGCCCTTGTAGTCAAACTCAATCTGGGTGACGGAGTTATCCTCGGCGTCGGTGTCCTGATATACCCTCATGAAGTTGCCGTAGACATTTTTGGGCACTGCGCCCTTGAGCATCCACATAAACCAGGAGATGGCGTGGCAGCCCATATCCATCATGACGCCGCCGCCGGACTTGTCAGACTCATAGAACCAGCGGCTGTGGGGGCCGGAGTGCTTTTCGCACTGCTTGAGCATGTAGACGCTGCCCACGGCACCGCTCTCCACTATGGCCCGCACCCGCTCATACTTGGGAGCAAAGCAGAGCTCCTCCGCGTACATCAGGAGACGGTTGTTCTCCCTGCAGGCGGCGATCATCTCATCCGCCTCCCGGACGGAAAGGCAGAGGGGTTTTTCCACTATCACATGTTTTCCCGCCTTTGCCGCCTTCAGGCAGGCGTCGTGGTGGAGATAGTTCGGTATGCAGATATCCACGATGTCGCAGTCGCACTCCGCAAGGAGTTTGTCCACATCGTCATAATATGCGGGAATTCCCATCTCCTCTGCAAAAGCCTTTGCCTTGTCCAGATGCCGGGCGTAGACCGCCACCACCTCTGCGTCGGGCACAAAACGCTTGTAGGAAGATACGTGGATGTGGGAAATAAAGCCGCAGCCCAGTACGGCAACCTTTGTTTTGTCCATTTTAAGACCTCCGTTTATTCATTATTTTTCGTTGACATGGAACCCATATTCCGTATAATATAATTATATATTAGCTCTCATAAATATGCAAGAAAAATCATTGTTCTTCAAAATGTGAAAATATATGAAAATAATTGACGATATATGCAAATAATACTATAATGGGTGCAGAAAATACTGTAAAGCTGCACGCAGGCGGGAAGGGAGATATTTATATGGAATACCGCATCGGAATAGATCTGGGGGGCACCGCCATCAAAATGGGCGCCGTGGATGAGGAATACAACGTGGTATGCAGCCGCTCCGTGCCCACCGCGCCGGAATTTGAAAAAGCGGTGGCGGACATGGCTGGCTGCGCCAGGGCTCTCGCAAGGGAGATGGGCCTGCGGCTCAGCGATTTCCGCTCCGTGGGCGTGGGCGTCCCCAGCAGCATAGATGATGAGGGCAGGCTTGTATATTCCAACAACAATAACTGGTGCGACATGCCCCTGCGCCGGGAGATGGAAAAGTATTTCCCCATACCGGTATATCTGGGCAATGATGCGGACTGCGCCGTGGTGGGAGAGAGCCTGGCAGGCGCGGCAAAGGGATTTAGAAATGTTATCATGCTCACTCTGGGTACCGGCGTCGGGGGCGGAATTATCATAAATAACCGGCTCTACAGCGGCGGCGACTTCCTGGGCACGGAGCCGGGGCATTTTCCCCTTGTACACGGGGGCATCAAATGCACCTGCGGCATAGAGGGCTGCTATGAGGCCTATGCCTCTGTGACGGCCCTCATACGGCAGGCCAAGGAGGCCATGGAGCTCCATCCCGAGTCCGCGCTCCATGAGGCCCTCAAAAACAGGGGAGAGATAAACGGGCGGGTAATATTCGACTGCGCACAGCAGGGGGATGAGACCGCCCTTGAGGTTATAGATCAGTATGAGGAATATGTGGCCCACGGCATCGGGGGGCTTATCAGCATATTCAGACCCAATATTGTGATCATCGGCGGCGGACTTTCAGCCCAGGGGGAATATCTCATGAAGCCCCTGAGGGAAAAGGTTAAAAAATACACCTTCAACGGCGAGGCCGTGCCGGTTCCCCCGATAGCCTGTGCCGTCAGGGGCAACGCCGCGGGTACCATAGGGGCGGCCTTCCTTGACAGGATGAAAAACTGAGCCGGAGGCAGCAGAGATATGATTGCGTCAGAGAGAGGTCTTTATATCATAAACCGCCTGAATGAGGCGGGCATAGTGGACTACAAGAGCATAGCCGCAGAGCTGGGCGTATCTGACGCCACGGTGCGCCGGGATTTTGAGAAGCTGGAGAAGCAGGGAAAGCTGCGGCGCGTTCTCAGCGGCGCCATGCGCCCCGAGGGGGAGGAGGGCCGCTTTGATGTGGAGCTGTCATCCCAGGCGAAGAACAGCGTGAACACGGCGGCAAAAAGGCGCATCGCGGCGGCCGCAGCGGCTGTGGTAAAGCCGGGGGAGTGTATTTTTCTCGACATGGGGACAAGCATCTCGCCCATGGCCCCGCTGCTCCTCACCTTGCCCATACAGATTGTGACCCCGAATTTTGAGCTGGGCCGCAGACTGAATGCGGAGACGAAGGCGGAGGTCTTTGTTCTCGGCGGCAGACTTTCCCGGGCAGACAGGGCCGCCCTTGGCCCCATGGCGGAGGAAAATCTCAGACTTTTCCAGTTCCACAGGGCATTTTTAGGCTGTATGGGCCTGAATATATCCAAAAATACGGCCTATGAGACAGATATGGAGTGCATGCGCCTGAAGAAAATCGCCATGGAGAACGCGGCCGAGAGCTATCTCCTTGCAGACCGGAGCAAGCTGAGCATTGCGGGGCTTTTCTGCTTTTCCGCATTGGACAGCTTCCGGCAGGTGTTTATTGACGGCCCCCGGCCGGAGGAGACCGAATTTCCGCAGAACTTCATTTTTGCGGACTGAGAATAAGGAGAGCCGGATATGAAAAAAATTATACTGGCCCCGGATTCCTTCAAGGGCACACTCTCTGCGGAGGAGGTCTGCCGCATTGAGAGGGAGGCAATTAAAAAATATCTCCCGGAGGCGGAGCTTATCTCTCTGCCCATGGCGGACGGGGGAGAGGGGATGGTGAATTCTTTCCTCCGTGTGCTGGGGGGAACGCGGGTTGAGGCCGATGTGACCGGCCCTCTGGGTGAAAAGCTGAAGGCCGCCTACGGAATCCTGCCCGACGGGAGTGCCGTGATGGAGATGGCCGCGGCGGCGGGACTCCCCCTTGTAAGGGGGAGGGAGGACCCGCTGCACACCACGACCCGGGGCGTGGGTGAGCTGATTCTGGACGCAGAGAGGCGGGGGATTAAAAAAATCCTGCTGGGTCTCGGCGGCAGCTGCACCAATGACTGCGGTGCAGGAATGGCCGGGGCCCTGGGCTTCCGCTTTTATGACAGCAGAGGTGCTGAGGTGGAGCCTGCGGCCTGCAATCTGGAAAAGATTTGCTGCATCGCAGAGCCGGAGAGAATGCCGGATGTGGAGATCTGCGCTGCCTGCGATGTATCAAACCCGCTATCCGGCCCAAACGGTGCAGTATATACTTTCTCGGCCCAGAAGGGTGCGGACAGGGAGATGCAGGAAATCCTGGAGAGAGGCGTCTGCCATTTTGAGAGGGTGCTGGAGGAGAAGTACGGCACAGGCTGTGCCAAAGCTCCCGGGACAGGGGCCGCCGGCGGAATGGGTGCCGGGGTGCTGCTGATGCTGAAGGGGGAGCTGAAGCCCGGAACAGAGCTGCTCCTTGAGGCGGCAAAGTTCGACGAAGAGCTCCGGAATACCTGCCTTGTGATCACAGGGGAGGGGCGGATAGACTGGCAGAGCGCCGCCGGAAAAGTCCCTGCAGGTGTGGGGCTCCGCTGCAAAAAAGCGGGGGTGCCCTGCCTTGCCCTCTGCGGCAGCATCGGGAGAGGGGCAGAGGCCCTGTACGACTGCGGCATCAGCGCAATTTTCAGTGCGGTGAAGGGCCCCTGCAGCTTTGAGGAGATAAAAAAGACCGCGGCGGCGGACCTGGGCTTACTCACGGAGTCCGTCATTCGTACTCTTCTTCTGTATAAGATGGAGTAATTCAGCCTGTATCCCCATAAGATTTACAGCGTGATAAACTTATCTAATATAGTTAAACGCCCGCGGAATTTTCCGCGGGCGCAGTTTTTATTTTTTTATTTT
Source organism: Candidatus Limivicinus sp. (assembly GCA_050943875.1). Lineage (GTDB taxonomy): Bacteria > Bacillota > Clostridia > Oscillospirales > Oscillospiraceae > Limivicinus. Next base: position 53,566 of record JBMNPZ010000007.1, on the reverse strand, counting down.
TCCCTGTCATCCGGCTCCTTCCGGAATACCAAAAAGCAATACAAGACAATCATAGCAGCCGAAGCCGCAAGGCCTATGTAAAATTCGGGATAGGCGAGGCGGAAGCTTGTCTCCAGACTGAACTGCCCGCTGATCGTCATGATGTGCCAGGTGAGAAATTCAAATATCTCTGAGGCCGCAACGCCGATACAGCCGATTAGCCCCATATGTTTTTTCTCAAAGAGGATTCCGGCGAAGAAGAGAATTACAGATATGATCCCCACAGGATTTGAGAGATTTACAAGGCCGCTTATCTCCTGCACACCCCTGCAGCCGCCGTACTGAGGCAGAAGCATGGGCAGGAGGCTTATAACAAAGGCGGCGGAGATGATAATTCTTGTTTTCTTTTCCATACTGAATACCTCTTTGACCTGTCGGTTAAATCTGTATTTTGATTCTTCACCGCCAGAATATCACGCCCCGCCGGGCATTTCAAGGGCTTCAATTTCGCAAGAGCGGCTCTGCCGAAAAGGACGGAAGTAAATACGGAAAACATTTCCCAAAATTTCCGTTGCCCCTTTGATTTTCTGCCTGAAAGGGACAGTTTTCCCGTTGACAGGGAGCGGCAGCAATGTTATAATCCAGTTAATTTAATATTTTAAACCGATGAAGCGGAGATAAAGGCAGTTATGCCCTCACAGAGAGTCCGGGCGGCTGAGAGCCGGACAGGAGACAGATTGTCAAATGGACCGCAGAGGGCGCAGTGAAATGTGCTTGCACAGAGTATTCTGCGACGCGGGGGCATGCGTCAGTTGCCGGGGATATGCTGGTATCCTGTCAAGCGCAGGGCTTGGGCCCTGAATTCGGGGTGGCACCGCGGATAGTTTATATTCGTCCCTGACGGAAGTCTGTTTCCGTCAGGGGCGCTTTTTTATTCCTCTGAGGGAGACGAATCAGAGGAATTTTTCTTTGCGGAGGTAAAAAATATGTGTCCGGGCAGACGATGGCGGGGCTGAAATCAAATACTTATTTGAAATTTCGCGGCAGGGCCCGCATTATTATTTATTAAACTGAATAAAGGAGAATATTAAAATGAAATTCAACGGTGTTGACTTTGATACATATTTTAAAAACTACCCCGATGAGAAGGGCTATTTCGGCAGATACGGCGGATGCTATATATCCCAGGATCTGGCAAAGGCCATGGAGGAGATAACCGAGGCCTATTTCACCATCTGCAAATCCCGCCGCTTTATAAGTGAGCTCAGGAGAATCCGGAAAGAATTTCAGGGCCGCCCCACGCCGGTCTCGTATCTGGAGAGGCTCTCCGGCAGCATAGGCAATGTGCAGCTCTATGTGAAGCGGGAGGATCTGAACCACACCGGCGCCCATAAGCTGAACCACTGCATGGGTGAGGCGCTGCTGGCAAAGTACATGGGCAAGAAGAAAGTCATCGCCGAGACCGGTGCCGGACAGCACGGTGTGGCCCTTGCCACGGCGGCGGCCTATTTCGGTCTGGACTGCGACATCTACATGGGCTCTGTGGACATCAAAAAACAGGCCCCCAATGTGGCCAGGATGAAAATACTGGGCGCAAATGTGGTGGAGGTGAAGGAGGGGAACGCCACCCTGAAGGAGGCCGTGGACGCCGCCTTTGCCGCCTACAGCAGGGAGTACAGGGACTGCATCTACTGCATAGGCTCAGTTGTGGGCCCCCACCCCTTCCCCATGATGGTGCGGGATTTCCAGAGCGTCGTGGGCATTGAGGCGAGAGAGCAGTTCATATCCATGACAGGGGAGCTGCCGGACGCGGTGGTGGCCTGCGTGGGGGGAGGCTCCAACGCCATGGGCATATTCTCCGGCTTTCTCAACGACCCCGTGGACATATACGGGGTTGAGCCCCTGGGCCGGGGCCCGGGAATGGGGGACAACGCCGCCAGCATGAAATTCGGCACCGAGGGGATAATGCACGGCTTCAACAGCATAATGCTCAAGGATGAGGAGGGGAACCCTGCCCCGGTGTATTCGGTGGCAAGCGGCCTTGACTACCCCGCCTCCGGCCCTGAGCACGCCTTCCTCCACGATCTTGGGCGGGTAAAATATGATGTCATCTCCGATGAGGAGACCATAGACGCCTTTTTCCGGCTCTCCAGACTCGAGGGGATAATTCCCGCCATTGAGAGCGCCCACGCCGTGGCCTATGCAATGAAGCTGGCAAAAAAGATGGGCCGGGGCTCCATACTCATAAATCTCTCCGGCAGGGGGGACAAGGACCTGGACTTCATAATAGAGAAATACGGTGCGAGACTGGGGGAAAAATTCTGAGTTCTGAGGGAAATAATCTGAAATACCGGGCCTCAGCTGATTGTTTTGCCTGAAGTGATGGTGTATAATACTTAAGAATATATCCGAAAAGGTGGAGAAGAAATGAAAGAGAAGCTTAATAAAAAGGGCAACGGATTTGCTCTGATTCCGTTCCTGATATTTGTAGCCATTTATCTGGGCGCGGGCCTCATACTCCAGCACAAGGGTGTGGAGATGGCCTTCTACCAGTTCCCCTCTGTTACGGCCATGTTTATTGCCGTGCTGGTGGCCTTTGCAATGACAAAGGGCAGTCTCAATGACCGCTTCCGCATTTTCGCAAAGGGCGCTGCAAATGAGGATATCCTCACGATGCTTATAATATATCTCCTGGCCGGCGCCTTTTCCGCGGTTGCAACCGCCATGGGCGGACGGGATGCCACGGTAAATCTGGGGCTCAGCCTGGTGCCTGTACAGTTCCTTGCCGCCGGAATGTTCATCATCTCCGCATTTCTCGGCACTGCCACCGGCTCATCCATGGGCACCATCAGCGCCATTGTCCCCATTGCGGTGGGCGTTGCCGACAAGGGCGGACTGAGTGTTCCCCTGATGCTGGGTGCCTGCGTGGGCGGCGCCATGTTCGGCGACAACCTCTCCATGATATCCGACACCACCATTGCGGCGACCCGTTCCCAGGGCGTTGAGATGAGGGACAAGTTCCGCATCAACTTCTTTATTGCTCTCCCCGCCGCAATCCTCACCATAATCATTCTCCTCATTGTGGGCCGCCCCGATGTGATGCCCACTCTTGAATCTCTGGACTACAGCTTTATAAAGGTCGTGCCCTATCTGCTGGTTCTGGTGCTGGCGCTCATAGGCATGAATGTTTTCCTCGTGCTCACCATCGGCATTTTTGCCGCGGCCATTGTGGGCTTTGCCACCGGCGCACTGGACATCTTCAGCTTTGCCCAGAATGTGTATGACGGCTTCACCGGCATGAATGAGGTCTTTTTCCTCACTCTCTTCTGCGGCGGCATGTCCGAGATGGTCGCCCACAACGGCGGCATTGTGTGGCTCATTGAGAAGCTGAGGGGCCTTATGAAGGGCAACAAGTCCGCGCAGGTGGGCATTGCGGCCCTGGTCTCCCTTGCAGACTGCGCCACCGCCAATAACACCGTGGCCATCGTCGTCAGCGGCAGCATGGCAAAGGACATCAGCAAGGAATACAAGGTGGACCCCAGACGCACCGCGTCCCTGCTGGACGTTTTCGCCTGCGTGTTCCAGGGCATAGTCCCCTACGGCGCACAACTCCTGCTCACGGCCTCACTGACCACCACCTACGGCATCGCCATGGCCCCCACGGAGATCATCTCCAGCCTCTGGTACTGCTGGGCTCTGGCGCTCTTCGGACTCCTGTCCATATTTGTCCCCTTTGCAGACAAGGTCTGCAAAAAGAACCCGTGGAACTGGGAGTATGACTGCCCCGAGTCTGATGTGGAGGCGAAAAAGGCCGCCGCTGCCGAAACTCCCGCCGAGGCGGAGTAATCCGGTTTTCAATTTCTGAATTGAATACATAAAAAAGCAGCGCTCCCGGAATTTCCGGGGGCGCTGTAATTTTATTCTTTCTTGTCAGCTGCCGTTTATGCGGGACTGCTGAGCGGAGCCCTATCAGTAGGCCACGCCCCAGTAGACCATATATTTTGCGGGCTTTCCGCAGACTGCGCAGACGTCATCCAGATGCTCCTGCTCAAAGGGGATGCAGCGGGAGGACATTCCGGCCTTCTCCTTCATTGCAAGCTCGCACTCCAGGTCGCCGCACCACATGGTCTTGATGAAGCCGCCGTGCTCCTCCTGGATCTTCTTTGCCTCCTCCAGAGTATGGGCCACATAGGTGTGCTCCTGAAGGTTTTTACTGGCCTTCTCATAGAGGCCGTTCTGCACATCGTCAAGGAGCTGGGGAATTCTTTCAGCCAGCTCGTCCAGAGATACGGAGATCTTCTCGCCGTTGTCTCTTCTCACCGCCATACAGACATTGTTTTCTATATCTCTGGGTCCGATCTCAAGACGAAGGGGGACGCCCTTCATCTCGTACTCCGCGCACTTCCAGCCGAGGCTGTTGTCGCTGGTGTCGATCTTCACCCTGATCCCATTGGCCTTGAGGGTCTCAAAGAGCTCGTTTGCCTTCTCGGTCACGCCGGGCTTGTGCTGAGCCACGGGAACCACGATGACCTGAACCGGCGCAATTCTGGGGGGCAGCACAAGGCCGCTGTTGTCGCCGTGGGTCATGATTATGCCGCCGATTATACGGGTGGACATGCCCCAGGAGGTCTGGAAGGGGTATTTCTGCTTGTTGTCCTTGTCGGTAAAGGTGATATTGAACTGCTTTGCAAAGCCGTCGCCGAAATAGTGGCTTGTGCCGGACTGGAGCGCTTTCTTGTCGTGCATCATGCACTCAATAGTGTAGGTGTTCTCCGCACCGGCAAACTTCTCCTTCTCGGTCTTGTTGCCCCTGATGACCGGCATGGCGAGGTAATTTTCGCAGAGATCTGCGTAGACCTCAAGCTGCTGCAGGGTCTCCTTCTTAGCCTCCTCCGGTGTGGCATGGAGGGTGTGCCCCTCCTGCCAGAGGAACTCTCTGCCCCTGAGGAAGGGGCGGGTGGTCTTCTCCCAGCGGAGAACGGAGCACCACTGGTTATATAACATAGGCAGATCGCGCCATGAGTGAACCACATGGCTCCAGTGATCGCAGAAAAGCGTCTCGGAGGTGGGGCGCACGCACAGCCTCTCCGGGAGCTCCTCATCGCCGCCCATGGTGACCCACGCGCACTCAGGTGCAAAGCCCTTCACATGATCCTTCTCCTTCTGGAGAAGACTCTCGGGGATCAGCACGGGCATGGAGACATTCTGATGTCCGTCACGCTTGAACATGTCGTCCAGCAGCTTCTGAATATTCTCCCAAATCGCATAGCCGTAGGGGCGCAGTATGAAAAGACCCTTTACGCCGGAGTAATCCACCAGCTCGGCCTTTGTGCACACATCGGTGAACCACTGGGTGAAGTCCACCTCCATATCGGTGATCTGTTCTACCTTTTTGTCTTTTGCCATAATTTTAATCTCCAATCCATCGCCAGAGCCCTTGCTCCGTCGTATTCTGTGTCTGTACACATTTTATCATTGTATATCCCCCATTTTGCTTTGTCAATAAGCTTATTTTCACTTTTTTTCTTGACCTGATGCCCCACAACGGCTATAATGATGCTGATTGTGAAATCAGAAACAGTCGGAGGTGACTGAAATCAACAAACAAAAATTTCTTGCTGAACTGGGTAAGCTTCTGACGTTCATGTACGAGGAGGACAGACAGACCGCCCTCTCCATGTATGAGGAGCTCTTTGAAGGCGCCAGGGATGAGCAGGCCGTTATAAAAGAGCTTGTCTCCGCAACGAGGCAGGCCGTGATAATCGCCCGGTCCTACAATGCCCGAGAGAGAAAGCTTCAGGTTGAGGCCCAGTCCAAAGATGAGAGTGAATATGCAGATGACGGGGAGACACCCCAGTTTGTCTCCACAATTGAAAAAATCAGGCAGAGTGTGCTGCTTCAGCTCAGTGCCGGTGCCGAGGAGGGCCCTGTAAATGCAAAGCCTGCCGCCCCGGAGCCTGAGAAGAATAGAGAGAATACGGTACCTTCCGGTATCGAAGCTCCGAAAGCCAGGCTTCCGGAGACCGAAACTGCGGAGGAGCCGAAAGCTGAAAAGGCCGTGTCTGACGCAGTTCCCGCAGAAGCGGGTGAAAAGGATGCCGCAGCGGGTTTCGGAGAGGCTTTCAGTTCGGATATTGAGCCTGCGGCCGAGACCGGTGACAGGGGCCTTTTTGAGGAGGAGTCCGGAGATGAAGATCTGCCGGAGACCGAGAAAAAGCTGAGTACGGGACTTCTTGTCCTGTTCCTTCTGGTTTTCATTCCTCTGGGACTCATAGGCGCGGCGCTGCTCCTTATTCCAACACTTATATGCCTTGTCCTGGCGGTGGCCTCGGTTTATCTCGGCATCAGCGCTATTTCATCCGCCTTTGGATGCTTCAGCATCTTTGCAGATGTGATGGTGGTACTGGGTATCGGCATTATAATTCTGGCCCTGTCCCTGCTTTTCGCCTGGCTCTTCATATGGTTCATAGGCGGCGCCATTGCGGGACTCATAAATGCAATTATCAAGCTGGGCGCCAGAGTCTGCTATAAGGAGGTGCCCGCAGAATGAAGAAAGCATGGCAGATAGTTATCGCAATCGTGCTCATTGCAGCTCTCCTGGGCGCCGTGTGTCTCGGTGTGGGGCTTATAACAGGGGCTGAATATGACCGTATTTTCACGGTGCTGGATGAGCGCTACAGCCTCAAGCTCTATTATGATTATCTGATACACGATCTTATACCCGCCTTTCAGGAGGCAGGGGTAATCTGAAACACCCGAAAATATCATTGCCGCATGAATTTTCATGCGGCTTTTTTATATCATTTCTGAATATATACAGGAATAGAAAACCACCGCAGATTTTAAAATCTGCGGTGGTTAGTTTTTCAGATCCTGTTAAGATCCTGCCCTGTCTCAGATGAGCGCCTTCTTGGGGCAGCTGCTTATGCAGGTGCCGCAGCCGACGCACTCATCATAGTTGCACTTCCATGTCTTATTGGCACGGTCCACGGTAATGGCGCCCTGGGGGCACTTCTTTGCGCAGAGAGTGCAGTAGACGCACTTTGTGGGGTCCTGGACAGGCTTGCCGTCTTCTCTTGCGTTGATACCGCAGGAGGCAGCGGCGGGGTCTATCTTCTTGAGGACCTTCACATGACTGCCGGTGACAATAAGATCCTCGGGCTTGGTGGCTATCATGTGATAGTCGGTCGTAAGCTCGATTGCATGGTGTGTGCAGAAATCGGCACAGGTGTTGCAGAAGGTGCAGGAGCCGAGGTTGAAGGAGATAGTGATCTTGGTGCCCTCCTCGACCTTTTCCACCGTGCGGGTGATTGCGCCGCCGGCGCAGACACGCTCACACATGCCGCAGCCTATGCACTGGTCTGCATGATACACAATTCTGCCTCTGTATCCGGGGGCTGCCTCACTGGGGACGACAGGGTACATTGCACAGCTGCTCTTGCTGAACAGCTGGCCTATGGCTTCTTTCGCAAACGGTAAATCCATTATTTCTGCGCCCTCTTTTCCTTGAGTATTTTTGTTGCCAGAGCAAGGCCGTCAATGATGGCCTCGGGTCTGGGTGCGCAGCCTGCCACATCCACATCCACATGGACATACTTGCTCAGGGGGCCTGCCACGGAGTAGCTGCCCTTGAACACGTTGCCGGACTGGGGGCAGGAGCCCATGGTGACAATGCATCTGGGTTCCGGAACCTGAGAGATAGCCCTCAGCACTCTGGGCAGGGACTGCTTGGTGACGGGGCCGGTGACGACCACAATGTCTGCATGACGGGGAGAGCCGGTGAGCTTGAAGCCCAGACGCTCAGCATCGTAACGGGGAGTGAGAACGGAGACGAGCTCTATATCACAGCCGTTGCAGGAGCCTGCGTTTATGTGGAACAGCCACGGGGATTTTGCAGTGCTCTCTTCAATAATTTTCTTGAACATTTTCACCCCTCCTTACAGACCGTACCATGCCAGGATCACGCTCACGAGAGCGAAGCCTGTCACGATGGTCCAGTAGTACTTGAATACCTGCTCTATCTTCAGTCTCGCGGTGATGGCGTGGACGAAGGAGATAGAGACGATTGTAAGTACGGCACAGAGCAGGAACATTATGAGTGCATCCAGTGCGAGGATGCCGGTCCCTATGCCGCCCAGGAACAGAGCCACAAAGAGGCTTGTGAGGGTGAGCATCTTGATGCCGTGGCTGAGCTTGTACACAGCCAGGGGAGCGCCGCTGTACTCTGCCAGGAGGCCCTCGCAGATCTCGGTCTCGGCCTCGGCGGTGTCAAAGGGGTGGTTTCCGGTCTCGCCGGGGATTATCAGGAGCATTGCAACGGCGGCGGGGATCATGCTGGCCTTGGTGATAAGGCAGCCGTTTGCAATCTGATACTGTGCGATCTGGGTGAAGGAGAAGGTGACCTTGTCGCCGCCTACCGCCTTGCCCACTGCGAGGAGCACCAGCACCAGGGGGAGCTCACAGGAGATGACAGTTACCATCTCACGGCTGAGGCCCACGCCTGCGTAGGGGGAGCCGGAAGCGGCACCGCCCAGCATGGAGGCCATTGCGGGTATGAGCAGCAGATAGAGGATAACGATTATATCCGCCATGCCGGAGAAGGCCGCAAAGCCGTGGATAGGAATTATAAGCTGCATGACCACGAGGGCTGCAAGGCCCACCAGGGGGGCGATGAGGAAGGTGGTCTTGGATGCGGCGTCGGGGATTATGACCTCCTTGCCGCAGAGCTTGAAGAAATCATAAAAAGGCTGAAGAATGGGAGGGCCGACACGCTTTTGCATTCTGGCGACTATCTTGCGGTCAATTCCGCAGAGAAGCAGGCCTGCCAGAAAGCAGAACAGAAAGCCGGGGAAAATAAGAATATATCCCAGATATTGCAGAGCAGTCAATACTATTGTCATACTTCCCACCTCCTTAAAGTACTATCTGGATGAACAGCGTGGCCAGTGCAAGTGCCACCACTGCCCACAGGGCATAGTCATTGACAATACCGCTGTGCAGATCATGCATGAAGCTGAAGTATTTTCTCCAGTTGTATTTGAAGCCCCAGAACAGATCGCCGCCGGCAACGTGAGAGGGAACACTCTCCTCGCCGCCCCAGAACAGATCGTACTTGGAGTCGCGTACAGCCTCTCCGCTCTCGCTGAGCTCAGCCTTTGCAGTCTCGCTGACCCTGTCATACTTGCCGGATACGGCAGCGATGGTGACGGCCAGAAGAGTGATGCAGAGGACAAGCAGCCAGGAGACAGGAGCCCAGTAGCCAATCTGGGAGAAGTCTATAGTAGTAACTACAGGGAGATTCGAGCCCATTGTCTCTGCGGCATAGCCGGAGCCCAGCATTGCGTCGATGTAGTTCACAGCGGAGAATGCAGCGCGGGCCGCAGGCTCGGTGAGGTATCTGGTGACGATGTTGGGGAAGAGGCCGGTGAAGATGCAGAGCACTGCAAAGATGCTCATTGCAATGATCATGCTGGGCTTGACTTCCTTGACGTTCTCAAACCTTGCCGGGAGCCTGCCGAAGAACACGGACTGGCTGACCTTGACGAAGGAGGCAAGGGTGAGAATGGAGGTGATAAGTGCAATAACGGTCACAAGGATGTAGCCGATGCTGCCGGTCTCCACAGCCTTGAGGTAGGAGGCCTGATAGATCATCCACTTTGAGGCAAAGCCGTTGAAGGGGGGCAGACCGCTGATGGAGAAGGCGCCCACGAGGAACAGAACCGTGGTCCAGGGCATCTTCTTTGAGAGGCCGCCCAGCTCATCCAGGTTGGTGGTGCCGGTCTGATGGAGAACTGCACCGGCTGCAAGGAACAGGAGGCCCTTGAAGAGGGTGTGGTTCATGGCGTGGTAGAGGCCCGCGGAGAAGCCGAGGCCGGTGAAAAGACCCACTGCCATAAGCACATAGCCTATCTGGGAGATACTGTGGAATGCAAGCAGACGCTTGAAGTCATGCTGTGCAAGGGCCATAGTGACGCAGACGAACATACTCACGGAGCCAATGAAGACGAGCAGGAACTGGAAGCTTGCCCTGTCCATGACCTGGAAGAGTATGTAGCAGAGACGGATGATTCCGTAAATACCGGACTTGGTGAGAACACCGGAGATAAGTACGGAGATGGAGGCAGGAGCGGCGCCGTGGGCGTCTGCTGCCAGGGGATGGAAGGGGATAATAAATGCCTTGGTGCTGAATCCGATGATCAGGAAGGCAAAGGCCATCTTTGTGGAGGTGGTGATATTCCCCGGAGTGAGTGCCGCCAGCTGTGCAAAGTTCAGGGTGTGGGTCTGGGAGTAGAGCATGATGGTGCCCACAAGGATGCAGGAGGAACCCATGCAGCCCACTATGAGGTACTTGAATGCGGCCTCAAGTGCACCGTAAGCCTTGCTGCGGAAAGCGGTGAGGGCGACTGCCGCGAAGGTGAGGATCTCCACCATGATGAACATGTTGAAGAGGTCACCGGAGAGGACAAGGCCCATGACGCCGCCGGCGAGCATAAGGAACAGAGTGTAGTACTGGGAGACATTGTCGTCTCTCTCCATGTACTGGAGTGAATACACACAGGAGACAAACACTGCGGTGGAGACCAGCAGGCCGAAGAACAGGCCCAGCGCGTCAACCTCCAGCGCAATGCCTATGGCGTAGCCGCCGGCCATTGCCCGGCTGCCCATCCAGTAGGCGATGATTTCGCCCTCCAGCATGACGGGCTTCACCAGCGCGATCATGCAGGCCAGGGACACGGAAACCGCCAGGAAAGCGATTATATTTCTGACATGCTTGTTCTTGCCGAACATAACCACCAGAAATGCGCCCAGGAACAAAACCATTATAGAGTAGATGGGGAAATGATGATAATCGAAAAAGCTCATCCTCTCAGCCTCCTTATCTCTCTGGTGTCAAGAGTACCATAGGATTCATGCAGCTTCATTACCAGTGACAGGGACATTGCGGTCACGCATGCGCCGATGACTATACTGGTAAGGGTAAGAGCCTGAGGTATGGGGTCAACAAAGTAGCTTGCCGGGGTGATTTCACCGGGGGTGTAGATAGGTGCCGTGCCGCCGGGGTTGAAGCCGATGGTGATTATCAGCAGGTTCACACCGTAGTCTGCGATTGAAAGGCCGATGACGGTCTTCAGCAGATTGAACTTTGTGACTATGGTATAGAAACCAAGTGCGATGAGGAAGAAGGCTGCAATATAGTTAAATAATATCATATTCTTTCACCTTATTCCTTCCTGTCATTGTTCACGGCGAGAAGCCCGATCATGGACAGAGCCACGACGCAGACACCGGTGAACACGTTGAGACCGACAGCCTCATCCATCCATGCTATTGTGCCGGAGCTGATGAGATCGCCGATGTTGCCGTTCTGGAAGGCCACGTTCTGGCAGAACTGGGCACCCATGACAACACCCACCATTGCGATGCAGATGTAAAGGGTGACTGCAAGACCTTCGACCTTGCGGTTCAGCTCAAAGCTGAGGGTTCTGACAGTGGTCTCATAGCCGTGCCCGAGGTACAGCATGCAGACGACAGCGACATTGAGAACGCCGCCCTGGAAGCCGCCGCCCGGGGATATATGGCCGTGAAGGATTATGTAGAGGATGTAGACCAGTGCACAGGGGATTATAAAGTCACTGTTGCATTTCAAAATGATATCTTTTTCTTCAAATTTTCTATCATTCATCTTTTTTCTCCTCCTCCTTCTTTTCTTTTTTGCTGGTGGAGAGAATCACGATGCAGCCTGCAACGGCAGTGATCAGAATGAAGGACTCGCCCATTGTATCGTAGCCGCGGAAGTCGAAGACTATTGAGGTGACATCGTTTACCGCGTGGGTCCTGTCAAGGTTCTGCTGCACGATTGCGGCGGCAGCGCCGTCCGCCTGGGTATCGTCGTAGCTCGCCGGGTCCTCCATAAGCTCGTATGCGGACACGGGGGCCTTGGTACCGTCATAGGTGGGGGGCATGGCGGCCATCTTCACCGCGGAGAACACGCAGGCAAAAAGGAGCACGCCGAAGGAAAGCCAGGTAAGGAATTTTTTCATCTCTGCTTCCCTCCCTTGATTTTTCTAAGAGTGACAATGAAGATTATTGGGGTAAGTGCAGCACCGACAGCCGCTTCGGATATTGCGACATCGGGAGCCTGCAGAATCAGGAATTCGGCCGCTGCAAAAAGACCGGTTGCACCGAGGGCAATAACGGCAGAAAGCAGGTTCTTCAGATTGGATGCCAGAATTGCCGAGACGACAAGTCCCACAACGACCAGGATATCCAGAACAACAATAAGATTACTCATTGAGATCCCTCCCATAGTCGTCAGTTTCCATTTTCTTTTCCGGTCTGAAACCGGCCTTATATGCGCCCTTGGCAATGGCGTGCCCGCCCACGGGGTTGGTGACAATAATCATGACTGCGATGACCGCAATCTTGATTGCCGTGGTGTGGCTGTGCATGACAAATATTGCATAGAGCAGGCTGCCTATCATGACGCCCAGCATGCCCAGTGTGGTGATGCAGGTGCTGGCCTGCATACGGCAGAAGCAGTCGGGCATCTTGACCACGCCGATTGCACCGGCGAGGGCAAATACAAAGCCAAAAGCGATAAATACGTCAACTATAATTCTAACTGCCATAAATCACTGCCTCCCTTCAAGGTGACGGCCGATGAGCATGGTGTCGACAATGCCCATCAGTGCGCCGATGAGAGCAATGTCAAGGAATATGCCGCGGCCGGAGTAGAGGGCGAACATAACCATCGCGCAGCAGAGGAGAATGTCGATGGAGTCGGCACAGACCATTCTGTCGGCGGGGGTAGGTCCCTTTTTCAGCCTTACAAGGCAGCAGAGTGCGAGGATGGCAAACAGAATACCGAATATGATAAGCTCTATCATTTAAAAATCCTCCCTACCCATTTTTCCAGAGTGCCCTTGATCGCGTCTCCGGCTTCCTTTCCGCCGGGAGCCTTGACGTCTATCCAGTGCACATAGTAATAAGTCTGACCCTCCTCCTCGGCGATGTCCATGGTGATGGTGCCGGGGGTAAGAGTGATGGAGTTTGCAAGCATTACCTTACCGTACTCACTCTTCAGGTCCACCGGAATCTTTACGATGCCGGGATTGATATTTTTGCATCCGCCGAAGCAGCGCTTTGCAACATCCACATTTGCCTTCACGAGTTCCACAAGGAACACGGGGATGTATGCCACCAGAGAGAAGAACTTCGCCGGATTGAACAGCCAGAAGGCCTTTTCATGGATGAAAAAGCGGGCTGAAAAGAGAGCCACCGCAAGGCTCACAACTGCACCGGCTGTCAGCTCCTGGACTGAGAAATTCCAGTTGATCAGTATCCAGAAGATGTAGCAGACTATAAAGGTGCTTACCACAGCGGGAAATCTCGTTTTTTGCAAGAGAAAACCTCTCCTTCCTTTTTTGTCTATTTGAAAAGTTTATTCAACTTTTAGACTGTCTACATAGAACTCCCTGCCGGAGATCATTTTCAGGGCACAGCTTTTACACAGGGGGCAGCAGGCCTCATGCCTGTCCACCTCTCCCTCGTAGCCGCAGTCGAGACACCTGAAGCGGGCCTTAACCACCTGAACCTCAAACTTTGCGTGCTCTGCGGGGGAGCCGGCGGCCGCGATGGGGAAAAACTCCTTTATACATTCCATCACTATGCCGGAATACTCGCCGATGCTCAGCCTGATTTCCAGAACTTTAGTAAAGCCCTTTTCCCTGGCCTCGGAGTTTACTATGTCAATAATTCCCTCAGCTATTGCCAGCTCGTGCATACTTACCTGTCGAGGCAGCTGAAGCAGGGGTCAATACTTGCAATAATGAGACCTGCATCTGCAACGGAGTTGCCGCGAAGCATGAAGGGAACTGTGGGTGTGTTCTTGTAGCTGGGGACATGGATGCTGACACGGTGGTTGTACAGTGTGCCGTTGCCCACAACCATGTGGCTCAGCTGGCCGCGGGGAGCCTCATGTCTGGTGACTGCGACGCCCTTCTGAATCTTCAGAAGCTTGTTGCCCAGATTGATGGGGCCGCCGGGGAGCCTGTTCAGTGCCTGCTCGATGATCTTGATACTCTCAACGCACTCCAGGGCACGGACAACCACACGGGCGAACACGTCGCCGCTGTCGACCACGGGGATGTCAAAATCAAAGTCATCATAGGAAGAATAGGGCGCATCCTTGCGGACGTCGATCTTAATGCCCGAAGCTCTGGCGTGGGGGCCGATGGCACCCATCCTCAGTGCGTCCTCCTTCTTGAGGACACCGACGCCCTTTGTGCGGAGGGCTATGGTCTTGTCGGTGAGGCAGATCTCTATAATTCTGTCCAGAGGAGCCTTCATCTGCTCAACTCCGGCAAGAAGATCGCGCTTCAGGTCATCGTTTATGTCACGGCGTGCGCCGCCTATGGTGACCATGGCGTAGTTTACACGGTTGCCGCTGAGCTTCTCCAGAAGGCCCATGACGATTTCACGCACATCCCAGATATGCATGAACAGGCTGTCATGGCCGATGATATGGCAGGCGACGCCCATCCAGAGGAGGTGAGAGTGCAGCCTCTCAAGCTCTGCCGTGATGACACGGATGTACTGGCCCCTCTTGGGGGTGTCCAGTCCGTTGATGGCCTCAACCGCCATTGCATAGGTAAACGCGTGGGAGTGAGAGCAGATACCGCAGACACGCTCAACCAGAACAAGGGTCTGGATGGCGTTGCGCTCGGTTGCAAGCTTCTCTATGCCGCGGTGGTTGTAGCCCACAAAGACCTCTGCGTCCTTTATGACTTCACCCTCGGTATAGAGATTGGCGTGTATCGGCTCCTCAAGCGCGGGATGGTAAGGTCCGATAGGAACAATATAACTCATACTCTGCCTCCTACTTTATATTCTTCTCGCGAAGCTCGCTCAGAGGAGTGACCATTATCTGGCCTCTGCCCTGATCTTCCAGCATATCCTCCGGCAGGAACAGACGCTTCGAAGTGTCCAGTCCCTCGAACTCCAGGCCGAAAAATTCGTTGAGCTCCCTCTCGGGCCACTCAGCTGCTGTGTCGTAAATGGAGCTGATTGAAGGCAGCTTCATTTCGCCTACCACATGATAGGACTCAACGGCGGGATCAATGGCATAGTCCCAGGAAACATCCATCTTGCCCTCCTCGTTGAGAAAGCCGTGGATCATTACGAGGTACCTGCCCTCTTTCCTCATCCGCTCTGCAATGGGTACTATCTGTTCTTTGTCGATATCGATTCTTTTGTACTCCTGCATTCGTTTCACCTCTCGTATAACATTGTATGTTTGCTGACTACATTATAAAAAACTGATGCGTAATCAGGTTTTTAACATATTCTCGGGAGCTGCGCCCCGGCGAGCTTCTGCAGAATGCGCTTCCCGCCGAAGGCCGTGTCCATCACAAGGCGCCCCGAATATTTATCCGTGACATGACCGATGACCGCGGCATCCCGGCCCTCTTCGGTGCCGTGCATGGCCTCAAGGACCTTTTCGGCGTCCTCCGGGTCCACCACGGCCAGAAGCTTGCCTTCATTTGCGCAGTACATAGGCTCCAGCCCCAGCATGTCGCAGGCGGCTTTGACGCTGTCCCTCACGGGGATGAGCTCCTCATCCAGCTCAATGCCAAGCTCCGTACCCTCGATAAACTCATTGAGGGTGGTGGCCACACCGCCCCGGGTCGGGTCTCTCAGCACCCGCACGCCGCAGCCGCTTTGAAGTATGGCCTCACAGAGACCGTTGAGGGCGGCGCAGTCGGATTTTATATCCCCCTGCATCATCCCGCTGCGGCTGAGCATCACGGCAGTGCCGTGGTCCCCCACGGTGCCGGACACTATGACCGCATCCCCTGGCTTTATATTCCTGGGGCTCAGTCCGGGATATTTCAGAAAGCCGATGCCTGCGGTGTTGATGTATATCTTGTCGCCCCGGCCCTTTTCCACCACCTTGGTGTCGCCGGTGACAACCTTCACGCCGGTCTTTTCACAGGTCCGGCCGATGGAGTCGATGATTTTTTTCAGGTCCCCGGTGCTGAAGCCCTCCTCTATAACAAAGGCACAGCTGAGGTACTTGGGCACGCCGCCGCACATGGAGACGTCGTTCACGGTCCCGCACACGGAGAGCTTGCCGATGTCCCCGCCGGGGAAGAAGATGGGGTCCACCACAAAGCTGTCGGTGGAGAACACAATCTTTTCCGCCCCCTCCAGAACTGCGCCGTCCCCCAGCTCATTGAGGGCGGGGCTGTCCATGGTGGGCACTATCATATTTTCTATTAGGCGGGAGGTCTTTTTCCCGCCGCTGCCGTAATCGAGAGTAATTATTTCATCCATTATATCACCTGATATTTATATGCTGCTGCGCAGGCACCCTCTGAGGAGACCATGCAGGGCCCCACCGGATCCTCCGGCGTGCAGACCTTTCCGAACATGGGGCACTCCTCCGGGGAGAGCATGCCGGTTATGACCTGCCCGCAGCGGCAGGCCGTGGGCACAGAGGCCTTCTTATATTCGGCGGGGAAGCGCTTCTCCGCGTCAAACTCAGCGAGCTCCGCCTTGAAGCCGAGGCCGCTTGCATCGATCTCGCCCATGCCACGCCAGAGGTCACGCCGCCGGTCGAAGCATTTCTCCATCATCTTCCGGGCCAGTACATTTCCCTCGGGGGCCACTGCGCGCCTGTAGCAGTTTTCCAGCGCGGGCTCATTGTACGCGATCTGCCGGAGCAGTCTGTATATTGCAAGGAGTATGTCGTCAGGCTCAAAGCCGGATATGACCCCGGGCATGCCGTATTCCTCCGGGAGGAAGCGAAAGCCCCGCTCGCCTATTATGGTGGCCACATGTCCCGGACAGAGAAAGCCCTGGACATTGAAGTCATCCATGGCGAGGAGCGTGCGCAATGCCGGCTCCACGGTCTTGAGCATGGACCAGACGCTGAAATTCTTCACGCCCTCGTCTCTCGCCGTGAGCACAGCCGCCGCGGTTCCGGGGGCCGTGGTCTCAAAGCCGACGCCTATGAAAACTATCTCCTTATCCGGATTCTGCTTTGCAATCTCTATCGCATCCACCGGGGAGTAAACTATCTCAACCCTTGCCCCCAGGGCCCTGCGGCGCTGGAGACTGTCCCCCCGAACACTGCCGGGAACACGGATCATATCGCCGTAGCTTGCGATTATCACGCCGGGGTCCATCGAGAGCTCCAGCATGGCATCTATATGCTCCGGCGGGGTGACGCACACCGGACAGCCGGGGCCGGAGAGCAGCTTCACATTTCCCGGGAGCATTGACTTTATACCCGACTGGGCAATGGACATGGTATGGGTGCCGCAGACCTCCATAATCTGCACCTGCCCCAGAGGGAGGGCATCTATGGCGTCCAGCAGCCTCTTAGTCCTTTCAGACACCTTTGAGGGCATCGTCAACCTCCTTCCAGGCCTCCAGATCATCCTGGGCCTGCTTTTCAGGGAGACGCTCGATGGCAAAGCCCGCGTGGACTATCACATAGTCACCAATCTTAGGCTCCGGGATGAAATCGACTCTCATATCCCGGCGCATGCCCATGGCCTCGCCAACAGCCTTATTGCCGTCTATCTCTACTATTTTAAGTGGTATTGCCAGACACATATTTTGCTCCAATCAGATTTTAAATTTCCCGCTGTCAATCGCCGCCTGGGCAATCATAAGCTGCCCAAAGGATATGCCCTCGTCATTGGCGGAGACCCGGCTGTGATGCCAGACCCTGAAGCCCTCGGCCTCAAGGCGCCCGGGGAGTCTGTGCATTATATACATATTCTGAAAAGTGCCGCCGGAGAGGACCACATCTTCTATGCCGGTCTTCTCCCTTGCAAAAAGGCACTGTCTCACAGCCATCTCAATGAGGGTGTTCATAAATCTCGCGGCGATGCGGCCTCTGTCCGTGCCGCAATTCAGCTCCCGCACAACTGAGCGGACTATTGGCCGCCAGTCGAGACGGAGAGGCTTACCCGAGAGCTCACACTCATACCGCCCCTCATCCTCCGAGGCCGCCGCCTCCAGAAGCACGGCACCCTGGCCCTCATAGCTGCATTTTTCCTTTATGCCCATGATGGCCGCCATGCCGTCAAAGAGCCGCCCCATGCCCGAGGAGAGGGGGCAGTTCAGCCCTGCCTTCAGCATCCCCTCCATCATCGGGGCGTTTTCAAAGGCACTCACATCCTCGCCGGACTCCCGGAGAAGGGAAAAGGCGATGCGGGATATCTCCTTGGCTGCCCTGTCTCCACCGGGAAGGGGGATGGGTCTGATGCTGCCCAGCCTGGTGAAATCATTGAAATCCCCGGCCAGACATTCGCCGCCCCAGGTGGTCCCGTCGGTCCCGTAGCCGGTGCCGTCCCAGATGAGGCCGATCACCGGAGAGGAGAGATTGTTGTCCGCCATGCAGGAGGCCAGGTGGGCGTGGTGATGCTGCACCTGCAGAAGAGGGATATTGTCTCTCTCTGCCCGCTCCGAGGCATAGCCCGTGGACATGTAGTCCGGGTGCATATCGCAGACAAGGAGCTTTGGATCTATATCGAAAAGTCTCTGGAAATGCCCAATCTGCTGTTCATAGCTGCTGAGAGTCTCCAGATTTTTTAGGTCACCTATATGCTGACAGGGGAAGGCGTAGCACTCCTTTGAGAGACAGAAGCTGGCCTTCTGCTCCGCCCCGCAGGCGAGAATGTTGTCCATCTCCCGCCTCAGCTTCAGCGGGAATGGCACATAGCCTCTGGAGCGCCTGGCGGGATATTCCCTCCCGTCGTACACCCAGCAGAGGGAGTCGTCACAGCGGGTCTGAATCTCCCGGTTGTGGAGGAGAAAGCCGTCCGCGATGCCGTGGAGCTTCTCCAGCGCCTCGTCATTCTTATATACTATCGGCGTGTCGGAGAGATTGGCGCTGGTCATGATGAGCATGTCAATATCGTCGCCGAAGAGAAGATAGTGGAGCGGGGTATAGGGGAGCATTATCCCCACAAAGCCGTTCTCGCTCACATGGGCGAGGGAACCGGGGACCCTCTTTCTCAAGAGGACAATGGGCCTGCGAAAGCCCGTGAGGATCTTCTCCTCATCCTCTGAGACGAAGCATATCTTCTTCGCGGTCTCCGCATCCCGGCACATGATTGCAAAGGGCTTCTCGTCCCTGCGCTTTCTCCGCCGGAGCTCCAGGGCAATCTCCGGATCCCTGCAGCTGCAGGCCAGATGTATGCCGCCGAGACCCTTCACGGCTATGATTTTACCATTTTTCAGGTATTGTCTTGCGGTCTCAATCCCGTCCCCCGGGAGTTCGTTTCCGTCCCCGTCCAGGAAAAACACCCTGGGCCCGCACACGCTGCAGCAGTCGGGCTGGGCGTGATAGCGGCGGTTCTCAATATCCCTGTACTCCCTGTCGCAGTCGGGGCACATGGGGAATTCGGACATGGAGGTCCTGGCCCTGTCATAGGGCACATCCTTTATAATAGTAAAGCGGGGGCCGCAGTTGGTGCAGTTTATAAAAGGGTAGCGGTAGCGTCTGTCCTTTTTATCCCTCAGCTCCCGAAGGCAGTCGTCACAGATGCAGATATCCGGGGAGATAAGTGTATCCCTTGTGGCCTCCCTCTTGCTGCTGCGGATCTCAAAGCCCTTAAAGCCTTTGAGCTCATCCGAGTAGTCCACAGTGATGCTCTCTATAAGCGCCAGTCTGGGTGCTTTCCTTGGGACCTCCTCCACGAAGCTCTCCAGCTCATTCCGGTCTCCCTCAAGCTCCAGCTCAACGCCGGAGGAGCTGTTTTTTATGTAGCCGCTGAGGCTGTAATTTTTCAGAAGTTTATGGATAAAAGGGCGAAAACCCACGCCCTGTACAATGCCGCAAATTTTAATCTCTGCCCGTGTCAAATAGTCTTTCCTTCATTCGTCAATAAATTATCAGCTTACTCGAGGCCATTATAGTGCTAAAAATCCCAACATGCAAGCCTGAATTTACAATCTGTTAGCATTTGTACATATAAAAATTAACAAACGTCCAAATTTGGAAAAGCCGGAAACCGCGGAGAATACTGGAAAAAGCACTGCTCCGGCGGAAAACCGGCCATGGGAAAAAGTACAAGAATTATACAAAATTTATCATATATTAGAAAGGACCGGCAGTCAAGCGGCTGCCGGCCTTTTCGGTGTTTTATTATTTTTTAAAGGAGTCTGCAAAGAATCTGTAAATACAAAATTTAAGCATGCTGCTCAGCGGCAGCCGGGGCTTTTTCCCTGTTGCCCACCGCCGCATATATCCAGGCTATCACAAGCACTGCGCCGGAGATGCAGTAGTATATGGCGGGGCTGCCGGGGAAGAAGTCTATCATCTGGCCTGCAAGGACCATGGCCATGACTACGGGGACAATGAACTTGATGCACATCTTATAGAAGAAGTCAAAGCCCTTCATCTCTCTGCCCCCGTGAATCTCATCAAGGAGTATCTGGGGCTTTATCTCCCAGCCGATCATAAGGGCCATGAGGATTGCGCCCAGAGGCATCGCAAGGCCCTCGGACCAGCAGTCCATAAAGTCGAGCCAGCAGTCATTCCACATATCGATGCCGTACTTCTGGAAGGGGACCCAGACACCGTTGGAGCCGAGACCGTCAACCGCCACCAGCAGGGCCTCAAGCATGATGGCAAAGGAGACCCAGAGGGTGACATTCTTGCGGCTGAGCTGTTTGCCCTTTAAAGCGGCCTGGTCCATGAAGTAGGCGCCCACGACCTCCATAAGGGAGATGGCGGAGGAGATGGCCGCGATAATAACAAGGGCGTAGAACACGACGCCGAAGAGGGGGCCGCTGTGGCCCATATTCGAGAAGACATCCTGCAGCGTCACAAAGAGGAGCTTGGGGCCGCCCAGCTGGATCTCATTGAGGGGGATGCCCTGGGTGATGCCGTTTGCAACAGCGGCGGGGATGACAGCAAAGCCGGCCATGAGGGCCACGATGGTGTCGGAGATGACTATGAGTGCGGAGTTTTTGACAATGTCCTCCTTCTTGTCAAGGTAGGAGCCGTAGGTGATCATTGCGCCCATGGCAAGGGACAGGGAGAAGAACATCTGGCCGCCGGCGGTGCCGAGGACGGAGATGAAGTTGGGGGCCTCATCGATGAAGCCGGCCTCCACAGCGTAGCCGGGGACAAACATGAATTTCAGACCCTCCACTGCGTGGGGGAGGGAGACGGAGCGGACAATGACAATGACCAGCATGAGGAAAAGCGCGGGCATTGCGGTCTTGTTGAATTTTTCAATGCCGTTTGCGACGCCGCCCTTGACGATCAGCATGCACAGCACCATGAAGAACAGGGTGAACACCGCACAGCCGAAGGGGTTCGTGAGCATTGCGCCGAAGGTGGTGCTGCCGGAGATGGAGCCGCCGAATATGTGGCTCAGTCCGAAGCTCAGCTCCGCCATGTTGAGGGACATGTACTGGAAGCAGTAGCCGCCCAGAACTGAGTAGAAGCTCATGATGAGGAAGGGGGCAATGATGCCCAGCCAGCCGATCCATTTGAACTTCTTGGATATGACCTTATAGGCGTGGACCACGCCGTAGCCGGTCCTGCGCCCCAGTGCAAGCTCACTGGACATTATCACAAGGCCCACGAAAACGGCCAGCAGTATGTAGACAATAAGGAAGGTGAAACCGCCGCAGCGGCCCATCTTGTAGGGGAAGCCCCAGATATTGCCGAGGCCCACAGCGGAACCGATGGCAGCCATGATAAAACCAAGGTTGCTGTTCCAGGAAGCACGTTTATTGTTTTCCATCAATCTTTCCTCTTTTCCAATGAAATTTTAAACAATTTCAAATATATTGTTTCTGATTATAGCATCACACTTGATTTTTACCAAACTCTATATTATTATGTTTATCATTAGGAAATCTAATAGATACCTAATAATCATAAGAAAGTGAAATAATAAACAAAAATGGATACCAATAAATTGAAAGCTTTGTTGACTGCGCTGGAAAAAGGCAGCCTCACCGGAGCGGCCGAGGAGCTGGGCTATACCCAGTCGGGGCTCACCCATATGATGAATTCCCTTGAGGAGGAGCTGGGACTGAAGCTTCTCGTGCGGAGCAAGAGCGGGGTCCACCTCACCCCCGCGGGTCAGGACCTGCTGCCCAACATAAAGACTCTCACGGAGTGCGCCGATGATCTGGAGCACTGCGCGGGCCTGCTGAGGGAGCGGAGCTTCAGCACCCTTCGTCTCGGGGCCTACTCCAGCGCCGCCGGCCAGTGGATACCCTCCATACTCTCCGAGCTCTACAGCGTGAATCCCCAGCTGGATGTGTCGATAACGGTGCTGAATATCGAGGAGGCCTACAGCGCAGTGAAAAATGAGACCCTGGACTGCGCCATAGTTAGCCACCAGCCGGACCTCTGTCAGGGGCTGCTGTGGATATATCTCTGCGCCGACCCCTTCCGGGCAATACTGCCCCCGGCCCGCTGGGAGAACGGCAGGCCTTTCCCGGTGAGCAACTTCAACGGGGAAAAGTTTCTCATGCCCGCAGACGGTTTTGAAAAGGACATTCTCCCGGCGCTGGCGGCGGGGGACAGCGAGGTCAAGCCGAAAATCAGGTACACCAATCTCAGCGACGCGGCCATAGCCTCAATGGTGGCCCATGACCTGGGGGTGAGCGTGCTTACGGAGCTGGTTTTGAAGAGCATACACGAGGACATGACCATCTGCCCCCTGGATCCCCCCGCCTCCCGCACCATGGGCATAATCGTAAATGAGCAGAAAAAGAACGACAAGAATCTTAAAATGCTCATAGACTGCGCCCAGAGGACGATAAAGATGATAAATGAAAAATATTCGGAGCGGGGTGAGGGCAGATAGAGAGCTTTTCTCCGCCCGCAGAATCTTTGCGAAACTCGGCTAGACCGGATGTATATGTAAAATTCAGGGGAGCACCGTTTAGAGTGCTCCCCTGATTATATGCTGTGTAATAAAATTTCATTCCACCGTTCCCCAGGGCCCGGATATCCCGTCCGGGGCCTGGGCGTTGCTCTGCCCCGGGACACTGCGGTCCTGAGCCCTGCTGTCGTGTCCGGTCTCCGCAGGGGGATGCTCCGTAATTTTATTCTTCTTCTTTCTGTTCTTTGACAAATCTCTGTCCTCCACTGTGATGGCTTTTTTTTATAAGTTTCTGCAGGCCCTCAGATTGCCGCCGTCAGTGCCAGAATGAGCCCGTAGACGATGCTTGCGGAAATTCCGTAGACGATTACCGGCCCCGCAATGCTGAACATCTTCACGGCAGTGCCCAGCACAAGGCCCTCGGTTCTGAACTCCAGCGCCGGGGCCGACACGGAGTTTGCAAATCCGGTGATAGGCACGAGAGAGCCCGCCCCGGCAAAGCCCGCGATGTCGTCGTAGACCCCGATTCCCGTGAGCAGGACCCCGAGAAAAATGAGGGAGAGGGAGCAGGCGGCCGCCGCGGAGTCCCGGTCCAGCCCCGCCGCCAGATAGGTATTCAGAAAAAACTGCCCCACGAGACAGATCGCCCCGCCTGAGACAAAGGCCTTCAGAGTGTCCAGCCTTACGCTTGAACGGGGGACACGCTTCTCCGCGTACTTTTTATACTCTTCATTGCTCATTTTCATGGCTTTTCCTCCCGGATTGCTGTTTTGTCCCGGCACTTTCCCGTTTTCTTTCCGGCAGTAATAATATCTGCAAAAGGCGAGAAAATATTCCTTGACTTTATATGAATGGTGAATTATAATAGGCAAGCTAACAAGTCAACAGGAACTTTGTTTGAACAGACGTGGAGAAGTCGCGTAGCTGGTCGAGCGCGCACGATTGGAAATCGTGTATACCTCATAAGGGTATCAAGGGTTCGAATCCCTTCTTCTCCGCCAAATAAAAACCACCCGTGAGGGTGGTTTTTTGCTGTATGCGGGGAGATTCGAACGGGAGCGGGAGTGAACGGACTGCCGGGGGCAGTCCGGAGCCGCGACCTGGCCTCCGCCGCAGCGGAGGTCGAATCCCTTCTTCTCCGCCAATAAAAACCACCCGTGAGGGTGGTTTTTATTTTCATATGGAATTTGACAAACAATTCTGCCCCGTAATTATACAGGGATTTTTTATTCCTTCTTAAGCCTCTGGGCCTCTATTTTATCTCTCCAGCATTTATGGCACATGGCCACGTAGCTGTCATTGCCCCCGAGGAGCACCTGACTGCCCTCGGTGATGACTCTGCCGCTGGCGTCGAGGCGGGCGGTGACAGTGGCCTTTCTCCCGCAGGCGCAGACGGTCTTTATCTCGGTGATGGAGTCGGCCAGCTCCATAAGGCGCTGGGAGCCGGGGAAGCTGTGGGTGAGGAAGTCGGTCCTGAGGCCGAAGCACAGCACCGGCAGGTCCTCGTCATCCACCAGGAGCCGCAGCTCATCTATCTGCTTAGGGGTGAAGAACTGGGCCTCATCTGCGATTATGACATCGTGCTTTCCGGCCTTTTCGTATTCCTCCATGATGTTCTGCTCAGGCGTTATTATGCGGGCTCTGCACTGGAGGCCGATGCGGCTTTTCACAATATCGGCGCCGTCCCTGGTGTCAATGCTGGGCTTTATAAGCCAGACCGTCATGCCACGCTCTTCATAATTGAATTTTGTTATAAGCGCCTGGGCGGACTTGGATGAGCCCATCACGCCGTATTTAAAATATAATTTTGCCACTTCAGTTCTCCCCGTTCTTTGCAAGATGTGCCCGGACCCTCTCGATGACCATCTCCATTGCGACCTGGTTGTAGCCGCCCTCGGGGATGATGATATCCGCGTTCTTTTTGCTGGGCTCCACAAACTGCTCGTGCATGGGCTTGACGGTGGTAAGATACTGCTCCACAACGCTCTCGAGGCTCCTGCCCCTGTCCCGCACATCTCTCACGATGCGCCGGAGAATCCGCACATCCGCGTCTGTGTCCACATAGAGCTTTATATCCATCTCTCTGCAGAGCTCCCGGTTTTCAAAAATAAGTATTCCCTCCACAATAATGA
Source organism: Candidatus Limivicinus sp. (assembly GCA_050943875.1). Taxonomy (GTDB): domain Bacteria; phylum Bacillota; class Clostridia; order Oscillospirales; family Oscillospiraceae; genus Limivicinus. The sequence continues at coordinate 28,584 of JBMNPZ010000007.1, read as the reverse complement.
CCTTTGCCGGCTCTATTGTGATGGTCCTGTCCGTCCTGTCGTGTATGGTGTAGTCATATACGGGGCAGGAGACACTGTGACCCTTTTTAAGCTCCCGGAGGGCCTCAATAAGCATATCCGTGTCGAAGGAATCCGGATGATCATAGTTGAGCTTTGCCCGCTCCTCATAGGACATATCGTGATGGGCCTTGTAGTAGTTGTCGTGGTTGATTACGGACACATCGCCGCTGAAATACTCCATAAGCTTGTTGGTAATTGTGGTTTTTCCGCTGCCGGTACCCCCTGCGATACCGATGACCATGATGTTGCTCATATCTTTTAAGCCTCCGTTTTTTAAGCTTTGATTTATAATAGCATAACCGGGCGGCTCTTTCAAATTGACTTTTGGAATATTTTTTAATATAATTTCAATATAGTAAGACCAAATAAACGGAATGAAATCAAATTGTGTACAACAATATGTATAGGAGGTTTAAATATGTCAATTCCCACCCCCCACATCGGTGCAAAAAAAGGCGAAATCGCCAAAACAGTTCTTATGCCCGGCGACCCCCTGCGGGCAAAATTTATCGCCGAAAATTTTCTTAAAGACCCTGTTCTTGTAAATAATGTGCGCGGTGTACAGGGGCACACAGGCACCTGGAAAGGCGTGCCGGTGACGGTGATGGCCTCCGGAATGGGTATGCCCGCCATAGGCATCTACAGCTGGGAACTCTTCAGTGAGTATGACGTGGACAATATAATCCGCGTGGGCTCCGCCGGTGCGCTGAGGGACGACCTGAAGCTTATGGACATAGTGGCCGGACAGGGCGCCTGCACCAACTCCGCATACCTGAACAATTTCGAGCTGGGCGGCAGCTTTGCACCCATTGCGGACTACACTCTCCTCTCGACGTGCATTGAGGCGGCGAAGAATCGGGGCGTGGACATGAAGGTGGGCAACCTTCTCTCCTCTGACAACTTCTATTCTCCCGCGGGCTGCGACAAGAACGACAAGTGGCGCGGCATGGGCGTCATGGCGGTGGAGATGGAGGCCGCGGCGCTCTACGCAAATGCGGCGTATCTGGGAAAGAGGGGCCTCTGCATATGCACCATCTCCGACCACATCTACCGCAAGGAGGTACTCTCCTCAGCCGACCGCCAGAACTCCTTCACCCAGATGATAGAGATTGCGCTGGACACGGCAGCGGCAATGGCGGAGAAGTAAAATTCCTCCCCCTCTGAACAAGTAAAAAAGCCTTTAACTCTGCACGGGCAGGCCGCCTGTGCAGAGTTTTTCTGCCCTCCGTGGGAGGGCACTTGCAGGAGTCCCGCCCTCCGCTGCCCTACTATATAATAGCGCCGGGAAACAGCGGCAATAAAATTTTTTTAAAATATCCAATTATATACACTGCCACCTTGATTTGCTTATAAATGTCTGTTATAATCAAAATGTACGCAAAGGTTGTACAAAATTCATTATTTATAATGGAGGAATAATCATGAAAAAGATTCTCGCACTTGTTCTCGCACTGTGCATGGTCTTTGCCCTCTGCGCATGCGGAGACAGCGAAGGTTCTGAAAAAGCTGCCGATATGCGCGTCGCAATGATCACCGACTACGGCGACATCACCGACCAGAGCTTCAACCAGACCACCTATGAGGCCTGCAAGGCTTACTGCGAAGCCAACGGTGTTGATTTCACTTACTACAAGCCCGCAGGGGACACCACTGCAGACCGTGTTGCCATGATAGAGAAGGCAGTTGACGAAGACTACAACGTCATCGTAATGCCCGGCTTTGCATTTGCAGGCGCTATCGTTGAGACACAGGATGAGTATCCCGATGTCAAGTTCGTCGCACTGGACGTGGGCGAGTTCGACATTGAGGACAGCTTCTACAATCACGAGGATTTCCAGCGCACCGACCTCATCGATCCTGACAATGAGCCCCACGTTGCTCCCAACGTATACTCCGCAGTATACCAGGAAGAGCTCTGCGGCTACATGGCAGGCTACGCAGCCGTCAAGATGGGCTACACCAAGCTCGGCTTCCTGGGCGGCATGGCAGTTCCCGCAGTTGTCCGTTACGGCTTCGGCTTTGTCCAGGGCGCTGACGCTGCAGCAGCTGAGATGAAGGCAGATGTCACCATGAACTATGCATACGGCAACCAGTTCTTCGGCGATGCAGACATCACCGCAGCAATGGATACCTGGTACAGCGACGGCACTGAGATAGTCTTTGCCTGCGGCGGCGGTATCTTCACCTCCGCAGCGGAAGCAGCCGCAAAGGTTGATGGCAAGGTCATCGGCGTTGACGTTGACCAGTCCGGCATCATCGACGGCGGCTACGGCGAGGGCATGACCATCACCTCTGCAATGAAGGGCCTCGCTCCCACTGTTGACCATATGCTCACTGAGATCGCTGCCGGCAACTTTGCAAACTACGGCGGCAAGGTAGAGACTCTGGGCCTCATCTCCGAGGTTCCCACCGAGAACTACGTACAGATCCCCTGGGATACCACCGTCTGGAACGATGGCTTTACTCAGGATGACTATGCAGCCCTTGTGAAGGCAATGTTCAACGGCGACATCACTGTCTCCAACAGCATCGATGCAATGCCCGAGACCACTGCAATCACTGTTACCGACCTCGGCAACATCAAGTAATTCAGGCAGATATATTTTGAATAGGCAGGCCATTTTTGGCCTGCCTGTTTTTATAGGCGGACTGTGTTTCCGGCGGCGCGGGGACATGGAAAAGCGGCATGATAAATTTGCCTGAGGGCGAGAATTTCATTTGTAATTCATCCGTTTTTGTAGTAAAATAGACTACTAGCATTGTAAACATATTATAAACAGGGAGGTAGGTACGCTTGGAGAATCAGTACGCAATCGAGATGCTTCATATTACCAAGAGGTTCCCGGGAATTGTTGCCAATGATGATGTGACCATCCGGTTGAAAAAAGGCGAGATCCACGCCCTTCTGGGTGAAAATGGCGCCGGAAAATCCACTTTGATGAGCGTGCTTTTCGGCCTATATCAGGCGGAAGAGGGCATAATCAAGAAAGACGGCAAAGAGGTCAGGATAAAGGATCCGAATGACGCGAATGCCCTGGGTATCGGAATGGTCCACCAGCATTTCAAGCTGGTTGAGTGCTTTTCTGTTCTTGACAATATCATTCTGGGCATTGAGCCCAATAAGCACGGCTTCCTCCAGAAGCAGGAGGCCAGAAAAAAGGTTGTGGAGCTCTCCGAGAAGTACGGCCTGCATGTGGACCCGGATGCACTTATAGAGGACATTACCGTGGGTATGCAGCAGCGCACGGAAATACTCAAGATGCTCTACAGGGACAATGAGATTCTCATATTTGATGAGCCTACGGCGGTGCTCACCCCCCAGGAAATTGATGAGCTGCTCCAGATCATGAAGAATCTGGCGGCAGAGGGGAAGAGCATACTGTTTATCTCCCACAAGCTCAATGAGATCATGGCCGTGGCCGACAGGGTGAGTGTGCTGCGCAAGGGCAAGTATATCGGCACCGTGGAGACCAAAAACACCACCAAGGAGGAGCTCTCCAGAATGATGGTGGGCCGCGATGTTGAGTTCACGGTGCATAAGGATGAGGCAAAGCCCGGGGACGTGGTGCTGGATGTAAAAAATCTCTCTGTGCCCTCAAGACTCCACAGCAAGGACGCCGTGAAGAATGTGAGCTTCCAGGTCCGGGCGGGGGAGATTGTCTGCATCGCCGGCATAGACGGTAACGGCCAGACGGAGCTTGTCTACGGCCTCACGGGGCTTGAGCCCATAAAGAGCGGCGAGATAAGCCTCTGCGGTGAGGATATCAGCAGGGCCAGCATACGGAAGCGCTCGGTGATGGGCATGAGCCATATCCCCGAGGACCGGCACAAGCACGGCCTTGTGCTGGATTATCCCCTTGAATACAATATGGTGCTCCAGCGCTATTTTGAGCCGGAGTTTACTGGAAAATCAGGCTTCCTCAGGCGGGGGGCCATCCGCAGGTATGCCGAGAAGCTCATCGACCAGTACGATGTGCGCTCCGGTCAGGGCGCGGCTACTATGGCGAGGAGCATGTCCGGCGGCAACCAGCAGAAGGCAATCGTCGCCCGTGAAATAGACAGAGACCCCAGACTCCTTGTGGCAGTTCAGCCTACCCGCGGCCTCGATGTGGGCGCGATAGAATATATACACAAACAGCTGGTAAAGCAGCGGGACGCCGGCGGCGCTGTGCTGCTGGTATCACTGGAGCTGGACGAGGTCATGGATGTCTCCGACCGTATCCTTGTGATGTACGAGGGTGAGATCGTGGGAGAGCTTGACCCCAAGAAGACCACCGTTGAAGAGCTGGGCCTCTACATGGCCGGCGCAAAGAGAGAGGGGGTACAGGCGTGAACAAAAAAGAAAAGGTAAAGACTCCCCTTATGAGGAACAGCGGCTTTCAGTCGCTGATAGCCTCCCTCCTGTGCATTATCCTGGGCCTGCTTATCGGCTATATCGTCCTTCTTCTGATAAACCCCAAGGGCGCATGGGAGGCCATAACCGCAATAATTGAAAACTTCTTCACCTACAAGAAGCCCAAAACACAGCTGAAATATTTCGGCTCCACCCTTGTGAAGACGGCGCCCCTGCTTATGTGCAGTCTCTCGGTGCTCTTCGCCTTCAAGGCGGGCCTCTTCAATATCGGCGTTGCAGGGCAGTATGTGGTGGGCGCGGGCGCAAGCCTCTACTTCGGCCTTGCCCTGGGCATGCCCTGGTATGTCTGCCTCATCGCGGCAATTCTGGCCGGTGCACTTCTGGGCGCTATATCCGGAGCCCTGAAGGCCCTCTGCAATGTGAACGAGGTTATCTCCAGTATCATGCTCAACTGGATAAGCCTCTACGGGGTGAATGTCCTGCTGGCAAGAGTCAAGGAGCCTACGAGCCCCTATACCTCGGTGCTGGCCACCACGAATGCCAAAGCGGTGCTGCCCAGTCTCGGACTTGACAGGCTCTTCAGCAAGAACCAGTATGTGACCATTGCAATCCCCCTTGCGGTGATCGCCGCAATCCTTATCTGGGTGCTTCTGGAAAAGACCAAGCTGGGCTTTGAGCTCAAGGCCACGGGCTTCAACAAGAATGCCGCCAGATACTGCGGCATGAAGGAGAAAAAGAATCTGGTGCTCACCATGGCAATCGCCGGCGGCCTTGCCGGTATGGGCGCGGCGCTCCTCTTCCTCACAAGCTTTGAGCAGTGGCAGTGCAGCCAGTCCAGTGTCCCCGCCATGGGCTTCAACGGCATTGCCGCGGCCTTCCTGGGCGGACTGAATCCTATAGGCGCGATATTCTCCTCCTATTTCATTCAGCATATCACCAGCGGAGGGGCCTATGTGGACAAGACCCTATACTGTGCCCAGATATCCGATCTTATCGCATCGATGATAATTTATCTCTGCGGCTTTGTCGCATTCTTCAAATACTACATCAACTCCCGCATGGACAGACGTGACACTCTGAAGGCTGAAAAGCTTGCAGAGGCCAATTCTGAGGAAGGAGGCGATAAGTAATGCTGCTGCTTATACAGTACACTCTGATATTTGCTTCGGTTTTGCTTCTTGTCGCCCTGGGCGGCTGCTTCTCCGAACACTCCGGCGTCATCAATATCGGCCTTGAGGGCATAATGGTCATGGGCGCCCTGGGCGGTGCACTTGTCATGAAGTACATGAACCCGGAGACCCCCGCAATCTGGATAATCCTTGCGACCCTGCTCGGCAGTATTGCACTGGGTGTCCTCTTCTCAAGTCTTCTGGCGGTGGCCTGCGTCAACTTCAAGGCGGACCAGACCATCATAGGCACGGCCCTGAACATGCTGGGCGTGGCGGCGGCGACTATTATAGTCAAGGCCATAAACACGGCGGAGAACCCGGACAACGTGTCCTCCACCATCCAGTATATTGAACAGAAAAAGGCCTTCCTTGTGAATATAGGCGGCTTTGAGTTCAACTGGTTTATGGTCATCGCGGTGATAGCGCTTATCGCGGCCTACATCACACTCTACAAGACAAAGTTCGGCCTGCGGCTCATGGCATGCGGCGAACATCCCCAGGCGGCGGACTCTGTGGGCATCAATGTCTACAAAATGCGCTGGGCCGGCGTGCTTATCTCCGGCGTGCTGGGCGGCCTCGGCGGCATCTGCTACATTCTGGCCGGCGTGTCGGAGTGGAAATTCGAAGTGGGCGTCGCCGGCTTCGGATTCCTCTCACTGGCGGTCATGATATTCGGTCAGTGGAAGCCAATACGCATTGCCCTGTCGGCGCTGCTCTTCGGTATGTGCAGGGCCCTCTCCAATGTATACACCGGCTTTGATTTTCTCACAGCGCTGCATATCCCCAGTGCGGTGTACAACATGCTGCCCTATATCATCTCCCTCGTGGTCCTGGCCTTCACCTCAAAGAAGTCCAGAGCGCCCAAGGCGGAGGGCGTGCCCTACGACAAGGGCTCGCGCTGAGTCAAAATCGGATATACAATTTAACATCTCTACATATAAAGCGCAGTTTCCGACTGCGCTTTATGTGAGATATATGAGAATAAGTTTAATAGGAGAAATTTATGAATAAATATCTTGATATTTCCCCGGAGGTAAAGAAAGCCCTGGATGAGGGCCGGCCTGTTGTGGCTCTTGAGAGCACGATAATCTCCCACGGCATGCCCTATCCCAAGAATGTGGAGACCGCAAATCTGGTGGAGCAGTGCGTCAGGGATAACGGCGCGGTCCCCGCAACCATCGCGGTCATAGGCGGGCGGCTGAAGGCCGGACTCAGCGGTGAAGAGATAGAGTATCTGGGGAAGACCGGCAGAGGCGTGACCAAGGCCAGCCGCCGTGACCTCCCGGCACTGGTGGCCCGGGGTGCCGACGGCGCCACCACGGTCACAACCACAATGATAATTGCCCACATGGCGGGGATAAAGGTCTTTGCCACCGGCGGCATAGGCGGCGTCCACAGGGGTGCGGAGAAGACGATGGATATCTCCGCAGACCTTGAAGAGCTGGCCCACACACCGGTCATGGTGGTGTGCGCAGGGGCAAAATCCATACTGGATCTGGGCCTGACCCTTGAGTATCTGGAGACCCACGGCGTGCCGGTGATAGGCTACGGCACGGACGAGCTGCCGGCCTTTTATACGAGAAAGAGCGGCTTTGGGGTGGATTACCGGGTGGACTCCCCGAAGGAGCTGGCGGATATGTTCCGGGCACAGCGTGAGCTGAACTATACCGGCGGCATGCTGGTGACAAATCCCATCCCTGAGGAATATTCAATGGACAAGGCCACAATTGATGCCGCCATTGAAAAGGCCCTGGAGGAGTGCAGTGCCCAGGGTATACACGGCAAGGATACCACACCTTTCCTCCTTGCAAAGGTGGTGGAGCTCACAGGGGGCGAAAGCCTGGAGAGCAATATAAAGCTTGTGCTGAACAACGCCATGGTTGCCGCCAAGACCGCCTGCGAGCTTGCAAAGTAAATTATAAGCCTGACAAGATCAAAACAGGGGCCGTTTCCGGCCTCTGTTTTTTGCGCTTTTCTGCCGTATCTTATCTCAGTCATCATTTGTAAAATCCTAAGGTGCGGCCGTTTGCTGTTGAAATAAAAAAGCTTTTGGGATATAATACCTTGATAAAGCCGTGAAAAAAGACCGGAAAAATTTCTGGCGGCTGCGGGACGGAGGACAGACATGAGTGAGAATAATTGTAAGGTATCCATACTGTGCACCGCCTTCAACCATGAGGAATATATCGCTGAGGCGCTGGAGAGCTTTGTAAGCCAGAAAACGGACTTCAGCTTCGAAGTCATTGTGAATGACGACTGCTCCTCCGACAATACGGCGGATATAATAAGAGAATATGCGGAAAAGTACCCCGATATAATCCGCCCGCTCTATCAGAAGGAGAATCTCTTCTCCCGGGGTCTTGATTACCTCTATGAGACGGCGTTCTATTCCCGCATGAGGGGGGAGTACATCGCCTTCTGCGAGGGGGACGACAAATGGCTTGATGAGAACAAGCTGCAGCTGCAGGTGAATTTTCTGGATTCCCACAGGGATTACTCCGCCTGTGTCCACAATACGGTCCTCCATTACTGCGGCTCCGACAGGGCGGATGAGCTTCTGGCCGGAGATGCAGAAGAGGACAGGGATGTGGACTTTGAGACCGTGCTCTCCGGCATGTCTGAGGCCTTTCACACCAGCTCCGTCATGGCCAGGAGGGAGTTTATTTTAAATCCCCCGGACTATTACTGCGCCGCCGCGGACCACGGATTCCTCGACTACCCCATCGCCCTGCGGCTGAGTCTGGCGGGGAAGATACGCTTTATTGCAAGACCCATGTCGATGTACCGCATAAGCAGCAATTCCGCCGCCTGGAGTGCCAGGCTCGACCGGCACTACGGGAAACTGAAGGAATTCATAGTGGGGGAGCTCGCCATGATGGAAAAGCTTCTTCCCCATCTGGACAGCGTACAGAAAGAGGCGGCAGAGAAGGAAATACTCCGGCGCCGCTATGAGCTGCTTTATATTGAGGGCAGGGTGGACGAGATGGTAAAGCCCCCCTACCGGGAGATATACAAGACAATGCCCCTGTCGTACAGGGTGAAGACCACGATAAAACGGCTCTGTCCCGCGCTTCACCGGGCCTACAGAAAAAAGCAGGGCTACGGTGACTACTGATAATCTGGAGTGAGTATGGATAACAAGCAGAAAGTTGTCAGCAACTTAATATGGCGTTTTATGGAGCGCTGCGGTGCCCAGCTGGTGTCCATGGTGGTGCAGATAGTTCTGGCCCGCATGCTGGCGCCGGAGGTCTTCGGAACGGTGGCCAAGGTCACGATAATAACCACCATACTTCTGGTGTTTGTGGACAGCGGCATGGCAAACTCCCTTATACAGAAAAAAGACCCGGACGATCTGGATTTCTCCTCTGTATTTTACTTCAATGTGGCCTTCTGCCTGCTGCTGTACGCGGGCCTCTTCTTTGCGGCCCCCCTGATTGCAAAGGGCTATAAGGATGAATCCCTCTGCCCCGTGATACGGGTGCTGGGCCTCACGGTCATAGTGGCCGGTGTAAAAAACGTACAGCAGGCCTATGTCTCCAAGACCCTCCAGTTTAAGCGCTTTTTCTTTGCCACCCTGGGCGGGACGCTTCTGAGCGCGGCCCTGGGAATCTGGATGGCCTTTGCAGGCTACGGTGTATGGGCCCTGGTTGCCCAGCAGCTATGCAATGTGACTGTGAACACTGCGATACTCTGGCTCACCGTGGGCTGGAAGCCGAAACGGATGTTCTCCTTCCGGCGCCTGAAGAGTCTCATATCCTACGGCTGGAAGCTTCTGGCCTCGGGACTTCTGGACACGGTGTACAACAAGCTGCGGGAGATAATAATCGCGGTTTTCTATACGGAGTCCGACCTCGCCTACTACAACCGGGGCAACTCCCTGCCGAACCTTCTGGTGGAGAATATAAACTCTTCCATTGACAGCGTGCTTCTGCCGGTGCTCTCCGCCCAGCAGGACCACAAAACTCAGGTGCGGGAGATGACCCGCCGCGCCATACGCACCAGCACCTATATTATGATGCCTCTGATGATGGGCCTTGCCGTCTGTGCCGAACCTCTGGTGCGGCTCCTGCTCACGGAGAAATGGCTGCCCTGCGTGCCCTATCTGAGGATTTTCTGCTTCAGCTACGCCTTTTATCCCCTGCACACCGCAAACCTCAACGCCATAAAGGCCATGGGGCGCAGCGACATGTTCCTGAAGCTGGAGCTTATCAAAAAAGGCATAGGTATCCTGGTACTTCTGGTGACCATGAGATACGGCGTCTATGTCATGGCGCTGAGTCTCCTTTTCACCAGCGTGCTGGCACAGATCATAAATGCCTGGCCCAACAGCAGGCTTCTGGGCTATTCCTACGGCCAGCAGCTTAAGGATATGATGCCCTCCATTCTGCTGTCAGTTATAATGGGCGCCCTTGTCTATCCCATTCAGCTGCTCCCCTGGAGTGACTGGGCGGTTCTGCCGCTGCAGGTGCTGCTGGGTGCCGCCGTATATATCGGGCTTTCAAAACTGTTCAAACTGGACAGCTTCAGTTATATAATTTCCATCATGAAAAAACTCCTTGGGAAGAAAGGGGAGGCTGAGACATGACAAGCTTTTACTCACAGGAGGAGCTGACCTCACTGGGACTGGCGGAATACGGCGAAAATGTGCTGATAAGCCGTAAGGCCAGCATATATTCTCCTGAAAAGATGCACCTGGGCAGCAATGTGCGGGTGGACGATTTCTGCATTCTCAGCGGCAGAATAACCATGGGCAGCTACATCCATGTGGGTGCCGGAACCACGCTTTTCGGCGGAGATGCGGGCATAACTTTTGACGATTACAGCACGGTCTCATCCCGCTGCGGCGTGTTTGCCCACTCGGATGATCTGGCCTCGGGTCTCGTGATGACAAATCCCATGGTGCCGGAGGAGTACAGGAGCCTTATTGAGAAGCCTGTGTACATCGGGAAACATGTCGCTGTGGCGGCGGGCTGTACGATTCTTCCGGGCGTTAAAATAGGGGAGGGCTCGATTCTGGGGGCCATGACACTTGCCGACAGGGACATAGAGCCCTGGGGGGTCTACTACGGAATACCCGCAAAAAGACATAAGGAGCGGGGCCGTGAGCTTTTAGATGTATGCAGGCGCTTTGAAGAAGACAGAGATAAAAAATAAATTCCGGATTGGGTTCCGGAAAGCCCTGGGGAGGGAGCATAAATTATGGACAGAATAAATGTAACACGCTCATCAATGCCGGATTATGAGGAGTACTGCGAAGAGATAAAGGAGATATGGGACAGCCGCTGGCTCACGAATATGGGTATAAAGCACCGCACGCTTCAGGCGGAGCTGGAAAAGCGGCTGGGAGTAAAGCATGTGACGCTCTACACAAACGGCCACCTGGCCATTGAAAACATGATAGAGGGCCTCAGGCTGGAGGGTGAGATAATCACAACCCCCTACACTTTTGCCTCCACCACCAACGCCATCGTGAGGCGGGGCTGCCGTCCGGTGTTCTGCGACATAAATCCCGTGGATTACACTATTGATGCGGATAAAATCGAGAGCCTTATCACAAAGGACACGGCTGCAATCCTGCCTGTCCATGTCTACGGCAACCTCTGCGACACCGAGGCCATAGATGCGATTGCAAAGGAGCACGGCCTGAAGGTCATATACGACGCGGCCCATGCCTTCGGGGTGACAAAAAACGGCGTGAGCTCCGCCTGCTTCGGGGATGCGGCGGCCTACAGCTTTCACGCCACAAAGGTCTTTCACACCATAGAGGGGGGCGCCCTGTGCTATCAGGACGACAGCCTTGAGGAGACCTTCAACGACCTTAAGAACTTCGGCATACACTCTGAGGACTTCGTGCCCTTCGCCGGCGGCAACGCCAAGATGAACGAGTTCTGCGCGGCCATGGGCCTGTGCAACCTGCGCCATCTGGACGGTGAGATAGAGAAGCGGAGAATCGCCAAGGAGCGCTATGACGAAAACCTCAAAAATGTGCCCGGAATCAGACTCAATCCGGCTCAGGAGGGCGTAAAATCCAACTATGCCTACTACCCCGTGGTTTTTGACGGCTACAGGTACAGCAGGGATGAGGTATATGAGAGACTGGCGGCAGAGAATATCGGCGCCAGAAAATACTTCTATCCCACCACCAATTCCTTTGACTACTTCGGGGGAATGCCGGACATCGACACAGGAGACACACCTGTCGCCGCCCATATGGCCGACAGCGTCCTGACTCTGCCCCTCTACGCCGGACTGGCGATAGAGGATGTGGACAGGATCTGCGATATAATTCTCGGCTGAATTTAAATTTTTGTACAAAGAAAAGCTGCCCGGATTAAATCCGGGCAGCTTATATTCTATATTGCTTTATTTACGGAGCTTTGAAAATCAGTAGTTCTCCATGCGGACCTCAAAGAAGGCCTTGGGGTGCTTGCATACGGGGCAGATCTCGGGGGCCTTGGTGCTGAGGACCATGTGTCCGCAGTTGCGGCACTCCCAGAGAGTGACACCGCTCTTCTCGAATACGGTCTTGGTCTCGATGTTGTGGAGCAGTGCGCGATAGCGCTCCTCATGGGACTTCTCTATTGCGGCAACACCGCGGAACTGACGGGCCAGATCCTTGAAGCCCTCTTCGTCGGCTTCCTTTGCCATGCGGTCATACATGTCGGTCCACTCATAGCTCTCGCCCTCTGCGGCGTGGAGCAGGTTCTCGGGGGTATCGCCCAGCTCACCCAGAGCCTTGAACCAGAGCTTTGCGTGCTCCTTCTCGTTGTCTGCGGTCTTGAGGAAGAGAGCGGCGATCTGCTCATATCCGGCTTTCTTTGCGACAGATGCAAAGTAGGTGTATTTATTGCGGGCCTGGGACTCACCGGCAAAGGCCTCCCAGAGGTTCTTCTCGGTTTTAGTTCCTGCGTAAATATTCTTCTTGTCCATTGTATTACCTCCAATTTTTTGTTTATTTATTATTAAAGTCGTAGTTTGTCTGCTGTGACCTTAATATAACCGAACAGACCGGGATTTACCGTGACTAAATCACATAAAGTGAAATAACCTGACGACGGCAGATCCAATATGCGGCGGGAGAAAGGGCGCTTTCGGTATCGCCGCGGCTGTGCTATAATATCCGGGAGAAAAACCTGCCCGGAGCAGAATAATTTTCAAATTAGGGGAGTTCTATGAAAAAGGGAAAGACAAAAATACTGTTTATCTGCCACGGAAATATATGCCGGAGCCCCACTGCGGAGTTTATAATGAAAAAACTGGTGCAGGACGGGGGACTGGAGGACAGATTTGAAATCGCCTCCGCCGCCACAAGTACCGAGGAGATCGGCTCGGGCGTCTATCCTCCCGCAAGGGAGCTTCTGGAGGCCCGGGGCATTGACTGCAGCGGCAAAAGAGCCAGACAGATGACAAAGGCCGATTATGAATACTACGATCTCATCGTCAGCATGGACAGGGAAAACAAATATTATCTGGAGAGATTTTACTCCGGCGACCCGCAGGGAAAGCTAAGAAACCTCTCAGACTATGCAGGCAGAAAGGGTGCGGAGATTGCCGACCCCTGGTATACCCGCAATTTTGATCTTGCACTGAAGGAGATAGAAGAGGGCTGCAGGGCCATGCTCCGCAGTCTTACGGACTCTCCAATCTGAGCTGCCGCATACAGAGTGCCAAGGCAGTGAAAAATTAAAAAGCACAATCCGGCCGGGCGCAGTCTGCACCCGGCTGATTTTTTAAAAACCTAAGCTCAGCAGGGCCCGGTCAGTCATCCAGTGCGCTGATGTCCTGCATCTCCTTTGCGATGCTGTCCACCTTTTCATGCAGGTCACAGGGGAGCCCGTCGGCATATTCATAGGACAGGGGATCTGCCGGCCGGAGCTCGTCCTCATTGAGCCCGCAGAGAAATTCCTGCCACTGGAGATTGAACTTCTCTATGGCGGCCATGTGCTGCTCTTTCAGCTCCCTGAAGCCGTTTTCGACTTTCGCAATGGTCTCTTCCTGCTGACGGACATTGAGATTCAGAAGCCTCTGCCGCTGGCTGCGGGCATCCTCCACAATCTCATCGGCCTGTCTGTTGGCCTTACTGACAATATCTCTGGACATGCGCTGGGCCGACATTACGGCCTCGCTTATATCATCCTTCTGCCCTGATAGAGCCGCCACCCTCTCGCTGAGCCGGTGGTTTTCATCCTTGAGGGCCTTTATCTGCCTCAGCAGGTCCAGCAGGACAGAGCGGACCTTGTTGGCATTGTAATATTTCTTCTTTACTATCTCCAGACCGAATGTCTCGGAGAGGTTTTCATCGAGAGCCATTGAACTTCCTCCGTTCATATGGAATACTGCAGGACATATTATATCTGACTGTCCCGGACAAAAGCGTCAGAATCAGTCTGATACCTGGACAATCGCTTCGCTGCTGGTCTTTTTGATGCCGCTGGTATCGGTGATGACACAGCGGTAGGTGCCGGCACCGGAGGAGGTGATGCCGTTGGCCCACAGTACGGAGATATATTCTCCGGCTTCCACTTTATTCTCGATACGGAGACCGTACTCATCGTTGGAGGTGGCCTTGCCGGTAAAGACTATGGAGACCCAGCCGTTGGTGGCCTCGTTGTATTTCTGCCAGTCAAAGGAGGTATTCATATCCAGATTGCCCTTGGCCTTTACGATAAACATCTGGTTGTACTTGCCCATGGACACGGGGCCGGTGAGGCTGGTGATATCCTTGGTGATGGAGATGTTCTGGCTTGCCAGCTGATTGTAGGCGTCGCTCTGGGCTGAGGCCACGGCGGCCTCCATGCTGCTTATTCTGTCCTCAAGGGCGACAGCACTGGTCTGAATCTGGCCGAGGCCGGAGATCATCCTGTCGGAGCTGTCCCTGAGGCTTGCCTTCATGGAGCTGACAGTGAGGAGACAGATAAAGCTGAAAATCGCACTGGCAATGGAGATAATGGTGGAGAGGGGAATATTCGGCACCTTCAGGCCGTGGGATTTTTTCTTGGGACTCACATAGGCCTGGGCCTCTTCATCATCATAGCCCTCATCCTGGGCGTAGCCGTCATCATCTGTATAACCGTCATCCTGAGCATATCCGCCATTTTGGCCGTAATTATCATAGTCATCCGCTGCATCGTAGTCTGCAAGCTTGCTGCCGCAGTAGGGGCAGGTCACGGCGTTGGAATCAATCGTGTTTCCGCAGTATTTGCAAATCATAATGACACCTGTCTTTCTATAGAATCATCAAAGACTTTTAATCGAAACTTTACGAGCGTATTATAGCACGGAAAAACCATTCGAGTCAATCTTACAGCTCTATTCTTTTACATAAATGGAGTACATTCCCCACTTCGGGGTAAAAAGCGGAATATGCGGACTTCCGCACTGCCTCTCTGCCCAGGGGAGGCAGGGATAAAAACAGCGTTTTCGGGGCTGAAATTCGAATGCTGCCGCCTGTATATTATGACGGAAAATGGCCGCCGTTGTTTCGAAAATTCCACAAAAAATCCCTCTGTCATCAAACTTAACAGAGGGATTATATCTCAGATTAGGATAATCAGGAGAGATTGCCGGTGGCGTACATGGCGGCGGTTAGGGCCACAACAGGCGCCGTCTCACAGCGGAGGATTCTCTCCCCCATGGAGCAGATGTGCATGCCCACGGCCCGTGCGAGGTCGGCCTCAAACTGCTCAAAGCCCCCCTCGGGTCCGGTGATAATTGCGGCGGTCTTTATGCCGGCATTGGCATCCAGGACCTCATTGAGAGCCTCTCTCTCTCCGGTCTCGTACATAAAGAGACCCAGCTCCTTCTTCACGGACACGTTGAAGGCATCGGCCAGTTCACCCGCCCAGCTCACCTGGGGGATTATACCCCGACCGGACTGCTTTGCGGCCTCTTCGGAAATCCGCTGCCAGCGCTCCAGCTTCTTCGGGTCGCCGCCTTTTTTGGCAATGCAGCGGGAGGAATTGAAGAACATTATCTCATATGCCCCGGCCTCAACACATTTCTGGATGATATAGTCGGTCTTGTCACCCTTGGGCAGGGCGCAGAGAACCGTGACCTTGCAGTCGGGCTCTGCGGGGCACTTTACGACCTCCAGAACCTCGGCCTCCACCTCTTCCTTGTCGGCCTTCACAAGCCGGCATTTGTAGTCGGTGCCCTGACCGTCGCAGATTATCATATCTTCACCGGGACGCATACGCAGAACATGGACATGCTCTGCATCACGGCCCTTCATTATTGCCATGCCGCCGAGAATATTGGTGCCTGCCATAAAAAATCTGGGCATAATCTGACCCTCCGCATACATTTAATAAAATATATTATCGCACAGTTTTCACTCCATTGCAAGAGCAGGCATAGTATGGAGAGGAAAATAATACGGGGAGCCGGTTGACATGGAAAGAGATTTCAAAAAAGAGCTTGAGAACTTCTGCCCGGTCTGGGCGAGGGTGGAGCGGGGCAGGGGGGAGCTCCCGAAAAATATAAAGCTCATGCCGGAGCGGGAGCCGGGGAGTGCCGCGGTCCGCTTCAGGCCGCCGGGGATGAAGCCCTGAGGAAGGTTCACGGCGGCAGATATGCAAAAGATGCGCCGGGGAGAACAATTTGAGCTTCTCCCCGGCGCTTTTCTCTTGACCCCTGAGCAATTTACTATATAATTAGGATGATAAATAAAAACAGCGAGGTGCCGACTATGCCCACAACATGGAATCGCAGTCCTGAGGACTTTCACAAGATATATATTGCCAATACCGACGCTTTTTACCGGCTCAGCGGCAGCGACATGGCAAAGGAGCTGGACGAATTTATGACCGGCTGCGCCCTGCAGCTCTGGAGCCGGGCGGCCTCTATAAGCCAGCGCCATGTGGACCTGGCAAATGAGATATATTCCCGCAACCAGCCCAGACCCCAGTGGATGCTCTGGGGACTCACTAGCTCGGTGTGCAAGGATGAGCCCTTCATGCCGCCGGTCTTCTACTGGAATCTTGCGGAGTCGGATGCAAAGCGGGGCACCTGCGCCTCCCGCACCTTCATCCGCATGCTCACCAATATCCTTCTGTACCTTGCCGCGGTGGACGATGACGTGAACTACGGCGAGGCCGAGTTTATCACCGAGTGCGGGGACAAGCTGGGCGCCATCTGCGACAGCTGCGGTGTGGTGAAATCCCAGGCGGCCCTGAACCCTCTGGACTTTGTCACCAGCGGAGAGCCGGGCTTTATCGACAGGTACAAACCCCAGACCCAGACCGGCGGAAGTCGGGACAGGGGCGGAAAGCAGACACAGGAGGAAAAGCAGGAGAAGCCCGATTTTGATGAGCTTATGGAGCAGCTCAACTCCCTTGTGGGGCTGGAGCAGGTGAAAAAAGATGTAAAAAACCTTATAAATCTGGTGAAAGTCCGGAAGCTCCGGGAGAAAAATGAGCTGCCGGTGCCGGACATGTCCCTCCATATGGTGTTTACCGGCAACCCCGGCACAGGCAAGACCACCGTGGCAAGGCTCATAAGCGGGCTCTACGCCTCAATAGGCGTGCTGAGCAAGGGCCAGCTGGTGGAGGTGGACCGCTCCGGCCTTGTGGCGGGCTATGTGGGTCAGACTGCCCTTAAAACTCAGGAGGTCATAAAATCCGCACTGGGGGGCGTCCTCTTTATAGATGAGGCCTATTCCCTCTCCTCAGGCGGGGAGAATGACTTTGGCCGTGAGGCGATAGAGACAATACTGAAGGCCATGGAGGACCACAGGGACGATCTCGTGATTATAGTCGCGGGCTACACCGGCCCCATGAAGGAGTTCATAAATTCCAATCCGGGCCTGGAATCCCGCTTTAACAAATATTTCTTTTTCCCGGATTACAACGGGGAGGAGCTCATGGGCATATTCCGCATAAGGTGCAAAAAGAACGGATACAAGCTCAGTGAGGCGGCGGAAAAGAAGGCCGCGGAGCTCTTTACAAGTCTCTATGAGAACAGGGGCGACAACTTCGGCAACGGCCGCGACGTGAGAAACTGCTTTGAGGACATGGTGGTCCGCCAGTCCAACCGTGTCGCCGCCATGGAGAACCCAGGTAAGGAAGAACTTATGACAGTCCTTCCCGAAGATCTCACAGAGCCAGAAGAAAAATAATTCTATAACGAAAAATTCCCCTGCCTGCCGGCAGGGGAATTTTTACGAATTGTATTTGAATAGTGAATATTTTATTTGAATCTGATGCGGGGCTTGTAGAATTCAAATATAACGGTGTCTCTCTTCTTTTCATTTCTGGGGTCGTGGGAGGTCCAGCCCACCCGCATTGCGCCCATCAGCTCCGCCAGATGCACGGAGAAGTATCTGCGGCCTATCTTGTAGGATATAAACTGGGGGCGGCCCAGGAAGTTGAGCCAGCAGTGACTCATCAGCTTTACAAGGGAGGGTGAGGCCTTGGAGGCGTAGTCGCAGGTGGGTGCCGCCAGCTGACCCCGGAGAAGATCCTTTGCGTGGAAGCGGAACCAGGCCACAATTCTGGGGTCAAAGCTCTCGACGCACACTTCTCCCCGGTACTCCGAGAGTATGCGGCAGGTCTTTTCGCACAGCTCCCTGTTGTGCTTTCCGGTCTTCAGCTCCACGATAATCGGGCTCCTGCCGTGGACTGTGCTGAGGACCTCGGTAAAGAGGGGGATGCCGTACTCACTGCCGCAGAGACTGAGGGCGCGAAGCTCGCTGTAGTCCTTCTCATCCACCCTTGAGCGGATGCCGCAGACCCTGTCCAGTGTGTCGTCGTGGAAGACCACCACCTGGCCGTCCTTTGACAGCTGCACATCCAGCTCTATTCCGTAGCCTGCCTCGGCGGCAAGACGGAAGGCCTCGATGGAATTTTCAGGCACCTTCATATCCCTGCTGTGGAGGCCCCGGTGTGCGCAGTTGAGACCCATAAAGGGGGCCTTCTGCCGCCTGGTAGCCCTGCCGGGGGCCAGCATCAGAAGAGGCAGCGCAGCCGCAGCCGCCGCTGCAGTGCCGGCAGTAAGTGCAAGTTTTTTGTTCATTGACTCATCCCTCCATCTTAAAGTATATTTAAGAGTTTATTATTTTATACCTGAATCAGAGAAAATATCTCAGTCTGCGGCAGCTTCGGAGACCTTTGCACCGCCGGCCCGGATATTTTTCACCAGGAGGGAGAACACAAGGCAGCTTGCCGCAATGAGAACCGAGGCGTAGACCGGCAGAGCCCTCCATGCGCCTGTAAAGTCGAACACCAGGCCCAGCAGCACGGGGGTGACAGTCTGGGCGGACATGCTGGCCGTGTAGTAATAGCCTGTGAATTTGCCGATCTTCTTTGAGGAGCAGAGCTCCACCACCATGGGGAAGGAGCAGTTGTGGACAAGGGCCATGCCGAAGCCCTTCACCGCCCAGACGGCGTAGAGCATGGCAGGGAAGGCAAATTCACCGTGCTCGCCCACGACCCTGCCGGAGGGGACCACAAAGCACATGGCGAAAAGTCCCACGGCGCTTATCATAAGTCCGGAGGCAATGGTCCATTTCCGGCCTATCTTCTCCGCAATGCTGCCCGCCGTGGCAAAGCCTATCACCGAGGCGGCGCCGCCGATTATGGTGAGGAACATCGTAGAGCTGGACACGGAGTTCAGGTAGTAGATGACATAGTTGCCGATATAGGTGGCGACAGCATTGTCGGACATGAACCAGAGAAATTCCGCGGCCAGGATTGCAAAGAGCATATTGCGGTTCGCTTTGCTCATGGGCTTGCTGTCATCTATGGGGGTTTCAACCGCGGCGAGCTTTTCGCCCAGCTCCATCTCCCCCTGCATCTCCTCCTCCAGCTTATTCTCCTTTATGGTGAAGAACAGCACCAGCGCGGAGATGACCATCAGCACCGAGGCCACAATGAAGGGAATCTCGATTATCCAGAGCTTCCTTGCCTCGTCCGCCGCGTTTATGTAGTCGCTGAGCTTCAGGAAAATGCCAAGCAGCGTGGCGGCCGCACCCCCCAGATAGCCCATGATATTTATGACGCCGTTGGCCTTCGCCCTGAGGGGCTTGGGGGTGATGTCAGGCATAAGAGCGACCGCGGGGTTGCGGTACATCATCATGAACATCAGGACAATGGCCATCATGACGACCATTCCGGCAATATTGTTGTAGTGGAAAAAGAGCGGGATAAAGGGGAAGGCCACAGCCACCACAAAGGTGCCCACGAGAATATAGGGCATGCGCTTGCCTATAGGCGTCTTTGTCCTGTCGGAGAGATTTCCGAAAATGGGCAGAAGAATCAGAGCCGCCAGATTGTCGCAGGCCATGATTATGCCCACAAGCCACTGGACGTTCAGAATCTTTGCAGGGTCACCGGCCTTGAGCTGGGCCGAGGATATCCCGTACATCCTGCGGGCAAAAATATCCGTCAGGAAGGTGGGGCACCAGGAGTCATACACCTGCCACAGCAGCAGGATACCGAAGAAAGCGAAACCTATAAGACAGGTGCGCTTATAGTTCAGCTTCAGCGTGCGGACCTGATTGTCCGGTGTTTCGTTACTCATAAGCAACCTCCATATTTATTTACTGCACTCGGGCATTAGTTCCTCAGATATGATTCTCAGCATGGAATCCAGTTTTTCCGTATCCTCCGGGGGAAAACGCCTGCTGACCCTCTCCACCACCGTGCTCTGATAGTCGCTTAAAAGCCTTGCATATTTGTAGTACTTGTCAGAGAGCATGAGGTGATACTCCCGCCTGTCTGTGTGGGAGTTCTGCCTCTCAAGATAGCCTTTTTTAATGAGGCTGTTGACCTTGTAGGTGGCATTGGACTGGGAGATGTTCAGGAAATCCGCAAACTGCCCCACGGTGGGGTAGTCCAGCAGCTTTATCACCTCCAGAGATATGGCCTCCGTGGCCGAGAGGGAGCCTTCCCGCTCCCGCACCAGCTCGAAAACCCGGCGGTAAAACTGCAGCTTGAACTTGTCATAAACGCTGACAAAACTTCTTTCCAACACTTTTCTCACCCCGTATTTCTACTTATACATTATACAGTACGGCGGTACTTTTGTAAATAAGACTAAGGGATAAGCACTGTCTAATTTATTCGTGTATAAAATATGAATTTTCTTATTATAAACCGGCAGACTATTGACAAAGGGGCCTGCAAATGCTATATTAGCACTCGAAGAACAAGAGTGCCAACAGTCACGGCACCTGAGTGCTAAAAGAGAGATGCAGGTAAGAAAATGTCCATAAGCGATAGGAAAAAGAAAATACTTGCCGCTGTTGTGGACGAATACATCCGCACTGCAGAGCCGGTGGGCAGCAAGGCCATCGCCCAGAATGCCGGTCTCGGCTGTTCTTCGGCCACCATACGCAATGAGCTGGCGGAGCTTGTGAACATGGGCTACCTTGAGCAGCCCCACACCTCGGCGGGACGGGTTCCCACCCCCATGGGCTACAGGATGTATGTGAATGAGCTCATGGAGACCCAGAAGCTCTCCATTGAGGAGACCGAGGAGATAAACCGTCACCTCAACGCCAGAGTTCAGCAGCTGGACGAGAAGATAAGCGACGTGAGCCGCCTTGCTTCCCAGCTTACAAATTACCCGGCGCTGGCCCTTTCGGCGCAGACCGCGGTGACCATAAAGCGTTTTGACATCATATATGTGGATGCAAACACCTTTATAATAGTGGCTATGCTCTCCAACGATAATGTGAAGAATAAGCTGGTGCATCTGCCGGTATCCGTGGATGAGAGCATGATGAGAAAGCTCTCCACGCTGTTCAACGCAAACTTCACCGGCATTTCTCAGGACAGGATAACTCCTCTCATGATAAGCTCGGCGGAGCGGGCGGCGGACGACACTATGGGCGTCACCTCGGTGATTGCGGCCTTTGCAATAGAAGTCCTCACGGATGCGGATAAACCGCTGGCCTGCATAAGCGGAGAAAATCAGCTTCTGAACCAGCCGGAGTACAGGGACCCTGACAAGGCCCACAAGCTCATGAATTATCTCTCCGGAGATGAATGCATACTCCCGGCCGTGCAGAGCATGGGGGACACAAATGAGGTGCGGGTCCTCATAGGGCCTGAGAACGTGGCGGAGGAGCTGAAGGATTCCAGCGTGGTGCTGGCGAGCTACGACGCCGGGGACAACACCCGGGGACTTATCGGAGTGGTAGGCCCCACAAGAATGGACTATTCAACTGTTGCGGCAAAGCTCAGCTTTCTTGCAGCAGGCCTTTCAAAGCGCCTCGGAGGCGGCGAAGCCCCTCCGGAGGGTATGCACAATAAACTGATAATCAAGGGGGACGATCCAAATGAGCACAGAGAATAAGAAGACCGATACCGCAGCTCAGGCGGAAAATGCTGAGGAGAAAAAGCCTGAGGTTCAGGCAGAGGAGATAAAATCCGAAGAAGTAAAGCAGGAGCCCGAAAAGAAGGAAGCTCCCGCCAAAGATACAAAGAAAAGCGGCAAAAAGAACGGCAAAAAGCCTGAGAAGGCCGCCAGGGAAGAAAAAACCGAAAAATCGGCAGAGGCGGGGAAGCCCGCAGAAGAGACAAAGAAAGAGAATCCGGAGATTGCGGCACTGAATGACAAGTACCTGAGGCTCTATGCCGAGTATGACAACTTCCGCCGCCGCTCCCAGAAGGAAAAAGACAGCCTCTACAGTGAGATCAAGGCCGACACCCTGGCGGAGTTCCTGCCGGTGTACGACAATCTCGTGAGGGCGCTGAATCAGCCCACTCAGGACGAGGCCTACCGGAAGGGCGTTGAGATGATAATGAATCAGTTCAACACCACGATGGAAAAACTGGGCGTCAAGAAGATCGAGAGCCTGGGAAAGAAGTTCGACCCTGCCTACCACAACGCGGTGATGCACGTGGACGATGAGGAAAAGGGCGAGAATGAGATCACCGAGGTCTTTCAGGAGGGCTTCATAATGGGCGAAAAGGTCATCCGCTTCGCCATGGTCAAGGTTGCTAACTAATGGTTTAAAACTCCATTTGTTATATAAATTTGAGTAAAGGAATTCATCATACAGGAGGAATTTGTAATGGGTAAAATAATAGGAATAGATCTTGGTACAACAAACAGCTGTGTGGCAGTTATGGAAGGCGGAGAGTCCACCGTTATAGCAAACGCAGAGGGCGCACGCACCACTCCCTCAGTGGTTGCATTTGCAAAGACCGGTGAGCGCATGGTGGGCCAGGTGGCAAAGCGCCAGGCCATCACCAACCCCGACCGCACCATCTCCTCAATCAAGCGCGAGATGGGCTCCAGCTTCAAGGTAAACATAGATAACAAGGCATATACCCCTCAGGAGATTTCCGCAATGATACTCCAGAAGCTGAAGGCTGACGCCGAGGCTTATCTGGGCGGCACCGTCTCCGAGGCGGTCATCACCGTCCCTGCATACTTCACCGACGCACAGCGCCAGGCCACCAAGGATGCGGGCAAGATTGCGGGTCTCGATGTAAAGCGTATAATCAACGAGCCTACGGCGGCCGCTCTGGCCTACGGGCTTGACAAGGAAAACGATCAGAAGATCATGGTCTACGACCTGGGCGGCGGCACCTTTGATGTCTCCATCCTGGAGATCGGCGACGGCGTCATCGATGTTCTGGCCACCGCGGGCAACAACCGTCTGGGCGGCGATGACTTCGACGAGTGCATCACCAAGTATCTGGTAGACGAGTTCAAGAAGACCGAGGGCGTTGACCTCAGCTCCGACAAGGTCGCAATGCAGCGTCTGCGTGAGGCTGCCGAGAAGGCAAAGGTCGAGCTCTCCGGCGTGACCAGCTCCAACATCAATCTGCCCTACATCACTGCAGATGCCACCGGCCCCAAGCACATGGACATCACCCTCTCCAGGGCAAAGTTCAATGAGCTCACCCACCACCTGGTGGAAAAGACCATGGGCCCCGTGAAGCAGGCACTGTCCGACTCCGGCCTCCAGCCCAGCGACATCACCAAGGTCCTTCTGGTGGGCGGCTCCAGCCGTATCCCCGCTGTTCAGGACATGGTCAAGTCCCTTGTGGGCAAGGAAGGCTTCAAGGGCATCAACCCCGACGAGTGCGTTGCGCTGGGCGCTGCAATTCAGGGCGGCGTTCTCTCCGGCGACGTTGAGGGCATAGTCCTCGTGGACGTGACTCCCCTGTCTCTCGGCATTGAGACTCTCGGCGGCGTATGCACAAAGCTTATAGAGCGCAACACCTCCATCCCCACCAGAAAGAGCCAGGTGTTCTCCACTGCGGCCGACAACCAGACCTCCGTTGAGGTCAATGTCCTCCAGGGCGAGCGCGAGATGGCAGCCTACAACAAGAGCCTGGGCCGCTTCCATCTGGACGGCATCGCACCGGCCCGCAGGGGTGTTCCTCAGATTGAAGTCACCTTTGATATAGATGCAAACGGCATTGTCAATGTCTCCGCAAAGGATCTGGGCACCGGTCAGGAGCAGCACATCACCATCACCGCCTCCAGCAACATGTCCAAGGAGGATATAGACAAGGCAGTGAAGGATGCAGAGAAGTTTGCAGAGGAAGACAAGAAGCGCAAGGAAGAGGTCGACGTCCGCAACCAGGGCGACCAGATGGTATACCAGACCGAAAAGGCACTGGGTGAAGTGGGCGACAAGATCGACGCCGCAGAGAAGAGCGAGGTTCAGACCAAGCTTGACGCCCTTAAGAAGGCACTCACCGGCACCGACACCGCAGCCATCAAGGCCGCAACAGAGGATCTGACTCAGGCCTTCTACAAGATCTCCGAAAAAATGTACAAGGCGGCCGGCGCACAGGCAGGCCCCCAGGGTGCAGGCCCTCAGGCAGGTCCTCAGGGCGGCCAGCAGGGCAACCCTGGCGGCGCACAGGGTCAGGACTACTACGATGCAGACTACACCGTGGTTGATGACGACAACAAGGACAACAAGTAAGAGTTATTTGGAATCTTTAAACAATCCATCATTGAGGCGAGGAAATTTCCCCGCCTCAATGGCGCGTATACAGTGACGCGAGATTGGAGTAGATATGGCAGAAAAACGTGATTATTATGAGGTCCTGGGGGTTGCAAAGGATGCTTCCGCTGAGGAGATAAAAAAAGCATACAGAAAGATGGCCAAGGAGAACCACCCTGACCTCCACCCCGGAGACAAGGCCTGTGAGGAGCGCTTCAAGGAGGCCAATGAGGCCTATGAGATCCTCTCCGACGAGGAAAAGCGCAAGAAGTATGACCAGTTCGGCCATGCCGCATTTGATCCCAACGCGGGCTTCGGCGGCGGCTTCGGCGGCTTTGAGGGCTTCGGCGACTTCGGCGGCTTCGGCGATATATTCAGCGACATATTCGGCGGCTTCGGCGGCGGCGGGAGGAGCAATCCCAACGCACCCCGGAAGGGCGACAATATCCGCACAAGCGTGAACATAAGCTTCGAGGAGGCGGCCTTTGGCTGCCAGAAAGAGGTCACCATAGGCCGTATTGAGGACTGCCCCGACTGCAAGGGCACAGGCTGCGCCCACGGCACAACGCCGGAGATCTGCCCTGACTGCAAGGGCACGGGCTCTGTCCGCACGACTCAGCGCACCCCCTTCGGCATGGTTCAGTCCACCGGCCCCTGCCCCAAGTGCCACGGCACAGGCAGAATAATCCACCAGCCCTGCAAGACCTGCAGGGGAATGGGCAAGATCCGCCACCAGCACAGGGAGACTGTAAACATCCCTGCAGGTATCGATGACGGTCAGGCGATTTCTCAGAGGGGAAAGGGCAATGCGGGCATAAACGGCGGCCCCGCGGGAGATCTGCTGATCTCTGTGATTGTGCGGCCTCACGCCCTCTTTGAGCGTGACGGCAACTCCGTCCTGCTGGAGCAGCCCATAAGCTTTGCCCAGGCCGCTCTGGGTGCGGAGATCGAAGTGCCCACCCTGGACGGCAAGGTGAAAATGAATATCCCCGAGGGGACTCAGCCCGGCGCCGTGTTCCGGCTTAGAGGGAAGGGCATACCATACCTCAGGGGCAGCGGGAGAGGGGATCAGTTTGTCTCCGTCACAGTTGCAGTACCCAAGAACCTCACAGCCTCCCAGAAGGAGCATCTCCGCCAGTTTGCGGCCTCAATGGGGGAGACGGACGGCGGACGCGGCGGCATCTTCGGCAAAAAAAGAAGATAATCTCATATGTCTGAAAGCCCCGTTCATGGCAGAGTTGCCGGCTGCATAAGAGACAGCCGGAAGTCGATTTTTAACATTTGTATACCCTGAAATTTCTCAGATGAATAATGTGTGCATGACCCCGGTATTTTTTACCGGGGTCATGTGCTGCTTTCGGAAAAGCCAAAACCGAAAAATGATATAAAAAGCTCTGCCGCCCCGAAGGACCGGGACGGCAGATTTTATCATTATAAAATTTTAATCAGCTTAAAATCGGATTTTCAGATTATATAGGCCTTTACATCCTCAAGGGCGGTGCCGGCGTCGGCGGAGACACTGAGTGTAAACTCAATATTCTCGTCATCGGAGAACTTTTTGAGCCACTTTATAAATGAAGAGAAAGCCTCGGGAGATTTATCACCGGCAAGTTTAAGGAAGTTATCTATAAATATGTGGGTGATGTCATAGTTTCCTGCGCGGATGCCGCAGATGAGGCCCCTCAGAAGCTCATAACTGCCGATGTCATAAGAACCGGCATCGATGAGGCGCACGTTGTGGGGAATATCATAGGTGAGGTTGCGCTCTTTTTCAATGACGACGACATCGTTCTTCTCGTCGGCAGCGGCGTCGCACACCATTTTAACGAGCCTTTTAGTCTTGCCTGAACCCTTGAGTCCCATAATAAGTTTGACCATGTTGACCACACTCCTTTATTATTTTTTTCAGACTGAAGTTGTTTTAAAACCTGAATTCAGTTTAGCATTTTTTCTTTAAAAGGGCAAGACGTGAAATGTAAATAATATTTTGTCATTTTATTGAAAATGTAGTACAGGCTTTATTGACGCATCTCTGACCTTATGATAAGATTCAGACATATATGTCACCCGGGTCTAAACTTTCAGCATGGTTTGACACGGATGAGCAGCTTACACAATAAAATGTAAAAAGAGGTGTATCGCTTGAAAGATCTAAAGCATCTGATCTACTTCGAGAATCTGCTCCAGAACGCACAGAATGAGCTGGTGAGCAAGGCTGTGGAAGAGGGTATGCATCCCTTGGGATATAACTGTTTTTATATTCCCGAGACGCTCCTGAACCTCCCGGGCTGCTTTTCCACCCGTCTGCGCGCGCCCCGCTGTACCTCCCCGGATATAGCGAGCTACTACATGACCACCAGGAACTGCCCCTACGTCCGCTCCATTCTTGAGCGCGCCATTGAGGGCGGCTACAACTATCTGGAGGCCCTGTTCGGCGCGGAGGGCTGTGCCGCAATGGAGCGCATGGAGGAACATTTTGTCCTTCTCCATCCTGTGAAGAATGACAAATTCTTCGTCACCATTATCGACCCGCCCATGAAGGACGATAAGACCAACCTTGACTACTACAAGGTTCAGCTGAAGCTGAGAGTTCTCGATCCTCTCAGGGACAAGCTGGGCGTGGATACCTCCGAGGCGGCTCTGCTCAAGGCCATTGAGGACCACAACGAGATCAGCCGCCTTGTCACCGAAATCGGCGAGCACAGAAAGATGGACAACCCCAATATCACAGGCTATGAATTCCATGTGATCCAGCTTGTGAGTGAGGTCTGCCCCCACTACCTCATAAAGCCCTATCTTGAGGAGACTCTGGAGGAGCTTAAGACCCGTGAGCCTGAACCGAAATTCCCATTCAGGGCGAAGGTCGTGCTGGTGGGCTCCGAGGTGGACGACCCCGACTTTACAAAGCTCATTGAGACCTGCGGCGCCATGGTTGTGGCCGACCGCTACTGCTTCGGCTCCTTCCCGGGGCGTGAGCAGATAGAGATCCGCGAGGGCGAGGATGCCTTTACCGCCATCTGCCGCCACTACCTCTACTGGAGCCAGTGCGCCCGCTTTATGGACGGCAAGAAAATTGACCAGCGCCATAAGGTCGTGGCCGAGCTTGTGAAGGACTACAAGGCAGACGGAATAATTTACGAGAACATGAAGTTCTGCGAGTTCTGGAGCTATGAAAAGGTCCTGGCCTCCCATATCTTCCTGAATGAGCTGCACATCCCCTGCTGCACCATCGAAAAAGAATATGCCCTGGGTGCCGTGGGTCAGCTCCGCACCCGCTTCCAGGCCTTCATAGAGGCTCTGGAAATCAAACACATACAGGGAGGCAAGTGATATGAAGATTACCGACAAGCTCATAGCAGCTATTGATAAAAAGCTCGAGCGCTTCGACCCCAAATGGCAGGCGGAGCACGGTGTCGGCGGCCTGCGCAGCCGCTACTACGACAAGACCGGCGTCGCGAAATACCGTGAGTGGCGCGGCGTAAAGGACACCCTGTACGATTATTCCCAGTGGATGAAGAACCTGGGCTCCATGGTGAGCATGGTGGCCTCCTCACCCGTGGCCATCGTAAAGGGCATATGGGAATACCGCTGGATGGGTTCATATCTCGGCACCTTCATGTTTGTCGACCGCCTCTTCGAGGGCTTCCGCGGCAGGGAGCTGCGGGTCGCCCATATGAACATGCATGAGATAGTCTACAGCCTCACCAAGAGAATCGCCTTTGTCCTCTCCAACGACAAGCGCCTTGGCGGCGGCCCCTACTCCGATGTTATGATACCCATGGACGAGGTCATTCCGTCACTCTTCCTGTCCGGATTTAAAGAGCTCAAGCCCGCACCCCTGCAGCTGCTGCCGGAGTTCATCATCTGCGATGTTGACCAGCACTGCAACCCCTACTACATAGACGTGGCTGAGTCCTACGGCCTGCCCGCTGATGTCTGCTCCCGCTGTGCCGCTGAGACCGGCGTCAGCCGCTGTCAAGTAAGGACTAAATAATTTTGCACTTTGTTTACAGTTTCGTGAGTTACGAAGCCGCATCTACTGTTTCAAGGCAGGTCAGCAACTTTTCCAGCTCATCCCGCAGGGCAAG
>JBMNPZ010000006.1:0-103150 GCA_050943875.1 Candidatus Limivicinus sp. | reverse complement strand
AGATTTATTTTATCGCCGCTGCGTTTTTTGTCAGCCAGCATGGGGGTCATAAGCTCCTCCGCGCTGCAGCCTGTACCCGTCGGCAGGCCCAGTGCTTCAAGGCCGGATATGATCTCCCCGGCACAGCGGCGGGAGCAGATGCCGTTTTCTGCGCAGGCTTTTGCAATCACTGCGAGCCCCGCCGCCACGGCCCTGCCGTGGCCCTCCCTGTAGCCGCTGCATTTTTCTATGGCGTGTCCCACGGTGTGCCCCAGATTCAGCATCTGCCGGAGACCCCGGTCAAATTCGTCCCTGGACACATAGCCCCGCTTCATCTCAACAGAGCGGCTCACGGCGTACTCCCTGTCAAAATTCTGCCCTCTGCGGCAGAGGTGGTCAAAGAGCTCTCTGTCCCCCAGAACACCGTATTTGAATATCTCGGCGCAGCCGTCGGTGAAAAATTCCGGACTGAGGGTTTTAAGGGCGTCAAGGTCGCAGAGCACCAGCTCCGGCTGGCAGAAGGCCCCGGCGAGATTTTTCCCCTCCTCAAGGTCTATGGCGGTCTTTCCCCCTACGGAGGAGTCCACCATGGCGAGAAGAGAGGTGGGGAGCTGCACATATCTTATGCCCCTGAGGTAGGTGGCCGCCGCAAAGCCGGCAATATCCCCCACTACCCCGCCGCCGAGAGCAATGACAATATCACCGCGGCTGAGGCGGGAGGAGGCCAGAAAGCTAAGGATTTTGAGATAATTTTCCCCGTTTTTTGAGCCCTCACCGTGGGGAAATATATAGCGGACGGATTCGATTCCGGCCCCTGCAAGGCTCCTCTCAAGCTCTGAGAGCAGGAGCGGCGCCACGTTGTCGTCTGTTATTACAGCGGCTTTTCTGAAATCCGGCACGGCAGCCCTGATTCTCTCCCCAGCGGAGGAGAGAAGGTCCGGTGCTATTATAACATCATATTCTCCTGAGGCGGAAATTCTTATAGTTTTCATTTCTCCCCGTCAATCGCTTTCTTCCTCATTCTCCCCTCATCCAGAAGCCTGACAAGGGTCTCAGAGTCCTTCCCGTCTATTGCATCCCGGTATTCCCCCAGCTTTTCGATGAGAAAATCCAGCTCGGACACCAGGTTGTCGCCGTTTTCGATAAAGAGCTCCGCCCACATCTCCGGGTTGAGCCAGGCCACCCTTGTGAGGTCCCTGTAGCTCCCGGCGGAGAAGCCCCTGTGTGTCTCGGCCCGGGGGCTTTTCACATAGGCGTTGGAGACCACATGGGCCAGCTGAGAGGTGAAGGCTATAATCCTGTCGTGCTCCTCCGCGGTGGTCACGCTGACGGAGCCGAAGCCCGCCGGCTGCATCTTCCTTTTCACCTCGTCCAGAAGCTCAATGTCGTCAAATCTGGGCGGCACTATCACAAGGGGCGCCCCGTCAAAGAGGTCTGCCCTGGAATATTTGAAGCCGGAGTACTGGGTGCCCGCCATGGGGTGGCCGCCCACGAAGGTGAAGCCGTATTTCTCAGCTATGGGGAAGGCCGCGGAGCAGATGCCCCGCTTTGTGCCCATGCTGTCCATGACCAGGGTTTTCTTAGATATATATGGTGCCGCCGCCCTGAGGTACTCCGCCGCGGCCCCGGGATAGCTTGCGAGAATCAGAAGCTCGCAGTCCCCGATGCTGTCCCTTGTCAGCTCCCCGTCGGCGGCCCCAGAGAGCAGGGCAAAATCCAGAATATTTTTATTCCTGTTCTGAGCCAGGACCTTTATATGCTCATTCCGCTTGAAGGCCTTTGCAAAGGAGCCCCCAATGAGCCCCAGGCCGGATATTCCAACGATCATACTGAACCCCCCTGTCCGTAGAGAAGCTCCCTTACACTGCGGATCTTCGGCGCCAGGGCGTCAAACTGCTCCGGAGTGAGGGACTGGGCCCCGTCGCAGAGGGCGTGGAGCGGGTCGTTGTGGACTTCCATCATTATTCCGTCTGCCCCGGCCGCGGCGGCCGCCAGCGCCATACTGGGCACATAGCGGGAGCTGCCCGTGGCGTGGCTTGGGTCGACGATCACCGGGAGATGGGTGCGCTCATGGAGCACAGGCACAGCGGAGAGATCCAGGGTGTTTCTGGTGGAGGTCTCGTAGGTCCTTATGCCCCGCTCACAGAGTATGATGCGCTCATTTCCTCCGGCGCAGATGTATTCAGCGCTCATCAGGAGCTCCTTTATCGTGCTGGCAAAGCCCCGCTTTAAAAGTATGGTCTTGTCCGTATGTCCCAGCTCCTTCAGGAGTTCAAAATTCTGCATATTTCTGGCGCCCACCTGAATCACATCCACATCCTCAAAGAGGGAGAGATGTTCAAGGTCCATTATCTCCGTGACTATGGGGAGACCGGTGGCCTTTTTGGCAATGCTCAGGAGCCTCAGCCCCTCACCCCTGAGCCCCTGAAAATCATAGGGGGAGGTGCGGGGCTTGAAGGCGCCGCCCCGGAGCATATCCGCCCCGGCGGCCTTCACCCTTTCTGCCACCTCCACAATCTGCTCCTCACTCTCCACGGAGCAGGGGCCCGCTATGATGGAAAATGAGCCGCCGCCGAAGGACGCGCCCCCGGCAGTGATCACGGAGTCGTCGGGATGGAATTTGCGGCTGCACTTTTTATAGGGCTCGCTCACGGTGCGCACGGCCTCCACAATGTCGAGGCTGGCCAGCAGATCCGGGTCGATTTTGCTGGTATCCCCCACGAGACCCAGCACGGTATAGTTCCGGCCCTCCGAAACATGCACCTCCAGCCCCTGGGCCTCGAGCCAGTCTGTGAGGCGGAGCTTCTTCTCCTCCGGGACATTATTTCCAAGCACAGCGATCATAATGACATTCTCCATTCAAAAAAAGACTGCACAGGTCAGATACCTTGTGCAGCCTAAAAATACTGAAATAAAAAGCGGGATTCTATCTGCAGCACAAAGCACTATTACCTTCCTTATAAAAGTAATAGCCGCTCACATATTCTGCAGAGATGACAAAGCGCATATCGTACACACTCCCGAATTGATGAGACAATTATACAGCCTGAAACTATCCCTGTCAAATGGTAACTTGCCGTAAAATCCGGAACTTTTCGGGAAATATTCATCTATTATTTATACACTTATGCCGCCCCGCCCCGGTGAGAGGACTTATTTATCGCTCTTTACAAGGGCCCTCAGCCTGCGACGGAGATTGCCCCGGCGGAGGTCGTCCAGGTCAATTACGTCGATTCCCAGCTCAGAAGCCCGGTTCCGCATAACATCGGTGCTGTATTCCGCAGTGACTATTGCGGCCTTGGCGGCCTGACCCCCGAAGCGGCCCCGGAGTATGGCCAGCTCATTTAAAGCCTCGGTCTTCACATCGCAGGTCTTGCAGCTTATGAAATAGGGGGTCGTGCCCCGTACGGCCATGACATCTATCTCGTTTGTGACCCCGTCCCGCCGGTGGTCTGCCTCCCAGTCCACAACTACGCTGGTGCGGACGCTGTTGAAAAGGCCGGAGTCCACACAGGCCTTGTAGGTGTATATCTCCAGCACGCTACCCACATCCCGGAGCCATGTGCGCACCTGGCTGTCCTTGAAGGAAAATTCCACGGATTTCGGGCGGTTTATCCTAAGATTTTCAATGAGCCCTATATCCTCCATCTCTCTCAGTGCACCCTCCGGGGCCTTTATCCTCCTGCCCCGCTCGCCCTTCACCTCATAGTCCCCGTGCACGGCGAGAGGGGGAACCGTGCCCTTTTCCGCCTGGGAGACCCGCTGGATATAGTTCACAATGCTGCCCCATCTGCGGCGCCAGGCGAGATAGAGCCGGAAGAAGGGGTCGATAATGTCAAAATAATCCTGCAGGATACTGTTGTCCACCCTGCCCTGGCGCATGGAGCCCCCTGCCATGAGGAAGAAGTCTTCCACGTCATATTCCACCGTGCACTCCAGCCCCTCGGCAAAGGGGGCGTTGCTGATGCTGAAAAAGCGGTTGCGCCTGCGGCTGAAGGTGAAGACGGGAATGTCCTTTTCGGCGCAGAGAAGCCCTGCGGCAAAGAGGGCGTCGTCGGTGCCGCCGGTGATATCCAGCGCGCAGTCGGGGCACTCGTCCGCGGCCTGCCGGAGGCTCTCCAGAATGGAGGCGGCGGAGTAGAATTTTGCCGGGAAAAATATGCATCTGGTGTCCAGCCCCCGGTGCCGGAAATATTTCTCAAGCCGGGCCTTTGCCTTTTTGTTTCTGTAGAGCTCCTCGGAGCATATGTATACCGTGAACTCCGGTTTGAAGACATCGGTGCTCAGGACATTTTCAAAGGGCCGCCGGTCGTAAAGTTCTATAAGTGTTCTCATAATAATCCGCCTCAGATATCTTTCTGCCCCGATTGTAGCATGAAACGGCAGCCTGCGCCATACTCAGCCGCTCCTTTCTGTCCGGAAAGGCGGAAGAATATAAAAAACCGGCGTCCCGAAGAACGCCGGAGTAAATTTATCTGCAGTAATCAGCAGGCGCCGGGCTTACCCAGCATCCTGAACATATTCTTCTTGTAGGCCTCAACGCCGGGCTGATTGAAGGGGTTGACCCCGGACATGTAGCCGGAGATGGCGCAGGCGAACTCAAAGAAGCACACGAGAGAGGCAAAGCCCTCCTCATTGCGCTTTTCCACCTCGACGACGGTATTGGGCACGCCGCCGGAGATGTGGGCCTCCTTCACGGCCTCGGCCGCGGTGGCGCAGATGTCCGCCATGTCCCGGCCCGCAAGATAGTTGAGGCCGTCCGCGTTCACCTCATCCTCAGGGACGGTGCAGCCTGTGCGGGAGGTCTTGAAGCGGACCACGGTCTCCATCAGGTCTCTGGGGCCGTCCTGGATGTACTGGCCCATGGAGTGGAGGTCGGCAGTGTATTCCACGGAGGCGGGGAAGATGCCGATGCCGTCCTTGCCCTCGCTCTCACCGTAGAGCTGCTTCCACCACTCGCCCATGAAACGGAAGCTGGGCTCATAGGAGGCGAGGATCTCAGTGCCGTAGCCCTGGCTGTACAGCTTCTGGCGGGAGGCGGCGTAGCGGAGCGCGGGGTTATCCTCAGACTTCACGGAGAGCTTTTTAAACTCATCAATGGCGCAGTCTATGACCTTCCTCACATCAATTCCGGCCACCGCCATGGGCAGCAGACCCACTGCGGACAGCACACTGAAGCGGCCGCCCACATCGTCGGGGACCACGAAGCTCTCCCAGCCGAATCTGTCGCCCTGAGATTTCAGCGCCCCGCGTCTGGCGTCGGTGGTCATGAATATATGCTCATTTGCCCTGTCTCCGTATTTCTTCTCAAGGAGTGAGCGGAAGATGCGGAAGGAGACCGCAGGCTCAAGGGTGGTGCCGGACTTGGAGATCACGTTCACATCGAAGTCCATGTCACCCAGCAGCTCCACGGTGCAGTTCAGGGCGTCGGCGGAGATGCCGTTGCCCACGAAGAAGATTCTGGGGTCTCCGGCGCCGGGGATGGGCTTCAAAAGCTCTATGGCGCCGCGGGCACCCAGGTAGGAGCCGCCTATTCCGATCACAACAAGGGCCTTTGAGCGTCTGCGTATTTTTTCAGCGGCGGCGGTTATCCTGTCCAGCTCAGTATCCTTTATGCGCTGCGGCAGCTCGAGCCAGCCTGTGAACTCTGCACCCGCGCCGCTCCTGTTCATGAGAGTGTCGAAAGCTTTTTCCGCGGCGGCAAAATCCGGGGCACCGTCAAGAAATCCGGCAGTGCCGGTCAAATCAAGTTTAATCATATTTACCTCCGGTTATCTTTGAATTTTCAAAAATGATTATATACTATCCCCGGGGAAATTCAATATAAATTCTGTAAACTGTGCCCCGCTCAAAGGCCAATTATGCTGCCCCCCAGAAGGCCCAGAATGCCTAAATAACCGATGCGGGGCACATCCTCCCCGGCGAGTATGGGCACCGAGGCCAGAAGCCTGTCACCGGAGCGCACCGAGAGGGTGCCCAGCCTGTCGCCGGCTCTCACCGGGGCGGCCACGCTCTCCTCCATGTTCACGGTGTATTCCGCGCTGCCGCCGGTCTTCTCTGTGACCGTATATTCCGGCCCGCCGCAGAGGGTCTTCACCTCTTTTTTCTTTCCCAGCTCCACCCTCACAGGGGGGAGAGGCTCATCAGGGCGGAGGGGGCAGAGACTGTAGTTTGCAAAGCCGTAGTCCAGAAGGGCGGCGGCGTTGCTGTTTCTTGCCTCGGCACTGTCGCTGTGCATGACCACCGCAATGTATTCCACCCCGTCCCGCTCCGCCGTGGCGGAGATGCAGTATTTTGCTTTGTCGGTGTAGCCGGTTTTCAGCCCGGTGCAGCCGGGATAGGAGTACACAAGGCGGTTTGTGCTGCTGAGACCGAATTCACCGCCCCTTATGCTGTCCATCCATATGGTGGTGTAGTCCTTTATGAACTCGTGGCGCAGCAGCTCCCGGGACATGAGGGCCACATCGTAGGCGGAGCTGTAGTGGTTGCTGTCGTCAAAAAGGCCGGTGCAGTTTGTAAAGTGGGTGTCCTCCATGCCCAGCTCCCCGGCCCGGCGGTTCATCCGCTCCACAAATACGGCCTCGCTGCCGCTGATATGCTCCGCCATGGCCACGGCGCAGTCGTTTGCGGAGACCACGGCTATGCATTTCAACATTTCGTCCACGCTCATCTGCTCACCCTCGGCGAGATAAACGCAGCTTCCCCCGAAGGAGGCGGCCCTGGCGCTGGCGGTGACAATATCCTCGGGCTTGAGCTTTCCGGCCTCTATGTCCTCCGCGATGAGGAGCATGGTCATTATCTTGGTGACACTTGCAGGGGCGTAGTGCCTGTGGGAATCCTTCTCGCAGAGCACCTCACCCGTGCGCTTTTCCATGAGCAGCGCCGAGGGGGCGGAGACTCCCGCCGGACCTGCGGCGGGGCCCTCGGCGTGAGCCCTGACCGTGAAGATCGTTGAAAAGAGCAGTAAAAAACATAAAAAGCGTTTCAATTTTTCATACCTCGTTTCCGCTTGTTCTCTTATGATGGAGAATATGACGCGAAAAGTTACAATATGAGCCGGTTTACAAAACTACAGTTTTTTCGCCGGAATAAAACAGAGGAAAAATGAACAAATTTTTAACAAATACCATTTATCAAGGAGTTGTCAACATTATCAACAGGGTTTTCAACAGCCTTGTTGAAAGAAAAAGTCTCAAAAGCATAAAAATAGTTTACATAACTGAAATTATTTTTATTTGAAACTTCATTACAAACTGCCCTCAAAAATTAACAAAAATCGCTATTGACGACTTTTGCCCCAGATAGTAATATGGGAATCGGCAGGGAAGAAAAAGAACTTGCGGGATGAGGAAGGGAGAGAGCTGTGAAAAGAGCATTCAAGTGGGATAAAAAATATCTGTACTGGGGGATTACGGCCTTCTGCGTCGTGGCCTGTGCCATACTCTTCTACATGGCCCTGAACTACATCTCCTCGGTGGGCCTCGCCATAAAGGGCATTTTCAAAATACTCAGCCCCTTTGTATGGGGGCTTGTGATAACCTGGCTTTTAAATCCCGTGATGAAGATCATGGAGAGAAAGCTTTTCCTGCCCCTGACGGGGAAGCTCTACAGCAGGAGCAAGAAAAGCGGGAAGAGCCTTGCCAGGGGCCTTTCGGTCCTCTTCTCCGAGATTATCCTGCTGGCCTGCCTCACAGCCCTCGTCTATCTCATAATCCCCCAGCTCTACCAGAGCCTTGAGAAGATAGTGCGCAGCAGTGATGAGTACATAAGCACAATCACGAGATGGGTGGAGAAATTTCTTCGTGATTACCCCCAGATCGAGGCTTTCGCCATGGATGCCCTGGGCGGCATGAATGAGAGTCTCATGGAATGGCTGAAGACCAAGGCCCTCCCGAGCCTGGGCAGTCTTGTGACCAATGTGACAGCGGGGGTCTACTATGTGCTGGTGGGCATCTACAACCTCATAATCGGCATAATAGTTTCCGTCTACCTCATGAGCAATCTGGAGCATTTTACTGCCAGCGCCAAGCGCTGGCTCTACAGCAGCTTCAGTGTGTCCACTGCAAAGAAGATTATTGACGGCCTGAGATTTACCGACAGGACCTTCATAGGCTTTCTCAACGGCAAGGTTCTGGACTCCGCCATTATCGGCCTCATCTGCTATGTGGTCTGTGCCCTCCTTGACATGCCCTACGCCCTCCTTGTGAGCGTGATAATCGGCGTGACGAATATAATCCCCTTCTTCGGCCCCTTCATCGGCGCCGTGCCCAGTGCCCTCATTATACTGCTGGTGAGCCCGTTGAAATGCCTCATATTTGTCATCTTTATCATCATACTCCAGCAGCTGGACGGAAATGTTATAGGCCCGAAGATTCTGGGCAGCTCCATCGGCATAAACGGCTTCTGGGTGATGTTCTCCATAATTCTCGGCGCCGGGCTCTTCGGCTTCTGGGGAATGCTTCTGGGCGTGCCGGTCTTTGTGGTGATCTACACGGTGGTCAACAATCTCATCGAAAAAAAGCTCCGGCGGGAGGATCTCCCCTGGGAGAACGAGGACTATGTGGATATGGACTATATAGACCCTGCAACTCATGAGATCGTCAAAAAGAAGGGCAGAAACTCTGACAGAGAGAAGGCTGAGGAGGAAAAAGCCGCCCCTCAGGAGGATAAGAAAGACGAATAAGCGGCCGGGGACATTAAAGTCCGGCGCAGTAAAAAAGCCATGCAGTCTAAAGAGACTGCATGGCTTTTGAAATGTTTATCTTGTTTTATCTGTGTGCAAGACTGTCGTGGGCTTCCTTCAGGGCTTTGCAGAAGGCATCCGTATCCTCCTCCGTGGTAAAACGGGAGAGACCGATTCTTATGGCCCCGTCGATCACTTCGGGGCTAAGCCCCATGGCCTCCAGCACATGGCTGCGCCCGCCCTTTTTGCAGGCGGAGCTCTTGGACACATAGATCTCTTTTGCCTCAAGGAAATTCATCAGCACCTCGCTGCGCCAGCCCGGGAGGGAGATACTGAGAATGTGGGGCGCGTCGGAGGGGATATAGCAGAATTCCGGAATTGCGGCGCCGAGGGTCTCGATAATGCGGCCCTTTAGCCCCCGCATCCTCTCAATATTGCCCTTCAGGTCCTTTCCCGCGGCCTCGCAGGCGGCGCCGAAGGCCGCAATCTGGGGCATGGCCTCGGTGCCGGCCCTCCTGCCGCTCTCCTGTGCGCCGCCCATGATGTAGGGCCTCAGCTTCACCCCGTCCCGGAGGTAGAGGGCACCTATGCCCTTGGGGGCATGGATTTTATGGCCGCTGACGCTTATCATGTCCGCGCCCAGAGTTTTGGCGGAGAAGGGCAGCTTCATAAAGGCCTGCACCGCGTCGGTGTGGAGCAGTGCGCAGGAGCCCGCCTTTTTGAGAATTTTTGAAACTGCGGAAATATCCGTCACAGCCCCCGTTTCATTGTTGACCAGCATCAAAGAAACGAGTATAGTATCATCACGTAGGGCGGCCCTGACGGATTCGGGGCTGACGGCACCGCTGCCGTCCGGGGCGAGACGGGTCACCTCAAAGCCCTGGTGCTCCAGCTCCTCAAGAGATTTGCGCACGGCGTCATGCTCTACAAGGGAGCTTATGATGTGCTTTCCCTTATGCTTCATAAGCCGGGCGCCGTTTATAATTGCCCAGTTGTCGCTCTCTGAGCCGCAGGAGGTAAAGATAAGCTCTTCAGGTCTGCAGCCGAGAGCCTTCGCCACCCGGCCTCTGGACAGGTCCAGAAGTTTTTTGGCCTCCCGCCCCTTGGTATGTGTGGAGCTGGGATTGCCGTAGGTCTCTGTCATAGCCGCAAGGGCGGCCTCCGCTGCCTCGGGGCATACCCGGGTAGTGGCTGAATTATCAAGATAGTGTTCCATATTTCACCGTATATTACATAAATTTTTTTGGAGTTTCAGCATGAAGTACATTATATCCACTCTCGGCTGCAAGGTCAACCAGTATGAGACCCAGGCCGTTGAGACAATACTGAACGCCCGGGGCCACAGACCGGCAGAGCCGGGGGAGACCGCGGATGCGGTTATAGTGAATACCTGCGCCGTCACTGCGGAGAGCGGGAGAAAATCCCGTCAGGCTGCCCGGCGCCTCAGGGACGAGAACCCCGGGGCGGTGCTGACGCTCTGCGGCTGCTATTCCCAGATAGAGCCTGAGGAGGCGAAGAAACTGGGTGCGGCCGTGGTTTTCGGCAGCGGGGACAGGCTGAAGCTGGCGGAGGCCCTTGAGGAGGCCGTGGCCTCGGGAAAGGGAACAGTGAATATTGACAACCCCTTTCAGCGCCGCAAAATGGAGGAGCTCCCGGCCGGAGCCCTGGAGGGCAGGACAAGGGCCATGCTCAAGGTTCAGGACGGCTGTGCCAATTTCTGCACCTACTGCATAATACCATATACGAGGGGGCGGCTCCGGAGTCTGCCTGTGGAATCGGCGGTGCGGGAGACAGCCCGCATAGATTCCGAGGGCTACAGAGAGCTTGTGATAACAGGCATTGAGATGGCCTCCTACGGCCTCGATCTGCCGGATAAACCGAAGCTTGAGACACTTATCGCCGCCTGCGCGGAGGCGGCCCCCCATATGAGGATACGTCTCGGCTCCCTTGAGCCCACGGTGGTGACGGAGAATTTCTGCTCCCTGCTGGCTGACTCCGGCCGCATCTGCCGCCACTTCCACCTGTCGCTCCAGTCAGGCTGTGACAGGACTCTCAAGAATATGAACAGGAAATACGACACGGCCCGCTTCTTTGAGACGACGGAGCTGCTGCGGAAATATTTTCCCGGCTGCGGCCTGACCTGCGATGTCATTTGCGGCTTCCCCGGGGAGACCGAGGAAGACCACAGAGAGACTCTGGAGTTTATAAGGCGCTGCGGCTTTTCCGATATGCACATTTTCCCCTATTCCCGGAGACCCGGCACCCCCGCCGAC
Organism: Candidatus Limivicinus sp.; assembly: GCA_050943875.1. Taxonomy (GTDB): domain Bacteria; phylum Bacillota; class Clostridia; order Oscillospirales; family Oscillospiraceae; genus Limivicinus. The sequence continues at coordinate 92,215 of JBMNPZ010000006.1, read as the reverse complement.
TCCATGCCCGGCCAGTGCAGCAGGGCCCTGAAGGAGCGGCGCTGCCGTGAGGCCAGAGCGGTCTGCTCCGAGATGCGGAAGGAATTTCTGGAAAAGAATGTGGGCGGGGTGCTTCCGGTGCTCTTTGAGACAAGGCAGGGGGAGTGCTTCACGGGCCACAGCGACAACTATCTTCTTGTCCGCATGAAGGGCGAAAAGCTCCGGGGCAAAATTATAGATGTGAAGATCACGGGCCTGGATGGGGAAACCCTGACGGGAGAGGCTCAGGAACAGGGCATATAATGGCCCGGTAAATAAGTTTAAAACTTTTCGCGGCGGCTGCCGCGGAAAGCTGAATATATAAAGGAGATGGAGATATGTCTGAAAGAGTGTACAATTTTTCAGCCGGCCCTTCAATAATGCCGGAGAGCGTGCTGCAGAATGCGGCAAAGGAGCTTGTGAATTATAAGGGCTGCGGCATGTCGGTTATGGAGATGAGTCACCGATCTCAGCTTTTTCAGGATATATTTCAGTCTGTAAAAGCGAAGTTCAAAAAGACTCTCAGTGTGCCGGACAGCCATGAGGTGCTGTTCCTCCAGGGCGGCGCGACGCTCCAGTTTGCGGCCATACCCATGAATCTTATCCGGGGCGGCTGTGCCGACTACGCGGTGACCGGCAACTTCTCAGGCAAGGCGGCGAAGGAGGCCGGAAAGTACGGCAGGGTGAATATAGTCTATGATTCCTCGGACACGGGCCACGACCGAATCCCCGGACAGAGCGAGCTGAAGCTCTCGGAGGGGGCGGAGTATTTCTACTACTGCGCCAACAACACCATATTCGGCACCGAGTGGAATTACGTGCCGGAGACGAAGTCGGTCCTCGTCTCGGATATGTCCTCGGATATACTTTCAAAGCCGGTGGATGTCTCAAAATACGGCCTTATCTATGCCGGGGCCCAGAAGAACATGGCCCCCGCGGGGCTCACGGTGGTGGTTGTGGACAAAGCCCTCGCCGGGAGAGAGCTGCCCGTCACCCCGGAGGTGATGAGCTACAAGAACCTCATTGCAAAGGATTCAATGCTCAATACGCCCCCCTGCTGGTGCATCTATATGCTGGGGCTTATGCTGGACTGGATAGAGGCTCAGGGCGGAGTCAGGGCCATGGAGGAGATAAAAAAGGAGAGGGCCGGGCTCATATACGATGTCCTCGACAACAGCAGACTGTATATCCCCCACGCCCGGAGGGATTCCCGCAGTGACATGAATGTGACCTTCCGCACCGCCGATCCGAACCTGGACGCGGAATTTGTTAAGGGTGCCGCGGAGAAGGGCCTTGTAAACCTGAAGGGACACAGGCTCACCGGCGGCATGAGGGCCTCCCTCTATAACGCAATGCCCATTGAGGGCGCAAGAAAGCTTGCAGAATATATGAAGGAATTCGAGGTAAAAAATTATGTTTAAGATAAAGACAATGAATACAATTTCTCCTGTTGGTATAGCGAGACTTGAGAAGATGGGCTGCCAGGTTGGGGCAGATGTGGAAAACCCCGACGGTATGCTCATCCGCTCCGCAAAGCTCCACGGATATAAGTTCAACCCGGAGCTCCTGGCCATCGCAAGGGCCGGCGCGGGCTTCAACAACATCCCCATTGAGGAGTGCGCCGAGAAGGGCATAGTGGTTTTCAACAGCCCCGGCGCCAATGCAGAGGCCGTGAAGGAGCAGGAGGTCTGCTCCCTCGTGATGGCCTCCAGGGATGTCCTGGGCGCCATAGACTGGGTGAAATCCATCTCTGACAGGGGCGACGAGATTCCCGCCCTGGTGGAAAAGGGCAAGTCCAATTTCGCAGGGCCCGAGCTTCTGGGGAAGGCCATAGGCGTCATCGGTCTGGGCGCCGTGGGGGCCCTGGTGGCCAATGTGGCGGTGGAGCTGGGGATGAAGGTTTACGGCTATGACCCCTTCATGTCCGTCGACGCCGCATGGCAGCTCTCAAGGGAGGCCGTCCACTGCGAGAGCATAGATGAGCTCTTTGAGAAGAGCGATTATATAAGCATCAATGTGCCCTATAATGAGAGCACCCACCACATGCTCAATGCAGAAGCCTTCGCAAAGATGAAGGACGGAGTGAGGATAATTAACGAGTCCAGGGCCGAAGTGGTCAGCGACGAGGACATGACCGAGGCCCTTAAGAGCGGGAAGGTTGGAAAGTACGTCACCGACTTCCCCAACAAGGTCATCCTGAAGGCCCCCAACGTGATTGCCATGCCCCATCTGGGCGCCTGCACCCCGGAGAGCGAGGACAGGTGTGCCGACATGGGCGCAAGGGAGCTGGCGGATTACCTCATAAACGGCAATATCACAAACTCCGTGAACCTGCCGGACGCCTCCCTTGAGAGACTGGGAGTGTGCAGGCTCTGCGTCCTCCACAGAAACGTGCCCAGGATGATCACCCGCATCCTTGACTTTATCAGCAACAGGGATATAAACGTCGAGCATATGATAAATAAGCCCCACGGCAAGTACGCCTACACCATAGTTGATCTGGACGAGAAGATAGACGACAGCGTGGCGGACGCAATCCGGGGCATGGACAATGTCCTGAGAGTGAGGGTAATTTAAGCCCCGGTTTACAGGGAGTTTGAAAATGGCAGAGAAGCTCTACTATACTGACAGTCACATACATGAATTTACCGCGGCGGTCACGGCCTGCGAAAAGTCCGGAAAGGGATATAGAATTGCCCTTGACCGCACGGCCTTTTTCCCTGAGGGCGGCGGACAGCTGGCGGACACCGGAAAGATCGGCGGCGTCAGAGTGCTGGATGTGCAGGAAAAGGACGGGGAGGTCTGGCATTACTGTGACGGTCCACTTGAAGTGGGCAGTGAGTTTGACTGCGCCCTGGACTGGGAGCAGCGCCGCCGCCGCATGCAGAACCACTCCGGGGAGCATATTGTCTCCGGCATCTCCCACCGCCTCCACGGGGTCGAGAACGTGGGCTTCCACATGGGTGAGGAGTTCATGACCATAGACTTCGACAAAGAGCTCAGCTGGGATGAGCTTATGGAGATAGAAAAACTGGCAAACGAGGCGGTGAGGGACAATATCCCCGTGAGGGCCTGGTTCCCGGATGCTGAGAGCCTGAAGACCCTCAGCTACCGCAGCAAGCTGGAGCTGACAGAGAATGTGCGGATAGTGGAGATTGAGGGTGTTGACCGCTGTGCCTGCTGTGCCCCCCATGTGAAGCGCACCGGTGAGGTGGGCGTCATAAAAATCCTCGATTCCATGCGCCACCGGGGCGGCGTGCGGCTGAGCCTCATCTGCGGCATGGACGCCCTTGACAATTTTCGCTGTGTGCAGAAAAATGTCACCGCCGTCTCAAAGCTCCTCAGCGCAAAGCGTGAGGACGCGGGCAGCGCGGTGGAGCGGGTCCTGGGGGATGAGGTCTCACTTAAGGGGCGCGTCGCCGCCTTGAGCATGGAGCTCGTATCCCTGAAGGCGGCGGCCTTTGAAATGACCGACGGAAATATTGCGGTCTTTGACAGTATTCTGGATGAGGTCGCCCTGCGGGAGCTTGTAAATGCACTCACCCTGAAATGCGGCGGCATCGCGGCGGCCTTCTCCGGCAGCGATGAGGAGGGCTACCGCTATATAATCGGCAGCAGGACTGTGAATCTCCGGGAGCAGGCAAAGATTATAAACGCCGGCATAGGCGGACGGGGCGGCGGCTCCCCTGAGATGATACAGGGCCGCGCCTCAAGGAAAAAGTCAGAGATTCAGAAATTTATAGAAGAATATCGAAGCTGAACAGCAATAAAACCGGACATCCCAGCGGTGCCCGGTTTTATTTTTGGGAAAGCTTAAAAGGCGTTGGGAAAGAGGGAAAATTTTACCGCCCTGCTGCCCCAATGCATTTATAAATTTCTTTATTTTTATCCGGGAATAGGGTATAATTATTTCAGAAGCCTTTGGAGGTAATAAGATATGAAACAGTATTTTGAGATAGTAGACGTCATGGCCCGGGAGATTCTGGATTCCAGGGGAAACCCCACCGTGGAGGTGGAGGTCACGCTGGATGACGGCACCGTGGGCCGGGCGGCTGTGCCCTCGGGCGCGTCCACCGGGATGTATGAGGCCTGTGAGCTGAGAGACGGGGACAAAAAGCGCTACGGCGGCAAAGGCGTGGAGATCGCCGTCCAGAACGTGAATGTGGAGCTCGCCGAGGCCATGGTGGGCCTGAACGCCCTGGACCAGCGCTCAATGGATAAAATGCTAATTGATATAGACGGCACCCCCAACAAGACCCGTCTGGGCGCCAACGCGATTCTGGGTGCCTCTCTCGCCTGCGCAAGGGCGGGGGCCGCGGCCACGGGGCTGAGCCTCTATAACTATATAGGCGGCGTAAATGCCAGCACCATGCCGGTGCCCATGATGAATGTCCTGAACGGCGGCGCCCACGCGAAGAGCTCCAATGTGGACATTCAGGAGTTTATGATAATGCCCATATCCGCCGGCAGCTTCCGGGAGGCCCTGAGGATGTGCGCCGAGGTGTTCCACTGCCTTAAAAATATCCTGCCGGCCTCAGGTGTGGGGGATGAGGGCGGCTATGCCCCAAATCTGGACAGCGACGAGGACGCGCTGAAGGCCCTGGTCTCGGCGGTTGAGGCCGCAGGCTATGTGCCGGGGGATGACTTCGTCTTTGCCATAGACGGCGCCGTCTCCGACTGGTACAGCAGGGAGGACAAGTGCTACCACCTGCCGAAGCGGGGCACCGTCATGACATCTCAGCAGATGGTGGATATGTGGGAGGGCTTCGTGGACAGATACCCCATCATGTCCATTGAGGACGGCATGGGCGAAAACGACTGGTCGGGCTGGCAGCTTTTGACCGAGCGGCTGGGCGGCAAGATCCAGATCGTGGGGGATGACCTCTTTGTCACCAACACCCGCCGCATCAGAAAGGGCATTGAGATGAGGGCGGCAAACTCCGTGCTCATAAAGCCAAACCAGATCGGCACCCTCACCGAGACCCTTGAGGCCGTGCAGATGGCCCACAGGGCGGGCTGGACTGCGATAATCTCCCACCGTTCCGGGGAGACCGAGGACACCGCCATCGCGGATCTGGCCGTCGCGGTGAATGCGGGGCAGATAAAATGCGGCGCCCCCTCCAGATCCGAGAGGGTCGCAAAGTACAACCAGCTTCTCCGCATTGAGGAAGAGCTCTTCGACGCACCGGAGTACCCGGGTGCCGACTGCTTCTTCTCAGTGAGGTAATTTAGGACAGCAGAATATCAATTACACCGGAAGAAATTTTCCGGTGTAATTTTTTTCATAAAGTGTATAAAAGCCCCCATTGCAGGTAAGAATAGGTATGCAAGCCAAAGAACAAAGCAAATGGAGGTCAAAAATATGAGCAGCAACAGCTCCGGCGGGAAGCTGGAGAGATTTTTTACAGGTAAGGGCTTTTACATAGTCCTTTTCCTGTGCGCCGCAGTGATAGGCGTGTCTGCCTGGATGCTGGCAGCGGGAAATAAGACTATGTCAAAAGACGACGGCATCGGTGAACCCGGTTTTGATACAAGACGCGTGGAGACCGTGGTAATCACCCCGGCACCCCGGGATGTGACCGAGGTGAACGGAATGGAGGAGCCGGAGACAGAGGAGACGGCGGCAGAGGACGGGATTCCGGAGAACGCCGTGGAGGTCTTTGAGGACAGTGCCCGGGAGGCGGCAGCGCCTTCGTATATCTGGCCTGTCAGCGGAAATGTTGAGCGCAGCCACGGTCTGGATGAGCTGAAGTACGATGTGACCATGAGAGACTGGCGCACCCACAACGGCATTGACATCGAATCCCCCCTGGGGACCACCGTCATGGCCAGCCGCGGCGGCGTTGTGGAGAGCATCACTCAGGATGATCTCTACGGCACGGTTGTGTGCATCAGCCACGGCGACGGCTCAAGGGCGATCTATGCAAACCTGGCTGATACCCCTGCCGTGAGCGTGAACGATGCAGTGGAGGCAGGCAGCGTCATCGGCGCCGTGGGCTCCACCGCCATATGCGAGGCGGGACAGGGCAACCATCTCCACTTCGCCATGAGCGTGAACGGCGAGAGTGTGGACCCAATGGAATACCTCCCCGCTTAAAAAAGAATATCCGGCAATGATTTAAAAGGACAGCAGCCCTGGGGCTGCTGTCCTTTTTTATGCTGTTTTCCTGCCTGTTTGGAGGTTTTGACGATTTGCAGTCCCCGGGGATTGTGCTATAATCAGCCTCACGAGAAAAATTAAGGAGAGCAGATCTTGGAAACAATAAATGAGATTCTCAGCCGTGAGCTGAACCGGGAGCAGAGCCATATTGACAACGTCATAAAGCTTTTGGATGAGGGCAACACCATACCCTTCATCGCCCGCTACCGCAAGGAGCTCCACGGCGCCATGGATGACACCAGCCTGCGCACTCTGGCGGAGCGCCTTGAATATCTCCGCTCCCTTGCAGAGCGCCGGGAGACCGTAAAGAACTCCATCACCGAGCAGGGAAAGATGACAGAGGAGCTGGACAGGGCCCTTGACGGGGCGGAGACACTGGCGGCCCTTGAGGATTTATACAGACCCTATAAGCCGAAGCGCCGCACCAGGGCCACCATCGCAAAGGAAAAGGGACTTGATCCCCTGGCTCAGAAGCTCTTTGCCCAGAGTCCGGAGCTGCCGGAGCCTGAGGAGCTGGCGGCAGATTTCCTGGACGGCGAAAAGGGCGTAAATACTGTGGAGGATGCCCTCTCGGGTGCCTCGGATATAATCGCAGAGACCATCTCCGACGATGCGGCGGTGAGAAAGGAGCTGAGGGAGTACATATCCCGGAATGCCCTTATTGCCTCCAAAGCCTCGGGGGAGGAGGACTCGGTATACAGACTCTACTATGACTTCTCCCAGAGGGTGGACAGGGTTCAGGGCCACCAGATACTCGCCATAAACCGGGGCGAGAAGGAGGGCTTCCTGAAGGTGAGCATAGAGCTGGAGCGGGAGCCCGCCCTCCAGAAAATCCGCCGTATGGTGGTTATTCCCGGCAGCAGGGCCATGGCATTCGTGCGTACCGCCGCGGATGACGCCTATGACAGGCTTATCTGGCCCTCAATGGAGCGGGAGACCAGAAACAGCCTCACGGATATGGCCTGTGAGGGCGCAATAAAGATGTTCGGCCTGAACCTGAAGCCCCTGCTGATGCAGCCTCCGGTGAAGGGCAGGGTCACAATGGGCCTTGACCCCGGCTACCGCAACGGCTGCAAGGTGGCGGTGGTGGACGGCACCGGCAAGGTGCTGGACACCGCGGTGGTGTACCCCACCTTCAGCGAGGGCAGAAAGAGAGAGGCCATCCGAACCCTCTCCGCACTTATAAGAAAGCACAATGTGGAGCATATCGCCATAGGCAACGGCACGGCCTCCAGAGAGACGGAGCAGATGACCGCGGAGATGCTCCGGGAACTGGGCGGCGGCCAGGCCTATGCCATTGTGAATGAGGCCGGCGCCTCCGTGTACTCGGCCTCCCCGCTGGCGGCGGAGGAATTTCCCGACTACGATGTTAACCTCCGCTCTGCCGTGTCCATCGCCCGGAGACTGCAGGACCCCCTGGCGGAGCTTGTGAAGATAGACCCCATGGCCATAGGCGTGGGGCAGTATCAGCACGACATGCCCCAGGCAAAGCTGGAGGAGACTCTGAACGGTGTGGTGGAGGACTGTGTCAACGCTGTAGGCGTGGATATAAACACCGCCTCCCGCTCCCTCCTGGAGAGGGTGTCCGGACTCAACAAGACCACGGCGAAGAATATCGTGAGCTATCGTGAGGAGAACGGTCCCTTTACCAGCCGCAGCCAGATCAAAAAAGTGCCCAAGCTGGGGCCCAAGGCCTTTCAGCAGTGCGCGGGCTTCCTGAGAGTCCCGGAGAGCAGGCAGGTCCTGGACAACACCGCCGTCCATCCCGAGAGCTACGAGGCTGCGAAAAAGCTCCTGGACTGCTGCGGCTACAGCCTTGAGGATGTGAAAAAGGGAAATATAGCTGAGCTCCCCAAGAGAGTTGAGCTCCGGGGCAGGGCCCTGACCGCCGCCGACTGCGGAGTTGGTGAGCCCACCCTTGAGGACATCATCGCAGAGCTTTTGAAGCCCGGCCGCGATCCCCGTGAGGAGCTGCCCCCGGTGCTCCTGAGAAAGGATGTGCTGGAGATAAGCGACCTGAAGCCGGGGATGGAGCTCATGGGCACCGTGAGGAATGTGATAGACTTCGGCGCCTTTGTGGATATAGGCGTGCATCAGGACGGCCTTGTCCACATCTCCGAGATGAGCGACAGATTTATACACCACCCCAGCGAGCTTGTATCCGTGGGTGACACGGTGAAGGTCGTCGTTCTGGAGGTGGATGAGAAAAAGCACCGCATCTCCCTGTCCATGAAGCAGGCAAAGGGGAAAACCTCAGATTAAAAGATATAAAAACGCCCCGAAGCTGAAATTTTAAAGCTTCGGGGCGCTGCTTTTTTATTCGCTTTTGAGTGCAGCGTTTATCTTTCTCGTCTTCGCCCTTATGGAGAGGTATATGCAGAGCCAGATAACGGCATAGAAGACAATATATATTGCAGTGAAGCCCAAAACGGTGCTGAGCCGGGACCTGAGCCAGCCGTTAAAGAGATAGATGAGGATGTAGTCCAGATAGAGGACAAAGCTGTGAATCACCGTGGCATATAAGAGCGGCAGCTTTTCAATCTCGTACACCACGCTTATTCCCGCGGCGATAAAGGCCAGCAGCACGGAGCTGAGAATTTCCACGGCAATTTTTCCGGTACATATGCTCTCCATGACACCCTGTGCATTCAGAATCAGATATATGACGGCGATGATTACCGGGCCGAATACCGAGCCCAGCAGCCCCCTTTTCAGGAAATCAACGGCAATTTTCTTCATTTCCCTCGTACCTCCTTTTTATCGCGGCAAAGCAGCGGCGGGATACATAGTCCTCATAGCCGCATTTGAACACGGCGTTTACGGCCCCGTTATATGAGGCCCTGAAGCATTTCAGCGCCTTCTCATTGGCGAGGGTGGATTTATTTATGCGTATAAAGCAGGATGGGAGCAGCTTTTCCAGCTCGCATAGCCTCTGTTTAAGCCGGTATTTTTCCCCGGCCTCATCCAGGGCGCAGGTTTTCCCGTCAAGCACGGTGACGCACTGAATATCGTGAAAGCTGAGCATCCTAAGCTCCCCGTCCCGGCCCGCCGAAATCCCCTCGGGAGTGCCGCCGGATCTCACAAGGGCCTCAATCTCATCTGTCAGCCTTGAGGGGGCGTGGGCGGTGACCGCCGTCTCCTCCTCTTTGCTCTCGTCTATAATAAGCCTGAATTTCATCTGCCTGCCTCCCTTTGTCTGCATTATACAATACGGCGGGGGAATGTACAGCATTTTTCACTCATCGGCAGAAATAGAGGGCTGAACGGTTAAAGCCAGCGGATTTTTCACCAGATTCTATAGGGGCAGAGCTGAAAACTCCGGGACAGAAACAGAACCGCCCCGGAGCTTTTTCATTTTTCCCTCTGCAGTCTGTATTTTCTTCTGGTGGCAAGGCCGCCCCTTATATGGCGCTCGGCCTTGTTTATGTCCAGAATTTTCCGCACCTCCCGGTAAAGCGCCGGATTTATTCTGGGCAGCCGCTCGGTGAGGTCCTTATGTACTGTGGATTTGGAAATGCCGAACTGCTTAGCGGCAGCCCGGACAGTGGTCCGGTTTTCAATTATATATACAGCCAGGTCACGGGCTCTCTCTTCAATATTTGTACGCACATGCACCACTCCCATATATCTCGTGCTTAATCTATATGAGGGCGGCGGCGTTCTTATGAGCGGGAGTGGGGAGAGAAAGACAAAATACAGCAGTTTTGCTTTTTATAAAAAATTAATCCTGCCGTTATAAAAACAGCAGGATTAAATAATAATTGGGATAATCGGGATTTACAGCATGGGCGCTATGACCTTTACCAGCACGCCCTTGGCTTTTCTTGAGAATTTCTCGTTTTTCACGGCCTCCGGCGTGATGACCCGGCATTTCGCCTGAGTCTCCAGAAAATCTTTCTCTATGTCGGCCACGCAGTCCGTCTTATACATATAGGCCGCGCACTCAAAATGGTGGTAGAGGCTCCTGTAGTCCAGATTTATGGTGCCCACTACGGCCTCCCTGTCATCGCTGACGAAGTTTTTCGCGTGGACAAAGCCGGGGGTGTACTCATAAATCTTTATGCCCGAGGCCAGAAGTGAGGAATAATGGGTCCAGGCCAGGGCGAAGGGGACCTTTTTATCGGGGATACCCGGCAGGATGAGCCGCACATCCACGCCCCGCTCAGCTGCAAATTTCAGGGCATCCTCCATCTCACCGTCGAGGATGAGATAGGGGGTCATGATGTGCACATAGCGCTCCGCCCGGTTGAGCATATCGATGTAGACATGCTCGCCCACCTTGTAGTTGTCCAGAGGGCAGTCGCCGTAGGGGAGCACATAGCCGCTGCAGTTCTCCGGCGGCAGGGTGGGATAATTCAGGTATTTTTCGTAATCTACTTTTTCCTTATCCTTAATGGACCACATCTGCAGGAACATCAGGGTGAAGCTGCGCACGGCGTCGCCCTTCACCATCACAGCGGTATCCTTCCAGTGGCCGAATCTCTCCTTGCGGTTTATGTATTCATCCGCCAGATTTACTCCTCCGGTGAAGGCGGTGTGTCCGTCAATCACCAGAATCTTTCTGTGGTCCCGGTAGTTGTAGTGGGTGGATATAAAGGGTGCCAGAGGCGCGAACATGCGGCACTTTATGCCCAGATCACCCAGCATTTTGGGATAGCTGGGGGGCAGATTGAAAATGCCGTTTGTGCCGTCGTACATCACCCGCACATCCACACCCTGGGCGGCCTTCCGGGCCAGAATCTCCAGGACCTGACCCCACATCTCCCCCTCCACAACTATGAAATACTCCATGAATATGAAGTCCTTTGCATTTTCAAGCTGTATAAGGAGCTCCCTGAATTTATCATCGCCCAGGGGGAAGTAGGTCACCTGGGAATTGCCGTATATGGGGTAGCAGCCGCTTCTGGCCACGTAGTTGTGCAGCCCGGCGACGCCGGGGTTCTCTTTTTTCAGGGCCTCTGCAGTCTCCTCAGACTGGGGAATTTTGTCCCGGGTCTCCTCAATGCGCTGGTTTGCAAGCTTCTTGAGCTTACGGTGCCCCACCTCCTCCTGGGTGTAGAGGAAGAGCAGCGCCCCAAACACGGGCATGAGCATTATTATCACAAGCCAGGTTATTTTCCCCGTGGGATCGATGCTGGTATTCAGCAGGTAGATAACCATTCCCAGAGTGAAGATAATTGTGCCGCCGTAGATATGGGGCAGAAAATCCTCAAACCATATGAAGGCGGCGGCAAGCAGCCCCGCCTGAATTAAAAGCAGCAGCAGAAAGAGACCGAAACGGCTGAAAATAGCCGCAAAGAGTCCCTTCTGGCCTTTTTTTAAAAGGGAAAGTCCCGCGTGTTCCTTATCCTGATTCATACCCGCGCCTCCAGTGCATATAAAATCTTTTCTTTACAGTTATTATATAGCAGTCATATGCAAAAAGCTATAATTACATAGGAAATATTATCTTTTCCGATTCCTCCGGGGTGCACAGGGACAGATAAACTGGAAAAGCGGCGGCGGACTTTCCCGGGGCAGGGAGATAAAAAATTATGGGGAACTGAGGGAAAACAGCGCTTGAACTGCCGCTTCTTATCAGATATAATTGATAAAAACAAGGTGACAAAGGAGAAGAGTCATGTCTATTGCTGTTGTGGGAAATGTTTTTGTGGATATAAAGGGCTTCCCTGACAATAACTACATTCCCGGCGGCCGGAACGCAGGCCGGGTGGAGACGGTGCACGGAGGCGTGGGCCGGAATATTGTAGAGGATATTGCCAACGTGGAGCTCCGCCCCAGTTTTGTGAGCATGGTGGACGACAGCGCCGAGGGCCAGCGGGTGCTCCAGAAGCTTAAAAATCACAAGATCAACACGGACTATGTGATCACTGTCCCCGACGGCATGGGGATGTGGCTCGCGGTATTCGATGAGACAGGGGACATCGTGGGCTCCATATCCAAGCGCCCGAGGATGGAGGCCATGGCCAGACTCATTGAGGAGAAGGGCGATGAGATATTCTCAAACTGCGACAGCATAGTGCTGGAGATAGACCTGGACAAGGAAATTATAAAAAGCGTGTTCAAGTTCGCCAAAAAATACGGAAAACCCGTTTTCGCGGCGGTGGCCAATATGAGCATAGCCACCCAGCGGAGGGATTTCCTCCAGTCCACAGACTGCTTTATCTGCAACGAGGAGGAGGCGGGTCTTCTCTTCGTGAGTGACTTTTTCGGCATGAGCCCGGAGGAGCTGTGTGAAAAGCTCTCAGAGAAGGTGATGAGCGCACATATACCCTCAATGGTCATCACTCTCGGCAGCAGGGGTGCCGTATATGCGGACATGAACGGCGACAGGGGCGTCTACCCCGCAAGGCGTGTGACCGTGAGGGACACCACCGGTGCCGGGGATGCCTTCAGCGCCGGAGTTGCCATAGGCCTCACCTACGGAAAGACTCTCCGGGAGTCTGTGGAGATAGGCACAAGGCTCGCCTCCTCGGTCATCACCATGTGTGAAAATGTCTGCCCCCGCTTCCGCCCGGAGGAGCTGGGCCTGGATATAGCGGTGGAGGACTGAAGCCGGCAGAGGGGAAACCCTCTGAAATATCCGAAATAATATATGCCCGTACATTCCTGCTCTGCATCTGACGCAGAACAGATGGATGTATGGGCATTTTGTTCAAAAAAATCCTGCAGATTTGGAGATAGCTACGAAAAATAAAATAGTTTACAATTACCGGTTGACTTTAAAGTTAGTGCAGGCTAATATAAAGATAAAGAACTTCGGAAACGATTCCGGTATCGTTTCCGGCGAGTTTTTCCTTGAAATCAGAGACTTTTTGGAGAAAAAAGAGTGACTATAAAAGATATTGCCAGAGCCTGCGGGGTGAGTGTGAGCACTGTATCGAGGGTGCTCAATAACCGCCCCGATGTGAGTGCGGACGTGCGCCGCCGTGTTCTTGAGCATGTAGAGGCCAGCGGCTATATACCCAATAACAGCGCGAGAGACCTTGTGCGCAGTGAGAGCGACGCCATTGGTGTTGTTGTCCGGGGCACGGGGAACCTGTTCTTTGCGGATGTGCTGAAGACCGTATCCAGAGAAATCGAGAACAGCGGCTATACAATGGTTCCCCATTTTATAGAGTCCGGCACCGATGAGGTGAGGGCCGGTGCGGTTCTGGAGCGGGAGAAGAAGCTCCGGGGCCTGCTGTTCCTGGGGGGCAGATTTGACTACAGCCCGGCGGAGCTTTCCACAGTGAAGGTGCCCTATGTGTGCTGCTCCTACACCAACTGCTTCGGCACTCTCCGGGAGGAGGATTATTCCTCCGTCTCCATTGATGACTACGCCACGGCTTACAGGGCGGTGGAGATACTTATAAATATGGGACACAGGCGCATTGCGGCGCTGGTGCCCGCCTGCCGCGACCGCTCCATAAGTGAGCTAAGATACAAGGGCTACAGGGCGGCGCTCAGGGACTACGGCATTGAGTTTGACAGCCGTCTGCTGGCCGAGGCCGGCGGGAGCTACGGCCTTGCCCAGGCCTATGAGGGCACCTGCAGGCTGCTGGACTCCGGTGCAGACTTCACGGCGATATTTTTCGTATCCGACACCACGGCCATAGCGGGAATAAAGGCCATAGAGGACAGGGGCCTGAAAGTCCCCGATGACATCTCGGTGATTGCGATAGACGGCCTCGGCATATCCGAATACACTACTCCCACCCTCACCACAATGGTGCAGCCCGCGGAGGAGATGGGGCGGGAGAGCGTGAGAATACTCGTCTCCATGCTGGAGAACAGAGGCAGGGCGAAGCATCTCTGCGTCCCGGCCGATCTCAGAACCGGCGCCTCTGTGAAAAAAATTTGATTTTCCGGCCTTAGGGCCTGAAGATAAAACCTCGTCTGAGGAAAAAATTTAAAGGAGATTATCTGAATGAAAAAGATTATGGCAATGCTTCTGGCACTGTGCATGGTATTTGCTCTGTGCGCCTGCGGTCAGTCCGCAGCACCCGCAGAGGAAGCCCCTGCAGAGGAGCCTGCAGCAGCAGAAGAGCCCGCAGCAGAGGAAGCTGCAGGCAGCGTTTACTATCTGAACTTCAAGCCCGAGCAGGACGAGCAGTGGAAGGCACTGGCCGCATCCTACACCGAGCAGACCGGCGTTGACGTCACTGTCGTCACCGCAGCATCCGGCACCTATGAGGAGACCCTCATGGCCGAGATGGCAAAGACCGAAGCTCCCACCCTGTTCCAGGTAAACGGCCCTGTCGGCCTTGCAAACTGGAAGGACTACTGCTACGACCTCAAGGACAGCGACCTCTACAAGGAGCTCGTATCCGATGACTTCGCACTCACCGAGGACGGCTCTGTCTACGGCATCGCATATGTTATCGAGTCCTACGGCCTCATCACCAACAAGACCCTCCTCGAGAAGGCCGGCTACAGCATCGACGACATCAAGTCCTTTGAGTCTCTCAAGAAGGTTGCAGAGGACATCACCGCACGCAAGGATGAGCTGGGCTTCTCCGCTTTCTCCTCCGCCGGCATGGATGCATCCTCTGACTGGCGCTTCAAGACCCATCTTGCAAACCTCCCCATCTACTTTGAGTATCAGGCCGACGGTATCGGCACCACCGATGCAATCAAGGGCGACTACCTTGACAACTACAAGGCAATCTGGGATCTCTACATCAACAACAGCACCTGCGCTCCCGCAGATCTGGCAGGCAAGACCGGCGACGACAGCCGCAACGAGTTCCTGGCCGGCGATGCAGTGTTCTTCCAGAACGGTTCCTGGGAGTACGGCAACCTCACCGGTGACGGCAAGTTCACCGATGACGACCTCGCGATGATTCCTATCTATGTCGGCGCAGGCGATGAGGCAAATCAGGGCCTCTGCACAGGCACAGAGAACTACTGGTGCGTCAACAACGAAGCTGCTGAAGAAGACATCCAGGCAACTCTGGACTTCCTCTACTGGTGTGTCAGCTCTGAAGAGGGCACCAATGCCCTTGCAAACGACATGGGCTTCGTCATCCCCTTCAAGGCAGCTGTTGAGTCCAACAACCTCTTTGTAAAGCAGGACAAGGCAATGACCGAAGCGGGCAACAAGCCTGTTTCCTGGAACTTCCCCACCATGCCCTCTGAGGAGTGGAAGAACGGCGTCGGCTCTGCTCTCACCGCATATGCAGCAGGCACCGGCGACTGGGATGCAGTTGTCACCGCATTCGTTGACGGCTGGGCTTCCGAGTACGCACTGAAGTAATTCATTTTACAGACAGGGCGGACTTAGGGCAGCCGGGCATGCGCATAAACTGCGCAGTGCTGCCGTGCTGCAAAAGCTCCTATACTGTTACACTGTTACTTACAGGGTGGGCGACTGCCCACCCTGTTTTTTGTTAACGCCGGGGTATTCCAGATTGCGCCCGGAGTAGAATGACAGAGCAGCAGGGGAGTCCGAGGGGGCCAGGCCCGCCTCGGATTGAATACAGCGCGCACGGCGGGCCGAAGGGCCGGCCGTGGGGCGCGGGCGGCTGCCCACCATGTTTTTCCTTATTGCAAAGCATATTAAAATTGTGCTATGCTGCGGATGATTTCAATTTCCGCGGGTACAGCTCTCAGCGGGGCTGCAGCGGCGAAAACTGAAAAATCAAAAATTCAAAGAGGAAAGGAAGAGAAAAGTGGAGAAATCGATCAAAAAATACTGGCCGATCTTTGTGCTGCCCACGGTGGCCGCATTTATAATCGGCTTTGTGATCCCCTTCATACAGGGCGTCTATCTGTCCCTGTGCAAATTTACGACGGTAAACAAGGTCACCTTCGTGGGCTTTTCAAACTATGTCAAAGCCTTTAAGGACGTGCAGTTTACGGACGCATTTATTTTCACGGCGAAATTCACCGTGGTGTCCACCATACTCATAAATGTCCTGGCCCTGACTGTAGCACTGCTGCTCACAAAGTCGATAAAGGGCACAAACTTTTTCAGAACTGTGTTCTTTATGCCGAACCTCATCGGCGGCATCGTCCTGGGTTATATCTGGCAGATCCTTCTGAACTGCGTGCTCTCCCTTCTGGGAAAACCCCTGCTGTCCCTGAACTCCACCTACGGCTACTGGGGACTTATTATCCTCATGTGCTGGCAGCAGATAGGCTATATGATGATAATTTATATTGCCGGGCTCCAGTCCATACCCAATGACTACATTGAGGCGGCAAAAATTGACGGTGCAAGCCCCTGGCAGACTTTCTGGAAGGTCACGCTCCCGAACCTCATGCCCTCCATCACAATCTGCCTCTTCCTCACCCTCACAAACTCCTTCAAGCTCTTTGACCAGAACCTGGCCCTCACCGGCGGTGAACCCGCCCACGCCTCCGAGATGCTGGCGCTGAATATTTACAACACCTTCTATGTCCGCTCCGGCCCCCAGTGGAAGGGCATAGGACAGGCGAAGGCCGTTATGTTCTGCATACTTGTGGTTGCAATTTCCCTCATACAGCTTAAGGCGACCCACTCCAAGGAGGTGCAGCAGTAATGACAAAGCGCAGAAAGACGGCCGGCACGATACTGACTGTTGTATTTATCATTCTGAGCCTCGCATGGATCTACCCGGTTTTCATGGTCTTCATGAACTCCTTCAAGCTGGACACAGCCATCACCACAGACTCGGTTTTCCAGCTGCCTACGGCTGAGAGCTTTGCGGGCTTCGGGAACTTTGCCGACGCCATAAAATCCAAGGGCTTTCTCTCCGCCTTCTGGTACAGCCTTGTGATCACCCTCAGCTCTGTGGCGCTGATACTGATCTGCTGCTCCATGTGCGCCTGGTTCATCACCCGTGTGCACAGCTGGGTCTCAAAGCTCCTCTATTACATGTTCGTTTTCTCCATGGTCGTGCCCTTCCAGATGCTGATGTTCACCCTGGCCTCCATCTCCGACAGGCTGAATCTGAACAACCCCTACAATATCTGCATCATCTATCTGGGCTTCGGCGCGGGTCTTGCGGTATTTATGTTCTCAGGCTTTATGAAGTCCATACCCCTTGAGATAGAGGAGGCCGCCATGATAGACGGCTGCGGCCCCGTCCGCACCTTCTTCTCGGTGGTATTCCCCATTCTGCGGCCCACCCTGGTCTCCGTGGGTATTCTGGAGACAATGTGGGTCTGGAACGACTATCTCCTGCCCTACCTCGTGCTGGACAGAAAGCTCTATACCACTATCCCCATACTGATTCAGTATTTCCGGGGCGGCTACGGCAAGGTGGAGATGGGCCCCATGATGGCAAGTATAGTGCTCACCATACTGCCTATAATTATTGTCTATGTACTGGGCCAGAAGCACATCATCAAGGGTGTCGCCGCCGGCGCAGTCAAAGGTTAATTCAGAAAAGAGTGATTGATATGGACCGCAGCAGCGGTGTTCTTATGCCCTTGAGTTCTATTCCCTCAAATTACGGCATAGGAACCATGGGCAAATGTTCCTACAAATTTATAGATTTTCTCAGAGACTCCGGCCAGAAATACTGGCAGCTTCTGCCCCTGGGCCCCACAAGCTACGGGGACAGCCCCTACTCCTCTTTTTCCAGCTATGCGGGCAATCCCTATTATATAGATTTTGACCTGCTGGTGAAGGACGGACTCCTGAAGAGGTACGACTTCAGGGATATCGACTGGGGCAGCGACCCCGCCAGGGTGGATTACGGCAAAATATATAAAAACCGTTTTAAGGTTCTCCGGAAAGCCTTCAAAAGGGGCAGGGAGGCTCTGGCGGAGGAGTGCCTGAACTTCCGGAAAGAAAACCTCTGGGCGGACAACTACGCCCTCTACATGGCGGTAAAGGCCAAATTCGGCATGAAGAGCTGGACACAGTGGCCCGAGGAGGATATTAGGCTCCACCGTCCGGAGGCCGTGGAGAAATACAGCAGGCTCCTGAAGGAGGATATGGATTTCTATATCTTTATCCAGTACCTCTTTTTCAGACAGTGGAATGAGCTCAAGGAATACGCCCACGAGAGCGGCATAAAGTTTATCGGCGACATCCCCATATATGTGGCCCTGGACTCCGCCGATGTGTGGAGTGAGCCGGGCTTCTTCCTGCTGGACGAGAACAACCTGCCCAGGGTGGTGGCGGGCTGCCCACCCGACGGCTTTACACCCGACGGTCAGCTCTGGGGCAACCCCATATATGACTGGGAGAAGATGAAGAACGACGGCTACGGCTGGTGGATACGCCGGGTGGACGGCGCGCGCAGACTCTTTGACGTGGTGCGCATAGACCATTTCAGAGGCCTTGAGAGCTACTGGTCGGTGCCCTGCGGCGACAGTACGGCGGTGAACGGGAAGTGGAACCCGGGCCCGGGAATGGGGCTTGCCGGGGTCCTCAGCTCCTGGTTCAGGGATATGAAGTTTATCGCGGAGGACCTGGGATACATGACGCCGGAGGTAAAGAAGCTTGTGCAGGATTCCGGCTTCCCGGGTATGCGGGTGCTGCAGTTTGCCTTTGATGCCCACAGCGAGTCGGACTATCTCCCCCACCGCTGTGAATACAACAGCGTCTGCTATGTGGGCACCCACGACAACGACACCGTCAGGGGCTGGCTTAAAACCACAGGCAGGGAGGACCGGCAGTTTGCAAGGAAATACATGCACATCACCGAGGATGAGGGCTGGTGCTGGGGCTTTATCCGCACAGGCATGGCCACCGCCTCCAAGCTCTTTGTGATGCAGATGCAGGATATACTTGAGCTCCCGGCGGACTGCAGAATGAACACCCCAGGCAGCCCATACGGCAACTGGCAGTGGCGCATGCTCCCGGATGCCATAGACAAAAAGCTCACAAAAAAGCTTCTGGACTACACCAGGACCTACAGAAGAACAGAGATATAAAAATAAAAGACCTGATTTCCATAAATCAGGTCTTTTATTATATTATGTGGTTTAATCTCAAACATCTCTGAGCTCCGCCTCATAAACAAAGAGAGCGGGGCCGGTGAGAAAGATGTCAGTGACGCAGCCGCCCTCACAGCTGAGGGATACCGAGAGCTCCCCGCCGGGCATGGAGATTCTCACATTCTTTCCGGAGACAAGCCCCCTGAGAGTCAGGGCAGCCGCAATGGAGCCGCAGCCGGTGCCGCAGGAGAGGGTGAAATCCTCAACTCCCCTTTCATAGGTGAGCGCTTTAACCCGGTCGGGGCCGGTGATTTCAACAAAGCTCACATTTGCGCCCTTGGGGAATTCGTCGGACCGGCGTATTTCCCGCCCCAGCTCCCGAAGCTCGTTTTTATCCATGCTGCCGAAGCCAGGGAGGGGTACAACGGCGTGGGGGATGCCGGGATTCCCCAGCTCCATATATGTGCAGTTGTATTCCTGCCCCTTAGCCTGAACCTTGCAGTAAAGGCGCAGCCGGCCGGGATCATTGAGCCTGACCCTGTAGAGCTCCTCCGTGATACGCCGTCCGAGAACAAATCCGGCGTCGGTCTCGATTTTTACCCTCTCTCCGGAGAGCCCCCTCTCAAAGCCGAATCTTGAGAGGCAGCGGGCGCCGTTGCCGCACATCTCTCCGGGACTGCCGTCAGAATTATAGAAACGCATCCCGAAATTCCCGCCGGCCCCGGCCTCGGTGACAAGTATGAGGCCGTCGGCACCCGCGGAAATGCGCCGGCGGCACAGGCGGGCCGCAAGGCCGGGAATTTCCGAAAGAGGAAGTTTCTCCTCCATATTATTTATGATAATGAAGTCGTTTCCGGCTCCCTGCATCTTTGTAAAGTGCATGTTCTTCTCCTCATGATCTGATTTTGCCGCTGCTGAGGCCGATTATAGCGGAGAGAGGCCTTAAATTCAAGGGAAAAGGGCCGGAACAGGTCATAAAAAGCTCTGTTGACCGGAGAAGTCCTTTGATGTAGAATAGTGCGGACAGCAAAAAATAAACTTAAATCACTGGACAACGGAGCAGAAAATGAAGAAAAGACTGGATTCTCTTGACATTATAAGGGCCTGCGCATGCCTCGCGGTATTTGCGCACCACAGCAACCTGATAAACTGCGGTGTGTGGTCAGTCTCCGCATTTTTTATGCTCTCGGGCTTTCTGATGAGCTATAATTATTATGACAGGGCCGGTGTATCGGAACCGGGCCTGAAGGGCAGCATCGTTTTTTCATATAAACGGGTGAGAAAACTCTATCCGCTCCACCTGATAACAATGCTTTTAATGCTGGCATACTATGTCATTGTTATGTCCGGAAATCTCACGGCGGATGTGCTGATTTTCAGAGTAAAAGCCTTCCTGGCATCAATTCTGCTGGTTCAGAGCTGGGTTCCGGATATAGAGTATGCTTTTTCCTATAACGGTGTCTCCTGGTATCTCTCCGTGGCGGTGTTCCTTTATTTCATGTTTCCCTGCATTATGCGCAGAATAAGAAAATATAAAAGTGCAAAGCCGGCAGTGATCTCCATCGTCGTCACGATGGTGCTGCAGTTTGTGTCGGCCTTTGCCGCCGCCCACCTCTATGCAGAAATAAATGCTCCCGGTCCTGAGGAGCAGGAGGCCTTTGAGCACTGGTTTTCCTACACCCTGCCTCTCTACAGGCTGGGCGATTTTGTGATCGGCTGCAATCTCGGATACCTCTTTCTGAAGCGCGGAGGAGCCGCACCCTCCCGCAGCCGGGGTACGGTTCTGGAGCTTGCGGCTATCGGGGCGGTGGCTGTATCGGAGTTCTTATATGTAGGGAAATATCTCCCTCCGTACATCAGCTTCAACCTGATTTTTACGCTGCCTGTGATGCTGCTTATTTATTCCTTTGCACTGAACTCCGGCCTGGTATCCAAACTTGCTGCAGTAAAGCCGGTAAAGTTTATTTCCGGCCTCAGCGGGGAAATCTTCCTTGTCCACTTCACGGTCATAAAATATGTCTCCGCCGTCTTCGAGATAGTGCTGCAGTACATACTGCCATTCAGCTGGATGACACAGAAGGTCCTGGCAACCCTTATCATATTTGCGGCCACGCTGGTATTCTCATGGCTCTATAAAAAATACAGTCCGAATCTGTTTAGACGGAGACCGAAATGTGCCTGAATTTACAGCAGGACTGCAGGAGTACGGCCGATTTTGATCATGCGCATACCGGGAGAGGAGGAGGAAAATGAAAAAGAGACTGAATTCTCTGGATCTTGTCAGGGCGGCAGCCTGCCTGGGAGTGTTCAGCTTCCACTGCTATCTGAGCCGTTTCGGTACATGGGGAGTTTCCGTATTTCTGCTCCTCTCCGGTTTTCTTATGTGTTACAACTATTTCGACGGCTTTGATGCGGATTCGGTGAGTTTCAAAAGCAGCCTGAAATTTTCCATCAGAAGGATCGGCAAAATGTATCCGCTGCATATTCTCATGCTGCTCCTGATGACACTGTTCTATGCCCTTATGTACTCGGCGAGATACCCTGTTTCAGAGCTCATTTTTAAGATAAAGGCCTTTTTCGCCTCACTTTTTCTTGTGCAGGCCTGGATCCCTGGTACAGGCTATGCTTTCTCCTACAACATAGTTTCCTGGTATACCTCCGTTATGGTGTTTTTGTATTTTGCATTTCCGTATCTGCTCAGAGCAATAATAAAATACCGGAGCAGCAGCCGGGCATACTTCACTATAGTGGTCATTGCAGCACTTCAGTTTGCTTCGGCTTATGCGGTTAACCGTATTTTCGAAGCTGTGCCTGGTGACAATACGGATCTGGTGCGCTGGTTCACCTATGTTTTCCCGGTTTACAGGCTGGGAGACTTTGCAATAGGCTGCAATCTGGGTTATATTTTTCTACAGAGAGAACGGAAAGCCCCTGGTCCCGTGGCGGGAACTCTGCTGGAGCTTGTGTCGATCGGAGCGGTTGCAGGAGCGGAGCTCATATATACCAGGAATTATCTCCCCCCCTATATAAGCTTCAACCTGCTTTTTACACTGCCGTCGATACTGCTTATTTATTCCTTTGCCCTGGGTGCGGGATATATTTCAAAGCTTGCAGGTTGGAAACCCGTGAAATTTATTTCGGATTACAGCGGCGAAATTTATCTTGTGCAGTTTGTGATGATACAGTATTCCATGGCCTTTGTAAATCTGTTTCTGGGGCGGCTGCTTCCCCTGGGTGAGACAGCGGGAAAAGTGATCTTTATTGTCTGCGCCGTCGGCGGAACTGTCATATTCTCCCTGCTGTACCGGAAATATTTAAGCAGACTTTTCAGGCACAGGGTCCGACGCACGTGAGGGATAAAGCCTCTGACTGCATTTCCAGAACGGATTTTTAAAAAGTGGAGCCGGACAAATACAAAACATATAAAAAATTTCAAGTGTTTTGCTTGACATAATACAGCCGAAGATATAAAATGTCAGAGATAATATAGTGGGGGGTCATGGGGAGACTCCGCACGGATATTACTTATCAATTCCGACAGTTGAGTTTTTATACCGGCTGTCTTGCTTTAGATGAATCTAAAAATCGCTAAACCACCAAAAAATTCTTAAAGAATGGAGGTGTGTTTACTTACTATGCCAATGTATTTGTGGATCGTTTTAATAGCCGTTGCGGCGGTTGTTTGTTTTATACTGGGCATCCTCTACCGTAAGAAAATCGGTGAGCGGGAAATTGCAAGCGCAGAGGAAGAAGCCAAGCGTATAATAAATGAATCGATAAAGAGTGCAGAGAGCAGAAAAAGAGAAGCTCTCGTTGAGGCAAAGGAAGAAATACACAGACTCCGCTCCGAATTTGAGCGGGAAGAGAAGGCGCGCCGTTCTGAAGTGCAGAAACAGGAACGCCGTCTCCAGCAGAAGGAAGAAAATCTTGACAGAAAGATAGATGCTGTTGAGAAGAAGAATGACACACTGAGCAGCAAGATCGCGGCTGCGGAGGCGCAGCAGAGAGAGGTTGCCCTTGTGAAGAAAAGCCAGCTTGAGATGCTGGAAAAGATTTCAGGCTTCTCTATCGAAGAGGCAAAGGCCTACCTCATTGCCAGTGTCCGTGACGATGTCACCCACGAGATGGCGATGAAGGTAAAGGAGATTGAGACACAGTACAAGGAAGAGGCAGACGAAAAGGCGAGAGAGATTATCGCCACTGCAATTCAGCGCTGTGCCGCGGACCACGCAAGTGAGATCACCGTATCCGTCGTACCTCTCCCCAACGACGAGATGAAGGGACGCATCATAGGCCGTGAGGGCCGCAACATCCGCAGCATTGAAACTCTCACAGGCTGTGACCTTATCATTGATGATACACCCGAGACCATCACGGTTTCCAGCTTTGATCCTGTCCGCCGCGAGGTGGCCAGAATCGCTCTTGAAAAGCTCATTCAGGACGGCCGCATCCATCCCGCACGCATTGAGGAAATGGTGGCAAAGGCCCAGAAAGAGGTCAACGCCACAATCAAGGCCGAGGGCGAGAGGGCGGTATTTGAGACAAATATCCACGGCCTCAACCCTGAGATTATCAAGCTCCTGGGCCGCATGAAGTACCGCACCAGCTACGGGCAGAACGTCCTGAACCACTCCATTGAGGTCTCCCATATTGCCGGCCTCATGGCGTCTGAGCTGGGTGTGGATGTAAATACTGCAAAGCGTGCAGGCCTGCTCCATGACCTTGGCAAGTCCATCGACCATGAGGTCGAGGGCAGCCATGTGACCATCGGTGTGGACATTGCGAGGAAGTACAAGGAATCCGAGGCTGTTGTCCATGCCATAGAGGCCCACCACAACGATGTGGAGCCCCGTACTGTGGTCGCCTGCCTCGTTCAGGCGGCAGATGCGATTTCCGCCTCCCGTCCCGGCGCAAGACGCGAGAACATTGAGAACTATGTGAAACGTCTTGAGAAGCTGGAAGAGGTCACCAAGAGCTTCCCGGGCATTGCCAGCTGCTACGCGATTCAGGCAGGCAGAGAGATCCGCATAATGGTGAAGCCCGAAGAGGTCAATGAGGATCAGATGATCCTCTTGGCCAGGGACATCGCAAAGAAGATTGAAGATGAGCTGACCTACCCCAGTCAGATCAAGGTCAATCTCCTGCGTGAGACCAAGGCCATTGATTATGCAAAGTAAAATAGCTTGGAATACGAAAATAACCGCCGGTCTGCTGACCGGCGGTTTTCAATTTTATGTAATTTAAAAATCAGTATACGTCGTCCACAACCCTGGAGGGGGGAGACTCAAGAATCTCGGGATGCAGGAAAAGCCAGCGGTAGGCCTGCAGGAACTGGGCAAAGTAGTGTCCATCTGCAATGCGCTCATCCAAGGTAATCTTGCAGTCCACATACTTGTGGTCCTCAATCTCACCCCTGCGGTTTATCTCATAGGCGTGGCGCTTGGCACCGAAGGCCAGAAAAACAGGCAGGGTGCCGAAGTTGTATATGTGGTGAAATACGGGGCCTATCCGCAGAGAACCCAGGTCCGTGATTATCATGGAGCCGTGGAAGGGGCTGACCTCCAGAAAGCGCTGGGGAATCCAGCCGAAGTAGTCCATCATCTGGAGCAGCTTGATGGAGAGACTCAGCAGAAAACGGGGGGCCTTACAGAGAGTTTCCGCAAACTCCTCGGTGCCGTTGCTCTCATCCGAGGCCTTGACCTCGTCAATCTTTTCGTTCAGCTTGCGGTAGACATCGAATATTGTGTCAGTAGGTTCAAAGTGAATTTTAATGGAAGTCTCGGTGGAATCCGTGGAGAGACTGCGTTTCACCACCATGACCACCTCAATGTTATCCCTCGCGTATATGCGGCGCCCTGCGACAAAACGGTTGATGCCCGGGAGCATGGAGACGCCCCGGATATAGGCGGCAATGAGGAAATGCAGCATCCCGATGCCCTTGTAGCCTGCGACCCTGAGCTGACGGAGGCGGCGGTCCACAATAGAGACCTCGAAGCTCTCATCATACTGATTCAGTGCGTCATTGCGGGTGGGCATTACATAAGGCATAAATTTATTGAATGCGGGAAGAGAGCGCAGGAGTCTTCCTTCCTTGCGGTCACCGAAACGGCGTTTGTATTTGCTCATTGTATCCCTCCGTACGGAATAAATATGCTTCCAATATTTTAAGCAATCTCAATACAGGGTCATTATACAGGCATTCGACTGTTTTTACAAGTGTAATATTTTAGCGGAAAGGTAGGAATGCCCTATATTTGGGCATATGAGCGAATTCGACCAAGTAAGTATCTACTTGAAAATACCGGTTTTTAATGTTATCCTATTAGGAAATAAAAGAGAGGAGAATTGTGTTATGAGATTACAGGAGTCCGGAGAGATGTATCTTGAGACAATCCTCATACTGTCACAGAGTTCACAGCAGGTGCGGTCCGTTGATGTGGGGGAATATATGGGCTTTTCGAAGCCAAGCGTCAGCCGCGCCGTGGGAATACTAAAGAGAGGCGGATATCTTGTCACCGACAAGGACGGATTTCTGAAGCTGACGGATTCCGGCAGAAAAACTGCGGAGACCATCTATGAGCGGCACAGGGTGCTCACCGCCTTTTTCGAACACATGGGCGTGAATGAAAAGACGGCGGCGGAGGATGCCTGCAAGATTGAGCATGATATCAGCGATGAGAGCTTTGCCGCCCTGAAAAGATTCATCAGCGAGAGAGAATAAATACAACAGAAAAAAGCCTCTCAGGGACGACTTTTTCCTTATAGTGCTGATTCCGTTCCGGGGATAGGTTCAGACAAAAACGGGGGAGGCCCCAGACCCTTTTGACGATAAAATATCCTTCTGAACAGGGGGAGACAAAAAATAACAAAAATAGTAAAAACCGTAAATAACTGGAAAATTGTATGAGCTTAACGTAAAAATTAGCCCCTTTCAATAAAATTTATCATATTTAGATGAATAAAATGTGAATTCTCTGGGAACTTACACTGAAAAGAGTTGACTTAAATCATTTTACTGAGTACACTTGGCTTAGCTTAAGAAGGGTTATGATAAAGTAAGGAGCAATCGAAATGAAGTCTACAGGGATAGTCAGAAAAGTTGATGAGCTGGGGCGAATAGTCCTGCCCATTGAGATGCGCAGAATTCTGGATATTGCCGAGAAGGATGCACTGGAGATATATGTGGAGGGTGACAGTATTATTCTCCGCAAATATCAGGCCTCCTGTGTCTTTTGCGACAGTGTAAAGGATGTTGTCTCATACAATGGCAGAAATGTTTGCCCGGAGTGCATCAAAAAACTTCAGAAAATGATATGATTCCCCGGTAAAATGGGAAATAAATCAGAAACAGCGGCAGCCGTTCAGGCTGCCGCCGTTTTTTTGCAGATAATAGTCTATCTGTGATATATTCTCCTGAATTCCTCCGACTCACCGCCGCCGGCATCATTTAAATAGAGAGGTGCCTCTATTTTCAGACCGGCCTTTCCGCCCCTCCGGCCCTCCACCAGAACAAGGCAGGGCGCTTTATCAGGACTGTGGCACACCAGCCGGAGACGCTTGGGCTCTATTCCCCCGCGGCACATGGCGGAAAAGATCTCACAGAGCCTCTCGGGCCTGTGGACGAGGGAGAAGCTGCCCCCGGTGCGGAGGAGAAAGGAGGCGGCAGTGCAGATGTCAGTGAGACTGCAGTTGGTCTCGGCCCTGGCGGAGGCTCTGTCAGAATCCGGGGAGAGAAGGCCGCTGCCCAGGGGGAAATAGGGCGGATTTGAGACCACAAGGTCAAAATATCCGGAGTGGAAAAGCCTTCTGTGCTCCCGGATGTCACCGGTGATGATCTCAGCCCGGTCGGAGAGCCCGTTTTTCTCCATGTTGAGCCCTGCAAGCTCAGCTGCCTCCGGCTGAATCTCAAGTCCGGTCATGCGGAGTTTAGTTGAACGGCAGAGGAGGAGCAGGGCGATTGCACCCGAGGCACAGCCGAGATCGATGCCCCGCCGGGCGGAGGATATATTCACAAAATCCGAGAGCAGGACGCAGTCCGTACCCAGCTTAAAATGTTCGGCCTGGGCGAAAATGGGGCCGCCCTGCCATAATTCATGAAACTGAACCATAGTAGCACCAGCCTGAAACCAAAGTAAATATCCGATAATATAAAATAAAGGGACGATTCAACATCGTCCCTTTAATTTGCCATTTGCTGATTACTTCTCAACGATAGCTTCGGCAGGGCAGTTTGCAGCACAGGTACCGCACTCAAGGCATTTGTCCTGGTCTATTTCATAATGCAGATCACCCATGGAGATAGCCTCTGCGGGGCAGTTTGCTGCGCAGGTGCCGCAGGACAGACACTCGTCGGTAATAACGTAAGCCATAGTAATACCTCCGTATGTATTTTTCGGCCATAAGCCTTACAATGCATTGTAACACATTTACGGGAAAAATCAATTAAAAATTTTCATTTCAAATATATTTTACCCCGAATATGGGGATAATTTTTCTGAATGCCCCTCGGATTCGCCGGATTCGGCGGAGCCGGCGGGGGATAATCAATATAAATATATGTGCCATAGGGGGTAGTATATTTGAAGAGCAATGAGCAGTTTACCCAGCGTGCAGAGCTGGCGATAGAGAATGCCAGGGCGGCGGCAGGGAGTCTGGGGCACAGCTTTGTGGGCACGGAGCACCTGCTGCTGGGCATAGCAATGGAGAATGCAGGCATGGGCGCCAGGATTCTGGATAAACGGGGAATAAGGGAGAGGGAGCTCCGCTGTGCCATAGTGGAGATGGACGGAAGCGGCGCACCGGGAATGCCCGGGGGCGGCCTCACCGAGAGGGCGAAGCGGGCCGTGGAAAAGGCGGCGGCAGAGGCGGATTCCCTCCGGCAGGGCTACATCGGCACGGAGCATATTATTCTGGGCATACTGCGCCAGAGTGACAGCGGCGGAGTCAGGGTGCTGAAAAGCGCAGGAGCGGATATAAACGATATATACACGGATATAATGGACGCCTTCGGCGCCCCCAGCAGCCGGGGCAGGGCACAGCCGGGCCTGGCCAGAACCTCGGTCCGACGGGCGGATACAAGAATTCTCGACCAGTACAGCAGAGATCTGACCGAGCTTGCCGCGAAGGGAGAGATTGACCCCGTGGTGGGGCGCGGCAGCGAAATACTGCGCACAGTGGAGATTTTATCCCGTAGAACCAAGAATAATCCAGTGCTGGTGGGGGAACCTGGCGTAGGAAAGACGGCCGTGGCCGAGGGACTGGCGCTTCAGGTGGCGAAGGGCCTGGCCCCGGCGGAGCTGAACCGGAAGAGGATAGTCTCCCTTGATATCCCCGCAATGCTGGCGGGGACCAAATACAGGGGAGATTTTGAAGAGCGGGTGAAAGCCGTGCTGAAGGATGTGAAAAGGGCGGGGGATGTGATACTCTTCATCGACGAGCTCCATACGATAATCGGCGCGGGCAGCGCAGAAGGGGCAATAGACGCCGCCAACATATTGAAGCCCGCTCTGGGCCGGGGTGAGGTGCAGATAATCGGTGCCACCACACCGGAGGAATACCGGCGCCGCATAGAAAAGGATGCGGCTCTGGAGAGGCGCTTTCAGCCGGTCAGGGTGGCGGAGCCGGACAGGCAGCAGACCATTGAGATGCTCATGAGTCTCCGTCCCGGGCTTGAAAAGCACCACGGCGTCAGGATAGATGACGGGGCGGTGACCGCGGCCTATGAGCTGTCAGTGAGATATATAAATGACCGCTTTCTGCCGGACAAGGCGATAGACCTGCTGGATGAGGCCGCGGCGGCGGTGCATGTCCTGCAGCGCACGGGCATGGAGGTGAAGAGCGGCGACATAGCGGAGGTGGTCTCCCAGTGGACGGATATTCCCGTCACAGGCCTGGATGAGAGCGAGACAGACAGACTGAGAAATCTGGAGACCGAGCTGAAGAGGAGGGTGATCGGCCAGGATGAGGCGGTCTCCGCCGTGGCCAGAGCCATACGCCGGAGCCGGGTGGGGCTGAGAGACCCGGCGAGACCTGTGGGGAGCTTCCTCTTTCTGGGCCCCACCGGCGTGGGAAAGACGGAGCTGTGCCGGGCCCTGGCGGCCACGGTCTACGGGGATGAGCAGGCCATGATACGCCTTGACATGTCAGAATATATGGAGAAGCATACGGTGAGCCGCCTTATCGGCTCGCCCCCCGGCTATGTGGGCTACGAGGAGGGGGGACAGCTCACGGAGAAGGTGCGGCGGAAGCCCTGGTCCGTGGTGCTCTTTGACGAGATCGAGAAAGCCCACGAGGATGTGTGGAGCATACTTCTGCAGATTATGGACGACGGCCAGCTGACGGATTCCACCGGGAGAAGGGTGGATTTTCGCAACACCGTGATAGTGATGACCTCCAATGTGGGGGCCAAGGCCATATGCGATAACAGGCCGAGACTGGGCTTTTCCGACGGTGAGTCCGGCTCCGAAAAGGATATGAAGGAGCGGGTCATGGAGGAACTGAGATCGACCTTCCGGCCGGAATTTCTGAACCGCATAGATGAGACAATAGTTTTTCACCGCCTGACGAATGAGAACATGTTCAGCATAACCCAGAATCTGCTCACCGAGCTGAAGCAGCGCTTTAAGAAGCTGGGGCTCACCCTTGTGGTTCCGGAGGAGACCGCCCACTGGCTGGCGGCGGCGGGTCACGACGACAAATACGGGGCCCGTCCACTGCGACGTGCCGTGCAGCACAGCATTGAGGACGCGGCGGCGGAGATGCTCATTGAGGGCAGGGCCAGAGCGGGAGATTCCGTGGCGGCGGTGGTGAAGAAAGACAAAATCAGCCTCTCACTGGCCGTATAAATAAAAAAGTAAGCTTCACGATACTGAAGCTTACTTTTTTAAAATACTGTACCTGTTTATATTTCGTTTAGTAGCTCAAGGGCGAGGGACTGCTCCGCCTGGGCCCGGAGGACCGAGGAGATAATAAGTCCCTTGTCGCCACCCTCAAAGGCTGAGGCATTGTCGGCAACCCGCTCTCTCACGTCAAAATGGGTGCGGCGAAAGCCCTCGTAAAATTCCTTCAGTCTCTCATCAGTGTCCAGATCCGAGAAGATGAGCTGAATCGAGGCAATGGGTATGACGGACTTCATTATGCATATCATAAGGAGGCAGGCCATGTGACTGCGGGAGTAGCGCTTTCCCACCGGGGCGGGTATGACCTTCATCTTCACATAGTTATTCACCATCGAGGCGGTGAGAAGCTTCTCGCCCCTGCCGGTGCTGCCGTGGAGATAGCGCCCCACCAGCATCAGCACCTGATCCATGTATAGGTCTATATCCGGCAGGCTGTCCCATTCCGGCAGCGGCTCACCCTGAATGTTTGCAAGAATTTCATTTTTTCTGTCCATAATTTTAATCATTTCCTTAAAATCTCTTACTATAATCATAATTATAACATGAGATAAAATAAAGCACAACATCTTTTATTAAAAACCGTTGACAAATAATAATTATTATGCTATATAGTATTTAATACCAGATAGCAGGAAGGCGAATATCACATATGAAGATAAATGTTTTCGGCGACTCCATACTGGAGGGCGTTACCCTTGAGAACGGGAAATATATGAGAAAAAAAGAGCTCATGGAACAGCTTGAGAAAAAGCAGGGCATAGAGATAATAAACAGCAGCAAATTCGGCTCCACCATAGACAAGGGCTTCAATAAGCTCCGGAGAAAAATAGAGAGAGAAGGCCTGGGGGACTACACGGTGCTGGAGTTCGGCGGCAATGACTGCAGCTACAGATGGGATGAGGTGGCCGCAAGGCCCGAGGAGGAGCATCTCTGCCTCACGCCTCCGGAGAAGTTCCGGGAATTCTGCCTTGAGATGACGGACATGGTGCGCAGGGCCGGCAGTGTTCCGGTCTGGGCCAGTCTGCCCCCCATAAATTCAAAAGCCTATCTGAAGCACATCTGCCGGGACGGCCTTGACGAGAGCGCGATTCTCCGCTGGCTGGGGGATGTGGAGCATATTGCCAGATGGCAGAGAAAATACAGCGAGGATGTAGTGAGCATGGCGGAGGAAAAAGGCTGCCTGCTGCTGGACCTCCGCTCCGCCTTTCCGAAAGCGGCAGAGTGCCTGAAAAGGTACCTCTGCGCAGACGGCATTCACCCCAACACCGCGGGACAGCAGCTCATTTACGAGCAGGCGCTGAGGACTCTGCAGTGCGTATAAAATTTGAAAAATGAAAACAGGCCTTCCGGCAAAATTCCGGAAAGCCTGTATTTTTTTATCCTTATTTTATCCTTTTATGAGTTATGAGCGCTTCTCAGCCGTCCTCCTCAGTCTGAAAAGTTCTCTTTTTGCAGCAGCCTGAGTACATGGCCCTCACTGTTAAAGCCATGCCCAGGGCGCCCAGACTCATGGTGGTGTAGCATATGAGATAGAGGTCACCGTGGCGCTGAACCATATATTCCGAGACCCCCACGCAGACAAGGGAGAGAAACCAGCCTATC
Source organism: Candidatus Limivicinus sp. (assembly GCA_050943875.1). Lineage (GTDB taxonomy): Bacteria > Bacillota > Clostridia > Oscillospirales > Oscillospiraceae > Limivicinus. Next base: position 60,682 of record JBMNPZ010000006.1, on the reverse strand, counting down.
CAGATGCCCCACTGGGAGGCCCTGTGCCCGTTCACCCGTATGGACATGACGCTGTAGTAAATGAGCACCCCGAGAATGCAGAAGGCTGAGAACATCTGCACGATGCTGACAAAGCCGTTGAAATGCATAAAGCTGGAGTCATAGCGGGTGCTGTCCGCCACAAGTTCAATTGCGCTGTACCAGACGAGAAACATTCTGGCCACATGTCCGTCGCGGCTGAGCCCGCCCTTCATGGGACGGTTGCGCCGTCTGAGGAAAAAGCGCAGGAGCAGGGCAAAAAGTATCAGCAGGATGATGCCCTGAATAAAAAAGGTGGCAAAGTGGTAGCTCACGGTTCCGCCGGAGTAAACAGGGGCTGCCAGAGGCAGGTGCTGGAGCTTCGGACTCTCCACTACGATCTTGCTCCTGCAGGAGTTGTTGAAAAGTGCGCTGAAGCGTATAAGTGCAATTCCCAGGGCGGCGCCGGGGGCGACGGAGTCCAGAACACGGGACACCTTTTTCCCAAAGCCCATGGCCACCACGATATACGCGGCGAGGACGGTGCCCAGAAATGCACCTGGCAGGCAGTAGCCGCCGCCGGAATAATCAGTAACTGCGCCGATGAAGCCTGCATACTGCTCCGCATGGCAGTACCAGTGAATCATTCTGGAAAAGAGCACCGACAGGAGCACTGCAAAGGGGAGCATGACCCATATTGTCCTGGCGGGCCCTGCATATGAGGTATAGAGCGCGAGACTAAGGCTGAAGCAGGCAGCCACGGCGAAGGCGATTATGATTGCGCTCCAGTATATGGTCGTGCTGCCGGCAGATATGGCAATGGAGCTCATTGGGTCACCTCCGATTCGGGCAGGGCAGTGGCAAAATATATGATGTCGCTCACTGTGCGCTCGGCGTTGAAGTCAATATAGTTTACAGGCTTACCCTCCATGACGATCTCGGAGGTCTGCCCGCCGTCCAGATTGTAGGCCTTGACGCAGCCCATCTGCTGCATGAGCTGGGCGAACACGCCCACGGTGGCTCTGGGCCGGTCGTCGGTGTGATTTACGGTCATCAGGAGGTAGTGGAGTTTGTCTGTCATTCCGATGCCTGCCCTTGAATACTGGGTGTTCACCTCTCCGATGGGGTAGGACTCACAGTTCTGGACCTCTCCGTTTTCCACCAGCACGGGGCCGAAGGAGAGGGAGAAAACCACATCGTTGTCCTCTACATACTGCCGCACCGAGTCGTCGTCACCCAGCTCTCCCGAGCGGGCAAAAAGCATATCACCGGCAGAATTTATGAAACAGGTGTCCAGCACATCCGGAGAATTTCGGAAGAGCTGCCGCTGGTACACCGTAAGACCTATGTTCCGGAAGGCGTAGAAGTCGGCATTGGAGGCCACCACCGCATTGGATGCGTCGGCCAGCTGTGAAGCGTAGAACTGCACGGAGGAGCCGTAGGTATCCTCCGCAATCCTCCTGCGGAACTGGGAACCGTGGGCAATCTTTACCTCGGCGCAGGTGCAGCAGCGCTCCTCCAGAACCTGCTTCCACACTATGACCAGGATGGTAGGGTCGCTGTAGTAGTGCATCTCCGTGCCGGGATAGAAGGGGAGATCCGGCTTCCACACCGTCTCCTGGCCGTCCAGAAGTCCCCGGGATTTGTCAATAACGCCCTGAATGACCGCTGGGTCCGTGGTACTGCCGAAGGCCGCAGGATTGGGCCTGGGTGCAGCGTCACCCTCTGAAATAGTGTATATTTTCTTGATATAGGCAATCTCTCCCAGGGCATCGCTGGCGGCGTTGTTCATGTACACATCCAGTTTGTCTGTGAGGTCAAGGTGGCCGCGGGAGACAGCGGCGTTGACTGTCCCGGAGTCGGGGTGGATATTCTTTATAATCCAGCCAAAGGAAAAAATGCTGAGGACAACAAACACCGCGGCAATAAGGCCCCTCACCGGACTGCGGCTGTGGGCCTTGTCGATATCGGCAAGCCTGCGCTCCAGCTTGTCCTCGCTCTCCCTCTGCTTCAGGGCCTTCTCCTGCTTCCGCTCAGCCGCATGCTTTTTCTCAACTTTTTTCTGCAGCTTGTCGGCCTCTTTGCGCTCAGAATAGGTCATGAACTTGTCGGGGTCAAACTCGGCAACGGCCTTATTGTGCCCGCCGGAGTTCTTTTTCGGTGCCATCAGGGTGATAACCGGACTTTTATACTCATGTCCTTCCGGCTTAAACTCAGGGGAGAATTTCTCCTCCGCAGCTTTGCCGTTTTTTCCCGAGTTTTTCCTGTTCTGGAGATATTTGGTCAGCCGTGACATATCCACATAGTATTCGGGGCCGCCGGAGCTTTTCCTGTCTCCGGCAGCTGAGGCGGAAGCGCCCCGCTGCTTTTCGGGATGCACTGCTCCGGAGTCCGCCTTCTTTTTCGGCACCGGGGCAGAGGGCCTGTCCGGTACTTCGGCGGGGGATAGATCCTCTCCGAAACCGGCGAAGGGGTCAGCCTCGGGGCCGGGCTCCGTACTGAAAGCGCCCAGATCAAAGTCGGCCAAAATATCCTCGGCGCTGAACCCGCTGTCCGGGATATCAGCCGCCGGTTTTACAGAGCTCTTCTCAGGCCGCGGCTTCCAATTGGAGACGGGGGCGGAATTCCCGCCGTCAGCCGGAGACTTTTTCTCTTCACCATCTACAAGTGAATCGCTGTAGGAATTAAAATCCTCCAGTATATCTTCAAAATCAAATTCTAAATCCCTGTTACTCATGAGTCCTCCAAAGGAAAAACTAAAAACTGAAGCTTAATATGCTGTCCCGCCGGCCAGGGCGTTGAGCATAGACTGGTCGCAGACTATCAGCCACTCCCCGCCGCTGTATTCCAGATTGACATTCAAAACGGCCGTGGTGTAGTAGCTGCTGGCATGGCTCAGCACTGAGCCCAGTGCCTCCCTGTAGGCCGCGGATGCCACCTCCGGGAGAAAATGGTTCTCGCTGTCATAGACCTCATCCGGGGGAAGCTCCTCAACCATTTTTTTCAGGATTTTTTCCGTGCCGTCCTGTACGCTGTCTTCAAGGGCGGACATATTCAGATAGCGGAAGCGCACGCTCTGCACGGCACTTATATCGTCAATCTTCGGCTCAAGCTCAAGGGTGTAATCATAGCTCTCCTTCAGCGCATCGAAGGCCATTGCACCGGCCTCACTGGAGGGAGTCTTCTCAAGCCCGAGGGTGTCATAGTTTTTAAGACATGAATATGCCGTCTCATAATCTCCGGAGACAACCGAATCATAAAATTTTTCCACGGTATCCCGGGGATTGCCCTCGGGCCGGGAATAGAGAGCCCCGCAGCGGGAACCTATGACGCACAGCAGCAGCGCAAGGGCGGTGAATACCACGGACAGCACTGCCCAGGGCACATTTATTCTGCCGCTTCTCCCCAGATGCACCACAACGGAGAGGGAGACAAACATCAGAACAACTATGCAGGCGGAGGCTATGAGCGCCCCTGTGCTGCCGCTGCTCTCGGTCTCGGTGAGCTCCGCATAGCTGCGTCCGGCGGCAAGTGCGGAGGGGCAGAGCCATACTGCGGAGAGCAGTACTGCCGCGGCAGATAAAATACTTCTTTTCAGCTTCATATCATTCTCCAAAAATTTAAGATACGCTTTGTACATTCTACAATTTTTAGACCGTAAATTCAAGAGAAAGCTTTTGGTTTCGGAGCTGAACGCATGGAAAATACATACTTAGAGTGTAAATAAGGCAAAAAAGGAAAGCGGGCACGGAGGAAGGGCGGCTCCGGCCCGAAATGTCATACAGACTTTAAATAATTTCAGTTCAGCCTTACCGCTGAGAACAGAGATTTGAAAATCTCTGCGCAGGGCCGGAATGGCCGCCTCCCGCCGTAAATACAGATCCCGGCGAGGTCGTATTTTTTTACCAGCCGGAGCTTTTTTCTCAGACTCTCCGCGTCCTCAAACCAGACCCCGTGCCGCCCGCCGAGAGTATCCCCGTAATTAAAAAATGCCGGCTCTCCCGGAGCGCTGCGCCTAATCTCCGAAGCCGTACAGGCTGCAAGATCCAGGGCGGCGGAGGAGGAAAACAGCTTTGCCTTTCCCTCCGGGTTCCAGGGCAGGAGCCAGTCGTAGCCAACGCAGGAGAGACTGAGCAGCAGCTTCGAGGGGGCTATCTTATCTGCCGCCGCCTCAATGGCTGCCTCCAGTCTGTCACCGGGGGCGGCGGCCTGTGGGGAGGAGCGGCTGTGCCCCCACTGGCCCAGGAGGATGACTCTGTCCATGAGCCTGCCGTGAAAGGCGCAGTCTGCCCAGGAGTTCAGCATGTTCTCTCCGCCCTGTTCCTGCGGGGGAATACTGCTGAACATAAGAAGCCCCCGGGGCCTGAGCAGCCCGGCAGCAGTACTGAGAAATTTGTTATAAGCCTCTCTGTCGCAGGGTAAAATATACTGAAAATCAAAATTTATTCCATGAACAGTTCCGGGGGACAGTACATCCGACAGGGAAGAGAAGAATCGCGCCTGTTTTTCCTCCTCATTTAAGAGCCCGTGTATGGCCTCACGGGAGAATCCGCCGCTGTAGTCCAGATTTGTAAGCGTGAGAATGTGCAGCGGCAGCGGAGAGGTGAAAGGCCCCGCCTGCATGCAGGGGCCGGGGAGCAGACCCCCGTCCAGACCTATCCTGCAGGGGCCGGGAGAAAAATAGGCGGCCAGGGGCAGAATTTCCCGGCAGGGGGACAGCGTGTCGGGGGAGGGAAAAAGTGCAAAAAGCTCTCCCGGCTCCGTGCCGCCGGCATTTTCATCCGGAATTAAAAGGGCTGTGCCGGGGGCGGGCTGTGCCGTGCCGGTGAGGGAGTTGAGCTCTGCCAGAGTTCTGTGATCCAGGGCAAATTTTCCGGCGATGCTTTTCAGACTTTCCCCGGGGCGGACGCGGTATATTTTCATAACATCAATCCTTTCATACCAGTGTATGCACTGCACATTGCAGACAAAACACAGATATGATAAAATAAACTATAATATTAAATCATGAGCAGTATTGCATGGAGGCATTGTAAATGACAAATAAAGTTCCGAAACGGGAGGATGTTCCCGAAAAATACACGTGGAATCTGAAGGATATGTATGAGAGCGACGAAACCTGGCAGAAGGAATACGAGGCACTGCAGGATATGCCGGGGCGCTTTTCGGCCTTCAGGGGCAGACTCGGGGAGAGCGGGGAAACGCTCCTGGAGTTCTTCCGCCTGGAGGACGAGGCCGATGTACGTCTGGAGATGCTTCTGGGCTATGCAAGCTGCAAGAGCGACCAGGATACCTCCAACGCCATTTATCAGGATATGCGGGGCAGGGCTGTGGGCATATATGTGGCGGTCTCCAGCGCGGCGGCCTTTGCCACCCCTGAGCTTATCGCCATCCCAGGAGAGAGACTGGACGGTTTTTACAGCGCCGTGCCGGAGCTTGAGACCTACCGCCGCAGCATAGAGAGGGTGCGCCGCATGGCCCCCCACACCCTCTCTCCAGCGGAGGAGACACTTCTGGCCTCGGCAGGGGAGATGTCCGAGAGCCCGGACAATATATGCAGCGTCTTCCGGAATGCCGAGCTCAAATTCCCGGATGTGAAGGACGGGGAGGGGGGCCTGCATCAGCTCACCGCGGAGACCTTTGTGCCCCTGCTGGAGAGCGGGGACAGGGTTTTGAGGAAAAATGCCTTTGAGGGCTACTACAGCCGCCTGGGTGAATTCAAGAATACGGTGGCGGCCACCCTGGATGCCCAGTTCAAGCAGCTCAAATTCTTCTCAAAGGCCAGGAAATATGACAGCACCCTTGCGGCGGCGCTGGATGCCAATGAGGTGGCGCCGGAAGTATATACCGGACTTGTGGAGGCTGTGCATGCCAACATGGATAAGATGTACCGCTACGTCCGGCTGCGCCGTAAAATTCTCGGCGTGGATGAACTCCATATGTACGATGTCTATACTCCACTTGTGCCCGATGCCGCCGAAAAGATAAGCTATGAGGAGGCAAAAGCCAAGGTGCTGGAGGCCCTGTCCGTTCTGGGGGAGGATTACACAGGCCTCCTCAGAGAGGGCTTTGACAATCGCTGGATAGATGTATACGAAAACGAGGGCAAGCGGGGCGGCGCCTACTCCTCCGGCAGCTCCAGACCCCACCCCTACGTGCTCCTCAACCACAAGGACAATCTGGACAGCATGTTCACCATTGCCCACGAGATGGGCCACGCCCTCCACAGCTGGCACAGCTGCAAATACCAGCCGGTCAATACCAGCGAATATGTGATTTTTGTGGCCGAGGTGGCCTCCACCTGCAATGAGGTGCTGCTGATGCACCATCTGCTGGGGGAGACTCAGGACAAAAAGAAGCGGGCCTACCTTATAAATCATTTCCTTGACCAGTTCAAGGGTACGCTCTACCGCCAGACCATGTTTGCGGAATTTGAGCTTGAGATGGGCAGCATGTGCGAGCGGGGCGAGACCCTCACGGCAGATGCTCTAAGTGAGAAATACCTCGGCCTCAACAAGCTGTACTTCGGGCCGGATATGGTGTCCGATGATGAAATCGCCCTGGAGTGGGCCAGAATCCCCCATTTCTTCTACAACTACTATGTATATCAGTACGCCACCGGATTTTCCGCCGCGGTGGCCATTGCCGACAGAATTCTCAATGAGGGGGAGAGCGCCGTGGCGGATTACAAGCGCTTCCTCTCCTCCGGCAGCAGCAGTGACCCCGTGTCCCTGCTGAAAATTGCCGGTGTGGACATGAGCAGTCCGGAGCCTGTGAACTCCGCCCTGAAGCTTTTCGATAAGCTTCTCGATGAGATGGAGACGCTTATCTGAGCCTGATGCAGGAGAGAGACTGACAGGCGGACAGCAGAATAGTATGAAAAGAGCCGAAGCCTGAAAAAATTCAGACTTCGGCTCGTATATTTTAAGTTCAGCTGCCGGACTCTCAGAGGCTCATGCCCTCACGGCAGCAGCCGTCCTCGCAGAGATAGAAGCAGGGCCTGTCCCCCCTGGGGGCGGCGGAGGCGGTGAAGGGCGCAGCGGCGGCGAGAGCTTTTTCCCGGCCCGGACTCTTCAGCAGTATGCTCAGCTCCGGCATGTAGCGGGAACTTATGGTTTTTAAAAGCTCCGGCCTGTCCTCTACCGGGGCGGCACAGAGGAGCTCCCTTGTGGGATATACCGCGGAGAGCAGTGCGCAGAGGGCGAAGGGACTGCCGGCGGGATATTTTCCGCAGGAGCCGCAGATGAAGCCCAGAAGCCTGTCGCGGAGCTCCCGCATCTCAATATCGGCGGTGTAGCGGAAGAGCTCATCAAAGAGAACCGCGGCGGCACTGCTGCCGGAGGGCATGGCGCCGTCAAATACCTCCCGGGGGCGGAAGATGAGCTTCTCGCTGTCTTCGGCCGTGCGGTAGAGACCGCCCCTGCCGTCGGAAAAGCGGGAGGCGATCTCCGCTGCCAGAGAGGAAGCGTCGATAATATGCTGCGGGTCGTAGTCCGCCCTGTAGAGCTCCAGAAGCCCCAGGGCATAGAAGGCATAATCGTCCAGCTGGGCGGAAAATCTGAGCTCCCCGCCGCAGAGACGACCTTTCAGCTTTCCTTCTGCAAACATATTGTCCCTGATGAAGTCTGCAAGCTCAGCGGCCGCGTTGAGATATCTGGGGTCGTCAAAGACAGCCGCCGCCTTTGAGAGCGCCATGAGCATGAGCCCGTTCCAGGAAGTGAGGATTTTCTTGTCCGTCCTGAGACTCATGCGCTTTGCCCTGTATATCCTCAGCTCCTCCCGGAAGTCGTCGTAGCCCTCGGGGAGAAGGTTCCAGCGGGTGTTGAGGAGAATATTGGGGATGCTCTTCCCGTGGAAGTTGCCCTCCTCAGTGATGTCGTAGCACTCGCAGAAATGGCGGCCCGCATCCTCACCCAGCTGTGCCTTCACCTCTGGGGGTGTGAAGAGGTAGTATGCCCCCTCCTCGCCGCCGCTGTCCGCGTCCTGGCCGCAGTAATAGCCCCCCTCCGGGGAGAGAAGCTCTCTCATGCAGTAGTCCAGAGTGGCCTCCGCCACATCCCGGTACATGGCCATGCGCTTTTTTGCCCAGGCCTCGGTGTAAGTGTAGGCGAGAAGGGCGTTGTCGTACAGGGTCTTCTCAAAGTGGGGGGCCAGCCACTCCCGGTCGGTGGAATATCTGGAAAATCCGCCCCCGAAGTGGTCGTATATGCCGCCTTTGTACATGGCCCGCAGTGTGCCCTCCACCTCTTCCTCCGCTTTTTTGTCCCCGCTGAGGGCGCTGTAGCGGAGAAGAAAGATGAGATTCTGGGGCGCGGGGAATTTCGGTGCCCTGCCGAAGCCGCCGTACTCGCTGTCGTAGGAGTCGGCCAGCTGTCCCGCGGCGGCCTTCAGAAAGTCCTCAGTGAGGGGGGCGGGGCTGACATTTTTCTCCTTTGAGACGAAACTTGTCAGCTCCCCGGCACTTCTCACAAGCTCGGCCCTGTCGGTCTGCCATTTCAGCGCCACGGCTTTGAGCAGTGAGATGAGCCCCACACTGCGGCCCCGGTTCTCTCTGGGAATATAGGTGGAGGCGAAAAAAGGCTTTCCCTCCGGGGTCATTATTATTGTCATGGGCCAGCCGCCGCTGCCGTTCAGGGCGGTGCAGACCCTCATATATACCGCGTCTACATCCGGGCGTTCCTCCCGATCCACCTTTACGGATACGAAATTACGGTTTAAAATATCTGCCACGGCCTGATTTTCAAAGGACTCCCGGGCCATGACGTGGCACCAGTGGCAGGTGGAATAGCCTATGCTGAGAAATATGGGCCTGTCCTCCTCCCGGGCCTTTTTAAATGCGGTCTCTCCCCAGGGAAACCAGTCCACAGGATTCTCCGCATGCTCCAGAAGGTAGGGGGATTTTTCATTTATCAAACTGTTGCTCATGCCACACACTCCGTATTATAATTGGTATAGACTTTCATTATTATTGCACTATTATACATTCAAATTCAGCCTCTTTCAATAAGGAGGGGAAATTTATGGACCAGAAAGAAAGCCGCTTTTCATTTGACAGCAGGCTTTATAACGGCTCTCCGGACAGGGAGCCCTGCCCTGAGAGCATGGATATTCCGGCATTTATAAAGAGACTTGACAGCCTTTATAACAGGGGCCTTGAGAAGGCGGCGGGGGAGCAGCTCCGCTCCGGACTGGAGGAGACCCGCCGAATTGGGGACTGGCGCGGTGAGCTGAGCATTTTGAGCGAGCTTCTGGGCTACTGCCGCCGGAGCGGGGAGAGAGAAAGGGCCATGGACGCTGTCCGGGACGCCCTGGAGATTATCCGCACACACCGCATGGGAACTACGGTTTCCGGGGCCACGGTGCTGCTGAACGCCGCCACCACGCTGAAATGCTTCGGCAGGGCGGAGGACTCGCTCCCCTTGTTTGAACATGTGAGCCGGGTATATTCGGAAAATCTGGACCCGTCGGACTGCCGCCTTGCAGGGCTTTACAACAACATGGCCCTCTCCCTTGAGGATACGGGGCAATATGACGCGGCGGAGAAGTATTTCAGGGCGGCTCTGAAAATAACGGAGGGTTCCGAAAGCTCCCGGAATGAGTCCGCAGTGACCCTCTGCAATCTGGCGGAGCTCTATGACAAAAAAGACCCGGAGGATGAGAGAATAGGGGAGTGCATGGAGCGGGCCTTTGAGTATCTGACCGGGCCCGGCAGCCTCCCTGACGGCCGGAATGCCTTTGCGGTCTCAAAGTGTGCACCCAGCTTTGATTATTTCGGTTATTTTCTCTATTCAAAGCTTTTGAAGGAAAGGGCGGAAAAGATATATGAGCTTTCTCGATGAATCCAGGGCACTGTATGAAAAATACGGCCGGGAGCTTATACACGGCAGCTTTCCCCGCTATGAGGGGAGGATAGCCGCGGGTCTTGCGGGCCACGGCTCCCAGTGCTTCGGCTATGACGATGAGATTTCCCGGGATCACGATTTCGAGCCGGGCTTCTGCCTCTGGCTCACGGATGAGGACGATGCGGCCATAGGCGATGAGCTGAGGAGGGCCTACGGGCAGCTCCCCTTTGAAAAGGCGGGGAAGCACAGCGCCCTCGGCGACGGAAGCGTGGGGGTGCAGCGCATCTCCGATTTTTACCGCCGCTATACCGGCAGCAGCGGGGCCCCGGAGGAGCTCATGCAGTGGCTGTATCTCCCGTCCCACGCCCTGGCGGAAGCCGCAAACGGGGAAGTCTGGCGGGATGATCTGGGCGCATTTACCAAAATAAGGGACGAGATAAAGAACGGCATGCCTGAGGATGTGAGGCTTAAAAAGCTGGCAGCCTGCGCGGCGGCCATGGCCCAGTCGGGGCAGTACAACTACTCCCGCTGTCTGAAGCGGGGGGAGCAGGGGGCTGCCATGCTGGCGGCGGATGAATTTGTAAGGGCGGCGGCGCAGATGATATTTCTGCTGAACCGGAGACATATGCCCTACTACAAATGGCTATTCAGAGCTCTGGGTGAACTTGAAATACTGGGAGATATGAGAGAGGCCCTGGAGTTTCTGCTCACCGGAGACAATGACAGCGCCGGACAGGAGACCAAGGCGGGGGTCATCGAGGATATCTCTGCCGCCGTGATAAGGGAGCTCCGGGCACAGAAGCTCAGCCGGGGCAGCTGGGACTATCTTGAGCCCCACGCCTTTGAGATCACGGCCCTTATCAAAAATCCGGAGCTCCGCAGTCTCCATGTGATGGAGGGAATCTGAGCTCCGATTCCGCTGTAGTCTGCGGCAAAGTTCATTCAATTCGGTAATGCACGGGAAATAATGCAATTTTGCGATGTGAATATTCCGGCCTCTTAGGGAAAGACTGAACCTCAGACGGCAGTTTCAGGGAGGGAATCTGTCTAATGTGTATATTTTTCTCCTTTACAATTGTATAATTTATGCAGGATTATCCCGCGGACTGTCGCTTTTAGTATTTACAATTCGGCCAAATCGTGATATTGTGTACCTATTATTTCAAAGCTGTCATATATGGCTTGTGTGAATTAAAATATTTGCAGGAGGATAGGTTATGGTTAATTATGCAGAGAGAATGAAAGATGTAAAAGCTTCGGAGATTCGCGAGCTGCTCGCCCTCACGGCAAAGCCTGAGGTTATATCCTTCGCAGGCGGCCTTCCCGCTCCTGAACTTTTCCCTGTTGAGCAGATACAGGCTGCAACAGATGCGGTCCTGAAGGAGAACGGCAGAGTTGCGCTCCAGTACGGTCAGACAGAGGGCTGGCCCGCTCTCAGACAGCAGATTGCCGACCGCATGCTTGCAAAGAACGGCATACACACAGACATTGATCATATTATCATCACTGCCGGCAGCCAGCAGGGTCTGGACTTCTGCGCAAGGCTCTTTGTAAACCCCGGCGATGTGGTCCTCATGGAGAGCCCCTCATATCTGGGCGCCATAAATGCATTCAAGCTCAGTGAGCCGAACTTTAAAGAGGTCCCCACCGACGACAACGGCATGATCATGGAGGAGCTGGAGAAGATTCTCGCCACCACGAAGAATGTGAAGCTCATCTACGTCATCCCCGATTTCCAGAACCCCAGCGGCCGTACCTGGCCTCTGGAGCGCCGCAAAAAGTTCATGGAGATCATAAACAAGTACGAGATCCCCGTGATAGAGGACAACCCCTACGGCGAGCTCCGCTATAAGGGCGAGTATCTCCCCGCACTGAAGAGCATGGACACCAAGGGCCTCATTATGTATCTGGGCACATTCTCCAAGATTCTGGCCCCCGGCTACCGTCTGGGCTGGATGTGCGCAGGCAAGGACTATATCGACAAGATAAATCTCATCATGCAGGCCGCAGTTCTCCAGACCTCCACCATATCCATGATGGTGGTCTCCAAGTTCATCGAGATGTTTGATCTGGATGCACATGTGGCAAAGATCCGCGCCGCCTATGAGCACCGCTGCGGTGTGATGATGGATGCGATGGCAAAGTATCTGCCCAAGGAGGTCAAGTACACCGTACCTGACGGCGGCCTCTTCACCTGGGCTGAGCTTCCGGATTACATCGACACAAAGGTCATGGCACAGCAGGCGCTTGCAAAGAATGTGGCCTATGTCCCCGGCAGCGGCTTCTTCCCCAACGGCGGCAATAACCACTGTCTGCGCCTGAACTACTCATGCATGCCCGACGACAGAATTACCGAGGGCATCAGAAGACTTGCAGAGGTCATCAAAGCCAATCTCAGATAAACTTTTTAATACTGCATATAAAACCGGCGGAATGCAAAACTGCATTCCGCCGGTTATTTTATCTCTGTTGTATTTTACGCCGCTTCCATGCGGCGCTTTTTTATTCTTTTCCCGCTGAGAAGACACCAGAGGGGGTGACAGATTTTCTCAAGGCAGACCGAGAGAAGAATCAGCAGCGCCGAAGTGACAACAGGAGCGAGGAAGAAATCGACATATGCGGCAAGAACAGAGGTCCCCGCCAAAATAAGCCAGAGCTTTTCCACGCACTCCAGGGGAATATAGTGGCTGGCGTAGACCCAGAAGCGGTGCTTTTCCATAGCCTTTGCCCTGGGACCGAGACCGATGTCATCCACGGCGACCCAGAAGGCAGGGAAGAACACGGAATAATCGAGGACGTGCAGAATTCCAATGTTCTGAATCTTTTGAGATGAAAAGAAGAGGAAATATACCAGCATCATGCATACCGCCCCGATACGGAGCCCTTTGCCGTAGCGCCGCATTGCCAGAGAGGGCATATGGATTGCGAGGTATCCGGCCTCCGCAAAGAAAAGAACTGTAACAGCGACGGAGTAGCATCCCACACGGGTCAGAAGAACTATTGCATAGCCGCAGAGGATTACAATAATCCCAGCCACCTTGTTTTTCAGAACATAGTAGAGCAGGGGCGCCAGCAGCACCGCGACTATCAGATTCCGAATAAACCACATAGGTCCGTCCGCCGAGCCCAGAAGGGCATCAAAAAACCAGGAAGACAGACTGAACTCATAGCCAAAGTCGGAATTGATGTGGGCAGAAATCGCCGGTATGCCTTCAAGTAATATCCACAGAGCCCAGGTTATGGTGTTCCACAGCAGCCAGGGAATAAGAAGCGTGAAAACTCTCCGCTTCAGTTTTCCCGGGGCCTTGTCCGGAGTATAATCCAGGAAAAAGGAAAAGCCTGATATGAAGAAATAAACGGGACTTATAAACCCGCTGACAGCGAGCTCCAGCTTCTCAACGCCAAAGAGAAGACCACCCCAGAAGCCGGCATTTTCAGTAATGGGATAGACCCTGTAATTCAGTGTATGCTTGTAAATCATGATTACAAACATCAGGAACTTAAAGAAATCCGCTTTTTTAAAGAAGAGCTGTTTATCCCAGCTCAGAGAGCTTTTGTCAGACTGCATCCGGCATCACCATTTGTTTTCGACCTTTTCCGCAAAGCCGGGGAAGTCCTCCACCTCCACAATGGTGCCGTCCTCCAGCACCGCCTTGCCGGTATAGCGGCCGAAGACCTGATGCTGGTCGGATTTGATGAGCTTCACATCCGTGCAGGCGGCCCTGTCCAGCACCGGGACAAAGTCCATCTCAAAGCGCCCGTCGTCGGAGCTGAAGGTCCAGGGGGACATGAAGTCCTTCTCATCCCCGGGGATGTTGAATTTAACCTGACTCAGCTTGTGGGCTTTGCCGTTGTAGAAGAGCATATTCTCACTGGCGGCGGAGCAGTCCCCGAAGCCGTAGCCTATATTCCAGCCGAAGGGCACGCCGTTCACCTTATAGGAAGCGGAGCCCCAGTACCAGGTGTTGTGATATGTCCAGACCCCGCGGCCCCAGTCCAGGACCGCGAAGCTCTCCTCCGGGTCAAAGCTGTAGACTCTGCCGTTGTAGGACACCTGGCCCTTGGCCCGCATGCAGTTTATTTTCTGGTTGAAGTAGAAGTGCCCGGGCTTGTCAAAGGGGGTGCATATCACCATGCTCTCCTCCGGCTCGTCAAAAAGCTCGACAGAGGCCACGACGGCGCCGCCGGGGCCGAAATCCTCCATGCGGGCTGTGAGTATGCGGGTGCCGCTGCCGTCGTTCTCGAAAGAGATGGAGTGCTTTTTCCCGCTGTGGCGCACATTGCCGCATTTGGAGCTCTCAGGCATCTTCAGCTTTCCCAGGGGCATGAAGCTCATGGGGCTGCTGGTAATCTCCCAGCCCTCCTCAAAATCCAGAAGGGAGATGGAGTCCAGCCCCATATAGCCGTTGTCCGCCACAGTCAGGGCCAGGGCAAAGCGGCCGTTATTTATAAGATAATAGTCCCATTCCTTTATGCGCAGGGGGGAGCACTTTATATCCCGCCTCAGATATATGGGCAGAAGCTTTCTCGCAAAGCCCGGCTCATTCAGATTGCCTTTTGAATCCAGCAGAGGGAAGCCTCTGGTAATTTCATGCTGCATGTTAAACTCCTTTCAAAATAAGCCGTATATCCTGCCCTGCAAAGGGCAGATGGAGAAAGTCACCCGCTATGCGGGAACATATCTGGGGTGTATATTTCCTCTCCAGATCCTCATCGGAGCAGTTAGTACTGATTATTATCTTTTTCCCGTTCACAAGCCTGGTATTCAGGAGCGTGTACAGGGCGCTTGTGGACATGGCGGTTATCATCTCTGTGCCCAGGTCGTCCAGAATCATGAGGTCACATTCCAGCATCCTGTGCACCCGCCGTGCTGCGGCCTCGCCCTCGGGGGTGTCGCGGCAGAACTTCTTCTGCTCAAAGGCATCCAGGGCGGACACTGCGGAATCGTAGCACACTGAATAGCCCTTGTCCGCCACGACTCTGGCGATGCAGGCGGAGAGATAGGTCTTTCCGAGGCCCGGCGCGCCCTGAAGAATAAGGTTTGAATTCACATCCGGGAAGCTCTCCGCAAAGCGGCGGCATATCTCATAGACCTTGGCCATCTTTTCCCGGGGAATAACATTGTATTGGGGGTCGGGCCGGTCGCTGTAGAGATTCAGATCAAAGCTCTCAAAGCACTCGTCGCCCCGCTTTATAAGGCCGCCCAGCTCCTTTGTGAGCTCCCTGTTGTAGAGTTTTTTGAGGCAGCTGCATATCTCGCCCTTATATTTTCCCGTGTCGTGGCAGAGGGGACAGGAGTATATCTCATCCAGGTAGTCCATGCCCCAGCCGTTGGCGCAGAGGAGCTCCGCCCTCTTCTGCTGGAGCGTGAGGTTCTCATCCTCCAGCTTTTCTATTCTTTCTTTTATGTCGGGTGCCCGGGAGATGGTGAGGCGCACAAGCTCCGTCATCTGTCCGCGCATCCTGTCGTCGATTTCCTTCAGCTCCGGCACACGCCGGTAGGCCAATGCCAGCCGCTGCTGAGCCTCAAGCTGGTTGCTGCTGCGTATATTTTCAAGCTCCGCTCTCGCCCGGGCCAGAAGCTTCTTGTCGTATGCCATAGCGATGTCCCTTCAAATTCAAAAGTCAGAGGCGGAAACAGATTCAGATCTTGTTTCCGTCCAGAATATTGTCCAGCGTGTCAAAGTCCATCGAGGCGCTGCCGCCGGAGGGCTTCTGCCTCCTGCCGCCGCCTCTGCTGTCCTTCTCCTCAATCTCCTGGGGAGTGAACAGCTTTTTCTCGTTCCAGCTCCGGACGATGCTGTTCATATAGCCCCATTTCAGGGAGCCGGTGTTGGTGACAGTCCTGTCGTAGGCGATGGCCAGGGCCTCCGGGCCGAAGCCCATGTCCAGCCAGGAGCCTATGTATTCTCTCTCGGATTTGCTCAGGGCCCGGCCCCTTATGCCCAGGGCCTCCTTGACCTGTCCGGCAAGGCTTCTCCGCCTCTCCTGCCCGGCCACATATTCCTCGGCCTGCTCTATGGTGAGTATCTCAAGCCTGGCCCACCTGTCGGCCTCTTTCTCTATGCTCCTCACCGAGGGGCGGCGCTGGCCGTGATATTTCAGCTCATTCACCCTGCCGCAGTAGTGCATCAGTTCCATGAGCACGGCGGCGGGAATGCCAAAATAATCGTAGATCCGCAGCAGCGTTTTCATATCCGTGCTGCTGAGATTGCGGCCCATTACCTTTCGGGCCTCGTCGAAAATTGCAGAGACCTCGCCGTCCTCACGGCTGCGCTTAACCACATCTGCGGAGGTGTACTCCGGCATGGTCTCCTCCCGGGCCGGAGCCGGGGCAGGGGCCTCATGGGGGACAGAGGCAGCGGCGGCCTTCTCCTTTGCGGAGAAGAGCTCCATCCGGCGGAGCTTTTCGTCGGCGGCCTCGATTTCCTTTAGGGTGCGGCAGAGATCCTGGGCTGTCCTCTCAGGGTCGGTGCAGCCGGTGCGGAGCCTGTATATATAGAGAAGGGCCACATCGCCGTCATGGGCGCTGATAAGCCTGTCCGCCGCCAGGGGAGATATTGACTTTTCCCACGCTGTCTCAGGCATGTCTGCCCCTCACTTTCAGGGAGGCCCTAAAGCCTCTTTTTTGAATTACAATTATAACATTTTTTTTATCTTGTCGCAATAGGGATATATGTGCTATAATGTACGCTGTATAATAGTGTGAGTTATATATATCCACAAAGAAATCAGTATAAAAGGAACGATAAAATGCTGGAACTTCTTTCACCCGCCGGTTCTCCGGAAGCGGTAATTGCCGCCGTTCAGAACGGCGCAGATGCCGTGTATATGGGCCTTGGCAACTTCAATGCCCGCCGCGGCGCGAAGAATTTTACAAATGAAGAATTTCAAAAGGCAGTGAGCTACTGCCATATACGGGGCTGCAGGGTCTATGCCACACTCAATACCCTTGTGAGTGACAGGGAGATTCCCGCCGCCCTTGATGCTGCCCGGATCGCCTCCGACTCCGGCGCCGACGGGATCATCATTCAGGACATGGGCTATGCCGGCATAATCCGGAGGGCGCTCCCTGATATCCCGCTCCACGCCAGCACCCAGATGAGCGTGCACAATCTGGCGGGGGTCCAGGCCGCGGCGGAGATGGGTATGACCCGCGCCGTCATTGCAAGGGAGCTGAGTCTGGAGCAGATAAAATACATATGTGCCAACTCCCCCATTGAGATTGAGATCTTTGTCCACGGCGCCTTCTGCTTCTGCCACTCCGGACAGTGCTATATGTCCAGCCTTATCGGCCGGCGCAGCGGCAACCGGGGCATGTGCGCCCAGCCCTGCCGCATGCAGTACAGTCTCGGGGGACGCATGGACGACTACCCCATGTCTCTCAAGGACAACTGCCTTGTGGACAGGCTGAAGGAGATCGAGGATGCCGGGGTCACCTGCGTCAAGATCGAGGGCAGGATGAAGCGCCCGGAGTATACCGCCATTGTCACGGACATATACTCCAAGGCCCTGAAGGAGCACCGCCGTCCCACACCGGAGGAGATGAACCTGCTTGTAAAGGTCTTCTCACGGCAGGGCTTTACCCAGGGCTATTTTGACGGCGACAAAAAGGATATGTTCGGCGTCCGGAAGGAATCCGGGGAGGACATGGAGAAAATATTCAACACCACAAGGCGCTCCTATGCCGAGGGTGAGCTGCGCCGTGTCCCCATCCACTTCTACACGGTCGCCAAAAAGGGAGAGAATATAAAGGCCATCGCCTTCGACGATGAGGGCCACAGGGCCATTGCCGGCGGGCCCGTACCGGAAAAGGCAAAGCGCCAGGGTCTCACCGACGGCTATCTTATGGAGCAGATGTTCAAGACCGGCGGCACGCCCTACAACTGCGTGGAGAACAAGGCAAAGACAGACCCGGGGCTCTATGTGGCCGCGGCGGAGATAAACGAGCTGAGAAGAAAGCTCGTGTCCCAGCTGTCGGAGCAGAGGGCGGTCCCCCCTGCAAGAAGGAGCGGGCCTCTCCCTGAGGGACCGAAAAATGTGCCCACGGTTGCAGACCCCAAGCTTATAATTCAGGTGCGCACGGAGGAGCAGCTCTCCTCGGAGCTTGCAGACCTCCGGCCCGCATATATATATGTGCCCGCCCCCATAATGGCGGAGAAGCCCAAGCTCCTGCTGCCCTTTGTGGAGAAGGGCACCGTGCCCGTGGCCGTACTGCCGAGGGTTATAAACGACAGCGAGGTCAGGGACATGTCATCCATGCTCCAGAGACTCTTTGACTACGGCGTGAATGAGGCTCTGGTGGGCAATATCGGCCATGTCATGCTGGCCAGGGCGGCGGGGATGAAGGTCCGGGGAGACTTCGGGCTGAACTGCTTCAACTCCTATTCCCTTGAGATGCTCAGCGCCATGGGCTTTCTGTCCGCCACGGCGTCCTTTGAGCTGCGCCTTGCCCAGATAAAGGACATGGCAAAGCCCCTGGATACAGAGATTATTATCTATGGCCGGCTGCCCCTTATGGTCTCCGACCAGTGCATCATAAAACACAGTGCGGGCCGCTGCGCCTGCCAGTCTCCGGCCCAGATGGCAGACCGCATGGGCTCAGTATTTCCGGTTGTGAAGGAATACGGCTGCCGCAATGTGATCTACAACGCCCACAAGCTCTATCTTGCGGACAAGAAGGAGGACCTCTATTCTGCGGGCCTCTGGGGGCTGAGGATGATGTTTACCACCGAGAGCGCCAGAGAGTGTGTGGAGGTCACCAAGGGTCACATGGGCCTTTCCGACTACAAGCCCAATGTGCTGACCCGGGGGCTTTACTACAGAGGAGTTGATTAAATCCCATGGCAACGGTTCTTGCATCGGCATCCCCCAGAAGGCGTGAGCTCATGGAGATGCTGAAGGTCAGAGATTTGAAGATAATCCCCGCGAAGGGGGAGGAACGCCCGCCTGAGGGCGCGGGTCCGGCCGAGACCGTAAAGGCCCTGGCCCTTGCAAAGGGCAGAGAGGTGGAAAAACTCTGCAATCCGGGGGATACGGTTATTTCCGCCGACACCATAGTGTGGTTTAAGGGCAGGATCTACGGCAAGCCCAAATCCAGAGAGGACGCCGTGAGGATGCTCAGGGAGCTCTCCGGGGAGAGCCATGAGGTCTATACCGGCGTGGCCGTTATAAAGGACGGCAGGACCCTCTGTGAGAGTGAGATGAGCAGGGTTCATTTCCGCCCCATCAGCGAGAGGGAAATTGAGGCCTATGTGGACTGCGGTGAGCCTATGGATAAGGCCGGGGCCTATGCGGCCCAGGGCCGGGGCGCCGTGTTCGTGAGAGGCATAGAGGGCGATTTTTTCAATGTTATGGGGCTTCCGCTGTGTCTGCTGGATTCAATGCTGAAAAAGCAGGGAATTGAGCTCATATAGGCATAGGAAACCGGCAGAATAGGGAGTTGAGATCCTTTGAAAAAATATTTGAAGAAAAACGGAATACGCATCGGCATCATAGTGCTGGCGGTTGCAGTTATAATAATATTTACCACCACGGTGAGGAGCGGGAAGACCGGTTTTGTACAGAATCTGACGGGCATAATCGAGTCCCCCATAAAAAAGGTCCTGAGTTCCACGGTCAACTGGTTTGACACCATATACGGCTACCTCTACGACTACGACTCACTCCAGGCCGAGAACGAGTCTCTCCGCTCACAGCTGGCGGATGCCCAGCAGTCGGCCCGTGACGGCATTGAGGCCTCCGAGGAGAACACCAGACTGAGGGAGCTTCTCAATCTCAGGGAGAAGCACACGGACTACGTGCTGGAGTCCAGCAAGGTGGTCCTGTGGTCTTCCTCCAACTGGTCATCCTCCTTTACGATAAGCAAGGGCTCATCCAGCGGAATTGAGATGGGCGACCCCGTTATCACCGAATACGGCGTCGTTGTGGGCCAGATAACAGAGCTTGGCACCAACTGGGCCACGGTCAGCACCCTTATCGATGTGGATATGAGTGTGGGCGCCTATGTGAGCGGCTCCGGCAGCTCCGGCATGGTGATGGGCGAATTTGACCTTATGAAGAAAAAGATGGCAAAGCTCACCTTTCTGGCCGACGGCGCCCAGATATTTGTGGGCGACGAGATCCTGACCTCCGGCTCCGGCGGTGCTTTCCCGGCGGGACTTGTGATAGGCAGCATCACCAATGTCCAGACCGAGGCGGGCGGGCAGATAGAATACGGCATTGTCAAGCCTGAGTGTGACTTTGATTCACTGGTCCAGGTTTTCATCATCAAGGACTATGAAGCGGTGGAGTAATCTTGAAAGATCTTATTAAAAAGATAAATATTAAAAGGGTGCTTAAATATGCCCTCTATATGCTGCTGGCCCACATTGCCCAGAACATGCTGTTCACCCAGACTAGATTTCTGGGGGTCTGCCCCATGGTTCTGCCGGCGGTGGCGGTGGCGGTGGGCATGTTTGAGGGCGCAACCTGGGGCGCGGTGTTCAGCCTCATTATGGGCATAATTGCGGACATGGCATTTATAGAGAACACAATCACCTTCACGGTGCTCTTCCCGGCACTCAGCTTCGCGGCCGGCTTTGTGTCCCAGTTTTTCATAAACCGGCGCTTTTTCGCCTTCATGGGCGCGACTGTCATCGCCCTTCTGATAACCGGCGTGGTGCAGATGCTGAAGACCAGCGCCATGGATGTGTGGTCCGGCAGTATGATCACCACCATTCTTATACAGACCCTGTGGTCGCTGCCCCCATCGGTGCTGGCCTATTTTCCGCCGGCGAAGTGGATAAATTAACGCGCCCATCAGGCTTGAGGGAAAGGAATTTCAATGCACAGACTTGTTAAACAGGGCAGAGTGATCGCCCTTGTGCTGGCGCTTGTGATACTGCTGACCACCTATGTGGTGTTCCTCTACAAGCTCCAGATAATAGAGGGAGAAAAATATTACAACCAGAGCAGGGAGATAAAGAATGAGGAGCGCACGGTCACCGCGGCCAGAGGGAATATTCTGGACAGATACGGCCGCGTGCTGGTGAGCAACTCTGAATGTTACAACCTTACGATAGATACGACGAAGCTCTTTGCAAACGAGGACCCCAACGCCACGATTCTGGGCCTTGTCCAGATGGTTCAGGTCTACGGGGACAGCTATACCGACGACCTGCCCATAACCAAAGAGCCGCCCTTTGAATATACAGACATGACGGAAATCCAGAAGACGATGCTGGACGCCTATATCGAGGACAAGGCGAAATTCCTGCCGGAGGACCCCACGGCGGTGGAGCTCATGGCCTTCATGCGCGGGCGCTATGAGATAGACAACAGCTATTCCGCCGAGGAGATGCGGATAATTGCCGGCGTGCGATACTCTATAAATGTCCGCTACGCCATAAACACCGCCGACTATGTATTTGTGGAAGATGCCAGCATGCAGCTTATCACCACCATCATGGAGAGAAAGCTTGCGGGCATCGAGGTGAACCGGGCCTATGTCCGTGAATACGGCACCGACTATGCCGCCCATATCCTGGGCTACACCGGCCTTATGACCCAGGAGGAATATGAAAAATATTCACTTCTGGATTATTCCACCGACGCCATGGTGGGCAAGGACGGGGTGGAGTACGCCTTTGAAAACGAGCTCCACGGACAGGACGGCAAGGTGATAGAGACCAAGAACAACGCCGGCACCGTGCTCAGTACGGTCTACACCAAGGAGCCTGTGCCCGGGAACCATGTATATCTCACCATAGATATAACCCTGCAGGAGCAGGTTGAGCGAATACTCAACGCCGGTGTGCAGGACCTTATAAAGACCCGTGAGCAGAAGCGGGCCGAGGGTATTGCAAGAGGCGACTACAACCCGGACATGAAGGATGAGATCACCGGCGCCGCCGCAGTGGTGGTGGATGTGAATACAGGGGAGCCTCTGGCCATGGCCAGCTGGCCCACCTACGATGTGAGCACAATCATTGACAATTACCAGGAGCTTTTAAATACGGCCAACGCCCCGCTCTTCAACAGGGCGCTCATGGGCGCCTATGCCCCCGGCTCCACCTTCAAACCCTGTACTGCCATTGCCTCTCTGGACAAGGGCATAATAAACACCGAGGACAAGATAAAATGTCAGGGCGTCTACACGAGGTACTCGGCAGAAGGCTACTCCCCTGAGTGCTGGATCTGGAACGCCACCTCTGAGCACCTGACCCACCCGGAGGAAAATGTGACCACCGCCATAAGAGACTCCTGCAACTACTTCTTCTATACGATAGGCAACGACCTGGGCGTTGATGACCTGGGCGAGTATGCCCATAAATTCGGCCTGGGCGTCCCCACGGGCATTGAGCTTGTGGAGACCACCGGCAACATGTCAAACCGCACGAACCACTCCGACTTCACCGGTACCGAGTGGCGTATTGGTGATACGCTGCAGGCCGCCATAGGCCAGTCCGACTCTATTTTTACGCCCCTCCAAATGGCGGAGTTTGTGGCCACTGTTGCAAACAAGGGCACGAGGCATTCCGCCTCAATACTGAAGACCGTCAGAAGCTTTGACTACAGCAAGAAGCTCTATGAGAGGGAGCCGGAGGTCATGAGCACCGTGGACACCGCGGACTATAACTGGGCGGCCGTGCAGGAGGGGATGCGCCTTGTGGTAAACAGCCCCCTGAACCTCTCAAACTATGAGCTTTTTTCCCCCTGCAAATGGATCGTGGCCGGCAAGACCGGGACGGCCCAGAAGGGCGAAAACATCACGAACGACGGTATGTTTATATGCTTTGCCCCCTTCAGCAGACCGGAGGTCGCGGTGAGCGTGGTTGTTGAGCGCGGAGGCTCCGGCGCAGAGGTTGCGTTTATTGCAAGGCATATTATGGACGCATATATAGTTATTCAGAGCTACAGCGACTCCTCAGAGACCGAAATGATGCTTCTGAAGTAAAAATGTGTACTCCTCTGTAAATAAAGCGAAAAATGAGTTGCAGTTTAAATAAACAGTGTTTATAATAATCAGAGGATGAGTTTTTTGAAGGAACTGAGATTTAAAGAATGATGGAACGGAGATACTTATGAACATTGCACTGATGGCACATGACAGAAAAAAAGAACTGATGGTCCAGTTCTGCATAGCATACTGCGGCATACTGGCGGAACACTCTCTGTGTGCCACTCATGTTACCGGCAAGCTGGTCTCCGAGGCCACGGGCTTGCCTATAACTCTCTATCTGCATGCAGATCAGGGCGGCGCACAGCAGATCGGCGCGAGGCTCTCCTTCAATGAGATTGACCTTGTCCTCTTCTTCTGCGACCCTGCAAACCCCAAGGGTTTCAGTGATATAAACAAGATTGAGCGCCTCTGTGACCAGTATCAGATTCCCTTCGCGACCAATGCGGCCACGGCTGAGGTTCTGGTGCAGGGACTGAGAAGGGGCGATCTGGACTGGCGCAACATCGTCAATCCCCAAAAGAGATAAATTCGCCGATTTCCGGCAGAATGGTGCGGCTTCACTGCCGCACCATATATTATGTTATTCCAAAGGAGAATATATGGCTAAGGTTTCACCACGTACACTTTCCGGCTTTATGGAGCTGCTTCCGGGGCAGCAGATGAAGATGGAGCGGATGATGGAGCTTCTCAGAAAGAATTACTCCGCCTTCGGCTTCACGCCACTGGACACCCCGCTTATAGAGTCCTCAGAGGTTCTTCTCGCCAAGGGCGGCGGGGAGACGGAAAAGCAGATATACCGCTTTACAAAGGGCGACAGCGATATTGCCCTCCGCTTTGACCTGACGGTGCCCCTGGCAAAATATGTGGCGGCCCACTACGGTGAGCTGAGCTTCCCCTTCCGCCGCTATCAGATCGGCAAGGTCTACAGGGGGGAGAGGGCCCAGAGGGGTCGCTTCCGTGAGTTCTATCAGGCGGACATAGATATAATAGGCGACGGGAAGCTGGATATTATAAACGAGGCTGAGATACCCTCCATAATATACAGGACCTTCAATGCCCTGGGACTTAAAAAGTTCAAGATCAGGGTGAATAACCGGAAGATACTCAACGGCTTTTACGCCATGAACGGCATGAGCGAGAAGGCCGGAGAGATTATGCGCGCCGTGGACAAGCTGGACAAGATAGGTCCCGAGAAGCTGAAGCAGCTCCTCATTGAGGATGTGAAGATGCTCCCCTGCAAGGTGGAGAATGTCCTGGATTTCATGGCGATAAAGGGCAGTAATGCCGAGGTCATCGAATCCCTCAGCCGCTACCGGGGCATGAATGAGATATTTGACCAGGGCCTGGATGAGCTCACGACAGTGACAAAGTATCTCTCTCAGTTCGGCGTACCCGAGGAGAATTTTGCCATAGACCTCACCATCGCAAGGGGCCTTGACTACTATACCGGCACCGTATATGAGACGGTGATGACGGAGCATCCGGAGATAGGCTCGGTCTGCTCCGGCGGCAGATACGACAATCTGGCTGAATTCTATACGGATAAGCAGCTCCCCGGCGTCGGCATTTCCATCGGCCTCACAAGG
Source organism: Candidatus Limivicinus sp. (assembly GCA_050943875.1). Taxonomy (GTDB): domain Bacteria; phylum Bacillota; class Clostridia; order Oscillospirales; family Oscillospiraceae; genus Limivicinus. Next base: position 36,314 of record JBMNPZ010000006.1, on the reverse strand, counting down.
CTTTTCTATGTTCTGGATGAGCAGGGCCTGTTGTCCGATGAGATCATCACCTCCCCCTGCGACGTGCTGGTGATCCCCATGACAGAGGATCTGGGCTATGCCATAGAGGCCGCGACAGAGCTCCGCACGGCGGGCCTCCGGACCCAGCTCTACGGTGAGAAAAAGAAATTCAAGGCCAAGATGAATTACGCGAACAAAATCTCTGTGCCCTATGCGGTCATTGTGGGCGAGGATGAGATTGCCCAGGGCCTGCTGTCGGTGAAGAACATGGAGACCGGCGTTCAGGAGAAGCTAAGTACCGCCGATGCGGCAAAGCTCATTAAAGAGACCCTTGCAGAGAGAAAGAACTGCGCCGTAATCAAGGATTAATATATTATTTGTGAGAGAAAAGAGAGGAAAGATATGTTTCAGTCCCGTACACATACCTGCAATGAGCTGAGACTCAGCGATGCGGGAAAAAAGGTCAAGATAGTCGGCTGGATGGAGAATGTCCGTGAGGTCGGCAGCAATTTTGCTTTCGTGGTCGTCCGCGACTTCTACGGCAAGACCCAGGTCGTGGTTGAGGACAAGGAGATGATGGATGTTGTAAAGTCCATCAATAAGGAGTCCACCATTTCCGTGGAGGGCACCGTGAGAGAGCGGGCCAGCAAAAACCCGAAGCAGGATACCGGAGACATTGAGATTGTCCCGGAAAAGATTGAAGTTCTGGGCAAGTGCCGCTACAGCGAGCTGCCCTTTGAGATAAACCGCAGCCGTGAGGCGGACGAGACGACCAGGCTTAAATACCGCTATCTGGACCTGAGAAACCCTGAGGTCAAGAAGAATATAATTCTCCGCTGCAATGTGGTGGCGGCTCTCCGTCAGGCCATGACCGAGCACGGCTTTCTTGAGATAACCACCCCCATACTCACCGCCTCCTCTCCCGAGGGCGCGAGAGACTATCTTGTCCCGGCGAGAAAGCACCCCGGCAAGTTCTATGCCCTGCCCCAGGCCCCCCAGCAGTTCAAGCAGCTGCTGATGACCTCCGGCTTCGACCGCTATTTCCAGATCGCCCCCTGCTTCAGAGATGAGGACGCCAGAGGGGACCGCTCACCCGGCGAGTTCTACCAGCTGGATATGGAGATGGCCTTCGCCTCTCAGGAGGATGTGTTTGCGGTTCTGGAGGATGTCCTGCCCCCGATATTTGCAAAGTACGGCACATACAATGTGGCTTCCTCCGCCCCCTTCACCCGCATTCCCTATCTTGAATCTATGGAGAAGTACGGCACCGACAAGCCCGACCTCCGCATAGACCTCCATCTTGAGGATATTACCGCCCTCACAAGGGACACTGAGTTTGCCCCCTTCAACGCTGAGAATGCGGTTGTGAAGGCCGTCGTGGTCTCCGACTGCGAACTCACAAGAAAGAAAATCGACAAGCTCTGCACCGAGGTAGAGGTTCAGTCCGGCGCAAAGCCCTACTGGCTCAAGACCGATGACAAGGGCCAGCTGGCGGGCGGCGTTTCAAAGTTCTTTGCCGACAGGGCCGGCAGGCTCACCGATGCGCTGCAGCTCAAACCCAACAGCCTCGTGCTGATTGCGGCGGGAAAGAGAGATGCCGCGCTGAAGACCGGCGGCGTCGCGGTGAAGATGCTGGGCGCGGCCTGCCCCAACCATATGGACAGGGAGCGCTATGAGTTCTGCTGGATCGTGGACTTCCCCATGTACGAGATCGGCGAGGAATCCGGCGAGCTTGAGTTCTGCCACAACCCCTTCTCCATGCCCTCCGGCGGCCTTGATGTGCTGCTGAAGGCGGAGCGGGGAGAGATAGACCCCCTCACCATCACTGCCGACCAGTACGACCTTGTGTGCAACGGGGTCGAGCTCTCCTCAGGCGCGGTGCGCAACCACGACCCGGAGATCATGGTCAAGGCCTTCCAGCTTGTGCGTCTGGGTGAGGACGATGTGAAGAGCAAGTTCCCCGCCATGTACAACGCCTTCTGCTACGGCGCACCACCCCATGCCGGCATTGCCCCGGGCGTGGACCGCATGGTCATGCTCCTCTCCGGTGAGGACAGCATCCGTGAGGTAATTCCCTTCCCCATGAACAAGAATGCCGCAGACGTGATGATGGGCGCCCCCTCTGCCGTCGAGCAGAAGCAGCTGGATGAGCTCCACATCAAGCTTGTGGGCGAGCTTGAAGAGTAATAATAAAAACAAAAAAGCCAGAGATTTTTCTCTGGCTTTTTTTGGAGGATTATAAATGTTTTCCAGAATCAAAAGCTTCGGCGTCTCAGGCGTCGGCGGATATGAGGTCACTCTGGAGGTCTATATCTCCAGCGGCATGCCCGGCTTTGAAATCGTGGGTCTCCCGGATGCCGCGGTGAAGGAGGCCAGGGAGAGGGTCAGGGCCGCCATAAAGAATAACGGCTTTAAATTCCCGGTGAGCCGCATGACCGTGAACCTGGCCCCGGCCGACAAGAAAAAGGCGGGCACGGTGTATGATCTGCCCATGCTTATCGGCATACTCTCCGCCATGGGTGACATAGAGACCCCCGGGGATGACTGCGCCTTTATAGGGGAGCTGTCGCTGACGGGGGAGCTCCGCCCGGTGGCGGGCGCGCTGCCCATGGCCATCGCCGCGAGCCGCTGCGGAATCAAAAAATTCTTCGTGGCCGCGGACAACGGGGAGGAGGCCGCCTTTGCAGAGGGGATAGAGGTCTACCCCGTGAGGACGGTGGCCCAGCTCATCTCCCATCTGAGGAATGAGGAGCTTATTGAGCCTGCCCGGGTGCCGGACATAGAGAGTGCCGGTGCGGATATCCCGGATTTTGCGGATGTAAAGGCCCAGGAAAATGTGAAGAGGGCCCTGGAGATCGCCGCCGCAGGGGGACACAATATACTCATCGTGGGGCCTCCCGGCGCGGGCAAGTCCATGATGGCAAAGCGCCTGCCGGGGATCCTGCCGGATATGAGCAGGGAGGAAATGATAGAGTCCACGGAGATATATTCCGTGGCGGGCTTCACCAGTCCCTCTGAGCCCCTGGTTACTAGGCGGCCCTTCCGCTCACCCCACCACACGGTGTCCGCGGCGGGACTTGCCGGGGGCGGGACGAACCCCAGACCCGGGGAGATAAGCCTCGCCCACAACGGGGTGCTGTTTCTGGACGAGCTGCCGGAGTTCCGCAGTGATGCGCTGGAGGTGCTGCGCCAGCCCCTTGAGGACGGGGAGGTCACGGTCTCCAGAGTTTCCGGCACGGTCACCTTCCCCAGCCGCTTCATGCTCGTGTGTGCCATGAACCCCTGCAAGTGCGGCTGGTACGGCCATCCCTCCGGGCGCTGCAAATGCACCGAGAACGAGGTGCGCCGCTATCAGAGCAGGATTTCCGGCCCCCTGCTGGACAGGATAGATCTGATCGTTGAGGTCCCGGCTCTGGAGTATGACGAACTGAGGCAGAACAGGCCCTCGGAGAGCTCTGCCGATATAAAAATGCGGGTGGATGCGGCGAGAAATATTCAGCGCCGGCGCTTTAAGGATGACGGCTCCATGTGCAACGCCCATATCGGCAGCGCCATGCTGAGGGAGTTCTGCGCCCTCAGTCCGGACTGTGAGGAGCTTATGCACGCGGCCTACAACAGCATGAACCTCACCGCAAGAAGCTATGACAGGATTTTGAGGGTGGCCCGGACCATCGCAGACCTGGACAACAGCGAAAATATCGGCCCCGCCCATCTGGCGGAGGCGATACAGTACCGCACCTGGGACTTCCGGGAGGGCTGAGCCGGGGCGGAATCAAAATAAAAATTCTAATGGTTCTTTCAGAAAAACTGTGCTAGAATATAGCCCTGAAAATTTTGAAATCTGAGAGACATTTCAGCAAATCTCATCGAAGGAGAAATATATATGCAGGATATCATACTTTTAAAGGTGGGGGAGATCGTATTAAAGGGTCTCAACCGGAGATTTTTTGAGCAGAAGCTCATGGCCAATGTGCGCCGGAGGCTTGCGCCCATAGGCAATTTCAAGACCTACTACATCCAGTCCACGATTTACGTGGAGGCAATGGATGAGGACGCCGACATCGACGAGGCCTTTGAGGCCATGAAGAAGGTCTTCGGCATAATCGCCCTGGTGCGGGCCGCGGCCTGTGAAAAGGACAAAGACGCCATTGCGGATCTGGCCATAGACTATCTCAGGGATGAGATGGAGAGCGCGAAGAGCTTCAAGGTGGAGTCCAAGCGCAGCGACAAGAGCTTCCCCATGACCAGCATCGAGCTGAGCCAGTATGTGGGCGGCAGACTGTCGGATGCCTACAAGGACATAGAGGTGGACGTGCACGAGCCTGAGCTTGTGGTCCATGTGGAGGTCCGGGACCTTGCGGCCTATGTCCATGCGGCCCCTGTGCCCGGCGCAGGGGGCATGCCCATCGGCAGCAACGGCACCGCGGTGACGCTGCTCTCCGGGGGAATTGATAGTCCGGTCTCCACATATATGATAGCGAGGCGGGGCGTGCGCCTCATCCCCATTCACTTTTTCTCCTTCCCCTACACCTCACAGCAGGCCAAGGACAAGGTGGTGGAGCTGGCCCAGATACTCACCCAGTACTGCGGCAGGATGATAATAGAGGTCGTGCCCTTTACCCATATTCAGGAGGAGATCCGGGACAAGTGCCCGGAGGTCTATTTCACCCTCATCATGCGCCGCTTTATGATGCGCATTGCCGAGAGAATCGCAAAGGACAACAAGGCGAAGGCCATCGTCACCGGTGAGAACCTGGGTCAGGTGGCAAGCCAGACCATGGAGGCCATGGCCTCCACCCAGGCGGTTATAGACATGCCTGTGCTCCAGCCCCTCATTGGCATGGACAAGGAGGAGATTGTCCAGCACGCCAGAAGAATCGGCACCTTCGATACCTCCATCCTCCCATACGAGGACTGCTGCACCGTCTTTACCCCCAGACACCCCCGCACCAAGCCCACGGTTGCGGAAGTGGCCGAGGCGGAGAGCGTGCTGGATATAGACGGCCTTGTGGAAGAGGCCCTGCAGGGAATCGAGAGAATCCGGGTGGACTGATGGAGAGAACTTATAATACAGAGATTATTTCCGTGGGCACGGAGCTGCTTCTGGGCCACGTCACCAACACCGACGCCAGAGATGTGTCCGAGCTCCTCTCCAAGATCGGGATAAATGTTCTCTATCACACCGTGGTGGGGGATAACCCCAAGCGCCTCAGGGAGTGCATAGAAATCGCCAAGGGGCGGGCGGATATCATCATCGCCACCGGCGGCCTCGGCCCCACCTGCGACGACCTGACAAAGGAAACCCTGGCGGAGAGCTTCGGCCTTGAGCTTGTGAAAAATGAGCGGGAGTTTGAGGGCCTCTATGACTACATCCGCCCGAACCGCCGCATCACCCCCAACAATTACACCCAGGCCATGCTGCCGGAGGGCTGCACAGTTTTCCACAACAACTGCGGCACCGCCCCCGGCTGTGCCTTTGAAAAGGACGGAAAGCTTGTAATCATGCTCCCGGGCCCGCCCAAGGAGTGCAGGGCCATGTTCCGGGAGTCCGCGATGCCGTTCCTTAAAAAATATTCCCATGAGCATATCGTCTCCCACACCCTGGACATCTTCGGCATCGGGGAGAGCGCCGTGGACTATATGTTCGCCGGCGAGATGAACAGGATGCGAAACCCCAGCATGGCCCCCTATGCCAAGGAGTGCGACTGCCTCATAAAGCTCACCGCCAAAGCGGAGAGTGAGGAGGCGGCGGAGAAAATGCTGGCCCCCTATATGGAAGAGGTGAAATCCCGCCTGGGCGAGTATGTCTACGGCATGGATGTGGATTCCATCGAGGAGAGCGTGATTGGGCTGCTGCGGCAGAAGCACATGACCTTTGTCACGGCGGAGAGCTGCACCGGCGGAGATGTGGCAAAGCGCTTCACCGACATCCCCGGCGCCAGCGAATTTTTCCTGGGCGGCATGGTGACCTATACCAACGCCGTGAAGGCGGAGCTTCTGGGCATAGACCGGCAGCTCATAGAGGATAACGGCGCCGTGAGCTATATTGTGGCAAAGCTCATGGCCGAAAATTCCCGCAGGATCCTGGGCGCCGACATCGGCATCGGGATTACCGGCCTTGCGGGCCCCGACGGGGACGGCGTCCATAAGGTGGGTACCGTGTTTGTCTCCATGGCCGTGGAGGGGCAGTGCTATGTGAGGGAGCTGCACTTGGGCGAGGCCCGCAGCCGCAGCTTCATCCGCCATATGGCGGGAAACCACGCCTACGACATGATGCGCCGCTATCTCAGCGGGCTTGATGTGATGGGCAGCTTCGGTTAAATATAATTTTGGATTAAAAAATTTCCGGCTCCGGTGCAGTATTCTGCTGCACCGGAGCTTTTTGTCTTAAAATATGCGGGACGGAGACTGCGGCGGGAGCGGTAAAATTTTCAGAGCCCCGAAGCGGCGAAAGCCCGCTGCAGAATATTGAATTTTCTGTTGACAAAAAGGCTGTGCCGTTATATACTCAAACCGTACTAATCAGACTAATACACTAGATACATTGGAGGTGACGGGGTGATAAACATAAATGTCCGGGACCCCAAGCCCATCTATGAGCAGGTGAGGGACAATTTCCGGGACCTCATAATCTCCGGCGCGCTGCCGGTGGATTACAGGATGCCCTCGGTGCGGGAGCTGGCCTCAAAGCTGGCCATAAATCCCAACACCATACAGCGGGCCTACCGGGAGCTGGAGACAGAGGGCTACATCGTATCGGTCCCCGGCCGGGGGAGCTTTGTCTGCTCCTCGGAGGCGGCGGTGACTGAGCGGAGAAGGGAACTGGAGAAGGATTTTGTCTCCCTCGCCGGAGAGCTTAAAAATCTTGGCGCCGGGGAGGACGAGCTGATTTCCCTCATAAAAGGAGGCAGCAGTGATGATTAAGGTTGAAAATCTTGTGAAGAGCTTTGAGGGCTTCAGGGCTCTGGACGGACTGAACATAGATGTGCCGAAAGGGGCGGTCTACGGCCTTGTGGGGCCCAACGGCGCGGGAAAGTCCACAGTTATACGCCATCTCGCGGGAATCTACCGCCAGGATTCCGGAAGCATCCGCATCGACGGGGAAGAGGTCTATGAAAACGAGGGGCTGAAAAGCCGCATCGCCTATATACCCGACGATATTTTCTTCTATCCTCAGGCGGGCATAAACGACATGATGAAGTTTTACCGGGGCATCTACCCCAAATTCAGTGAGGAGCGCTTCAATAAGCTCCGGGAGGCCTTCAGTCTGGACGTGAACCGCCCCATGAGAAAGCTCAGCCGGGGCATGCAGAAGCAGGCGGCCTTCTGGCTGGCCCTGTCCTGCTGTCCGGACATAGTGCTGCTGGATGAGCCGGTGGACGGCCTCGACCCGGTGATGCGCCGTCAGGTCTGGAGCATACTTCTGGCCGACGTGGCGGAGAACGGCACCACCGTGCTGGTGTCCTCCCACAACCTGAGGGAGCTTGAGGATGTCTGCGACCATGTGGGGATTATGAACCACGGGAAGATGCTGCTGGAGCACGCCCTCAGCGACCTGCAGGACAACATTGTTAAAATTCAGCTGGCCCTGCCTGACGGGAGGGAGCTGCCGGAGGGCCTTGAAATAATCCACTCCTCCTCCACCGGCAGGCTGCAGCAGCTTATACTCAGGGGCAGGGCGGAGGAACTCACGGAAAAGCTCAGCAGTGCAGAGCCGCTATTTATGGACCTTGTGCCCCTGAGCCTTGAAGAAATATTTATATATGAACTGGGAGGTGCAGACTGTGAAGTCAAGGAAATCATTCTTTAACAGGGCCCTGTGCCTGAACTATCTCCGGCGCTGCTGGCCGCTATGGCTTGTATATTTTGCGGTCCTTGTGTTCATGCTCCCCGCCTCTCTGCCGGGAGTGATGAAGAACTGGTCAGACTCCGCCCCGGAGCTAATCCGGCAGAGTGTGAGCCGCTATGTGCTGGGCTGCGCCTCCGGGGTGGCCGTGGTATCCTTTATCGCGGGTGTCGCGGCAGCTGCGGCAGTGTTCGGCTTCCTCTATAAAAGCAAAAGCTGCTCCATGATATGCTCCCTTCCGCTGCGGCGGGAGTGTGTGTTCTTCACGGCCTTCGTGAGCGGGCTTGCACCCCTCCTCATCTCCGACCTGCTGGTGACGCTGATAAGCCTCGCCTTTTTCGGGGGGAGCCCCTGTGTGAACACCGAATATATATGGATTTTCCTCGCGGTGGCGGTGATGAGCAACGTGGCCTTTTACGGCTTTGCGGTGTTCTGTGCCATGCTTACGGGAAATGCCGCCGTGCTGACGGGAGTATACATCGTCCTCAACGCCGCCGCCTTTGTGGCGGAGCAGGCGGTGATGGGCACTCTTTACTGCTTTGTCTACGGCTTTGAGATTGCAGACCCAAAGCTTGCGGCCCTCTCACCCATTGTGAATATCATGATGACGCTGGACTATACTCAAAAGATGGCGCCGTCGGGCTCCGGATATGTCCCCACCGGGGAATACGAGATGACAGGTCTCGGCACCCTGGGGATATACTGCGCCGCGGGGCTGGTATTTGCCCTCCTCGCCCTGCTGCTCTACCGCCGCCGCCGTATGGAGAGCGCCGGGGACGCGGTGGCGATACCGGTGCTGAAGCCCATATTCAAATACTGCCTCAGCTTCGGCACTGCCTTCTGCTTTGCGGCGGTGGTCTATGACTCCATACTCAGGGGGCTTGTGACCGGATTTGCTGCGGCCGCCTGTATAATTGCCCTGCTGCTGGCGGGGGCCTTTATAGGCTATTTTGCGGCGGAGATGCTGATGCAGAAGACCCTGAGAGTTTTCAGGGGCCGCTGGAAGGGCTATATAGTCTGCGCCGCGCTGCTGGCTGCCTTCACCCTCCTCTTTGAATTTGACGCCTTCGGCTATGAGCGGCGGGTTCCGGACACTGAGGATGTGGATGAGGTGATTATCAAATATGCCGGCATGACCCAGCTGAGGGAAAAGGACAGCATTGACGCCGCCGCCGGCTTCCACAGACAGCTCATAGCGGACAGGGATGTGAATGAAAAGGCCGCTGTGGGCCAGTATTTCAGGCTTGAGTATATTATGAAGGACGGCTCTGTGATTAAGAGAAACTATTCCATCGCGGACGACGAGGCCCAGAGGCGGGACCCGGATTCCTGCATAAACAGTCTTGCGGGGCTCATAAATGTTCAGGAGGCTATAGACAGCCGCGTTCTGTTGAAGGAACCCCTGGGCCCGGAGAACATAGATTACGCCGAGATATTTAACTGGAACAGCGAAATTACCGGCGGCAGCGGACAGGTCAGGCTCACACCGGAGCAGGCGGCGGATTTCTACCGCAGCTGCGTGGTGCCGGATGCGGCAGAGGGAAAGATGGGGCGAATATTCCCCGTGGAGAACAGGGAATACTATGAAAACCTCAGCACCCTGGAGTTCAGCATGAGTCTCAGCGACGGCCGGCCCGAGGCAGCGGTATACAGCGACGGGGACTACTATACCCACAGTCAGTATTACAACTTCAAAATCTACATGGACGCCCGGCGCTGCATCGACTGGATACGGGAGAATACGGATATTGTGCCCATGTCGCTTGCCGATATAGACCCTGAAATAATGGAGGAATATAACGCGCCCGGAGCACAGGAAACTGTGAGCACCGTGCGGGCCGCAGGGTAATTTAAAAAATTTCGCAAAATCTCTCCGCCCCGGATGCGGTTTGCCGGGGCGGGGAGAAATTTTTCCCGTTCATAAAAAATAAAAATGAATTAAAAAAATCTTACTTCTTTGTTCATTACAAGGTCATAAATCTGGGTTATATTTATCTCACGAAAAGAGGAAGAAGCAAAACTCCTCCACTCAAGAAGAAGGAAGTTTTAATATGAACGAGAATGGACAGAATGAAAATGCCGGCTCTGTAAATCCCAGCGGAGATGCTGAAAACTTCGGCATAAACAATGACAACTATGTAAATCCCCCCCAGGGCCCCGCAGGCTACAGCGGGGAGACCGATGTGGAAAACGGGGAATACCATTATAAAAACGGCTTCACCCAGAAGATGTACTCTGACGCCCACTATGTTCCCGCAGATGAGAGCACGGTGCCGCCCAGATATTATGCCCCTCCCGAGAGACAGCCGAGGGAGCCTAAACCCAGGGTAAAAAAGCCTGTAAATAAGAATGCAGTTAAGATTGTCGCCCTCTGCCTTGTGTTCACCCTTCTGGGCGGACTGTGCGGCGGCGCAATTGTCAGGGCGGGTCTCTCCGACCGCATCAGCAACCTTGAATCCGACTTCGGCAACTATGTCGATAAGGAGGAAAACGCCGTGCTCACCACCTCAAAGGGCAGTGATTACAGCGGCGTCAGCGGTGTGGTCAGCGGCCTTGCGCCATACGAGATATATGCGGAGGCCTGCAAGCAGGTGGTTGGCATCACCTCTGAGATAACATATACCAACTTCTTCGGCATGAGCAGCTCTTCGGCTGTCAGCGGCTCCGGCTTTGTCGTGAGTGCCAACGGCTATATACTCACAAACTTCCATGTGATTGAGGCCGCGGTGAAGAGTGATTCCGACATCAGCGTTATGCTCCATGACGGAACGAAATACAAGGCCAGCGTCGTGGGTGCCGAGCCTGAGAATGACATCGCAGTCCTGAAGATCGAGGCCGACGGCCTTGTGCCCGCAACCCTGGGCAACAGCGGCAGCATGAAGGTGGGCGACGCAGTCTACGCAGTGGGCAACCCCCTGGGCGAGCTGGAGTTTTCCATGACCACCGGCCATGTGAGTGCCCTTGACCGTGTTATTACCACTGAGGAAAACAGTGATTCCATAAATATGTTCCAGTTTGACGCTGCGGTAAACCCCGGCAACTCCGGCGGACCCGTGTACAACAGTGAGGGCGAGGTTGTGGGTATCGTAACTGCAAAATACAGCAGCAGCGGCGTTGAGGGCCTGGGCTTTGCGGTGCCCATAAATGACGCGGCCGCCATTGCCAATGACCTTATTACAAAGGGCTATGTCACCGGAAAGGCCCGCATGGGTGTGCAGCTGGACAACCGCTTCAACTCCATGTACAGCCAGTACTACGGTATGCCCATCGGCGCATATGTCGCATCAGTCGAGAGCGGCAGCTGCGCGGAGAAGGCCGGAATCCAGACCGGCGATATAATCACAAAGCTGGGCGACAATATTGTTGAGGGTTATGCAGACCTGAGAAGTGCGGTGAAGCAGTACAGGGCCGGAGATACGGCTGAAATCACACTGTACCGCGCCGGGGAGAGCATGACGGTCAAGATTACATTTGACGAAGCAAAGCCCGGTACCATGTCAAAGACAGGCACCGAAAGGCGGGAGCTTCCCCCGCAGATTGCCGGATAAAACAAGATAACATAAGTAATCATATTTGATACTTTTCTACTCCTATCCTCTCTTTTCTCCCAATAACGAAGGGCCCTGCCGAACAGGCAGGGCTCTTTGTCTGCTGTAAATGTGATTATTTTTGCAGTTTTGCTCTGATTTCAAAGAAAATTGTAAAAGCGGCTTGATTTTTCCGGGATATAGGGTAGAATAATTCTGTCAATATAATATTATTTGTTCTCAGGAGGACGAAAAAATGACTTATGAGATGGATGTTGCCGGCCTAAAACGTGATCTGCCCATATGCAAAGTGACTGATGATCTTTACATTGGCGCTTTTGTTATGTTCGGCGACGTTGAGCTGACAGTCCACTGCGCATCCGAGCTTTTAAAGCTGGCTCCCGAGTATGATTACATAATTGCTCCCGAAGCCAAGGCAATTCCCCTGCTCTATGAGATGGCCCGCCAGAGCGGCGCAAACAGATATTTTGTGGCCCGCAAGGGTGCGAAGGCCTACATGAAGGGCACCTTTGAGGTTGAAGTGAAGTCCATCACCACTGCCGCCGTTCAGAAGCTGGTCCTCGACAGTGAGGATGCAGAGTTTATCCGCGGCAAGCGCATGCTCATTGTTGACGATGTTATCTCCACCGGCGAATCTCTCCGGGCGGTTGAAGAGCTTGTAAAGCAGTGCGGCGGCATTGTCGCAGGCAGAATGGCTCCCCTTGCAGAGGGTGAGGCCGCAGACCGCAGCGACATCATCTATCTTGCAAAGCTGCCTCTTTTCAATGCCGACGGAAGCGTGAAAGCCTGATATAAAACAAATCAGATAAAAGCTCAGCCCCCCGAAATTTTGAAGTTCCGGGGGGCTGATTTTGTGTTTTTATCTATCTTCTGGACTTGAAGAAATCTTTCAGGACCGCGGCGCACTCATCCTTTAAAACTCCCGGAAAGACCGCGGGGGAATGGCCGTAGTTCTCGGAGAAGAGGTCAATTACGCTGCCGCAGGAGCCTGTGGCGGCATCTCTTGCGCCGAACACGAGGCAGGATATCCTGCTCATTATTATTGCGCCGCAGCACATGGGGCAGGGCTCAAGGGTCACATACATGGTGCAGCCGGAGAGCCTCCAGCCGCCCAGTGCGGCGCAGGCCTCCCTTATGGCCTCTATCTCGGCATGGGCGGTGGAGTCTGAGAGCTCCTCCCTCCGGTTCCGTCCCCTGCCGATGACCTTCCCGCCGCTGTCACATATTATGCAGCCCACCGGAACCTCACCCTGAGCCGCGGCCTCCTCTGCGAGCTCCAGAGCCAGGGCCATGTATTTTTCTCTCTCCATATCAAATCCTCACAAATCCAAAAGGAAACAGCTTTTAAAAAAGGGCCGGCGGAGCCGGCCCCTTATTTTATATGTATGGGTCAAAAGGAAACAAATTATGCAAGTGCAGCGGTGATGATGGCCATGTGGTAGACTTCCTCTGCGTCGCAGCCGCGGGAGAGGTCGTTGATGGGGGCGTTGAGGCCCTGAAGGATAGGACCGTATGCCGCATAGCCGCCGAGGCGCTGTGCAATCTTATACCCGATGTTGCCGGACTGGATTTCGGGGAAGATAAAGGTGTTTGCATAGCCTGCAACAGGGCTGCCGGGGAACTTCAGCTGGCCCACAACAGGGGAGACAGCGGCGTCAAACTGCATCTCGCCGTCGATGGCAAGCTCGGGAGCCATTTCCCTGGCAATACCGGTGGCCTCACGTACGAGGTCAACAGATGCGCCCTTGCCGGAGCCCTTGGTGGAGTAGGACAGCATTGCAACCTTGGGGTCGACGCCGAAGACCTTTGCGGTCTTTGCGGTCTCAACTGCGACCTCTGCCAGCTGCTGTGCTGCGGTGAGTCTCACGTTGCCCTGCTTGTCCAGCTTGTCCTCATAGGAGATGTTGATTGCGCAGTCGCCCATGGTGAGGATCTCCTTGTCACGGACCATAATAAAGCAGGAGCTCACGAGGTTTGCGCCCTTTCTGGTCTTTATGAGCTGGAGTGCGGGACGGACGGTGTCTGCGGTGGAGTAGGTTGCGCCGCCGAGAAGAGCGTCTGCATAGCCCATCTTAACGAGCATGGTGCCGAAGTAGTTGCCCTTGAGCAGGTTTGCACGGCACTCGTCAGCGGTCATCTTGCCCCGGCGGAGCTCGACCATGGTGCTGACCATCTCTTCCATCTTGTCATACTTGGCAGGATCGAGAATCTCAAGACCCTCAATGTCAAAACCGCCCTTTGCGGCATTCTCTTTGACTACATCCACGTTGCCCACAAGGATGGGGGTGAGGAAGCCGTCCTTCTTCAGCCTTGCTGCGGCCTCAAGGATACGGGCATCGTGACCCTCGGTGAAGACTATCTTGCGGGGAGTTGCTTTGAGTTTTTCTATAAGCTTGTCAAACATATCGTGTTCCTCCTGAAAGTTTTTAATTTACTCTTTAAATCTACCACTTTTTTTCTGATTTTTCAAGCTAATGTACAATAATAAATGTATTTTGGCGAAAAAAGTTCCCGATGTGTTTTTCTGGCATGGGCAAATGTACATCCCGGCGGGAACAGGCCGGAATTATCCCGGATATGGGATTTTTTTGTTTATATTCTATTTACAAAGGGAAGCTTTATAAGTATAATACTGGGCGTAATCAAAAAGAGGTGTGTTGTATGAGCAGAACATTTCCCGAAACCCTCTCTCAGCTGCGGCGGAGCCGGAACATCAGCCAGCGCCGGGCTGCGGCGGAGCTGAATATAAGCCAGGCCCTCCTGAGCCACTATGAGAACGGCGTGCGGGAGCCCGGACTGAATTTCGTCTGCAGGGCCTGCGACTACTACTCGGTGAGCGCCGATTATCTGCTGTGCCGCTCGGATGAGCCGGACAGCGTGGGCAGCATCGCCGGGGAAGGGCGGGAATTTCTTGCCCGTATGAAGAATATAATCGGCTCTGCGGAGGCCGCGCTTGATAAAATTGAGGAGAAAGCATGATTAACCAGAAGAATATAAGAAACTTTTCAATTATTGCCCATATTGACCACGGCAAATCCACACTTTCGGACAGGATTATAGAAAAATGCGGCGCCGTGGAACAGCGTGAGATGGAAGACCAGATACTGGACAACATGGATCTGGAGCGGGAGCGGGGAATCACCATAAAGGCCCGTGCCGTGGGTCTCAAATACAGGGCCGAGGACGGCGAGGACTACATCCTGAACCTCATCGACACCCCGGGGCATGTGGACTTCAACTATGAGGTCAGCCGTTCCCTTGCGGCCTGCGAGGGCGCGGTGCTCATTGTGGACGCCTCCCAGGGTGTTGAGGCCCAGACCCTCTCAAATACCTACCTTGCCCTGGACAACGATCTGGAGATCCTCCCGGTTATAAATAAAATCGACCTCCCCGCCGCCGACCCCAAGCGGGTCAAGAAAGAGGTGGAGGACATCATAGGCCTGCCCGCGGAGGACGCCCCGGAGATAAGCGCAAAAATGGGGACCAATATAGAGGCTGTGCTGGAGTATGTGGTCAAAAATGTCCCGGCCCCGGAGGGCGACCCGGAGGCCCCTCTGAAGGCCCTCATATTCGACAGCCAGTATGACAACTACAAGGGCGTTATCGTGTTCGTCCGCATGGTGGACGGCAGAATAAGAAAGGACAGCGAGGTCCTTCTCATGTCCACCGGCGCCAGATACAAGGTGCTGGAGGTGGGCCATATGCGCCCCGTGGGCCTTGAGGCCTGCGATGAACTTGCGGCGGGTGATGTGGGCTACTTCACCGCCAGCATAAAGAATGTGGGCGACACCGATGTGGGAGACACCGTCACCGGGGCTGAGCGGCCCACGGCAGAGGCGCTCCCGGGCTACCGTCCGGCCCGCCCCATGGTCTTCTGCGGAATATATACCGAGGACGGCTCCAAGTACCCGGATCTCCGGGACGCACTGGAGAAGCTGAAGCTGAACGATGCCTCCCTCTCCTATGAGCCTGAGAGCTCGGCGGCCCTGGGCTTCGGCTTCCGCTGCGGCTTTCTCGGCATGCTCCACATGGAGATCGTCCAGGAGCGGCTGGAGCGGGAGTTCGATCTGGACCTGGTCACCACCCTGCCCTCTGTAATCTACAGGGTCATAAAGACCGACGGCAGTGTCCTCATGGTGGACAACCCCCACAACTACCCGGACCCTGCCCAAATTGCGGAGGCTCAGGAGCCCTATGTGAAGGTGTCCATAATCACCCCCAACGAATTTGTGGGGAATATAATGCCCATGTGTCAGGACAGACGGGGCATATACAAGGACATGCAGTATCTGGACAGCAGCCTTGTGGAGATGCACTATGAGATGCCCCTCAACGAGATAGTCTATGATTTCTTTGACACCCTGAAGGCCCGCACCAAGGGCTACGCCTCACTGGACTATGAGCTCAGCGACTACAAGACCAGCGAGCTTGTGAAGGTCGACCTACTCATAAACGGTGAGCAGGTGGATGCCCTCAGCCTCATTGCCCATAAGGACAAGGCCTACGGCAGGGCGAGGAAACTCTGCGAGAAGCTCAGGGACAACATCCCCCGCCAGCTTTTCGAGGTGCCCATTCAGGCCGCAATAGGCGGGCGGATAATCGCGAGAGAGACCGTGAAGGCCATGCGCAAGGATGTGCTTGCCAAGTGCTACGGCGGCGACATCTCAAGAAAGAAGAAGCTTCTGGAAAAACAGAAGGAGGGCAAAAAGAAGATGCGCCAGCTGGGCTCTGTGTCCATACCCACCGAGGCCTTCCTTGCGGTCCTGAAGCTGGACGACTGATATTTCCACCGGCTTTCCCATTACAGATAAATAATAAAAAACGGAGAACTCAGATTTCTGAGTTCTCCGTAATTTTATGCTGTGAAATTTATTGCCTTTCGGCAGCGGATTACATGAGCTTTCTGAACAGATCCTTGAGCTCTTCCACATTGGTGTCTCTGGGGTTGCCGGGACGGCATGCATCTGCGTATGCGCTCTCGGACAGGAAGTCCAGATCCTCTTCCTTTATTGCCTCCAGCTTCTCGGGGATGCCCACATCCTTGGAAAGCTTCTTCACTGCGTTGACTGCGGCGGCGCGGAACTCTTTGGCGTTCATCTGGTCCACGCCCTCAACACCCATTGCACGGGCGATCTCGCGGTACTTGTCACCGGTGAAATCGGCGTTGTACTCCATAACTATAGGCAGCATCATTGCGCAGGCGACACCGTGGGGAGTGTCATAGACAGCACCCAGGGTGTGGGCCATGGAGTGGGCGATGCCGAGGCCGACGTTGGAAAAGCCCATGCCGGCAATGTACTGACCGAGAGCCATGCCCTCGCGGCCCTCAACGGTGCCCTTCACAGCGCCGCGGAGGTTGCGGGAGATGAGCTTTATGGCCTCAAGATGGAACATGTCGGTCATTTCCCAGGCGGCGACGGTGGTGTAGCCCTCGATTGCATGGGTGAGTGCATCCATACCGGTGGAGGCGGTGAGGCCTACGGGCATGGAGTACATCATCTCAGGGTCGACAACTGCGATGACGGGCATGTCGTGGGGGTCAACACAGACGAATTTTCTCTTCTTCTCAACGTCGGTGATGACGTAGTTTATAGTGACCTCTGCGGCAGTGCCGGCAGTGGTGGGGATTGCAATGATGGGCACGCAGGGATTCTTGGTGTTCACTGCGCCCTCAAGGGAGCGGACATCTGCAAACTCGGGGTTGTTGATGATGATGCCGATGGCCTTGGAGGTGTCCATGGGGGAGCCGCCGCCGATTGCGATGAGGTAGTCTGCACCGGCATCCTTGAAGGCCTTGACGCCGTTCTGGACGTTCTCGATGGTGGGGTTGGGCTTTATATCTGAATAAATATCGTACTTGAGGCCCTGTGCATCCAGGATGTCAGTGACCTTTGCGATAACACCGTGCTTTAAAAGGGTGGGTCCGCAGCAGATGAGTGCCTTGTTGAAACCGCGGGATTTCACTTCTGCAGGAATCTCCTTTATTGCACCTGCACCGTGATAGGAAGTCTGGTTGAGCATAATTCTGTTTGCCATATTTTTTCTCCTTTCAGTAGAAACATTAAATATCCGGCAATAACAACTGCGTGAGAAAATCTCGTCAGGAACTATTCTGCACTGTTTTCATAGCCCTTACTCAACTTTCATCGGTATAATATTAACAATTTAAGGGGCTTGTGTCAATATTTTAACGCGGCAGAAAAGCGCTTTCTACCTTTTGCCAATTGGGAAATAACCAGTGCGGAGCGGTGGAGGCGGCTTTCTGTATAAATTGCACAATATTGTCCCCAAAATAAAAATTGAAAAGCAACAGAGTTTACAATTTGATAATAATTTCCCGCCGTCTCTTACCATTTTAGGCGGAAAGAGAATAAAAGCTTCACATAAGAGGGCGGCAGATTTCCATCCGAAAAAGACGCATCCCCGCCGGTCACGGACACCGTCGGGGATGTTAAAAATAGATTACATGTAGAGGATAAGTGCGATGGCCTCCAGCGGCTCATCACCGATGCATTTGAGGCTGTGCCCCTCGCCGTCACCCACAAAGGTCACGTCGCCGGGCTTCACGGTGACAACCTTGCCGTTGTCGTTGTATTCGCCCCTGCCTTTGAGAATGTAATAGGTCTCGCCGTCGCCCTTGTGGACGTGCCAGCCTATTTCCGATCCCGGGGCCAGAATAAGGTGATTGAACACCCGGCCCTTGCCGTACATCTCCCCGTCGCCGCTGAGAAGCCTGTGCATCTCGGCCTCTCCGTCACCGCCGAACATTTTCTTCTTTGAAACTTCAACGTCGTTTTCAGTTCTCACAAAGCTCATATTTATACCTCACATACCCAGTTCTTCATCTATGAGCACGACCTCGGTGCTCATGCCCTGCATGGGTGCCCACAGCACCAGCAGTGCGTTGCATATCCGCCCCTCTCCCCGGCAGTCATGGCATTTGCCGTCGATCTTGCAGGGGGACTTGTTGTCAAAGCGCCTTGCGTTCTGGACGGCGGCCACATTTCTGGCCCTGTAGAGCGCGGAGTCAAAATCAGGGCAGATCTTGTTGGTTCCGGCCACTATGTAGACCCGCTTGTTCCCGAAGACCTGGCCTGCAAGGCGGTTGCCCTTGCCGTCGATGTTGAGTATCTCCCCGTCCTCGCTAATGGCATTGGCACTGGAGATAAATACCGGCGCCTCATTCTCCTTCAGGAGGGTCTCATAGCCGGGAGTGCGCCAGTGCCAGTAGACGGTGTTCTCTTTGGAGAGCCTGTCGTAGAGCCCCAGCTGGTCTGCGGTTTTGCAGCCGCCTATGCCCACAGAGACACCCTTTATCTCCCGGCAGAGGTAATCTGCGGCCTCTTCTCCGGTGGCAAAATGCTTCACACTGAATCCCCGGCCCCGGAGATTCTTTATGGTCTTTTCAATGTTCATATATGCACCTCCGTTTTTTGCCCGTTTTTTTCAGAACAGCAACTGATTACAGCAACTAATTAAAGTATAGCTTTACACTTTTAATCCGTCAATACTTTTCCGGGGTGAAGCTGCGGTCTTCACCCCGGGGAGAATGCTACATATCCAGTGCCCTGATGAGTTCCTCCGCAGAGAGGGCGAGGCTCCGGGCAAACTCCGCATCCGGTGAATCCACCGCCACCCGGACGGCAGATGAGTTCACAAGGGGGGATATGTGGAGACGGTAATTGTCCCCGCTGAGTCTTATGCCGTCTGAGTAGTCTGCCCCCATGTCCAGCATAAGCCGGGAGAGGGTACCCATGAGCTCCGCCCTGCTGCGGCATCTGCAGTCCCGAAACTCCGTGCCCTCACGGGGGAGGTCCCGCTCCTCAGTCTCTGCCTCCTTTTTAAATTGGCCGCCGGGCTCGATCTTAAGCCGCCCCTCCAGGGCGTCGACGCAGCATTTATAATAGGACAGCGGCGTCCCCACATCGCACCAGTAGCCCGCAGGACAGATGCCCAGCAGTTTTTTACCCCGGCTCAGGAGCAGGGGAAAGAGCTCCTTTGCAAAGTCAAAACTTTTCCCCTCCGGCACCAGGGACATTATCTCCGGCGAGATGACATATATGCCGGTATTTATAAGGTCGCTGACCACCCGCCTCCAGCCGGGCTTTTCTATGAATGAGCATATACAGCCCTCCTCATCCGTCACGGCGAGGCCGTAGCGGAGAGGCTCTCTGCTGCGGTACAGGGCGAGGGTGGCGGCGGCGGAGCTCCGCCTGTGGGCCTCCATCAGTGTCCTCAGATTAAAATCGCAGGCGGCGTCCCCGCTTATCACGAGAAAATCCTCATCCCCGTAGAAATCCTCGCAGTTTTTCACTGCCCCCGCCGTACCCAGGGGCTCCTCCTCCAGTCTGTACTGAATGTGCATACCGAGGCTGCCACCGTCACCGAAATAGTCCATTATATCCCCGGCACGGTAGCGCAGAGCTATGCACACATCCCCGAAGCCCTGATTTTTCAAAAGCAGAAGTATATGCTCCAGCATGGGCCGGCCCAGCAGAGGGACCATGGGCTTCGGCATTTCCCCGGTGACAGCCCTGAGACGGGTGCCCTCACCCCCCGCCATAATTACAGCTTTCACAGAATCTACCCCTTTCAGTTTGTGATATTTTCCGGCTGTAAAAATTAAGGAACTTCAAAAAATATTATCCGCAGGGGAAATAAAATTATTTATTGTAAACATAAACCAAATTTGATATAATGACTAAATACAATGACGTATTATAGTCTGTTGCAGATACAGGAGGTGCGCCAATTGAAGAAAACAATACGGAAACTGGCGGGACCGGGTACGGTAGTGCATCTTGTCGTACTTGCGCTGTTTGCTGCTGCTGCGGCGCTGCTGGGCCAGTACAAGCTTGCACTGGGCGAAGCTGCCGTGGTCCTGGTCGTGCTCATATACAGTCTTATTCTGAGACATATAAAGGAAAGGAAGCTGGCAAAATATATCGAGTCTGTGGCCTACGACTCGGAGAATGCCAAAAACCACGCCCTTACGAATTTCCCGCTGCCCATCGCGGTGTTCCGCATCGATGATTCCGGGCTGATCTGGGGCAATGAAAAATTCTTTGAGATGTGCGGTGTCACGGGGACGAGGCTTGACGCCCGCATTGCTGATCTTGTGCCGGAGTTTACAGGGAAATGGCTTCTGGAGGGGAAGACCAGCTATCCCACGCTCATTGAGGTGGGAGAGAGAAAATATCAGATTCTGGGCAATATCGTCAGCAATACGGAGAACACCGATGCAGATGCCTTCATGGGTATAGCATATTGGGTGGACGTGACGGAATATGACGATATACGGATAAAATTTGAAAATACCAGGCCGGTCGCCGGCATTGTGGTCATAGACAACATGGACGAGCTGAACAAAAATCAGCCCGACAGAGTAAAAAACGACATCCGGGACGCGGTGGAGGACAAGCTGCGCCAGTGGTGCGAGGGCTACAGCGGCATTTTCCGGCGCTATGACCGGGACAGATATCTTGTGATCTTTGAGAAGCAGGATGTCGAGGCGATGAAACTGGATAAGTTCAAGATCACCGAGGACATGCATCAGATCGAGAGCCCCAGCGGCATATGCGCCACAATAAGCATAGGCCTCGGCGTTGACGGCAGCAGCCTGAGCGAGGCACTGCAGTTTGCGGATATAGGCATTGAGCTTGCAATCTCCAGAGGCGGCGACCAGACCGTCATAAAGGACAGGCTCAGCTTTGAGTTCTTCGGCGGCAGGGGCTTCGAGGTGGAGAAGCGCACCAAGGTGAAGTCCAGAGTCATGGCCAATACTCTGGCGGAGCTCATGAGGGATTCCAGCAGGGTGCTGGTCATGGGCCACCGCTTTGCAGACCTGGACAGCGTGGGCGCCGCCGTGGGTGTCTGCAGTCTCGCGAGAAACTGCGGCGCCAGGGCCAATATAGTCATAGACATGAATAAAAACGCCGCCCACTCCCTCATAGACAGGGTCAGGGAGGAGCCGGAATACAGGGATACCTTCATATATCCCCAGGACGCCATGCTCCGGGCAGACGGCAGGACTTTGCTTGTGATAGTTGACACCAACCGGCCCGAGCAGGTTGAGGCGCCGGATCTTCTGGCGGCCTGCAGCCGGGTGGCAGTTATCGACCACCACCGTGTGGCGGCCACTTATATACAGAATGCGGCTCTGGGCTTTATTGAGCCCTACGCCTCCTCTGCAAGTGAGCTTATAACCGAGATACTTCAGGAGCTTGTGGAGCTGAAAGATGTGCTGAAGTGCGAGGCGGAGGCCCTTCTCGCCGGCATTGTGCTGGATACCAAGAGCTTTGCAATACGCACCGGCGACCGCACCTTTGACGCGGCGGCGTATCTGAGAAGGGCGGGTGCGGACACCACCGATGTGAAGAAGCTCCTCCAGACCGGCATGGAGGACACGGTCGCCCGCTATAAGATCATGCAGAGCGCCAAGCTCTACCGCAACGTGGCCATCGCGGCCCCTGCGGAGCCCCAGGACCGCATTGTGGCGGCCCAGGCGGCGGATGAGCTTCTGAATATATCCGGGGTGGAGGCCTCTATAGTGACCGCACCGGACGGACACGGCGGTGTGTTCGCCTCCGCCAGATCCATAGGCGAGCTGAATGTACAGATAATAATGGAAAAGCTTGGCGGCGGCGGCAACAGAAGCGCGGCGGCCGTACAGTTCAGGAAAATGGAGCTGCCTGAGGCAGTGAACAAGATATATGCGGCCATAGACGAGTACTACGGCTGACGCTTCCGGAGATTTCCCGGGGGCGGGAAGAGATGAAAGGAGAATTTTAATGAAGGTTATATTCAATGCAGATGTGAGGGGACAGGGGAAAAAGGGTGAGCTGAAGGAGGTTTCCGCAGGCTATGCGAGGAACTATCTCATCCCCCGGAACCTTGCCACCGAGGCCACTGCCGACAATATAAATACATTTAAGCTCAAGGAAAAGGCCAGAGTTGCCCAGATCGCAAAGGAGAAGGCCCAGGCTCTGGAGAATGCCAAGAAGCTCAGCGGCGTCCAGGTCACGGTGCGGGCCAAGGCCGGCAGCAACGGCAAGCTCTTCGGTGCCGTCACCTCCCAGGAGATAAGCGAGGCCCTGAAGGCCCAGCACGGCATAGAGATCGAAAAAAAGGAAATAGTTCAGAGTGAGCCTATAAAAAGCTTTGGCAGCTACACCGTGAAGGCAAAGCTGGGCTATGAGATAAGCGGAAATATCAGTGTGCTTGTGGTAGAGGGCTGATCTGGCGAAAAGCCCTGTAAACCAGGCTGAAAGGATTTAACTGCTATGGAAGAGCTTCTGGGCAGAAAGATGCCTCACTCTCCGACAGCGGAGCAGGCGGTCATCGGCTCCATGCTGATTGACCCGAGATGCATACCGGATGTACTGGAAAAACTGAAGCCTGACGAGTTTTATTCAAAGCTCAACAGGAATATTTTTGAGACCATGTCGGCCATGTTTTCCTACGGCCAGACTGTGGACCCGGTGACTGTCCTTGACCAGATGAAGGTCAGGGGCGTCTACGAGGAGAATAACGAGAGCTATATTGCGGAGATAATGCGCATCACGCCCACCGCCGCAAACGTGCTGAAATATGCCGCCATAATAAGGGACAAGGCCCTGATGCGGCATCTGGCCGAGGCGGCGGACGAGATAAACAATATGGTCTATGAGGGCTCCGGCGAGGCTGAGACCATGCTGGAGGCGGCGGAGAGAAAGATCTATGCCCTCCGCCAGGGGAGAAATGTGGGCGGTCTGATGCCGGTCTCTGCGGTGGTGCAGACGGTGTTCGACCAGCTCTCCGAGGCGGCGGCCTCAGGGAACAATATCCCCGGACTTTCCACCGGCCTTGCCGATCTGGACAATATGATTCTGGGCCTCAACCCGTCTGAGCTTGTGCTTATCGCCGCGAGACCCGGCATGGGCAAGACCAGCATTGCGCTGAATATGGCCCTTTATGCGGGGATGAAGCTGAAAAAGACCATCGCGATTTTCTCTCTTGAGATGTCCAGGGAGCAGCTTGTCACAAGGCTTCTCTCGGTGGCGGCCCATGTGCCGGGGCAGGATCTGCTCAAGGGGCAGCTGAACCAGAACCAGTGGCACGACATTGCAAACGCGGCCCAGCTTCTCAGCGAGACGGATATAAGAATTGACGACAACCCCAGCCTCACGGTGGCGGAGATGAACGCCCAGTGCCGGCGCATACCAAAGCTTGACCTTGTGGTCATAGACTACCTCCAGCTGATGCAGTCGGCGGGCAGCGGGCACACCTGGTCCAATGAGAGCAGGACCCAGGCCGTGAGCGACATCAGCCGCATGCTGAAGATAATGGCAAAGGAGCTGAATGTGCCGGTGGTGTGCCTCTCCCAGCTGTCCCGTGCCAGTGAGAGCAGGACGGACAAGCGGCCCATGCTCTCTGACCTGCGTGAGTCCGGCGCAATCGAGCAGGATGCGGACGTTGTAATAGGACTCTACAGAGAGGGCTATTATAACAGGGACGCGGAGGACCCGAATCTTGCGGAGGCCATAGTGCTGAAAAACCGCAAGGGTTCCACCGGAGTTGTGGAGCTGGGCTGGATGCCGGAGTACACGGCCTTTGTCTCCGTGGACAAGACCCATGCGGAATAATATGTCTGATATCAGGGAAAAGTTTAAGCTTCCGAAAGACGGGAAGAGAATTCTCTGTGCCCTCTCGGGGGGTGCGGACTCCATGTGCCTTCTGGCGCTCCTGCTGGAGAAAAGTGAGGAGACGGGACTGGAGATAAGGGCGGCCCACTTTGAACACGGCATAAGGGGGGCTGAATCCCTGAGGGATGCGGATTTTGTCAGGGCCCAGTGCGAAAAGCTGGGTGTCACGCTGGTGACCGGACACGGCAGTGTGCCGGAGTACGCCGAAAAAATGCATCTGGGCACTGAGGAGGCAGCGAGAAAGCTGCGCTATAAATTTCTGAAGGACACAGCCAAAAAATTGGGCTGTGACTATATCGCCACCGCCCATAACGCGGAGGACAACGCCGAGACCATGCTGCTGAACCTCAGCCGGGGCAGCGGCGGCAGGGGGCTTTGCGGAATACCGCCGATAAGGGGCAGAATTATCCGGCCCATGCTGGCCATAGACCGGGGGGAGATCCTCGCATACCTTGAGGAAAAGGGAATCCCCCATGTGGAGGACAGCAGCAATGCCTCGGATGAATACAGCCGCAATATCCTGAGACACAGGGTCATCCCGGTGCTCAGGGGACTGAATCCCGAATTCACCTCGGCGGCCCTGAGAACTGCAGGGCTTCTGCGGCAGGATGAGGATTTCATATCCGGAGAGGCCGAAAAGTTCATAAAAGAGTACTTCGACGGGGAGAGTCTGGATATAAAAGCCTTTGCGGCCCTCCATCCGGCAGTTTCTGCGAGGGTGGTAAGGGCACTGTGCGAAGAGAATCTGTCCGCCGTGCATGTGGAGGCAGTGCAGGCCCTGGCGCAGGGCAGCGGCCTTGGCTTTGCAGATGTTCCGGGACTCCGTGTCCGCAGGGAACAGGGGCGGCTCTATTTTAAGGAGCGGGAATATGCAAAGCTCCCGGACAGGAGAATTATTCCCGGGGAAGACCTTGAGCTGCCGGAGGCGGGCCTTGTTTTAAAAAGCCGTTATTCCGTCTACGGAGGAGAAATTTACGACTTGTTCAAAACTTGCTGCATCAAATGTGAGAGTATAAGCGGGAATCTGTTCTGCACAGGCAGGCGGAACGGTGACAGCCTCCGCCCCCAGGGGAGGGGCTGCAGAAAGACGCTGAAGAGCCTCTTCACAGAAAAAAAGTACAACCAGCGCCGGAGAGACCTGAGTCCTGTGATACGGGATGAGGAGAAGGTGCTTGCGGTGCTGGGCCTTGCGGCGGATGAGAGCTGCCGGCCCCGCAGGGGGGACAGGGTCCTCTGGATTGAAACAGAGAAAAAGATATAAAATAAATTATAAATTAGACAAAACAAAAAAGAGAGATTAGGGAGAAAGAATTCATGGAGAATTTGGAGAAGGATATTGAGAAGGTCCTTATTTCACAGATAGAAATTGAGAGACATGTTCAGGAGGTCGGTGCAAAAATATCTGCCGACTATGACGGGAAGAACCCCATCTTTGTAGGTGTGCTGAAGGGCTGCTTCATATTTATGGCGGATCTGATGCGCCATGTGACGGCAAACTGCACTATGGATTTCATGGCGGTGTCCTCATATCAGGGCACAAGCTCCACCGGCGCCGTGAAAATTAACAAGGACCTGAATGAGAGCATCGAGGGCAGGCATATAATTCTGGTGGAGGATATCCTGGACTCCGGCATCACCCTCAACTATCTGAAGAATTATCTCTCGGTGAGAAAACCCGCATCCATAAGCATTGTCACTCTTCTGGACAAGCCTGCACGCCGCAGGGCGGATATATTTGCAGATTACTCCTGCTTTGAGGTCCCGGATGCCTTTGTTGTGGGCTATGGTCTTGATTACAATGAAAAATATCGCAATTTACCATATATCGGCGTATTGAAGCCGGAAATATACAGCAAATAATATAATTTATTATTTCAAATAGAGCGAATTATCCATAAATGACAGCAGACAGCTGCTTAGAAGGATGTGATTAGTTTTTGAAAACGAACCGTAACAGAACGCGTGATCTGGGCTTTTATATACTGCTTCTTGTGCTGCTTATAGCGGTGATATTCACCATGACCAGAGACACGAGTTCCAACGAAGTGGAAAAATATTCCGACCTTGTGGATCTTTTCAATGATGAAAAGGTGCAGTCCTTCAGAACCGAGGGCGACACCATCATCCTCAAGGTGAGGACAGGCGACGAGGTCAGACCCACTGAGGAGATGAAATACGACCTCTACAGCTTTTCCCTTTTCTATGAAGACTTCAAAGACCTTATCAGAGAGCAGTACGCCTCCGGTGTTCTGGAGGAATACGACTATGACGAGGGCTTTGTAATCCCCTGGTGGGCGAGCTTCCTGCCCTATCTCATAATCATGATAGTGGCCATGGCGCTCTGGTATGCGATGATGAACAAGGCCGGCGGCATGCAGGGCGGTGTGGGCAAGTTCAGCAAGGCCCGCACAAAGATGGGCAGCGAGGAAAAGGACAAGAAGACCTTTGCCGATGTGGCGGGCTGCGACGAGGAGAAGGAGGAGCTGGCGGAGATCGTCGACTTCCTGAAGGACCCCAAGGCCTACACCTCCATGGGTGCCCGCATACCCAAGGGCGTGCTCCTTGTGGGCCCCCCGGGAACCGGTAAGACCCTCCTTGCGAAGGCCGTGGCCGGTGAGGCGAACGTGCAGTTCCTCTCCATCTCCGGCTCCGACTTTGTGGAGCTCTATGTGGGCGTCGGCGCAGGCCGTGTCCGTGACCTCTTTGATCAGGCCAAAAAGGTTGCGCCCGCAATCATATTCATTGATGAGATTGACGCTGTGGGCCGTCAGAGAGGCAGCGGCCTGGGCGGCGGACATGATGAGCGTGAGCAGACCCTGAACCAGCTGCTGGTTGAGATGGACGGCTTCAGCAACAACGAGGGCGTCATAGTCATGGCTGCTACGAACCGCGCGGATATTCTGGATAACGCACTCCTGAGACCGGGCCGCTTCGACAGGCAGGTCTATGTGGGGCTGCCCGACATCCGGGGCCGTGAGGATATACTGAAGATTCACGCCAGGGGCAAACAGCTGGCAGAGGATGTGGACCTCAACTCCATCGCCAAGGGCACACCGGGCTTCTCCGGCGCAGACCTTGAGAACCTGATGAATGAGTCCGCCCTTCTGGCTGTCCGGCGCAAGCACCGCTTTATCACCATGGAGGACATGGATGAGGCCATACTGAAGGTGCAGATGGGCCCCGAGAAGAAGAGCAAGAAGATGAGCGAGAAGGCCAGAAAGCTCACGGCCTACCATGAGGCGGGCCACGCCGTCACCGGCAGGTACCTCACTCACGTTGACCCCGTGCACTATATCACAATCATCCCGAGGGGCATGGCCGGCGGCTTTACCCTCTTCAGACCCCAGGAGGATCTGGAGAACTTCAAATCCCGTTCCGAGATGTTTGAGAGCATAGTCATGGCCCTGGGCGGCAGAATTTCCGAAAAGCTCTTCCTGGATGACATATCCTCCGGCGCCTCCGGGGATATCCAGCAGGCCAGCTCCATCGCGAGAGACATGGTCATGAAATACGGCATGAGCGAGCGCCTCGGCCCCATCAGCTATGAGGACTCCGGCCACAGTATCTTCATCGGCCGCGACTTCGGCCAGACCAAGAGCTACTCCGAGGAGACTGCCGGCATCATAGATGAGGAAGTCAAAAAGATATTCGACATGGCCGCGGAGAAGTGCGAATCCATTCTCACCGCCCACGCGGACCAGCTGAAGGATATCGCGGAATATCTGCTCGTCCATGAGTCCATGGAGGGCGAGGAGTTCAACTACTACTTTGAACACGGCACATTTATGCCGGAATCCGTGAAAAAGGCCAAAGAGGCGAGGAACGACCCCACCATCGAGCGCCCCGCGAGAAAGATTTCCATGATCGACGGCTACGCCGAGGAGAAGAAGGAGCAGAATGAGAATCCGGCGCCTGAGGGAGATCAGAACACAGGCGGAGAGACAAAAGAATAAATCGATTAAAAACCTGAACAGGTCCGTGCCTGTTCAGGTTTTTTCCTGTGAAATAATAGGGGCGGCCCCGCTTTTAAACTTGAGATAATAAAAATAATGTGGTAATATAACTTAGTTAAAGGTACTTATTTCCGCCCTTCGGTAAGAACATAAAAATCCGGCGGAAGGGCCCTTCGGCCTTGAAATGACAGGGCCTGAGATGAATTTAATAAATTATGAGGCGGTCCGGAGACGGATACAGAGCCGGGAGAGCCTCAGACAACTGTATAAAGGAGATTCGAGTTTTATGAAGCTTGGTATCACAGGACTGCCCAATGTGGGAAAAACTACACTTTTCAATGCACTTACAGGATCACAGGCCGAGACCAGCAGCTATACCATGACAGGGGCCAAGCCAAATCTGGGCACCGCAAAGGTTCCGGATGAGCGGCTTGACTGGCTCGCTGAATATTATCATCCGAAAAAATACACCCCTGCCACCATTGACTTTGTGGATGTCCCCGGCGTGAGTCAGGGCAGCAAGGGCAATGAGATATTTCAGGCCATACGCCAGACAGACGCAATTGTCCATGTGGTGAGATGCTTCGACGATAACGACATCTTTGTGGAAAAGGCAGATGCCAGACGTGACGCCGAGGCCTTTGATCTTGAGATGATCCTGGCGGATATGGACATTGTGGAGCGCCGCCTTGAGAGGGCAAAGAGAAACGCCAAGAGCGGTGAAAAGAAATACAAGCGGGAGTGCGTGATGTGCGAGGAGCTTCTGGAGCTCCTGGGCAACGAGAAACCCGCGAGAGAGTACAACTTCACCGAGGAGGACGGGGACATCCTTGAGGACGGCGGCCTTCTCACCGTAAAGCCTGTCATCTATGTGGCAAATCTGGATGAGGACGGCATGGCCGACTATAAGAACAATGCAAATTTCAAGGCCCTTGAGGAAATCGCAAAGGAGCAGGGGGCCGCAGTTCTGCCTGTGGCCGCAAAGTTTGAAGAGGATATCGCCGGCATGAGCGAGGATGAGGCAAAGCTCTTCATGGAGGATCTGGGCCTCACAGAGACGGGCCTTGACCGCCTTATCCGCACCTCCTACGATCTGCTGGGCTATATCTCCTTCCTCACGGCTGGAGAGGACGATGTGCATGCCTGGACAATAGTCAGGGGCACCAAGGCACCCAAGGCAGCGGGAAAGGTCCACACCGATATAGAGCGGGGCTTTATCCGTGCGGAGGTCGTGGCCTTTGACGATCTCAAGGCCTGCGGGACTATGAACGCCGCAAAGGAGAAGGGGCTTGTGCGCCTTGAGGGCAAGGATTACGTGATGCAGGACGGCGATATCACCATGTTCAGATTTAATGTGTAATAATTGTGAATTTTAACATTTTAAGCCTTTTATCCGTTGACTTTAAATTGAAAATATGATACCTTTTAACTCGTAAAAAGGGAGTAGCTGCACCTTCGGGTGTCGGCAGGTCGTCATCACAATCTGCTTGCAGATTCGGCCTGCCGGATACTGAATTGTATTTGCAAGACTTTTACAGTGTTCTCACTGTAAAAGTCTTTTTTTGTTTAATTGGGCTTTCACCTCATGGGGACGGTCCCGGGCGGACGAAAATATGATTTCTGTCAAATCCGGCTATAATCCTTTTGGCGGGGCAGTTCAGAGAGATGCCGCCGCAGAAGAGTGCCTGCAGTGCCGATTTTCGGCTTCATATTTCATATAAAAATCAGAAAAAGGGACCTTAAGACAGAGCTTGATGCAGGGCCTGTCCGGGTCAGAGAATTCCGGCTAGGAGGAAAAGTTAGTGAAGTATTATTGCGAAGAAAAAGATGCAGTATTACAGAGCCTGAACACCACAGCTGACGGCCTCAGTGAAAAAGAGGCCCGGGCCAGACTTGAGCGGGACGGAAAGAATAAACTGGATTCCCCACCGGGAAAATCTCTTATCCGCCGCTTCCTCGAGCAGATGGCAGACCCCATGATAATAATACTGCTTGTTGCCGCCCTTATAAGCGGTGTCCTTGCGGCAGTGGAGGGCGAGAGCTTTGCAGATGTGATCATAATTCTCGCCGTCGTCATAGTCAACGCGGTCCTGGGCGTCTATCAGGAGAGCAAGGCCGAGAAGGCGATCGAGGCGCTCCAGGAGATGTCCGCGGCCACCTCCAAGGTGCTGCGTGACGGAAAGCTTGTCACGGTGCACAGTGAGGATCTGGCAGTGGGCGACATCGTCATCCTGGAGGCCGGAGACTCGGTCCCCGCAGACGGCAGAATAATCCAGAGCGCCAGCCTCAGCATTGAGGAGGCCGCCCTCACGGGAGAGTCTGTCCCCGTCACAAAATTTATTGACTGCATTATGCTCAGGGACAGTCAGAAGGATGTCCCCCTGGGCGACAGAAAGAACATGGTCTACATGGGCAGCACCGTGGTCTACGGCCGCGGCAGCGCTGTCATTACCGCCACCGGCATGGACACCGAGATGGGCAAGATTGCGGACGCCCTTGCCAATGCCGAGGAGGGGGAGACTCCTCTACAGATAAAGCTCCATCAGCTCTCAAAGGTGCTGACCTGGCTTGTGCTTGGCATATGCGTCGTGGTGTTTGGGGTGCAGCTTATGAGAGCGGGCGGCTTTGCATTTGAGACTGTCCTGAACTCCTTCATGATCGCGGTCTCCCTGGCCGTCGCGGCGATACCCGAGGGCCTTGCGGCGGTGGTCACGGTGGTCCTCTCCATAGGCGTCACCAATATGTCCAAGCGAAACGCCATAATCCGCCGCCTAACCGCGGTGGAGACCCTGGGCTGTGCCCAGATAATCTGCTCCGACAAGACCGGCACCCTCACCCAGAACAAGATGACAGTTGTGGACTTCTACGGCGACAACGAGAAAGAGCTTGCCTCCGCGATGGCCCTCTGCTCCGACGCGGAGCTGGGGGATGACGGCCTTGTCACAGGCGAGCCCACAGAGGCCGCCCTCGTGGCCTGGGCCAACAAGCTTGGCCAGGACAAAAACACCCTGAAGGCCAAGAATATACGCTGCGGCGAAGCCCCCTTCGACTCCGGCCGCAAGATGATGAGCACAGTGCACCTGGGAGAAAAGGGATGCACACAGATTACAAAGGGCGCCCCTGATGTGATCATCAGCAGATGCACAAGCTACCTGAAGGACGGAAAAGTTGTCCCCATGACCGAGGAGCACCGTCAGGAGATCTTGAAGGCCAACAAGGCCATGGCAGACAGGGCCCTCCGGGTTCTCGCCTGTGCAGAGCGGAGATGGGACAAAAAGCCCGCCAGCTTTGATCCGGATTTCCTTGAAAAAGATATATGCTTCATGGGCCTCTGCGGTATGATAGACCCGATACGCCCCGAGGTACTGGCGGCAATCGGAGAGTGCAGAGAGGCCGGCATCAAGCCCATAATGATCACCGGCGACCATATCGACACCGCTGTCGCCATTGCAAAGGAGCTGGGCATACTTGAGGGCGATGGAAAGGCGATTACCGGCTCCCAGCTGGACGACATGGACGACGAGCAGTTTGCCCGGGAGTTCAGAAAAATCAGCGTCTATGCCAGAGTTCAGCCTGAGCACAAGACCAGAATAGTAAAGGCCTGGCAGGATGCGGGCTATGTCACCGCTATGACCGGCGACGGCGTAAACGACGCGCCCAGCATTAAAACCGCCGACATTGGCGTCGGCATGGGCATCACCGGCACCGATGTCACAAAGAATGCCGCCGACATGGTCCTGGCGGACGACAACTTTGCCACCATCGTGGGGGCCGTCGAGGAGGGCCGCAGGATATATGACAATATCCGCAAGGCTATCCAGTTCCTCCTGGGCTCCAATATGAGTGAGGTGCTGAGCATATTCGGCGCCACCCTCATCGGCTTTACTATACTCCAGCCCGTACATCTGCTTTGGATAAATCTGGTCACAGACTGCTTCCCGGCACTGGCTCTGGGAATGGAGCGGGCGGAGCCGGGAATCATGAAGCGCCAGCCCAGAAAGAAGAGCGCCGGCATATTCTCCGGCGGGATGGGGATAGATATCGCATATCAGGGCCTGCTCCTCTCCCTTCTCACCCTGCTCTCCTATTTCATAGGCGACTTCCTTGAGACCGGCAGATGGGCCATCGCCAACAGCGCCGACGGCACCACAATGGCATTCCTGACCCTCTCCATGGCCGAGATATTCCACTCCTTCAACATGCGCTCTCAGAGGGGCAGCATCTTTGCCCTCCCGGGACAGAACAAGGCCCTCATCTGGGCGGCTGTGGGCTCCCTCATTGCCACCACCGCAGTCTGCGAGATACCCGTTCTCGCAGCGGCCTTCGATTTCACAAGCGTCAGCTTCCTGGAGTATGCAATCGCAATCGGCCTCGGCTTCTGCGTGATACCCATAGTCGAGCTTGTAAAGCTTATACAGCGAAAAGTTTGTAAAAATAATTGACACAGGTTATTTGCAGTGATATTATGAACTGGTTAAAGGGCTTCGATGGAGAAGACAGGAACAGGATCCGCCCAGAGAGGGAGGCCGCGGCTGAGAGCTTCCCAGGTAAATGTTCCGCCGTCACCGCTCCTGAGCCGGGCAGAGGAAATGCCGCCCCGACTGCGCCGCGTTAAGGTGTCCTGAGTTAAAATCAAGGTGGAACCGTGCAATCAGCACCCTTGGCGTTTGCCAGGGGTGCTTTTCATTTTGTGAGAGGAGATTAAAAATGGAAGAAGTCAAGGAAAAGAAAGACAACAAATACAGTTTTGAAAATGAAGAATACCGCCACACCTACTGGCACACCTGTTCCCATGTGCTGGCCCAGGCTGTGAAGCGTCTGTATCCGGAGGTCAAGCTTGCAATCGGCCCCGCAATAGACAACGGCTTTTATTACGATATGGATTCCCCCTTCACCTTCACCCCTGAAATAATGGAGAAGATTGAGGCCGAGATGAGGAAGATTTGCAAGGAGAAGCTGAAGCTGGAGCGCTTTGAGCTGCCCAGGGCCGAGGCCGTGAAATTCATGGAGGAGCGCAATGAGCCCTATAAGGTGGAGCTTATAAACGACCTGCCTGAGGACGCTGTCATCAGCTTCTACAGGCAGGGTGAGTTCACCGACCTCTGCGCCGGCCCCCATCTGGATTCCACCGGCCGCATCAAGGGCAACGGCATAAAGCTCACTGCCTGCAACGCCGCCTACTGGAGAGGGGACAGCAGCAGACAGACTCTCCAGCGCATCTACGGCGTCGCCTACCCCAAGAAGGAGCAGCTGGATGAGTATCTGGCCCGCATAGAGGAGGCAAAGCGCCGCGACCACAGAAAGCTTGGAAAGGAACTGGGACTCTTCATGCTCACCGACGAGGGCCCGGGCTTCCCCTTCTTCCTCCCCAAGGGCATGGTGCTGAAAAACACACTTATAGATTACTGGCGTGAGGTCCACAAGAGATACGGCTATGTGGAGGTCTCCACCCCCATGATCCTCAACCGGAAGCTCTGGGAGACCTCCGGCCACTGGTATCACTATAAAGAGAATATGTACACCACCGTCATCGACGATGAGGACTATGCCATCAAGCCCATGAACTGCCCCGGCGGAATGCTGGTCTACAAGTCTGAGCCCCACTCCTACCGCGATCTGCCCCTCCGTGTGGGTGAGCTGGGCCTTGTCCACCGCCATGAGCTCTCCGGCGCACTCCACGGCCTCTTCCGTGTGCGCTGCTTCACCCAGGACGATGCCCATATCTTTATGACCTGGGATCAGATGAAGGACGAGATAAAGAATGTTGTAAAGCTCTTCGACGAGGTCTACTCCCTCTTCGGCCTGCCCTACGAGATAGAGCTGTCCACCATGCCCGATGACCACATGGGCGACGAGAAGGACTGGGACTTTGCCCAGGAGACCCTGAAGGAAGCCATAACCGAGATGGGCAAGAGCTTCACGGTCAACCCCGGCGACGGCGCATTCTACGGCCCCAAGCTGGACTTCCATCTCCAGGATTCTCTGGGACGCACCTGGCAGTGCGGTACCATCCAGCTGGATATGCAGCTGCCTGAGCGCTTTGAGCTGGAGTACACCGGCGCTGACGGCGAGAAGCACCGCCCCGTTATGATCCACCGCGTCGTGTTCGGTTCCATTGAGCGTTTCATCGGCGTCATCACCGAGCATTTTGCAGGCGCATTCCCCGTGTGGCTCTCCCCTGTACAGGTCAAGGTCATGCCCATCACAGACCGGACCGCAGAATATGCAGAGGACGTGGCCGCAAGGCTTGACGCTCTGGGTGTCAGGGTCGAGACCGACCTCCGCAACGAGAAGATCGGCTACAAGATCCGCGAGGCTCAGATGCAGAAGATACCCTACATGCTCATCGTGGGCGACAAGGAGAAGGAGGCCGGCACAGTCTCCGTCCGTACCCGCGGCGGTGTGGACATGGGTGCCATGGCCTTTGATGAATTCTCCGGAAAGATTCTTGAGCAGATTAAGACAAGGACCAAAGAAGAAGTCTGAAACTGAATAAAACAAGCTTCACCCTCACAAACTATGAAAAAGCCTGTGGGGGTGAATTTTTTTGAAAACAAAATGGAAAAAACTGATACTGGCCGCCGCCCTTATATTTGCAGCCAATATCTTTGCGGCTGCCCTGGTGCAGAGCGCTTCTGCCGATCTCTACAAGCGGGGCTCCAGCGGCGCCACTGTTCGGGAGATTCAGACGAGGCTCCGGGCCTGGGGCTACTATTCGGGCCCTGTGGACGGGGTTTACGGCAGCGCCACGGAGAAGGCCGTGAAGTATTTTCAGAAGTCCAACGGCCTGAATGCCGACGGGCAGGCGGGAAATCAGACTCTGGCGGCCCTCGGCCTGCCCACGGGGCAGCAGGGGAGCTCTGACAGCTCGGGCAGCGGCGGCAGCTCCGGCGGCGGGGACACTGACCTTCTTGCAAGGCTCATATCCGCAGAAGCCAGAGGGGAGCCCTATGAGGGGCAGGTGGCGGTGGGGGCGGTGGTCCTGAACCGGGTGAGGCACCCCTCATTTCCCAACTCTATTTCCGGGGTAATATACCAGTCCGGCGCCTTTTCCTGCATGTATGACGGGCAGTTCGACCAGCCCGTGGCGGAGAGCGCCTACAGGGCGGCGAGAGACGCCATGAACGGCTGGGACCCCAGCTACGGGGCGATATATTATTTTAATCCCAACACCGCCACCAGCTCCTGGATATGGTCAAGACCCCTTATAGTCACCATAGGAAAGCACATGTTCTGCGCCTGAAATATGTTGAAATAAGCTCCGCGCTGGGTTATAATTAAAAAAACTCAAGTTGGAGGGAATTATGGCATATTGCAAGCGGTGCGGGGCTTATATTCCCGACGGTCAGACGGAGTGCCTGGCCTGCGGCTATGACGAGGCCGAAGAACAGAAAAAACAGGCTGAGGAGGCCCGGGAGGAAACCCTCCGGGATAAGGCGTCCGTAGCTCAGGAGGCCTCTGTCCAGGAGACTGAGGAGCTCAGAAAAAAGCTGGAGGAGCAGAGAAAAAGACAGCAGGAGGCCAGCAGAAGATGGGCTCAGCAGGAGAAGGAGAGACGGGAGGCCCGGGCCGGACAGGAGAGGGAGAGAAGAGAGACTGCGGCGGGCAGACAGCAGCGCGGGGGTGAGAACCGGCAGTACGGCGGCATAAAAATGTCAGTTGATCCTGCTGTACGCAGGGCGGAAATTGCGGACAAAATGCTTGCGGCACTCTCCTATATAAGCTGGCTCTTTATTTTCCCGATGCTCCTGCGCAAGGACAACAGATTTGTCTCTTTCCACGCCAGGCAGGGGCTGGCACTCTTTGTCTTCGGATGTGTCCTCCATCTCCTCAATGCAATTCCGGTGCTGGGTCCCATATGTGAAGTCTTCAGGGTTTACCTTATTTTCCAGGGAATAATAAATGTTGTAAAGGGCAAAATGGAGCCTCTGCCCCTGATCGGCAAATATGTGAACAGATGAACAGCTGCCCGGGACATATAGTGGTACATAAAGCATTGATACCACTACATTTTGGGCAGAGGAAAAATGTTGAAAAAAGATTGACTTTTTTGTAAAAAACTGTTGACAAAAGGGGTCATACAGTGGTATATTAACCAAGCGCTCGGGAGAGCGGACATATTGTTGAAGCTGACAGGAAACTGAGAATCTTGACAGAATTCAAAAAACTTCTTGACAAGGCCGAGACAATGTGCTATAGTAAGTAAGCTTTCGCAAGAGAGCCGAAGAAAGAGATTGTACCTTGAAAATTGAACAATGTAAGAAACAAAGCTTATGCTAAATAA
>JBMNPZ010000005.1:0-109927 GCA_050943875.1 Candidatus Limivicinus sp. | reverse complement strand
AGGACCTCATATATCTGGACATGTCCCAGAAGATGTCCGTGTCCTACCAGAACGCAAATCTTGCAGCGGACATGGTGAGAGAGGAGTTTCCCGAGAGAAGAATCTATGTCATGGACACTCTCTGCATCTCCGGCGGCCTTGGACTTCTGGTGAGCAATATGGTCCGCCGCATGGAGGAGGGCATGGGCTACGAGGAGGTCATAAAATGGGGCGAGGAGCACAAGCTGAAAATTGCCCACCGCTTCACCGTGGACGACCTGAACTATTTAAAGGAAGGGGGCCGCTGCTCCACTCCCGCTGCCCTTGTGGGTTCCATTCTCTCTGTAAAGCCGGTGCTCTATGTGCCGGACAGAGGCACTCTGGATGTGGCAAAGAAGGTCAGGGGCAGAAAGAACGCCCTGAACACCATATACGCGGGAATAAAATCCGACCTCTCGGAGATTGACACAAAGGGCCTTGAGATACACATCCTCCAGGCCGACTGCCGCAGCGATGCGGAGTATGTGCGGGACCTCATAAAGAAGGATTTCCCCGATGTGGGAGAGATCACCATCACAAGCCTGGGCGTTGTCATCGGTGCCCACTGCGGTCCCGGACTCTTTACCATATTCTATCTGTGCAGCGGACGCAGGCCCTGAGGGAAATGTATAGCCTGACAGGCACTATGTACTTTTAATATTACAGACTGACAACGGCCTTTAAAATAAATCCCCCTTTTGCTTCAATGCTTGTAAAGTTCGGCACGGAAGAGTACAAAAGGGGGATTTAATTATTAAGGCTGCAAGCGATAAAAGCTTTAGAAGCAGGCAATGCAGATCAGCAGTCCAGAAACTTTAAAATTTTATCCCAGACAATCGGGTCCTGCCGTGTAATGAGCTCCCAGTCCCGGGATTTTTTGAAGGCCTCCTGCTCCTCTTTTGTGTTCAGCTTTTTCTTTTTTCTCAGGCTGTCAAGGCAGTTCTGCATCTCCTCTGCTGCCGCTGCCGCTTCTTCTGTCCGCTGGGGATCATGATTGCGGCGGTCGAGAATTATAAACTGTGTTTTTCCCCTCCCCTGCAGTGCTTCCGACAGGAGCGGAGTACAGAGCTCAAATTTTACCTTTTTATCATCTCCGGACTGCAGATGGAGCAGAGCCGCCTTTGATTTTTTCATGCTCGCCCGTGCGTCCATATCGGCATAGTCCGGATTATGCCGGCGCTCCCGCTCCATTACCTCAGAGGAGTAGCTCATAACAAATTTCGGCAGATACTGCTCTATCAAAGCCCTGGCAGACAAGAAGCCGGCAAGGGAGACAACATGGGTGATCTCCGGATGGAAGGCCGCCGCATTCATTGCCGAATATCCGCCCCAGCTGTGTCCCATCACCCTGAGGCCGGAATTGCCGAAACGGGCATCCTCTCTCACTTTCCGAAGCACACGGTCCAGATCATTTATCCCCTGTGCAAAGCCCAGAATCCCCCTTCCCTCACTCTCCACACAGCCTGTGTGGTCGTAGGCGCAGACTGTATAGCCATTGCGGGCGAGGTACTCTATTTCCTTTAAGTATGCCCTGTGGCCCGCTCCGATTCCGTGATCGAATATTATGAGTCTTCCGCTCGCCGGTTCCCCGTAAGAGTAAAAATATCCCCGGAGCTTTCCCTGACTCCCGTCAGCCTCAAAGGGCTCGGTCTGAAGCCCCGGGAAATCGGAGGGGGTGAAATAATACTGCGCCGGATCTCCGTCATATCTCCCCAGCACCGCGTCAAAGCTTCTTTCAATAATCCTGCTGAATAACATTTTCTGCCTCCTTAAAAGTTTCCGGCCTGCGGGTCTTTGATTTTCTCCCGCACCGGATATTGATTTTTATTGACAATCAGTCACCGTCTGCAGACATCTAATGGGGCGCTCTCGTCAAACGGAAGTTTCCCCCTGAATGCCGCGGACCTGTCTATATGGGCAAAAAGCTTTTCCGTATCCGTCACAAATCCGCTGTGGCCGGTGCAGACCGCTGTGAGACTGACTCCGTCCAAAGCCTCCCGCAGATGTACGAGAGACTTCTTGTTCTGCTCCGGAAACTGACAGAAGAAATCCCAGAATGCATATCCCCCGTCCCTGTTTACCGCCAGACAGTCCCCGCTGAACAGGATCCTGTTGTCCAGCAGATAGCACATATGCCCCGCGGTGTGGCCCGGCACGAGAATACAGCGCACCGAAATACCGTCAAGATTAAGTGTCTCCTCATCCTTCAGCAGACGGAAGCCCGGCCGCAGGCGCACGCAGTTATATATTTTTTTGTGCGCCCTGACCATACGGTGGAGGGTTTTGTCCAGATAGGGTTTTTCCTTTTCGCCCAGATAGACCTGCGCGTTGGGGAAAATATTCTTTTTTGCCTTTGCGTCAATTCCGCCGCAGTGGTCCACGTCCGCATGGGTCAGCAGCAGATGATGAATTTTCAGGGGATCAATGCCGGCTGACTCAAAGGCCTTATCCATATTCGGTTCATTGAGGTGTCCCGCATCCACCGCAAGCGTTGTCCCGCCTTTGGTATAGAACCAGAGATTCACATCCCCCTGCCGTATGCAGCTGACTCCATGCCCCAGCTTCCCCGTGGATGCAGGATGGAGCATCTGTGTGCCCCTGAGCATAAGGGGCTTGATATACCTGTCAAAAAAATAGAGGAATCCCATATTATCAAATCCTTTCCCGGGTCCTTACCGCAATGGAGAAGCAGTTTATGTCCTGTCCCGCTGTGTAGTCTCCGTACGCCTTTAAGTTCCTCAGTTCAGTTTCAGGTGCAGCAAAAGCGTCCGCTTCTTATCATCGGCCACTTTCATGGCTACGCGGGTGTAAATTCCCAGCTTTTTGCCGATCATCCTCCTGGCCTCGTCGTAAAATCCCCGCAGTTCCAGAAGCTCAAGTCCGTTTTCCTCTGCAAACTTCTCCCCGTCATTTATGTAAAAGTACATCATCGCCTCTTTATTCCCGCTCTTTTTCACATAGCGGCGGGCATAGCGGATTCCTACCTCATTTGTGGCATCAAAAACTATTTCCGCATTTTTAAAAATTGATTTGAGCCCCCGAAGCAGTTTTGAAACCGTCTCCGGTTTAAAATACTGGAAAACTCCGGACGCAATAAACATTACAGGCTCCTCCGGATTCAGCTCCTCAGTCCAGGAGAGCCCGGTAATGTCACAGCCTATCTGCGTTTCATTTTCCGCCGTCCCCAGTATCCGCTCTCTCAGGCTGATAACTTCCGGGAAATCCAGAGAATAAAAATGTGCTTCGGGTCTGTCCAGTCTGTAATTCATGGTCTCCAGCCCCGCCCCCAGATTCACAACATTTCCGGCTGGGTATCTATTCAGAAAAGAAGCAGTAAAACGGTCCATATTGCAGTATCTGGCCGCGGAGGCAATGAAGGAATATTCTGAGCTTTTGGCGGTTATTGCCCTCACCTGCTCCAGATTTTGAAATTTCAAGGCTGTCCCATCATAAAAATATTCCGGGAAACGCCGGGAAACAGCCACCCGCGCGGCCAGAGGAATAAACAGCGTGTCCTGTACGGCCGAGAAATTCTGATCTTGCATAATAGCGCTCTCCTTTTTCGCTGATTTAGTTAGCATATGCTAACTAACGGGCCAAAAGAAAATGGCCTCAGCCATTTCTTCCGTAAAATATTTTTTGACATCATCCGTGATGATGTAATTCTATTTTCTTTTTGCCTCTTTGTCAAGTATTTTTTATTATTATTTATATGGCATTCTGGCAATTTAAGGCATTTTCCAAGTTGTTTACCAAGCAATATGTTCTATTATAAATATAAAGGGTTTTTGCAATCAGCATTAATTTTTGTTCTGAAGCCGGCAGGGTCTTCAACTGAAAAGTTCCCGGAATGCAGAAAAAGCACCCCGGGAACAGTATGCAATATTTATTCTCCTGAGAAAAATTTTACGGCATTGTTATAGCAGACATCTGAAACTATCTTCCCCAGTGTCTTCAGATTCTTTGGGTAGAGGCCCTCCTCCGCCAGCTCTCCCAGCCTCCCGCAGAGTATGCGGCGGAAGTATTCATGGCGCACAAAGGAGGTGAAGGAGCGGGAGTCCGTGAGCATTCCCACAGAGGATGCGAGAGAATTTGTCTCCATCAGCTCATCCAGCTGTGCCCTGATTCCACGTATGTGATCATTGAACCACCAGGCGGCGCCGTACTGCACCCTGGGTGCAAAATTTCCGGCCATGGTGGAGAGCATCATGTTGTCGTTGGGGTTGAGGTTATACAATATGGTTCTGGGGAGTGAATCTGCGGCCTCCAGCTTTGCCAGGAAAGCGGAAATTGCAAAGGGGCTGGTGCACATCCCCACGCTGTCTCCGCCGGCGTCCGGCCCTATCAGCTTCATAAGCCGGGGCGAGTTGTTGCGGACAGGCCCCAGATGGAGCTGCATGACCACGCCGTGCCTGTAATATTCCCCGCCGAGGAAATCCAGAAGCCCTGTGAGTCTGTCGTCCTGCCCGTAGTCAAAGCGGCTGAATCCGTGGTCTGTCACAACCGCGCCCATATCGCAGAAATAGTCCAAAGCTCTCCCCAGTGCGGTCTTAATATTGTCAGTATCGTATTTTTCGCAGAGTCTGGCACTGTTCTCCTTCACTGCTCTCGGGCTGCCGCTGAGATATTTGTCCGGTCTGAAGGCGGGCAGCACCTTGAAATGAATGCTGCTGTCCCCTGCGATTTTCCTGTGCCACTCCAGGCTGTCCGCGGGCCCGTCGGTGGTGCACAGCACCCTGACCTTCATCTTCTCCAGAAGACTCACAGCGTCGAAGCCCGGGCTCTCCATCATCTCCCGGGTCCTGTCCCAGATTTTCGGGGCGGTCTCCGGGCTGAGGACATCATAAATGCCAAAATAGCGCTGCAGCTCCAGATGTGTCCAGTGGTATAGGGGACTGCCCACAAGCCTTGGCACCGTCTCTGCCCAGGCGAGGAATTTATCATAGTCCGGGGCGTCACCGCTCACAAGCCGCTCCTCCACACCGCAGGCCCGGAGTGCCCGCCATTTATAATGGTCTGTCTCCAGCCACAGCTCCGTCAGATTGTGAAAACGGCGGTGCTCCGCGATGTCCTTCGGGGAGAGGTGGTTGTGGTAATCGAAAATGGGCTGATCCTCTGCGTAGCCGTGGTAGAGTTCTGCGGCTGTCTTCGTCGTGAGAAGAAAATTCTCATCCATAAATTTCTTCATCAGAATTTCTCCTTATTTATCCATAGTCCCAGGGCGGGATTGGGAATGAAATATATCTCCTCGCCGCCCACCATGTTATACCCGTATCTGAGCTCTTTCGGATTATATCTGGCCGCCGTCTCATTGTAATCCGCAGATTTGAAGCCCACCGACTCGATCTCCCCGCGGCTTATATTCTTCACGGCGTATGTAATGGAAAATCTGCCGTCGGAGGAGCCGTGTATCAGGTGGGCCGCGGTACCCATATTGTCCCGCAGATCCTGATTTTCGGGTCTCTCAAACTGTTCCAGCGTATTGAGTCTGCCCCTGTAGCCGTATTTTCTTATCAGCCTGTCGCAGGTCTCGTCCTCCCCGAACTTTTCAACACCCGGGGCCAGGACTATAAGCTCCCCTCCGTCGGCGATGGCCATTCTGGTCCTGTAGATGGCCTTGTTCCCCAGCCATGTGCTTTTAAACTCCGAGGGCTCAAGGTATACTACACATTTTTCAATACCGTGTTCGACGAAATCAATGTTCTTCTCCTGAGCAAGGGCAATGGCCGCCTCAAGGCATTTTCTGTCCTCCCCGATAAAGAGTCCGTGGGTGCGGATTCTTCCGCCCGGGGCGGTGCAGACCGTGAGCATGAAAAGTATAGGCCGGTCTCTGAGAAAATGCTCCATGCCGTAGTCGAATATTTTACGCACGGGGGTATGGTCCTTCCCCATCATCCGCTCCATGCCGTAGACAGCCCCCACCATGTGGGAGGAATTTATCATATCGCTGCCGCCCACGCCCACAAAGAGATTCTTGGAGTGGTTGGCCATGCCGATGACCTCGTGTGGCACCACCTGGCCCGGCGAAATTATCAGGTCATATTTCTCATCCATTACGCGGCGGTTTATCTCCACGCTTATGCTGTCGTGCCACAGGCCTTCGGTGATCTCCTCCAGATATTCCCCGGGGACCTCTCCGATTTTGACCACATCCTGTCTCCAGTTGTGGACGATGAATTTTTCGTATGCTATATCGCCGAACATAATCTCCGCCTGCTCTCTTGTGACCGGCACATGGGTGCCCAGCGCAGGCATGATGTCCACATTGCAGCCCCTGTCAAGAAGACTGTGGTAGCAGATATTTGTAATGAGTCCTGCATTGGAATGAAAACGGGTGAAATCAGGCGGAATTATCAGGACATTTTTAAGCTCTCTCCCCTCAAGGGACTTTAAAAGGGCCGCCCTTATCTCCCCCCCGCTGAGGCCGTTCTCATCCTTTCCGTATCTGAATATGTCCATGTCAGACCCCGCTGTATGCGGAAAAGCCGCCGTCCACCGGCACCACTATACCGGTCACAAAGCCGGAGGCCGAGTCATCGCAGAGCCACAGCAAGGTGCCCAGCAGCTCCTCGGGCTCACCGAAGCGGCCCATAGGCGTGTTGCGCAGAATCTTTCCCGTCCGCGCCGTGGGACTGCCGTCCTCATTCCAGAGCAGTGTCCTGTTCTGGGCCGTGGAGAAGAAGCCGGGGGCTATGGCATTGCAGCGGATGCCGCTCTTTGCAAAGTGCACCGCCAGCCACTGGGTGAAGTTCGAAACTGCGGATTTTGCCGCGGAGTAGGCGGGAATTTTGGTGAGTGGCGTAAAGGCGTTCATGGAGCTTATGTTTACAATGACACCGCTCCCCCGCTCCGCCATATCTCTGGCAAAAATCTGGGTGGGCAGGAGCACGCCCACTATGTTCAGGCCGAAGACCTTATTGAAGCCCTCCTCCTCCAGATCAAAAAAGCTCATCTTATCGGGATTGAGCAGGGTCTCCTCCGAAAAAAATTCATCATCGCATGTGGCAATCGGGTTGTTGCCGCCGGCGCCGTTGATCAGAATATCGCATTTTCCGTATACGGAGAGCACCTCCCTGCGGGCCTCGATAATGCTGTCCCTGTCCAGCACGTCCACATGAAAGGCCGCTGCCTCCCCGCCTTTTTCTCTGATTTCATCCACAACGGTCTGGGCCTTTGAAAGCGTCCGGTTCAATACCGCCACCTTCGCCCCGCTCTCGGCCAGAGCCACCGAAAAACGGCTGCAGAGCACTCCGCCCCCGCCTGTCACCACCGCAACTTTATTTTTAAGATCGACTTTCATATTTTCACCTCATGCATTATACGCGCCGGAGGCGGTGTCCCCGCCGCAGCCTGTCCAGTTGGTGTGGAAATGTTCTCCTCCCGGTCTGTCTGTCCGCTCATAGGTGTGGGCGCCGAAGTAGTCCCGCTGGGCCTGAAGGAGGTTTGCCGGCAGCTTTTCTGTAGTGCAGCCGTCAAAGTAGCTCAGGGCCGCAGAAAATGCGGGAACCGGCACCCCGGATTTCACGGCACAGGCCACGGTCTCCCGCCAGGCCGGCATAAGCTTTTTTAGCTCCCTGCAGAAGAAATCATCCATGAGCAGATTTTCAAGCTCCGGATTTTTGTCGAAGGCCTCTTTTATTTTCCCCAGGAAGGCACTCCTGATTATGCAGCCGCCCCGCCACATCAGGGCTATGCCGCCGTAATTGAGCTTCCAGCCGTAATCCTCAGCGGCCGAGCGCATAAGTGAGAAGCCCTGGGCGTAGGAGATGATCTTGCTGGCGTAGAGTGCCCGGCGTATGCACTCCGTGAAGGCCTCTTTATCCCCATCGAACTCCGGAATTTCCCGCTTATAGAGCGCCGCGGCCTTAACTCTCTCATCCTTCCGGGCGGAAAGGCAGCGGGCGAACACGGCCTCTCCGATGAGGGTGAGGGGTATGCCCTGATTCAAAGCCGAGATCGCCGTCCACTTGCCGGTGCCCTTCTGGCCGGCCTTGTCCAGGATATAATCCAGCACGGCCTCGCCATTTTCATCCCTGTAGGCCAGGATGTCCCCGCTTATCTCTATGAGATAGCTGTCAAGCTCCGTTTTATTCCACTGACGGAAGACTTCCGCCATCTCG
The DNA here is from genome assembly GCA_050943875.1 of Candidatus Limivicinus sp. GTDB lineage: Bacteria > Bacillota > Clostridia > Oscillospirales > Oscillospiraceae > Limivicinus. The sequence goes on along the minus strand of JBMNPZ010000005.1, from coordinate 101,789 downwards.
TCATTCGACATCTTAAGGACACAGCGCATCATCTGGTAGGCCTCACATATGAGCTCCATATCGCCGTATTCAATGCCGTTGTGCACCATTTTTACGAAATGGCCGGCACCGCCCTCGCCCACCCAGTCACAGCAGGGTGAGCCGTCCTCCACTCTGGCGCAGATGCCCTGTAAAATCGGGCGTACAGCCTCCCAGGCCTGAACCGAGCCGCCGGGCATGAGGCTGGGGCCCTTCAGTGCGCCCTCCTCGCCGCCGGAAACTCCGGTGCCTATGTAGTACAGTCCCCTGCTCTCCACATAGGCGGTCCTTCTGTCCGTATCCCCAAAAAAGCTGTTGCCGCCGTCGATGAGAATGTCTCCGGGACTCAGGAGAGGGATTAGACTCTCTATAAGCTCATCCACGGGAGCGCCGGCCTTCACCATCATAAATATCTTTCTGGGGCTCTCCAGGTTGTCCGCGAGCTCCTCCAGACTGTGGCAGCCGACAATATTTCTGCCCTTTCCCCGGCCCTGAATGAATTTGTCCACCTTTTCCGTGTGCCTGTTGAATACCGCCACCTTAAAGCCTCTTGACTCCATATTCATGGCGAGGTTTTCCCCCATCACCCCGAGGCCTATGAGAGCTATATCTGCTTTTTTCATTTTTTCACCTCTGCACTCTGGCATTCCCCGCGTATATATCCCAGACCTGTTTCTCGTCTGCGGGCTCGGCGTAGTCATTCAGACTGCTGGCGGCGAGGACACCGCAGGCCCAGCCGAACTGCAGGCACTTTTCCGCCTCCCAGCCCCTGTAAAGGCCGTAGAGCAGGCCGCCTGAAAACCCGTCTCCTCCGCCTATCCTGTCCATCACCGGAATCTCCCGCAGCTCTTCCACATGCCAGCCGTCATCCGCCAGGAGCATCGCGCCCCAGAGGTGCTCATTGGCATTTATGACCTGACGCAGTGTATTGGCATACATTTTGGCGTTCGGATATTGTTCCTTCACCTTGCCGATCATTGCTTTGAAGCTGTCGATTTTACTCTCAAGCTCTTTCCCCGCCGTCTCGGGGCCCTTTATGCCGAGGCAGAGCTGGTAATCCTCCTCATTTCCGATAAGCACATCGGCGATGGAGGCAATCTGTGAAAAAGCCTCCCTGAGCTCTTTTTCCCGGCCCTCCCAGAAGCTGGCCCGGTAGTTGAGATCGAAGCTGATGGTCGTACCGTATTTCTTTGCGGCCCTTGCCACCTCCAGACAGCATTTCGTCGTATCCTCACTCATGGCTGCAATGAGGCCGGAGATGTGCAGTATTTCAACACCCTCATCTCCGAATATGCGGTCAAGGTCAAAGTCCTCCGCCTTAAGTGTCCTGCCCACCTCTCCCGCTCTGTCGTTCCAGACCCTGGGTGCCCGAAGGCCGAAGCCGGAGTCTGCAATGTTGAACTGGTGCCGGTATCCCCAGGGTCCCCCCTGAGCCACATCCAGGCCCTCATAGCTGATATTTCTCGCTCTCAGCTGGCTTTTGATAAATGCGGCGATGGGACTGCCGCTCACGAATTTTGTCATTGCAAGGCAGGGACAGCCGAGAGAAGAAGCCACATTCAGCACGTTGGTTTCTGCGCTGGTGCACTGCAGATAAAACTGATTTGAATTCTGCACCGCCATACGGCTGGCGGGGGTGATTCTCACACCCATGCTCGTCACGCAGGCCAAAGCATATTTTCGATTCATATTCTGTTCCTCCAGTTTCCAGTAAATGCCTTAAATCAATATAAAGTCTGATTTCTGTTTCCGTTAACGTTAACGATATTCTTAATCTCAATGTATCACAGTCGCAGTACCCTGTCAAACAATATATTCGGGCTGCGTGGTATTACCGGTTTTATTGGCTATTATGCATAGATTTCAATGCATAATATAGTTATACAGCATAGACAAAGATTCCGTATTCTGTTATAATTGCAGCATAAAGTTTTCTAAAATTTCAGACTTTATGAGATGAGGAGAGTTTTATGGGGGAGAAAGTCACCATTCCGAAAATTGCGGAGGTCTGCGGCACATCCATAGGCACCGTGGACAGGGCGCTGAATAACCGCAGTGGAATCAGTCCCGCAACCAGAGACAGAATTCTGAAAACAGCGGAGGAAATGGGGTACAGGACCAATAAGTTTGCAGGGGCCCTCAGCCGCAAAAAATCCAAGAGCATAGCCGTGGTCTATCCCGCCGCCCCCAGGGATTTTTATGTCTGCATGGAAAAGGGCATTGAAAAGGCCGCCAGAGATTTTTCCGCCTACGGTATGGAATTTCACAGCTACCGCTACGGCGTGGACGGTGCTCAGGATGAAGAGCGGGTTCTGAGTGAGCTGGATGCCGAAAAATACGACGGCATTGCCATAGATCCCCTGAATGAGAATTCCGCGAAATTTGTGGACAGATTTACTCAAATGGGAAAGCCAGTGGCCCTCTTCAACAACGATCTCCCCAAAAGCAGCAGGCTCTTCTTCGTGGGGGAATCCGCAGTCCAGTCCGGAAGGATAGGGGGAGATATTCTGGGTCTGCTCCTCCGCGGCAGGGGCTCTGCCGCAGTTCTCGGCAACTTTGTTAAGTCCATGCCCTTTCTGGGCCGCTATGAGGGCTTTGCTTCGGCCGTCAGAGAATATTATCCGGACATAGACATCCGCCCCTGTGCCGACTGCTGCCACAGCGACAGCATAACCGAGGACAATATCCGCGCTTTTCTGGACGGGAGCACCGCACCGAGGGGCATATTCTGCACCAGCTACTCCTCGACCCTCAGCACAATTCAGGCGCTGGAAAAGCTGAAGCGGAAGGATGTGCTCCTTGTGGGCTACGATGTGAGCAGGCTCACGGCGGAGGCTGTGAGATCCGGCATATGCAAAGCCCTTATATATCAGAACCCCTTCCGTCAGGCCTATCTGGTGCTTGAGCTTCTGCAGAAGCACATACTCGAGGGCTGGCAGAGCAAAAAAGAGAAAATACTTATTCCCACCCGTATCGCCTTCAGGCAGAATATCGATGACTATGCCGACGGCATAATACGGGAGGACATCGACATATAAACCCGCCGAAGCTTATTCAGGTACACGAAAGTGCACCTGAATATTTTTTTGCTCTTTTCTACTAATGCACATTAAAAATATTCTGAAATCTCTGGAAGAAATAGCAATATTATCCTATTTTTTGCCATGGAATAAAGAGTAAATATTTTACATAAAAAGTTCATTAATTTCAATATTTACCCATAATATGGCATCAATTCCCATATAAAAATTAGATATTATATACAAAAGTTCCAAGTTTTATTTGGGTATTCAAGATAATAGACAGCATAAAAGTCATATGTTAAAATTAAAGCATCCCTTAGGGCAAAATAGTCCTATTGCAGCGGAAAAACTTTTATAAAAAGGAGAAAATGAAAATGAAAGTTAAAAAAATTCTGGCCCTGCTTCTTGCCGCCGTCATGGTGATGGCAGTTCTGACTGCCTGCGGCGAAGAGAAAGCACCCGTGGAAGAGCCTGCACCTGCGGCGGAACCCGCAGCCGAAGAAAAAGCTCCCGAGGAGGCGCCTGCCGAAGAGGAGAAGGAGCCCGAGCTGGTGCTGCGCTATGCAGAGAACCAGCCCCAGGACTACCCCACCACCCAGGCGGCCTATAAGTTTGCTGAGCTTGTGAATGAGCGCACCGACGGCCGCATTCAGATTGAGGTCTATTACGGCGGGACCCTGGGCGACGAGAAGACCGTTATCGAACAGCTCCAGTTCGGCGGCATCGACTTTACCCGTGTATCCATCTCCCCCCTGTCCGAATTCGACAAGGATCTGAACCTGCTGCAGATGCCCTACCTTTACAAGGACGCCGACCAGATGTGGCGTGTCCTTGACGGTGAGATCGGCGAGGAATTTCTGGCCGGCATGGAGGACTCCGGCATGGTAGGCCTCACTTGGTTTGACTCCGGATCCCGCAACTTCTACAACTCCATCAAGGAGATCAGCTGCGTAGAAGACATGAAGGGCATGAAGATTCGTGTTCAGGAGTCCGAGCTCATGATGAACATGGTGGAGGCACTGGGCGCAGTTCCCACACCCATGTCATACGGAGAAGTCTACTCCAGCCTGCAGACCGGTGTTATAGACGGTGCTGAAAACAACTGGCCCTCCTATGACACCTCCTCTCACTATGAGGTTGCAAAGTACTTCGTCCTCGACGGTCACACCAGAGTTCCCGAGCCCATGCTCATAAGCAACAAGACCCTGGAAAAGATCGAGGCTCTTGATGCCGGCTTCCCTGAAATTCTCCATGAGTGCGCCAGGGAAGCCGCTGTTCTTCAGCGTGAGCTCTGGGTTGAGAAGGAAGGAGTATCCGAGGCCAAGGTCCGCGAAGCCGGCTGCGTAATCACCGAGCTTACTCCCGAGGAGGCTGCAAAGTTCCAGGATGCAATGAAGCCTCTCTACGACAAGCTGTCAGATGAGGACAAGGCAATGGTCGAAAGGATCAAAGCCGCATAAAATTCAAACAATTTATCACTGAATGCAAGCCGTCTTCTCACCTGAAGACGGCTTGCAGTGAATAATTCCCTCAGGCAGAGTGCCTGAATTGAGTTCTAAGGAGGCGCGGATGAACGATAAAATAAAAGCGGCAGAGCAGTCTGAAAAGCCTAAAAACAAAGTCCTCTCTGCCATTACCTCCGCCATTGAATGGATTTACATGATACTTGTCCAGTATTCAAAATTTGTACTGATTGTCATTGTGGTCGTGGTGTCGGCTCAGGTATTTTCGAGGAAAATACTGCACAGCTCCATACGCTGGAGTGAGGAGCTCACCCTTGTGCTGATGGTCTGGATGGCCTTTATTTCCATGGCAATAGGCGTGAGGGAGAATCTGCACATTGCAATTGAGATGTTCTTTAATAAGCTCCCTGTCAAGGCGCAGAAGTTTTTCAACTCTCTGAATAACCTGTTTATCTCCGTAGTGGGGATAGTGCTGCTTGTGTACGGAATCATCCTGATAAAATACACCACTAATTCAACTCTCCCGGCAACAAAGCTGCCGGCCTGCACCCTGTATCTGATGCTTCCGGTGGGCGGATTCTTCATTGCATACTACAGCCTGCTGCGGCTTTTCGGCCTTGAACGCTACATACCAAAAACCAAAGAAACGGAGGAAAAGTGACGCCATGTTTGACCAGCATATAGCTATACTGATACTTCTGGGCGTTTTTGTAGTCATGATCTGCTTTAAACTGCCCATAACCTTTGCGTTGGCTGCCTCCTCGGTGCTCGCCGCAATATACATGAAGATCCCGCTCATGGGAATAATTCAGCAGATGGCTAAAAATATAAACAACTTCTCCCTGATGGCAATACCGTTTTTCATTCTGGCCGGTGAGATCATGGGCGCAGGGGGAATATCCAAGCGAATGCTGCAGGCCGCAAACGCCTGCGTGGGGCATCTCCGGGGCGGTCTCGCCCATGTAAACGTTCTGGCCTCCATGCTGTTCGGTCATCTCTCAGGCTCTGCCGTGGCGGACGTGTCCTCTCTGGGCAGCATTGAAATTCCCATGATGGTTGACGGCGGATATGACAGGGACTTTGCGGTTGCAACCACCGTCACCTCCTCCTGTCAGGGGATACTCATCCCGCCCAGCCACAACATGATTATATATTCCCTTGCGGCAGGAGGTGTCTCCGTAGGTGCCCTCTTTATGGCCGGTCTTGTTCCGGGCATACTCTGCGGTGTATCCCTTATGATCGCCTGCGGAATTCTGAGCATCAGGCGAAATTACCCCAAGGGTGAACGCATGTCCTGGAAAAAGAGAGGAAAGGTCCTGCTGGACGCGGCATACGCCCTCTTTACGGCAGTCATTATCCTTGTGGGCGTCACTGCCGGCTGGTTTACCGCCACTGAGAGCGCCGCCATCGCAGCACTTTACGCTTTCGTAGTCGCAAAGTTCATCTATAAGGAGCTCAGCTGGAAACAGATACCCAAAATTCTCTATAATGTTGTCAAAACTCTGGCCACTGTTTTCAGTCTCATAGCTGCCGCAGGTGCCTTCGGCTGGCTTCTGGCCTATCTGCAGGTCCCGAGCCTTGTCACCCATGCGCTCCTGACCATTACGAAGAACAAGGTCGTCCTGCTGATTCTGATAAACGTACTGCTGCTGCTTCTGGGCTGTGTCATGGATATGGCCCCTCTTATCATTATTGTCACACCCATACTCGTACCTGTGGTGGAGGCCTTCGGCATGAGCCCTGTGCATTTCGGTGTGGTCCTCATATTCAACCTGGCTGTGGGACTCTGCACTCCCCCTGTGGGCAGTGCGCTGTTCGTAGGCTGCAGCGTGGGAAAAATCAAGATTGAAAATGCGGTCAGGGCCATGGTCCCGCTGTATATCGCCATGATAATATGTCTGATTCTCGTGACCTTCGTCCCCTCAATCTCTCTAGCCCTGCCGAGGCTTCTGGGTTATAACGTGTGATGGGGCGATTCCCCGCATGTTTGCGGAGAATCCTTTTCTGGAAAATCCGCAACCAAAAAACCGGAAGCTGCAAAGGCCCTCTGTGGAATTGAATCCACAGAGGGCCTTAATCTCTTATTTCAGCAATCAGCTGAATATGCCGCCTAAAAATACGCTGTCTTATTTGCTGATGGAATTTACATGTTCATTACCGCATAATCAATGAGAATTAAATTTTCTGCTCAGTGGGTATAATCCAGAATCCTTATATCATCGCCCACAGTCGCTCTCACAAGGTCTTTCATTCTCTTTGCAAAGGGGCAGGGATAGCCTATTGGTGTCCCCTTCTGTATGCAGGATGCGAAAACGATAGTGTCCGCCCCCCGCTCAACAAGCATTTTTGCCCTCAGTGCAGTCTTCTTCCCGGGACAGCCTCCGCAGTTAATGAAGCCGACTATCTCAATGTCCTCATCTACATCCGCAAAAGCTCCCCGTTTTTCCCGAATGAACTTAAAATCAGTCGTCCCCGGGCACATATCCTCTGTCTGCATGCATCTTATAATACCGACTTTCATTCTCAGCACCTGTCCTTTCAAAGTTGATACTGCGATTTTTCTTAATTACAACACGCTGAGCCGCACAGCGGACAGCTGTTCCGTCTTCATGTCCATGTTATATGAGCTCCCCACCCATGGGAAATAATTGCATCAGCTTCAAGGCTATAATAGCATATTCTGCGCTCTGTGGAAAGCCCGCACAGTCTGTGGTTACAGCAGCAGAGAAAAACCCTCTGCGGAAATAAACATCCGCAGAGGGCTCAGTCACAGCATCGGGAACAAATCCCGTATTTTATATTGTATATCCCTCATCCAGGAATCTGCTTATGCGCCTGTTTGTGTAGCTGTAGGCCGTCTTCAGCACTTCGGACACCAGATTCTGTACGGCGTAGCGGAGAAGCACATCGTTTATGGTGAAACCCTCATCCAGCTCGTAGCAGTCCTCTCCGTCATCGACACAGCTTTCGCCCTCTTCAATGTTGAACCAGCAGTAGATTTTATCACTCTGCAGCCCGATAATCTTTATCTCCGCAGCAGTAAAATCCTTTTTCAGCACGTCCGCGCAGATGTCGTCTATAAGCTCACTATAGTTCTCCCAGAAGAAGGAGCGCTCCCCCTGCACCTGCACACATATCTCGTCCCAGATATTTTCCAGCATACTGTCACTCCCGCTCTGCATCATTCCGCTGTCGGTTTTAAAGCCTCTGAGTTCCCTGATGACCTTTTTTGCGGCGGAGGGTATGAGCTGCTTTGCCTCTTCCTGCAAGACTTCCCCGTAAAAATTACTCAGTTCCTTGTAAAAATCCATTGTTCTCTCAACTCCTTAGAATTCAGTTGATTATATAGGTTTACATAATATTTATATCTCCGACCTTAAATAATGGGAAAAGCTGGTCCGCCGCCGGAACAGAATAAATTATATCTAAAAAACAATTCTATTATATGAGTTTATCCCATATAAGGCAAGTGAGTTTTATCAGAGTGGAAAATTTGTACTATTTTCATGCAGTATTGACACGGATAAGGATAATAAAAAACCGCTACCATTTTCGGTAACGGTTAATTTCAATTATCAGACTCACCCGCCCAGCTGTGAGAACCGTTGCAACCAAACGGACTCAACAGCCAGCTATGGGATGAATAGAATTTTTTGTGCCTTTGGCACAATCAAATCGGTTTACTGTCTCTCACCTGACCTACAGTAACTACGCCGCTGTATCTCCGGCTCGCAGGTAAATTGTCACTGCCTTTTATGTGAGTTAAAATGCCGACTGCATTGAAGAAATACTGTTCTCCCTCAGCGAATTATAATATACCAGATATTCTGTGCAATGTCAACAACATGAGCATGAATAATTTGTTAATAATAACATATTGCTTTGAAAAGCAGGCAAGGACCGGCACTCAGCCCTCATTGCCCACAGTGAACATATTGAGTTTCTGCCAGCGGTGGAGTTCCCGGGCAGTCAAAGCCAGATGGCGGCGCAGCTCCTTATAATCACTGCGGGGGGAGAGTGAGACCATGCACTTAAAGGCGCAGGGCATCAGGTCAACACTGGAAATGCCGCACAGCAGACCGTCGGTAAAATCCCGCAGCTCCAGGGGGTTGAATATATACAGCAGGTCCTGCTCCAGCTTGTTGCAGCGGTTCAGAAAAGAAAAGCGTATCAGTGTGTCGCTGTAGAGCACATCCCCTGTGTAATACACCTCGGTATTGTGCCCCATGGGCGTGGTGTAGCGGATAAACATGGAGGCATCAAAGGAGCCGTCCTCCCGCCGTTTTTTCTTGTGCACGTGTATGAGCGCCTCTTTCAGCCGGTCATAGCGCCCGTCGTAAAAATAAAAATACAGCTTATCCGCCTTGAAAAAGGGGCTCTCCCCGCCGAAATCCAGACTTGCAGGGGGCAGTTCCTCCGCCTCCGGCTGATAATCGGTCAGCTGATTGAGCTCCACATCCAGGACCCTGCTTATCTCGTAAAGCGTCTCAATATCCAGCGAAATCTCACCGGATTCGTATTTGCACACCGTGGCGCGGCTCTTGTGTACCGCATCTGCCAGCTGCTGCAGCGTCATTTTTTTCATCTTTCTGTAGTTGCGGATCTTGCCGCCGATGTATGCGTTTATAGTGTTCATATCCTGCCTCAAAAATTTCTTTAAAATATCCATTTCTTAAAAATTACAAAAATCCATCGGTAAAAAGCTCTGTTTTGCCCTGATATTCTATCACAGTGAAATTATATATGTCAAAAGTTTCTTTTAACTATGCTTTTATGTTTTTGAAAACTGTGACGAAATCCTGTATAGTGAGTTGGTTCATACAAAAGATTTGAGGTTTTTAATTTATGGAAACAAAGAAAAAAAGCAGCTTTACAAGTTCACTGGGTTTTGTTCTGGCCGCAGCCGGAAGTGCGGTCGGTGTAGGCAACATCTGGCGCTTTCCCTATCTCGCGGCCCGGGACGGCGGTGGGCTCTTCCTGCTCGTATATCTGATTCTGGTCCTGACCTTCGGCTTTACCCTGCTCACCACCGACATTGCAATCGGCCGCAGGACCGGCAGACACGCCTGGGAGGCCTTCGGCTCAATGAATCCGAAATGGGGCTTTCTCGGCAAGCTCACCTTCCTTGTACCGGCGATTATCATGACATATTACAGTGTCATCGGCGGATGGGTCCTGAAATATGCCTCCGTCTATTTTGTCGGCGGAAGACATGCGGCGGCACAGGACGGCTATTTTCTGTCCTTCATCACCAGCAAGGTCTCTCCCATCGTTTTCATGCTGATTTTCCTCGCCATCACCGCCTTTGTGGTATATTCGGGAGTGGAAAAGGGCGTCGAGAGATTTTCCAAATATGTGATGCCGGGTCTGTTCCTCATGATACTGGGCATTGCAATATACTCCCTCACCCTCAAAAGAACCGACGGCAGCGGCGTGACCCACACCGGCCTGCAGGGTCTGGCGGTCTATCTCATACCGGATTTCAAGGGGCTGACATTCTCCCGCTTTCTCAATATCCTTCTGGATGCCATGAGCCAGCTCTTCTTCTCCCTCAGCGTATCCATGGGCATTATGATCACCTACGGCTCCTATGTGAAAAAGGATGTGAATCTCAGCAGATCCGTCGCACAGGTGGAATTCTTCGATACCGCTGTCGCATTTCTGGCCGGCGTAATGATTATCCCTGCAATCTTCGTGTTTTCAGGCACCGAGGGCATGGGACAGGGGCCCAGTCTGATGTTTGTCTCCCTGCCGAAGGTATTTGATTCCATGGGCAGTGCGGGCACCGTGGTCGGCGTTATCTTTTTTATCATGATTCTTTTTGCCGCGCTGACCTCCTGCGTCTCAATAATGGAGACTCTGGTCGCCACCTTTATGAGTATTTTCCACTCCTCACGGAAGAAAACAAGTCTGATCATCTGTGTCGCTGCAGCCCTGAGTTCAGTCGTCATATGCATGGGCTACAATATCTTCTACTTTGAATGCAGGCTCCCCAACGGCACCACGGCACAGCTTCTCGATATAATGGACTATGTCAGCAACAGCTTCCTGATGCCCCTCATCTCATTTTTAACCTGTATCTTTATTGGCTGGATTATAAAGCCCAAGTGGATTGAGGAGGAAATGTGCATCGGCGCGCCCTCTTTTCCCGGGAGGAAGCTCTACAGCTTCATGGTGCGCTTCGTCGTCCCCGTCATTATGGCGGTTCTGTTCTTCCACTCCACGGGCCTCTTCAATCTTTCCATCTGATTAACCATAATAACATTAGACCAATAGGACATCCGCTATGTGATTTGTGCCTTACGGTGGCGCCGGATGCAGGACAAACGCTGTTATTTGTTTCCTGATAAGAACTATTAAGCAGGCGGCAGAGAATTATTTCGATGTTGTTATGTAAACTAATTATTTTATTTCGTCTGTTTTTAAGTATTTTTTAAACAGATAATCCCCGTATTATGAGTAGTAATACAAAATTTTTGTTGATAACTCGGTGTAGAATGTTGATAACTCTGTATAAAAATTTGATAAATACCTTTAAATATAAATTAAAAAGTTTTTTCAAGGAATTAATTTGGGCATTATCTGGCTTATGTCCAAATTCGAGTTATCAATCTGCAATAATGTAAATAATGTTATGTAAACTTATTTTCTGTCTGCTGCCCTGAGCTCTGCTGAAAATAGATAAATTCCGCTTTTCAATTCTGTTTTTGGAAAGCGGAATTTTTATAAGTTTAATTATCCTCTGCAGAAGCATATAAACCCGAATTATGTTTAGACAAAACTGCCCGTCTGCGTAAAATTGTAACATTAAAGCAATATTGAATGTATAAAATATACATAAATTATGTCATAATGAGTTTGGATATAAGTGGACGGATATGAATTGTTAATAAGAGTTCAGACGCAGATATGCGCTTCTGTTTTATTTAAACGCTCAATAATTACACGAGCTTTCCGGAGTCACATACGGGGTCTGCGGCAATCAACTATCTGGGGCGCTCTTCTCAACCTTATCCTTCTTTCACGTATCATTATGCTCCAGATAGTTGTTATAAATCCGGGCAGCCATGATTTGCTCATAGTCATGGCTGCCCTCTGCTTTGGATTATATAAAAGCTCTATTTTAGTTTTTCGGTTTCACTCTCCATACATTCACAGTCTGTCATTGCTTGAATAAGCAAATAATTTATGATAGAGTATTTCCAGGGTGGGATGGATTATGTCTAATTTTACAGAAGAGGCAATATGCAGGGCTTTTATGAGTCTTCTGAATGAGAAACCCATTAGTAAAATTACGGTCAATGACATCGCAAATCGCTGTGGAATTAACAGAAATTCGTTTTATTACCATTTCAGTAATATTCCGAGTCTGGTTGAGGCTATATTTGAATATATAATAAATCAAATAATAGAAAAGCACCCCAGCATACACAATGTCGAAGAGTGCGTATTGATGATTGCGGATTTCTTTCTGGATAACCGTCAGGCTGTGCTCCACATTTACTGCTCTGCAAACAGGAGCGCCTTTGAGGCCTATCTGTGGAAAATGTGCAATCGGGAAATAAATATATACATGGACACCGCCTTTAATGAAGCCGGCCTGTCTCAAAAGAATCGGGACAGTGTTGTGCTGTATTACCAGTGTGCAGTTTTCGGGGTCGTGCTCGGCTGGCTGCAGGATGGTATGAAAGATGATATACATCCGTTTATATCCAGGATCTGTAAGCTGCGCAGCGGATTTTCTGAAAAGATGATTGGGAGATGTCTTGAGGAGCAGAATAAAGAGGAAGAAAATTCGTACTGTTTTCAGGAATAACGGCAGCCTGTATTTTAATAATTTGTAAGTCTCAGCTCCAGTGCAATTACCGGCACTGGAGCTGAGACTTTTTTGCTTAAATTTTTATTTCAGCAGTTAATTCGGTTACACAGCAGAATTTACCTGCCTGCATATTGGTATACCGGCGCTGACAGAATAATTAAAGAACCCCGGGTGCGGCTGAAATGTTCGCATCCGGGGTTCTGCCCGTAAAATGTATTAACTGCGGCGGCATTTTGAATCTGCCCTGCTCCGAAAATCGCGATTCTAGTGAACCTGATACCCCTTTGCAAGGAAAGACATCAATGCATCTCTGTAATGTTTTTCGTTCTTCAGATCCACCCTCTCATACCCGTGAACCCATCTCACAGATATGATTCTTCTGGCCATATCGACCCATAAAACATAAATTTCAGATTCCATTTTGCCCTCCTTTCACTTACTGCGGCAAACATAAAACGGCATGACTTGAAAATTTAAGAAATTTTTGTTAGAATTCTAACAAGGTGAGATAATTATGTCCATGTCAGATTTTACAGAAGAGGCCCTGTGCAGAGCATTTATGGGCCTTATCAATGAGAAACCCATAAGTAAAATTACGGTCAACGATATCGCCAGCCGCTGCGGGCTGAACAGAAACTCTTTTTATTACCATTTCGATAACATCCCAAGCCTGATCGAGGTAATTCTGGAGTATAAGGTGAACCAGATAATAAGCGAATACTCCGGCGCAGAAAATGTTGAAAAATGTGTCTCCATGATCATCGATTTCCTTCTCGAAAACCGCAGGGCCGTGCTCCATATTTACAGTTCCGCAAACAGGAATGCCTTTGAGGCCTATCTTTGGAAGATATGCGACCGGGAGACGAGGGTGTACCTGGATACCGTCTACAAAAATGCAGGGCTGTCCGAGGAGAACAGGACAGTTGTCCTGCTTTATTACCGGTGCAAGGTTTTTGGAATTCTGCTGGGCTGGCTTCAAAGCGGCATGAAGGACGACATCCGCCCCTTTATATCCAGAATTTTCAGGCTGCGCGACGGATTTTCTGAGGAAATGATCAGGAGATGTCTGGAAGAACAGAAAAAAGATGAAGCAAAGCTGTCATGTTTCGAAGAATAAGGGCAATGTACTGTTAAAACTGTGAGAGCTCCGCTGCGGTACAGAATAGATGCGCCGCAGACGGAGTTTTTTGCTGCATAAAGATTTGTTTCATGCGTACCTGTCTTCCGGGACAAACCAGGATGTGAGCTCCCCGCCTCTTATTGAGAGTCTGCTCTCAATAAGCTCTAATTCTTTCTCAATTATAAAAAGCTGTCTTTTTTCATCCTCAAGACCACGGACAGCTGCTTCATATTCCGGGTCCCGATCGGTAATATTTTCAAGAACGCTCTGTGCTCTCAGGACTGCTTCCTCTGTTTCCTCCAGCTGCTGTTCAAATGAATACAGGTTTTCAGTGAGGTCCAGTCTTTCGAGACAGGCCCTGACCCAGTAGTATCTGCTGAAATCATCGGTTTTGCCGATATATGACCCGCAGTGTGCAGGCTCGCAGACATGACATTCAAATGAGCCTGAACCGTCAGGATGTTTACAGATTCCGTTCCAGCAATATGCGCAGTCGCAGCAGGCTGAACTGCTGGGATAGGCAATAGTCAATGACTCACTGTTTTCAGGCAGGACAACCAAATATTTTTCTTCATACTTCACCAAATATCTCAGCCTCCTTATATGCACCTGTCCCCTGTTTCACTGCCTCACTCTTTGATTTTATTATAAACCCAGACGGCGTAAATGTATGTTGTTAATGTTCTTTGCCTGTCCAATTATTGAACAAAAGTTTTATATTGTCTGGACATCTTTTAAAACTTCGTTCGGCAAATCGTTATTGTTTTTGGTTTTATCGGCCATAATGAGGGCATCGTCCGTTTTTGCAGAGCACGGTCCTGGTGGTGTGTCTATGAGAAGTATATGAACCCTCTGTAAAAAGATTGTTTTATATCTGTATATTATTGTAAAAGACCTCATAACAGTCTCAATTATCTGTTATGAGGTCTCTTTTCGTTTATATGTTTTCTTTCACAGGCTTATCAGAATCAGTTCTCAAATTCGGCCAGAATGGCAGAGTTCTCTTTGCGGATGCTGATTCTCCGGGCAAGCTCCGGATTTTCATCGGGGAAATCGACTCTGTAGTGCGATCCCCTGCTCTCACGCCGTAGAAGCGCCGCCCTGAGTATACATTCAGCGGTCTGAAGCTGGCCGTGAAGTCTCCTCGCTCCCGTCACCGCAGAAATATCGCTGCAGGGACGGAGCTCCGCCTTTTTGGCAAGCATGCGAACCTGTGAAAGAGCGGTGTTCAGGCCCTGTTCACTGCGGCAGACCATGGCGCTGTCCGTCATTATCTCCCGGAGCTCACGGAAATAAGTCTCCCAGTCTGCATTCCCCAGCATGGAAAAGCCGTAGTTTTCTGGAGCCTGCGGGGCATTGACGGCGAAAGCCGCGGCAGATGAGCCCGCCTTCAGGCCGTATACCAGCCCGTTTGCCGCAGACAGGCCCCCTATGCGGTCCGCACCGTGCATTCCGCCGGTCACCTCACCCGCCGCCCAGAGCCCCTCCGTGCCTGTTGAAGCATCCGGTTCAATACAAACACCACCATTTGAAGCATGGGCAAAAAGTCCTATAATTGCCGGGTCATCAGCGGTCAGGCCTCTGGTCTCACAGAGCCAGTCAAAATAGGTTTTAATAAACTCCGGTGGATCATCCATAAGCACCCTGGAATAGCGCACGGTCACACCGCCTTTTGATTCCAGTATGGCCAAATCTACGGCCCGATCCTCAAGTCTTGAAGTAAACGGGCCGTGGCCGGAGCGCTGCTGCAGCAGAGCCGCACTGTCCCTGCCTTTGAGAATATCGCGGCCCTCCGCCTCAAGACTGCAGAAGCGGAAGGTCTTCTCATTAAATACGGTGCCCCGGACGGGTGACAGATATGCCGGCATAATCTGCATAAATTCCATGTTGATCAGCCTGCACCCGGCATCAAGGGCCAGCGACTGTCCCAGGCCCTCCGCATCTCCACTGCATATATGGCGGCTGAAGAGGCCCCCGCAGCCTCCGGTGGCGAGTATCACGGCCCTGCAGCCCACATACATCAGCTCCTGTCCGCTGCTCAGTACCGCGCCGCACACGCGCCCGCTGTCTTTGACAAGCTCTATGGCCTCCCATCCGGAGAGGACCCCGGTGCCCAGCTCCTCCAGCTTCGCGGAAAATGCCCTGCGGCAGCTGTCAGATCTGAGACCCCTCCAGGCCCTGTGCTTATGGTCAAAGCATGGGATATATTCTCTCTGTCCGGCACCGGCACGGGCTTTCTCAAAACTTATGCCCATATCCTCTGCCCGCTTTACCGCAGGGGATATGCCGCGGACCAGTCCCTCAGCCAGCTCCCTCCTCGCCATGCCGCAGCCGACCTCCTCTATTGTCCGGAGCAGATCCTCCTCATCACCGGCATTTTCCGGTCCGATCAAGCCCAGTCCCCAGGTGCCGGGGTAAAAGCTTGAGCCGGAAAAAAGGCTGCCCTTGCACGCGATGATGACCGAGACGCCGGCTTCTCCTGCGCTTACCGCCGCGCTTATGCCCGCAATTCCGGAGCCCAGAACCAGCACATCACAGCTGCTCTTGAGCTTCAGTTTTTTCAAATTCAGATTGTACATAGCCGTCCTCCTTGTAGCGGGATATTAATGCGTTGGAAAATGCATCAGCGGAATCTGGTTGACTAGCTGTCAATTTTATTGTTTCCACCATGTATACTCTCACATATTCTCAGCAAAATCAACTTGGGGCAGGCGGTGATGCAGAGCCGGTAAGAAAAAACGACTCCCCCGGATGCAGAACCTTCCCTGCCGTAAAGCACTGCCTCTTAATGGTTCCGGGACATTAAAGTCTAAAGCAGGAAAAAATATACAAATTTTCCTGGCATCTTTAGTGGAATAATTCAGCACAACTCACAAAAGAGCCCGTGAGTTATTGGAAACTATGAATATGGCCAAATGTAACTATACTTGGTATAATAAGTTAAACAGGCAATTAATGTGTGGTGTTGTAAGCTTTTTTATGTGACTATTTTATGAAAAGGAGAAAATTGTATGAAAAAGATTCTTGCACTGATTCTGTCTCTTGCCATGCTGTTTGCACTTGCAGCGTGCGGCTCGGCGAATGAACCGGCTGCCGAAGCTCCCGCAGAACAGGAAGCAGCTGCTCCCGAAGAGAAGCCTGCAGAAGAACCTGCTGCGGAAAGTGCCGGCGGTGACACCCTGAATCTGGTCCTGTCCACCTCTGACGGCAGCACCACTGATGACAAGGTCCCAACCCCTTGGTACAACCGCAATATGGCCACCAACCTCATGTTCCGCAGCCTGTTCCTGGCCAACAGCTCCCTGACCAGCGCCGCCCCGGACCTTGCTGACTATTCCATCAGCGATGACGGTCTGGTCTACACCATCACTGTCAAGGACGGCCTGAAGTGGAGTGACGGTGAGCCTCTTACCGCAGACGATGTCGTGTTCTCAATCGAGACCGCAAAGCAGGCAGCCACCGTCAACGCAATCTACACGACTGCATTCTCAAAGATTTCAGACATGAAGGTTGAGGGCAATGTCCTGACCATGACCCTGACCGAGCCCTACGCAGCCATGATAAATGTGCTGGCTCAGTTCGCAATCCTTCCCCAGCACTCATTGAAGGATGCCGATCCCCTGGCCATTGATTCCGACCCCTTCTGGAAGAATCCCGTTACCAGCGGAATGTATGCAATGGATGAGTTCAGCGTGGGCAACTATTTCACTTTGAAGCTGAATGAGAATTACGAGGGCGCAGCCCCCAAGATTCAGAAGGTCACTGTCTCCTTCGTCACCGATTTCCTCACTGCCGCACAGGCCGGCTCCGCCGACTATCTCTACGGTAATGCCACGGATCTGGTAGACGGAATTGCAAAGCTGCCTGACTATACTTCAGAGAAGATCGATGTTCTGTTCTACAAGTACTTCATCTTCAACATGAAGGGTGTGGACGGCAAGGAGAATCCCGCAATGCAGGATGTTGCGGTCCGCAGGGCAATTATCGAGGCCATAGACCGCGCGGCTCTCGCGAATCTGTACCCCAGCGCCGCTGTCCTCAACTCCGGTGTTCCCAACAGCTACACGGCCTACAACGGCTACGAGTACAAATTTGACGCTGAGAAGGCCAAGGCCGATCTGACAGAGGCCGGCTATGACTTTGACCACACGCTCCGCATCTGCTATTACAATAATGACCAGACCTCCATCGACCTTATCTCTGCCGTTGCCTACTATCTGGAGCAGACCGGCATGAAGGTCGAGACCACGCTGTCCAACGACGGCACCACAGACCTGTTCACGACCCGTGAGTACGACATCGGATTCAAGGGTAAATCCGCATTCTCCATAGATGAGTGGTACACCGAGTACCTCAGCACCGATGCCCTGTTTGCCAACATCTTCGGCGGGACCGATGAGTTTGACGAGGCCGTCACCGCACTGTTCAGCGCAACAAATGAGTCCGACAGGGATGCCGCCCTTAAGACCCTGCAGGAGCTGGAGCAGGAGAAGGTCTACAAGGTTCCCATGTTCACTCTCGGCAACTATGTATTCCTCAGCAATCATGTTTCAGTTCCCGAAAATGTGGAGTTCTGCAACCCCCTGTACAGCTGCGATATAGATTTCGCAAACTGGGAAATGGTCGGTTAAATCTTCACAACAGCCCTTAATTCCTGAAAACGGGGGAGAGCTGCAGTGTACTACTTTGTCCTGCTGCTCTCCCCCGCTGTATAAGGGCATACAGCCCCGCAGGGACGATACGTAAATTGGATTGGAGTGACATCATGCTTAAATTTATTGGTAAAAAGCTGCTCCTTATGATTCCCATGCTTCTGTTGATCAGTATGATTGTTTTCTTCGGTCTGCAGCTGACAGGCATTGACCCGATCAACTTTATGGTCAGCCCGGAAACCCTGTCCGCAAACGCCGATAACATTGAAGCCCTAAAGGAGTCTCTCGGCCTGAACGATCCGCTGATCGTTCAGTATTTTCATTGGCTGGGCAACTGTCTGAAGGGTGACCTGGGATATTCCTTCAAGGGCGCCCCTATTTCCGAAACCATTGCCGCCCGCCTTCCATATACGCTGGAGCTGGCCGGATATTCCCTGCTTTTCTCCACTATAATAGGCATCGGCATAGGTATTATTTCCGCCATACGCCAGAACGGCGTAATCGATTACATAGGCCGTGTTTTTGCCGTTCTGGGCCAGGCCGTCCCCCAGTTTCTGGTGGGCATTATTCTGATTGAGATATTCTCGGTAAAGCTCGGCTGGTTCCCGGCGGCAAACCGTGTAAGCCCCGGTGCGGAAAATCCCTTTCTCGACGGCTTTCTCCACCTCTTCCTGCCTGTGTTCACCCTGACCATAGGCATGGTGGCAGTGCTCATGCGCTATTCCAGAAACACCATGCTGGATGTGCTCAACAGTGACTACATAAAAACCGCCAGGAGCAAGGGTATTCCCGAGTGGAAGGTATATCTCAAGCACGGCTTCCGGAACGCCATGAAGCCTGTGCTCGTCATCATAATGTTCCGTATTCCCATGCTGATCGGCGGCTCCGTGGTTATAGAAAGTGTTTTTTCCTATCCCGGTATAGGACTCACCATGACAAATGCGATCACGTCCGGTGATTACCCCGTTGTTCTTGCCACGACCCTGATAATCGCTGCTGCCATGCTGATATGTTCTTTTCTGGTTGATGTGCTCAACGCCCTGCTGGATCCCCGTGTCCGGCTGGGAGAATAAGGAGAGGGGGATATAACCGTGAGTGAAAATAAAAGCATCAAGGAAATGAATAAAAATGCTTCCTCTTCCCTTTTCAAAAGAAATGTCAGAAAATTCATGAATAACAAGCTGGCGCTCTTCGGCCTGATTGTTGTTCTGATCATTACAATTGCCTGCATAGTCGGTGCTGTGCGGGGCGTAGACTATTCAACGCCGAACCTAACCCAGATGAAAGATCCGCCCTCTGCGGAGCATCCCTTCGGTACGGATACAATAGGGCGTGATCTGCTGGCCAGAGTTCTGTTCGGCGGCTGCTACTCTATACTTATAGGCGTTTTCTGTGCGGTGTTCAGCTCAGTCATAGGTGCCGTGTTCGGCGCCGTCGCAGGCTACTTCGGCGGCTGGGTGGACAAGCTCCTTGTCCGCCTGTCCGAGATTTTTCAGGCCTTCCCCCAGCTTGTACTTGTTATGATGCTGGTCGCCATTACCAAGAAGAGAGGCCTTGGAAACCTGCTGTTCATTTTTGTGTTTACGGGCTGGATGACCACCTTCCGCATGGTCCGCAATGAGTTTCTCAGCCTGAAGGGCGAGACCTATGTGAAGGTCTGTGAGGCCTTCGGCATGAGTAAATCCAATGTTATGTTCCGGCAGATCCTGCCTAATGTTATGAGCCCGATTATTGTCTCCATCACCACAAACGTGGCTTTCTTCATTCTGCAGGAGGCCGCGCTGTCCTTTATCGGTCTGGGCGTCGCCGACAAGACTCCTACCTGGGGAAATATTCTGAACGCTGCAAAGTCCCTGTCCGTAGTGGTTGACCAGTGGTGGATCTGGGTATTTCCCGGTCTTGCCATTACCCTGTTTGTTCTGGCCATTAACTTCTTCGGAGACGGTCTGCGCGATGTTCTCGACCCCAAGCAGCAGTGAGGAGGTGCAGGTATGGATACAAAAGAAATAATTCTGGATGTAAAAAAGCTGAATACAAGTTTTATTACGGACCGCAAAGAAGTTAAGATCGTAAAGGATGTGTCGTTCCGCCTGAGAAGGGGCACAACGCTGGCGGTGGTCGGTGAATCCGGCTGCGGCAAAAGTGTGACCATGAACTCCATTATGCGGTTCACAGGTCCGAACGCCAGGGTAAGTGCCGAAAACATACAGTACAACGCGCTGAAGGAGGACGGCAGCATAATAGAGCACCATCTGGAGAAAATCGATAAGCCCAACGGGCCCGAAATGCGGGCACTCCGCGGGCCGGATATATCCATGGTCTTTCAGGACCCCATGTCCAGCCTGAACCCCGTCTATAAGGTGGGAGATCAGGTGGCTGAGGGGCTCATCCAGCACACCGGCTGCTCAAAGAAGGAGGCCAGGGTAAAAGTTCTGGAGATGTTCCGCAAGCTGGGCATCCCGGACCCTGAAGTCCGCATAAACAGCTATCCCCACCAGTTCTCCGGCGGCATGAAGCAGCGTGTCGTCATTGCCATCGCACTCATATGCAATCCGGAGCTCATTATCTGCGATGAGCCTACCACCGCGCTCGATGTGACCATTCAGGCCCAGATAATGGAGCTGCTCAAGGGTCTCCAGATCAATGAGGGCAAATCCATCATCCTTATAACTCACAACATGGGTCTGGTTGCCGAGATGGCGGACGACGTGTGCGTCATGTATATGGGCCGGGTTGTGGAGTTCGGCTCCCTGGAGGACATTTTTGACCACACCTCTCACCCCTACACTCAGGCCCTGCTGCGCAGCGTGCCCGTTCTCGGTCTGGCAGACGGCCAGAAGCTTGAGACAATACCGGGTGCCACCCCGAACCCTGCAGACCTGAAGGGCGGCTGCGATTTTGCCGACCGCTGTCCCTATGCCACCGATGCCTGCCGCAGCGGTGTGATACCCAGCTATGAGATCTCTCCCGGGCACCGTGTCCGCTGCGTGAAGTTCAATAATTTCCCGGAGGTGGATTGAGATGAGCGCCCAGAATAAGGAAGTTATTTTTGAAGTAAAAAATCTGAAGACCTGGTTTCCCATCACCAAGGGTATCTTTAAAAAAGTGGTGGGCCATGTCAAGGCCGTCGATGATGTGAGTCTGAAAGTCTATAAGGGCGAGACTCTAGGAATCGTCGGTGAGTCCGGCTGCGGAAAATCCACTTTCGGCAAGAGCATCATGCTGCTGGAAAAGCCCACCGGCGGTCAGGTACTCTACAACTATGACGGCGAGATGACCGATATCACCAAATTTGACAAGGATCAAATCTTCGAGTTCCGCAAAAAGGTCCAGATGGTCTTTCAGGACCCCTATTCCGCCCTGAACCCTCAGAAGAAAATCTATACCTCCTTTGAGGAGCCCCTGAAGGTCCACGGTGTAAAAACTCAGGCGGAGCGGGAGGCCGCCATGAAAAAAGTGCTGGAAATGGTCAATATGCAGACCGATTATCTCATGCGGTATCCCCACGAGTTTTCAGGCGGTCAGCGGCAGCGTCTCTGTATTGCGCGGGCGCTGGAGGTCATGCCCGATGTCCTCATTTGCGACGAGCCTGTCTCCGCACTGGATGTCTCCATTCAGGCACAGGTCCTGAACCTCATGAAGGACATTCAGAAAGAGATGAACCTCACCTATCTCTTCATTGCCCATGATCTCTCCGTGGTTCAGTACATGTCCGACCGTATCGTTGTCATGTACCTGGGCAAGGTGGTGGAGGTGGCTGATTCCCTTGCACTCTACAGAGAGCCGCTGCACCCCTACACCAAAGCCCTGCTGTCTGCCATTCCGGTGCCTGATATCCACATAAAAAAGAAGCGTCAGGTCCTTGAGGGTGAGGTCCCAAGCCCCATTTCCAAGCCTTCCGGCTGCGCCTTCCACAACCGCTGTCCGAAATGCATGGAGATCTGCAAGACTGTTGACCCGGTAATGCGCCCCTGCGGCAAGGACGGCCACATGGTCGCCTGCCACCTTTACGACGATGTTGCGGAGGAAAAAGGCTGATATTATCACAGCATATCGCAAAGGAGGATTGCCTGATGATATATGATGAAATATCCAATCTCCGGAGATATCTTGGGATTCACAAAAATCTGGACACCGCAATTCAGTTTCTGCTCAGCTGCGAGCCGGAAAAAATTTCCTGCGGCCGCAGCGTCATAGACGGGGACAATGTGTTCATAAACCGCTTCGGCTATGAGACCGTGCCCGAAGAGGAGACCTCCTATGAGATGCACAGGGATTATGCCGACATCCACATCATTGTCCGCGGTGAAGAAATAATCGATGTGGCCGCCCCCGGATGTCCGGAACGGCAGAACTGCGATTCCGCCGGTGAAGTTTCGGGATTCCGTGGCAAAGCAGAGAGCTCATGCCATATGAGCAGGGATAAATTCCTGATTGTGTTTCCCTTCGAGGCCCACATGTCAAAGGTCCGGTGCGGTGAATCTGTCAGGGTTGAAAAAGCCGTGCTCAAGGTGAAAATGTAATCCGTAATCTTCGAAGAAGAGTGCATTTTGCGCTTATGGGCTGAGGCCGGCTGTACTCTGTTCCGGGCTCCGGTCATTTTGCAGCGGATAAAAGGGCATTTTTACAGGTGCCAATACAGGAAAAAGCAGAAAGAATTGCTCCCCAGTATAAGCGGATTTTATTCTGCAAAGCAATTACAAAAAATCACGGCGGACATATGGCCCGAAGCAGGTCTGTGTTCGCCGTGTTTTTCATCTTTATATTTTATTATACATGTTAGAGGCTCCCGCAGCAGCAGCCGGAATCAGACAAGGACATTGCCGTTTTTCCACACCGGCAGGTTCTTTACAGGGCCGTAATCGCTGATTTTATTAAACTTGAGATCCAGCAGCCGTAGTTTTGTGAGACTGCTAAGTCTGCCAAGGTCGCTGATTTCGTTTCCCCCAAGGTAGAGCCATTTCAGATTTCCGAGTCTGCCCAGAGCAGATATGTCGCTGATCCCGTTTTCACCGAGGGAGAGATATTCAAGATTGCCCAGCTCAGCCAGTGCACTGAGGTCGCTGATTTCGTTTCTCGGCAGGCTCAGTGAGCTCAGATTGGTAAGCCCGCTGAGCGGATTTATGTCTGTTATCCGGTTGGAGTTAAGTTCAAGCTCCTTAAGATTTGTGAGCCTGCACAGGGCGCGTATATCGCTTATTCCGTTTTCACTGAGGTACAGCGTTGTCAGATTATTTAGGCCGCTCAGGGCGCCTATATCGGTAATCCTGTTGCGCCAAAGCTTGAGCTTTACAAGCTTGCCAAGTCCCCCCAGTGCGCTTATGTCGCCGACCCCGTTGCTCATAAGGTCAAGGTTTGTAAGCTCGGCAAGCCCGTCCAGCGGACTGATATCGCTGATTTCATTGTCGCTGAGACCCAGGTTTGTGAGGTTTCTGAGCCCGCTCAGCGCAGTTATATCACCGATTCTGTTCCAGCTGAGGTTGAGGTTTGTGAGATTTCTGAGCCCGCCCAATGCACTTATATCGCTGATTTTATTGGCATATATGTCAAGGCTTATAAGTCTCCTGAGTCCCCTCAGCGGGCTTATGTCGCTTATTTCATTGTTGCCGAGGTAAAGTCCCCTCAGTCCTTTTAAGAATTTAATGTCAGTAATATTTTTAAGCCCGCTGTCAGTGAGAACGAGATTATCGATGCTCTCAGCCTCTCTGGCGGTTATATCCCCCACGGGTTTATGCAGTTCGGCCCTCACTGCCTGTTCGATTTTCGGTTCCGACCAGCGGATTGCGGTGTTCATTTAATCTCTCCCTCCAGTCTTCTGCTGTTATATTCATAATTTTGCCGGTTACTTTAATTGCCGTTCTCCTAATTATTATATTACCATATATTTTTTGCTTTTTATATAAAAATTTTTATATAAAAAGCAAATACTCGTATAATTCCGGCCGGCCGGGATGCGGAAGGTATCATATGCGAAGAGAACGGTGAATTAATACATTGACAGAAGATTTTGAATGAGATATACTCAAATTGCCATAAAGAGTGCGCGAGAGACAAGCTCGTTGACCGCACGACAACCTGCCCGCGGGCAAGGTGCCAAAGCTTGAACGATGGGATATTTGAGAGTATGCAGTCCCATCGGTCGATGGGGCTGTTTTCTTTATGAGTATCAAGAAACAGGAGTATATTAAAAATGCTGATTCAGAAGAACAAGGAAGGCTGCATCATGTTTCATGCCGCCCTCAATCCAAAGGACGGGACTCTGCAGGATGTTATCAGTGCCCGCCTGCCCTGGGACCTGAAACTGCTGGGGGCCTGCTCCAGACAGAGGAAATCGGCTGCAATGAGGTCAGTTCTCCGGAGGGCTCCCATTACCTCTTTCTCTTTGACGGCAAAGGCAGGCGCCCTTATCCCAGCGTTATGATCTGGAAAATTGTGAATACCGGCGGCGGCGATCTGCTCGTCGATATGGATGAGAGAGACATGCCCGCAGTCGCCTTTGCAGAGAGGAATTACCTTCTGCCTGAGGGCATGGAGCCGAGAGGAAAAGGCTGCACCCTGCTGCGTATGGAGAGGAAGTGACAGTCATGGCAGCGTCAAAAGCTATCTGCAGTGATGTAAAGCTGGTCCTCCATGTACCGCACTTTTCATGGTGCGGAAAGCTTACTGAAAATCAGCACGTGGCATTTCTCCGGTATCTCAGGGCAGAGCTCGGGGCTGCCGGATTTACGGCTTTCTATTCTGTACCGGCCACGGGCTTTTACAGCGGGCGGTCCTACGCCGAGGAGCTTGTCACTGTGTTCTGTGCCGAGGATAAGAAAGAACATATTATTAAAATCTTTGAGGCGGCATACCGCACACATAATGATCTGCTGCAGCAGGAAGCCTTTGCATATGAGTGCGGCGGCATGCTCTTTACGGAGGAGCTCAGCTGAAAGGTACAATGTTTACCGGGCTGCAAGAATGCCCGGTTTCTCTTATCTGCATATCATAAAGCCAGCTGTTCTGACAATTCAGTTCAGCTGGCTTTGCTTTTTTATTTAATATTCTATTGACCGAAAAGGCTTATCTGTTCTCCGGATTTGATGAGGACTTTCTGCACAAATATAATCTTTTATTCCGGCATACTGTCGGGCAGTAATTATTCTGCAAACTGCCTGTGTCCCCTGACCAGGCAACTCCATTATTAGGGTCTGGCCTTATTACAGCAGCGGCTGACGGCCAAGCCTAGCCCCGGATTCGGGATTGAAATACGGGCAGCGCTCCCTCAGGCATTCTCTGTTCCTTGAAGAAAAGCTGCACCTGGGATTTGATGTCTCAAGGCCCACTTTAAACTCTTCCTTTAAAAACCTTGCAGCAGCCTCAATTGCAATCCTCCCTGTCCGTTTGCAGCACCTGGGGCCTCCCAGCTCAACCATCGGAGTCAGAGCCGAAATTGTCATGCGCTGCGGGAGATCCCATACATCTGCTGTAAGCGGCCCCGCTTCAGAGAGGATACTTATAAATATTCCCGAACCAATCGCCGCACCGCAGGCTCCAAGAAAACCGCAGGCTCCGCCGGGAACCTTTTTCCCGCGGCGCCATGCCTCATTCAGGCAATCGCTGTAGTCTTCAAGGCCCGCGGTATTTTTATATGCAGTAAGTAAGACACATGGGACAATGCTGTGGTGTTCAGGGCCGTGAAGATGTACCTGCGGCATGGAGCATACCTGTAAATATAATTTTATAGGGTCTCTTTCATCGCTTTTCATGAGGAAATCCAGAATGGCCGCCCCGCCTGCCGAATGACATTCATCGCAAACGAAATGCCCGTCCTCACACATGGCATCGGCATTTTTCATTTTATGACAAATACAGCACTCCATCGGCCTTGCAATTTTAAAATACACCAGCGGCTTGCCGCATATAAGGCAATTTTCATTTTCACCGAACTGACTGCAGCAGCAGCTTTCCTGATTATCCATAATATCATCTCCATGGTATAGCTTTTGTTTCAATTCCGGCAGTTATTTTATTCAGCAGGGTTACCACCAGCGCTATACACAATATTCCCGCAACGGCATGCGTATAATTGGCATAGGTAATGCTGTTTTGTACGAAATATCCCAAGCCATGAGTCGCACCCATTAGCTCCGCAAAATTAAGCATAATAAGCGAACTTGTGAGCGATACTCTGAGTGAAGAGACTATTCCCGGGAGGATTGCCGGCAAAAGTATTGAAAAGACCATCTCTGATCTCCCCAGTCCCAGTATTTTTGCATTATCGAGAATCCTGCAGTCCACATTTTTCACCCTGTTGACCGAGGATAAAAAATTGGGCCAGAATACACCCAGAAATATTACCAGGACCGAAGCCGAGCGGAAGCTTGGCATGACGGCCACAAGATAGGGAGAAAATACCACTGCAGGAATAGGCGCCATTAGATTTGCAATCGGATAAAAGAAATTTCCAAACCTGGGAATCCATCCGGCTAAAAGTCCGAGAAATACCGCAAAAATCATCCCGGCAAAATACCCCGGTATGAGGATTGCAAAGGAGTAGGCACAATTTAAAAGCATTTGTCTCCAGAGTTTGAAAAAGCTGTAAAAAACGTTTTCGGGTGTGGGGACAAGCACGGGATTGCTTACCGCCAAAACCGTACTCAGGATTTCCCAGCATAACATTAAAATCAAATAGAAGAACATTAAATCAGAACAGCTTTGTGTGCTTCTGCCTGCTTTCAGTTTTTTTAAAAAGCTGAAAATATAAATAGCATCAGATATAAGTATGCTGATTATAAAATAAAAAGCTGTATGAAGCCCCTGCTTTTGCTTTGGTACAACAAGTATAACCGTCAGCAGCGCCGCTGTAACCATCTCTACGGCCGCAATTGTGCAGCCCTGTTTCCTACTTAAACGCTGACACATCGTTCAGCTCCCTGCGAAGTTTGGATGCCAGTGAAAGGAAGATTTCCTTATCACAGACTTCCCGCCCGCACTGCCGGAATCCCGGACAAACTTCATCTATAATTTTCCCGCCGGCCATTAAAACCGTCCTTTCTCCCAGCAGGAGGGCTTCACTTATATTATGCGTTACAAAAATTATTGTTTTTTTACACTGCCCTCCGGAAAGCCAGACCTGATAAAGAAAATCCTGCAGTTCCTGCCGGCTGTGTTCATCCAGCGCAGAAAAGGCCTCGTCCATAAGCAGGATTCGGCTGTCCAGTGCAACAGCTCTTGCAATGGCCGTTTTTTGTTTCATGCCTCCGGAGAGCTGACCCGGATACAAATTCCGCGCGTCTTTGAGTCCCAGCTTTTCCAGATAAAGTATGGCTAACGCGTCGGCCTCTGATTTTTTCATAGACCTGACTTTCCTTACGGCAAAGCTCACATTCTGAAGTACATTGAGCCAGGGAAAAAGATTGCAGTCCTGGAAAACGATCATCCTGTCAGGTCCCGGATTTTGAATTGACCTGCCGTCTATTTTTATTTCTCCGGATGACGGTCTTTCCAGCCCTGAAAGCAGCCTTAAAAATGTGGTTTTTCCACAGCCTGTAGGGCCTATAAGGCATAGGAATTCCCCGTCATTAACCTGCAGATTAATGTTATCCAGTACCCTCTGTTCCGTTTTACCGTTCTGATAGGAGAAGGACAGATTTTTGACTTCAATTTTCGGCATAAGTAATCCTTTTCAGTTATGCTCTGCAAAATATGCTTCCAGCTCCCGCCAAAGCGGTTCCCTGCTGTCCCGTGATATCAGTTCCTTAAGTGCAGATGAGTATACATCTGTAACTATATATTCGTTCCAGTCAATATCCTTTTCCGGTTTAATCTCGCCTATATTTTCCATAGCCTCATAAAATTCTGCACAGGCCCTCCTGTCCGGATCCGGAAACAATCTCATTACAGGACTGTAATTATCTGTGCCGTATAGCTGCGCCCGAAGGAATTCTCTGTCCTCCCCGGAATATTCAACCATCATATCCAGAGTTTCCTCCGGATTTTCAAGGTAAAACCTGTAGCCCCTTAAAAGCGCCACTTCAAAGGACTTCAGAGTATCAAAATGCTTCTCATATGTATTTAAGCAGCAGCTTTGACGGCAGCATGGATAGTTATTTACAAACTGTTTAACGCTGCCGGCCAGCTCCGCACCGTAATCCTTTGCATAATATCCCAGGCAGGCATTTGTTATACATAAATCGTATTCTCCCTTAACACATCCCATAATTGCCGCACTTGAATCGTTGACATATATAAAGCTTACATCTTTTCCCTCACCCGGGGCACCGATACTGTAGCCATTTTGAATCAGATAATTTTTCAGCACCATCTGTCCCGTCTCGGGCATCTGACAGGCTATTGTCTTTCCGCATAAGTCATCGGGAGATTTTATAGCTGGACAGCCTTTTGGACCCATGATTTCCGAACCTTCAGAAGCCGTCCCGCCCATTACTCTGATGCTTTCCGTCCCCTGAGAAATAAAAGCTGCTGCCGCAGTACTTGAAAAAAGGTAAACATCCAAAGCGCCTCTGGCAAGTGCTGCATAAGCATCATTCATGCCTGAAACCTTCTGGAATTCAACCTCCACACCTTCTTCTTCAAAATATCCCAGTTTATCGGCCAGCAAAACCCCTACCGGCTTTACGGATGTGCCCAGCAATCCGACCTTAAGCGGCTCCCCTCCGGCATCTGTTCCGCAGCTGCAGAGCAGCAGTACTGAAAGCAGCAGGCTGATACAGCAAAGAAGTTTTTTTCTCAACATAGCTCTCCCTTTCCGGCAAACATCAGGGCATCGAAAATCTCACTCAGTTCAGAATTAATAACGAGCTCAGCCCTGTTATCAAAGGGCGTTGGTTCCAGATTCAAAATGACCATCCTGCCCCTGAAATTTTTCAAAAGCTTCCATGCAGAAGAAACTTTTAAAGAACTGCCTGCAACCACAAGGAGCTCAGCTCTGTTAAGCTCTTTGACCGCCTTCATAATTTCGCCCATATCAGGTATCTGATCAAACAAGACTATGCCCGGTCTTATGATTCCGCCGCAGCCGCACGTCGGCACGCCTTCGGCATGGGCCACTTTTTCAGCCGTGAAGAGCCTCCCGCATTTTTCACAGCGGTTATTATAGACACTGCCGTGAATACTGATCACATTCTGCGACCCTGCCCTCCTATGCAATTCATCTGCATTTTGTGTGATAAGTCCCTGAACAAGCCCGCGTCTCTGAAGCTCCGCTATGGCATAGTGTACCGAATTGGGCCTGGCCTCCAGCTTTAAAAGCTTTGATCTGTAAAATTCAAAGAATTCTTCGGGATGCTCCACATAAAAATCAAGACTCAGTATTTTTTCTGTGGGCACACCGTACGGATTTGGTTTGTTATAGAGTCCCCTGCCGCTGCTCCTGAAATCGGCCAGACCGCTGTCTGTTGAAACTCCGGCACCGGTAAAAAACACGGTGTAGTCCGATGCCTTTAAAAACGATCTGAGCTTCCTGATTTCTTCTTTCATATGATTTGATTCACGGCGTCTATAAAGCTATCCGTGTCAACTCTGTAATGGGAACAGAGCTCTCCGACTGTCCAGTTCTGGTTTTCTTCATTTATACAGCACATTCCCAGCTGCATGAACATCCTCAGACTTTGCGGATAGAGTTCAACGGCCTCAGTTAAATACATATCCGCATCAATTCCCATTCTTTTCAATGTTTTTTCCCTCCATTGTATAGAGCCGCCTGCCGCACTCAGAGGTGAGATGAAAAGCGCAGAAAGGAATAAGCTCTCCTTTTGCATTTACAATGTGTATGCAGCAGCCCTTAAGTCTCCCCAAATCAATGTTCCACGCATCCTGAAAGCCCATTCCGGACACAGAAAAAGAATGGCTGAGTGTACGCATGGCAAAACGCATAACGGGACTCTTGCTGCTGCCTTCAGGCTGATAACGCCAGCGTTTATCCGTGTAAAGGTTTGTCTTTTCCACAAAGTCAGTCTGCTCAGTGTCATTTTCATTCTGATCAAAACTGGACATGGAAATTAAATGTCCCGATTCATCAAGATAATAGCTGGAGCTGAAATCACAGTGGGGGTCAAACTGCTTTCTGGGCACAAAATCTTCCATTTTCATTTCCCCATGTGTCTGCTCAGCAAGAGCATGGAGTACATCGCACAGTCCGCAGCGCCCCTCATCCTTCGGCGTTTCTCCAGGATACCGTCCGAAATATGAGAGGGGCTGAAAATGTATTCCCTTTACGCAGGGTATATGATGCTTTGCAAAATCAACTATTTCTCCCAGTCTGTGCAGATTAAGTCCCGGCGCTACAACCGGCACCAGAAGCACACCCATATTCAGCTTTTCGCAGTTCTCAATGGCTTTGAGCTTTATATCCATCATATTACGGCCTCTCGTGGCCTGATATATGCTGTCGTCAACCCCGTCAAACTGCAGATAAATCAGGTCAAGGCCCGCCTCTTTCAGGCTTTTCAGAAACTCAAAATCCCGGGCTATCCGTATTCCGTTGGTGTTTACCTGGAGATGCACCACCCCGAGTTTTTTCCCCAGTCTTACAATATCAGGGAGGTCGTCCCGTACAGTGGGCTCCCCGCCGCTCAGCTGTACCGAACAGTACGGGTTGCTTTTAAGAGCGGCTCTGTACATCATCTCAAGCTGCTGCAGATCCGGCTCAAAGCATTCTTTGTTGGCATCTGCAAAGCAGACCTTACAGTTTATATTGCAGCGATAGGTGATTTCCAGTATCGCAGTGCAGGTACCGCTGTGGTGCTCATTACAGAGTCCGCAGTCAAACGGACAGCCCTTTTTCTCCGGTCTTCCTCTGTCTTTGGCCGGTGCATGAATGCCCTGTCTGAGCCAGGATTTATACATATCGGCATCTCTCCAGAAGAGAACCTTAAAATCTCCATGCTCCGGACAGTGCTTGTGTATGTATACTCCGTCCTTTTCATTTATGTACTGAGCCTTTATTTTTTTCAGGCATACCGGACACAGGCTCTCGGTTTCGTGCAGTATTTCATTCATTTTCTGCCTCCGCGGACACTATTCTTTTTTTCTCATAGCAGTACTTTCTCAGCGCCCCCTCCGGCACAAGCCGGATGTCCGGGGCAGGCATCTGTTTCATAATATCCAGTGACATAAGTTTTCCCTTCAGTCCCTGCACATCGAAATCGAAGTCTTTAAGTGTCTCGATTTCAAATATCAGCTGTTCGCCGCGATAAAATATCCTGTAATCAAGAAGTCCGGGGCTTGAATAGAGTGCCGTGTCAAAAAGTGCCGGATAAAATTCCCTGCCTTTAATAATTGCCGCACCTTCAAGACGCCTTTTAATATGTCCCAGAGTTTTAAGATGACTCCCGCAGACAGCATTTTTAATGCAGGAAATATCCCCCGTTCTGTAGCGTATAAGCGGCATACAGTCCCGGGATATATTTGTAAGCACAATTTCCCCGTATTCTCCCTCTTTTTTTATCTCTCCGCTGACAGGATCGACAATTTCTATAATATGGTCCAGCTCATCATAGTGATATCCGCCGCATTCCGGGCAGTCAACTGCCAGACCCCAGCCCGATTCCGTAAGGCCGTAATGAGTGGATACCCTACAGTTCCACGCCCTCTGTAAATAATCAGTCATGTACTGCGGGATATTGCACATCGTTATAAAAATGCATTTCATCCCAAGATTTTTCAGGTCGTGTTTTTGTTCAAGTATTCTTGTCGCTCTGAAAATGCTTATGGCCTCACCGAACCAGACATTGATCTTATTGTTCAGCGTTACTTCGTATAAATGCTCGGGATCATCTTCCAAATCTCCCGTCCAGGCCGGCATACCGTACTCAATCAGGCTTTGAGCAAGTATGCTTCCTATCCCGCGGCCCTGGGAATTCTGAAGCATAACCAGAATCCTGCCCTCTGTTCTGCCTACCACAGTGTTCATTCCTCTCGGCAGAAAATCCAGGATTTTTCTTATATCTGCGTGTGAAAAATAAATTCTCTTTCTGTTTCCCGTTGCCCCGGAGCTGTAAAACGTCACCGGTTTCTCAACATTTGCCTGGGAACTGCAGAGCATTCCGTAGGCATTGCCTGTCAGATCTTTACCGTCTGTAAAAGGGAGTCTGCACAGATCATCCAGACCGGATATGTTTCCCCCCTTGAAAGGCAGGTCTTTATACAGTCTTTTATAGAAAGGGCTTTTTTCTCGCGCGAGTTCAATTGTTTTTCTCAGCTGAAACAGCCTGAATTTCTCAAACAGTTCAGCATCTGTTTCCCCGCTGTACTCTGATTTAAATTCCGGTTCGGATTTTATTCGTTTTTCGCAAAGTTCAAAAAGTCCTTTTTCCAGGCTCTGTTCCATTATCCTATCCCCGGGAATATCTTTTCCCCGTTAATTCCGCTCAGATATTTACTGCACAGCGGTATCAGTCTGCCGTCTTTTTGAATTATCTGAACGGAGCATCTTCTTACTCTGGCAAGATCTATGTTCCAGCAGTCCTGAAATGCCATTCCTCCTATGCTCAGGAGATTTCTGTCCCCCGGCAGCCAGGTCAGCCTGAGATTTTTGCGCAGCCGGCTCAGGCTTTCACCGCTTCGGGTTCTGCCGCTGAATCTTGAAAGTGCAGTCAGTTTTCCGTCTTTTCCCAGCATATATGTTGCATTGAATGAGCATTGCGGATGCTCATAATCCGAAGGGCAGAAATGCTCCGGCTTAATCTCCCTGCACTGGTCGCAAAGCCTTCTTATGACAGTCGGGATAGTTATACGCCTTATTTTATCCGGAGGATAAATTCCGAAATAGCTTATAGGCTGGAGATATATTCCTTTTACTGCCGGCATATTGGCCTTTGCATAACGGACTATATCTCCAAGCTCCATATCATTTTCCCCCGGTATGACACAGCAGACAAGTACAATCGCAAGGCCGACTTTTTTGCAGTTTTCGACAGCCTTTAATTTTACATTCAAAAGATTCCTTGCATATTTTGCGAAATAGGCCCCATCTGAAAATCCGTCAAAGCCCAGATAAACAGTTGTCACTCCGCTTTTCTTGAGGCATCTGCAGTATTCCGGACTTTGTGACAGTCTTATCCCGTTGGTATTGAGCTGCACAAAGTCAAAACCCATATTTTTTGCAAGCCCGGCAAGTTCCGGCAGATCATCCCGAACCGTCGGCTCCCCGCCGCAGAACTCAATTATTGCATCACTGCCCGCCCTGGCCCTGTATTCCAGCATCAGTTTTTTGCATTCATCATAATCCGGCTCATAGAGTGCCTCTTTTTTGTCCCTCGTAAAGCAGACCGGACAATTCATATTACAGCGGTTTGTACTCATAAGAGCCGAGGACACCGGCAGCTGCTCCGCTTCAGAGCGGAAAGAGGCACCTGAGAGATATTCGTCGCACTGTTCTTCCGTCTTCGGAAGAGCGGAAACATCAATCCCGCCGAAGCTCAGCCACCTGAGATAGTTTTCTTCCGTGTCGTCCCAGATAAGTGTGGAAAAGCTCCCGTGCTGACGGCAGACTTTATCCATATACACGCCGTCCGGATGGGCAGACACATCTGCATAGACAGTTTTGAGACAGTACGGACAGACACTTCTTGTTTTATATATGAGTTTATTGTTATTCATTGGACCTTACAAATATCATCTGGCAGCAGCTCAGGCGAAAGCCCGAGAAAAAATCACTTACATAACTGTCAGTGCCATAGCTCTTTAAAATATACTCTCCGACCTCGCCGGGAGGCACAGAAAAGATTTTACTTAAGCTCACGGCAATTCTTATGAACTCCGGAAATTCCTCTCCGGCATATCTGCATTCAAAGCCGGAATTTTCAAAAATCTCTCTGTATTCGTCCATTGTCCGTACGCCCTGGAAACAGGGAATACCTGTTTCCGGGGCACCGCGGGCATTCTGATCTCTGAGGCAGAAATCATTTAAAAGGAATTTTCCGCCGGGCTTCAGAATTCTCCTGTACTCCCGTGACGCTTTTTCTTTATCGGTGATAACTGAATATGCGGCTTCACTGAACGCACCGTAAAAGCTTTCATTTTCAAAAGGCAGATCACACGCATCAGCCCTGAGGAAGCGGCAGCCGCTGTGACATCTCTCTGCCTCGGCAATCGCTTTCTCATCTATGTCCGTCGAAGTAAGTCTTGTAAACCCGTTCTTCCAAAGGTATGCGGCGGCATCGCCCCGGGCGCATCCGATTTCCAGAAGCTCTTCGTCTTTTTTATATCCGCATTTTTTAAATCCCTTTTCCAGAAGCAGAAACTTGTTCTCCCTGCTGATAAATGCATCCCTCAGCGGCATTTTTTCCATATTCTGCCTCAGTCTTACTCAGAATTTGTCGAAAGAGAGACCCAGAGCATTTTTGCACACTTCAAGAATTATTTCCGTAAGTGTGGGATGAGGATGCATAGTGTCTGAGAGCTGCTCCAGGGTAAGTCCGTTCTGAACTGCCAGGGTGAGCTCTGCTATAAGGTCGCAGGCCTCCGGTCCGAATATCTGGGCGCCGATGATAACATGGTCTGATTTTCTGGCAACCACTTTTATCATGCCCTCAGTTTTTCCTATAGCAATTGCCTTTTCATTGGATGCAAATTTTAATGCTCCGGAAATTGTCTCTATGTGCTTTTGCGCTGCATCGCTCTCCGTAAGCCCAACCATACCGATCTCGGGTTCCATGAAGACGGTGGACGGGATCGCATCATAATTTATGGAGCACTCATTGCCGGCAATGGTTTCTGCGATAACTATGCCCTGCCGCTGGGCCTTGTCCGAGAGCTGGGTGCCGTATGTTATATCACCCGCCGCAAATATATTTTCTATATTTGTACGCATTTTCTCATCAGTAAGGATAAATCCCCTGGAGTCAGTTTTTATTCCAAGATCCTCAAGGCCGATATTTTCCGTATTGAGCTTTCGGCCTATTGCGACCAGCACCTGCTGAGAAATAAGTTCCTGCCCGTTTTGAAGCTTTGAATGCACAAGCCCGTCATCAGCTATATTTACGCTCTCGATTCCGCAGCCGGTTATGACCTTTATTCCCCGCTTCTCCAGTGATTTTTGCACCATATCAGTGATTTGCTTTTCGTGCAGAGCGGGGACAAGATTGTCCATCATTTCAACTATTGTGATGTCCACACCGTAGATATTGAAAATATGGCTGTATTCAAGGCCGATTGCGCCGGAGCCCACAACTACCATACTTTCCGGCAGCGGACGGCTTAAGTCCATAATTTCATTTGAACCTATAATTTTATCATGATCCATATGAAATGCCGGAATTTCGAGGGGTTCCGATCCGGTGGCAATAACTATATTCCGGGCTGTAATTCTTCTGACTTCCCTGCCGTCATCGACTTCAATGCTGTGAGGATCCACAAGCTTTGCTCTGCCTTTTATAACATCAATTCCGCGGTTTTTCTTCCACAGCATGGCCTCAAGGCCAAAGCTCAAATTATTTACAACGCCGTTCTTTCTTCTGTTTATCGCCTTGAAATCAGGTCTGACTGCTGACGCATCCACATTAATTCCAAATGCCTTCGCATTTTTTATAGAGGCATATAAATTAGCCGAGGCCATAAGCGCCTTTGTGGGAATGCAGCCTCTGTTCACACATGTGCCGCCTGCGCCGTTCTTTCTGCGTTCTTCAACGATGGCTACTTTAAAGCCCCTGTCTGCACAGCGCATGGCTGAGGCCGAACCGCCGGGGCCTCCGCCGATTGAAACCACATCATAATCGTACATTTTTTCTCCTTAATCCCCTTACTTGCCTTCGAGCATCTGTTCGGCCGGATTCAGTTCTTCCACAACAAACTCCGAGGGAATGTATTGGGCATGGCAGACCGGGCAGCGGTAACCGGAAGCTGCCGGCAATTCCATGTCGCCGTAGTGAATTGCTATCTCGCATTCCTCCACCGCCACATTACATTTTGCACATTTCCAATCCTGCATGATACCCGCCCCTTTCACTGTTCCTCATCGGTAAACTGCACCCGATGAGAATATGTGTCGTAGACCTCAAACACGCCGCCTTTTGCAGCATACTCCACATAGACACAAAAATTATTCAGCCATTTCTTTGCAAGGCTGTGTCCGCTGCTCTCGGAAAAAAGCCTGTTTCCGCTGCTTTCTCCCTCTTCTATAACCTGTAGGACATCCTCGCTGCGTATTCCCCTTTCTTCCATCAGAGCTTCCAGGCCATCTGCCAATTGAAGCTCTCTGCCTGTTTCGGCCATTTTTAATCATCCTTTCTTTTTTGTACTTGACATTTCCACCCGGAAATCGTATTACTGTATTTAGAGATTATCTAATTTTTTAGTGAACAACTCACTTTTAAGTGAGTATTTCCTTATTTTTCCTGTACTTTTTGGTGATATTTTGTGCTGGCTGCATCGGCCTCATTTTCATCAATCCATTTTTTTATCGGTTCAAAACACTTTAAAAGTTCCTGACCTTTTTCGCTCATTTCGTATTTTACGCGGAGCGGCATCCCCCCGCACTCGATTCTCACCAGAAGCCCTTCGTCGCAGAGCCGGCCCAGCTCCTCGCTGAGCATTTTGTGCGTCACAGGACATAGAAGTGTTTTGATCTCCGAATATCTCAAATCATTGCCGCAGTAGACGAGGCATAGTATACGCATTCTCCATTTTCGTCCCATTACCCTGCAAAAATTTTCGCACTTTTCGAACTCATCCAGCTGGGCTTTTTCAATCGTCATTCCTGTATTCTCACTGTCAGTACACATAAGCGCCTCCTGTCTGCCTGAGTATCGGCACGATATTGATATGATTTTCACAATCTCCCTTGTCACCATGCTATCATAAAAGGTACTCTTTAGAAATGTATAATAAGCTATCGATT
Source organism: Candidatus Limivicinus sp. (assembly GCA_050943875.1). Classification (GTDB taxonomy): domain Bacteria; phylum Bacillota; class Clostridia; order Oscillospirales; family Oscillospiraceae; genus Limivicinus. The sequence goes on along the minus strand of JBMNPZ010000005.1, from coordinate 64,853 downwards.
CATTCGTATTAGAAATAGGTGATTTTATGGAACGAACCCAGATTCTTTTCTTCATGAAAACAGCTGAAACCGAGCATATGACCCGTGCGGCGGATGAGCTTAATGTCTCTCAGCCCTACCTGTCAAATTCAATTTCTGAGCTGGAGGCCGAACTCGGTGTGAAACTTTTCGACCGGGTAGGCCGTGGAATTCAGATTAATGATTTTGGGAAAATTCTCTATGACTATTGCTCCAGAATGGTCGGGCTGGAGAAGGATATGATCAATTCCATCAATGCCAGGAAGAAAATTTTTGTTAACCAGATAAAAATTGCCACAAATGCAAGTCTCTATATGCCCTGGCTGGTGGCAGAGCTCAGAAAAAAGCTGCCGGATGCAAATATTCGCCTGTATCTCATGACTAAAACAAATATCTGCCGGCTTATGTCAAAGGGTGACCTGGACTTTGGAATTGTCGGTCCTCAGGTCCCTGAGGAATTCGACAAAACCCTGCTGATTGCCGACCGGGGTCTCGTCATTTATCCGAAAAACCATTGGCTCAGCGGAAAGAAAGTCGCAAGTATTGACGATATCAAAAATGAAGTTTTTATAGGCACCAGACGGGGCTTTGCCATGACTGATGTGCTGAATCTATATTTTGATAAATGCAGTCTGGGGCAGAAAATATATGTTGAAACCTCTGACACTAACTCCGCCCTGCAATTTGTAAAGACCGGAGTTGGAATTTCTCTTGCGCCTGAATCTGTTCTGCAGCTGGACCCGTATTTTCAGGATAAATATGTACAGCTCAGAGAAGTTCCGCACAGAGGACCTGTATATCTTTTCTGGCGCTCCGGGCAGTATATGGACTCACTCTCTGAAAAATTTATGACGGTTACAAAGCAGTATTTTGAACATCTGTCTGAGGGAAACACAATCCTTCAGGACTGAAAACAATCCTTCAGGACTGAAAAAAGAAAATTTTAAGCAGGAAAACCAGCGGGATTATAAACCCGCTGGTTTTCTTATTTTCAATTTAATGTTCTTTTTTATTCTGTATTGTACTCTCTTTTAAGTAAGACTATACCCAAAAAGTGCGTTATTTACAAAACAATCTCTGTGAGCTATTATGAATTTAAAAGAAGCGGAATATTTGTCAAACCCGCTTTACGGATCGACTAAGTTTAAGGAAGTGATCGCAATTCTTTTTGCCGGAATTGATATTGGCTCTACGACCAGTAAATGTGTTCTTCTGGACGAGAACAAAAAACAGCTTGTATATTACCACGACTATACGGAGGCCGACAGAAATTTAAGCGGAGTTAAGGTGTTTAATGCCGCCCTCAAAGAGCTGGGTGCCGAAAAGGGCGATGTCCGTAGAATAGTCTCCACCGGATACGGGCGCAAAGCACTTGAATGTGCAGACAAAGCAATAACAGAGATAATTGCCCATGGGCTCGGAACTGTCGAAATTTATCCGGATGTTTCCACCATCATCGATATCGGAGGCCAGGACAGCAAGGTGATAGGCCTTGAAAACGGTATGGTCACCAGATTTGAAATGAATGACAAGTGTGCAGCGGGTACAGGGCGTTTCTTTGAAGTCCTGACCCACAGACTCATGGGAGTTGAAATGGACGATCTGTCCGATTTGATTGACTCCTCGGACGAGCCCTGTCATATCAGCTCTATGTGCACAATATTTGCAGAATCTGAGATTATTTCCCTTCTGTCCCAGGGTAAAAAGAAAGAAGATATTATAGCGGGAGTTGGCTGGGCCATCGCAAGGCGTATCGTAGGCATGGGAAAGGCCGGGCGCATCCCCTACAAGGATCAGATAGTTTTTTCAGGCGGTGTTGCCAACAACCATGCAATAGCCAGGATTTTCTCAGAGCTCCTGGGCAAGCCTGTAACGCCCTCTGTGAATCCTCAGTCTACCGCCGCCCTGGGTGCGGCGATCACTGCATACAATGATTACCGCAAAGAGCTCAGAGATAAAAAATGTACAAAAGAACTGTGAAGTTCTTGAAAATAAACCGAAAATTCAAATAAGGAGGTCTTTTGCCAATGAGCAAAGTATTGCAGGAAATTGAAAAACTTGCGAGTCTCAGACCGCAGGAACTGAAGAAAGCAAAAAAAGAAGGCCGGAAAATAATTCAGTACACCGGCAACTTTATCCCGGAGGAGTTTATCCGCGCGGCAGGTGCTGAACCTTACCTGATGTGCCGCGGCGGAGAACCCGAACCCCCTGAAGTCATCCTCGATGACATGCTGCGCTTCATGAACCCGCTGGCCCGTTCCATGGCCGGCTTCTACAAAATGGGCATGGATCCCGTCACTCCCATTTCAGACCTTATCATTACTCATCAGTCAGAATGCCACATCGGAAGGATGACCGAGCTTCTGGAAGCCTGGGGTCTGCCCATTGCGAAAGTCGGTGTGCCGGCTGACTGGGACCGCCCCTTCGCCTTTGAATACTACCTGGGCAACCTTCGTGAAAACATGCATAAGGTTGAGGAACTGACAGGAATCAAAATCACCGATGAGAAGGCAAAGCACTACATGGAGCTTACAAACAAGGTCAATGCAGGTCTGAGAAAGATTTCCGACCTGAGGAAGCTCCCCAATCCTCCCATCGGAACCACGGAGTTTATCAAGCTCAACCACTACTCCTACATGATTGATCCTGAGGTCATGATTGAAAAGCTGGATGAGCTCTATAATGAGCTGAAGGATGCTCCCGGAAAGTTCTCTGAGGATGCACCCAGAATTCTTATTTTCGGCCACGCAGTGGCAATCGGTGACTACACCGTCCCCGCCAGGTTTGAGGATTCCGGTGCAGTTATTGCCGCCGAATTCATGGATGAGGGTGTACGCCCCTATAATTGGGACTTTGATCTCAGCGATCCTGATCCTCTCCATGCATTTGCAAAAGCCCGTTATCTGGATAAGCCCCCTGTGAACATATTCCAGCCTTCCTGGGATGTGCGCTACAAATATATCCAGCAGCTTATCAAAGATTACAAAATCGACGGTGTGGTCTCCTACCAGCTGGTCTTTGACGAAATCTACAATATGGAATTTGCCTGCGTAGCAAAGTGGCTCAGCGAAACAAAAACGCCTATAATCAAGATTGAGTCCTCTTATGAGTACTCCCGCGAGGCTATGGGTTCACTTGTTACACGTATCGAAAGCTTTGTTGAAGCACTTAAGGAGGGTAAATAATGAACCATGATGCTTACAGAGAGTTCCTGAAATATTTGGAATTTACAGATGACGATCTGAAAAATGATCTTGAAAACTTTAAATATGTCTGCGGAAGGGTCGGTATAACCGAGGAAAGGCTGGACAGTGCCCGCACAGACTGGATACCCAACAACTGGAATGCTCAGTATAAGGGCGTGCGCATGGCACTGGGTGTGCTTGTCAAGGAATTTATTGATACCTGTATGACTCCCAAGTACAAGGCCGAGGGCAACAGGCTGGTGTACGGCATCCTGCCCTCACACTGCAACCTCTATTACGCTCTTGAATATGCCGATCCCAGTATCTTCGTCTCCTTCCCCGACATTTTGCTCACCATGGTGCTCAATGGCATTCTCCACATGGCAGGCCCGTTTTTTGAAGCTGCCGAATCGGAGGGTCTTACCCCCGGCTGCCGTCACTGCCCGCTTAACAAGATGCGCTATACCGCATTCATGAAGGGCATTATTGCAGCCCCCGATGTCATCTGGTCCTGGGGATTCAACTGCGACGAAGGCCCCAAAACCGATGAGCTTATTCAGAATATGCTGGGCAAGGAGTGGAGATATGTCATCTCCCGCTGCCCTCATGATTCCCTCTACGGTGTTGACGACGACAAGGTCATTCGCAAGGTCGAACACGTTGCAAGCGAGCTTCGCTCCGGATTTAATACCATCTGCGATATAGTCGGCGTCAAGGTTCTGCCCGAACACTTCAAGCAGGCAAATGACGACTTCCTCCGTGTCTCCTTTAAGGTTGCCCAGCTCACTCAGATGATCTGCAGGGCTGATCCCCCTGTAATGAGCGGCAACACTCTTACAGTCGTTTCCTCCTTCCAGCTTGTCCCCTTTAACAGAGGACTTAAGGGCATGGAAGATGCAATCGACACACTGCTCGGAGAATTGCGTCAGGCCATGAAGGACGGCGTCGGCATCCTGCCCAAGGGCTCACCGAAGGTGGCCTGCTACTTCGACTCCGCACCTGTCCCCTGGTATGACCGTATATTCCTCGACAACGGTGTCTGCACAACCTACAGTCTCATAACCAGCATCACCAAAAACCAGCTAAACAAAAATTATATTTCTGATGATCCATTTATGGTCATGGCAGAGACATGGCTGCGCCGCGGCTCTATACAGAACATGGGCTCTGACATTGAGAGCATGGTCGAAAAGGTTGAAACAAACAAGCCCGACGGTGTAATTATGGGCTTCTTTGACTTCGACCGCTGGCTGGGAGCACATCAGAAAATTGCGGCGAAAAAGGTTGAGGAGCGCACCGGCGTACCCCATTTCTACATGGAATGCGACTTTTACGATGACCGGGACTACGGCATGGAGAACATGAGAACCCGTATTGAGAGTATCTGCCAGGTACTTAAAATGCGCAAGGAAATGGAAGAGTAAGTTTTTTTATCTGCAAGTCAAAATCTCCTTTGTCTGAGGATTTCCTCTCCGCCGGTTAAACCGGATATAATTCCAGCAAAGCGACAGCGTTAAAAAGACCTGAGCTTCATCTAAAAGCTCAGGTCTCTTTTTTGCCCCGGGGATAAGCTCCGGGGAGTTAAGAAGGGTTATGTTATTTTGTAGTTATGATTTGTGGATTATGATGATTATTAAAGGCTGTTTATAAACTCTGCCATGGCAGAGCAGATTTTTTCTCTGGCCGGAATGGACGCGAAATTATGTCCGCCGCCCTCTGTCTGCAGGAGTACGGGTTTATCATAGCAGGCGGCATAGGCCATAAATGCCCGCTCACCCACCAGCTTATCATTTCTGGCTCTCGCTATGAATACCCTGCCGCCATAGCCCTGAGCCTCCATAAAAGGCTCGGGATGAGAGGCCATGTCATAGTTGAAGCTCATCTTAAAGCATAGGCCCTCAAGGTCTGCAAAGTCCGCGCCGCTGGCTGTGACAGCATCGGCATTTGGCTTTGCACCGTACCACATCCCGCCTCCGGGACAGAGCAGCAGCAGCGCCGCAGGTCTGAGAAAAGGAGCTGTTGAGGCCGCCACGTAGCCGCCGAGGCTCTGTCCTGCGAGGCACAGTCTGCCGGTATCTGCAAAGTCCTGCTCTTTGAGCCAGCTGAACATATCCTCCGCATCCCTGCAGAGGCCGCTGAAGCTGAGCTCTTCAAATTCACCGTCGCTCTCCCCGCAGCCGTAAAAATCAAAGCGGGCACAGGCGATGCCCCTCTCCGCAAGGCTGCGTGCAATGCGGGTATTCAAGTATTTATAACCGGATACGGAGCCGGCAAAGCCGTGCAGCAGCAAAACTGCGGGAAATCTGCCCTCAGATTCGGGCATCGTCACTATGCCTCTCAGGCAGCTGCCTTCTCTGTTTTTCATGGAAACCTGACGCGTAATCAATTAAATCACCCCTGTACAGCGGATTGTCCGGCAGCCTTTGCCGCACGGCGGGATTTGAGCTCCTCCAGCATCTGCAGGGTCTTCTGCTTTGTGAGGGGATATATGAGAGCCAGAAGAACCACCGCAAGGGCATAGCCGAGTACATAAATACCGGTATAGGATTTCCAGAGAGAGCCCAGCACGGCCTCTGTCTGCACTGCACCCTCTGCCTGATTATAGCCTATCAGGCCCAAAACAGTGGCGGAGAGGCTCGCGGAAGCGGCTCCGGCAAGCTTTCTGAAGAAGGAATAGGTTGAATACACTATGCCCTCGTTTCTCTCTCCGGTGCGAAGCTCATGGTAGTCTATGGCATCATTTACCATGGCCCATACAAGCACCTGCATACCGGAGGCGCCCAAAAAGCAGACACCGTTTATGAGTATGAACGCCATGGGATTATGCAGCGGGACAAAGAACAGCACAGCAAATACCACTGCCGCGAATCCGGCACCCATGCAGCACCATTCTTTTTTGCCGAATCTGTTGGCGAGAGGCTGGGTGATAATAAAAGCGATTATTGCCCAGAGGGTGCTGAGCGCACCGGCAACGGCACCGAGCTTCACATTGCCGAAATAGTCCTTGAAGAGGTAGGTGTTGAGGCCGTTCACAACTGATGCGCCTATCATGCCGGCAAGGCTGAAAAGCATAACTCCCACAAGAGCCTTGTTTTTGTAAATCTCCCTGAGAACCTGGCCGTACTTCATTCTCTTTTCCTTTGGAATTACCGGGACATCGACCCTCTCCTTGCACCACACGCAGGTCACCTGCAGGCAGAGCAGGCCTATCAGCGCGCAGATGGAGGCCAGCATAAGAAAGCGGCCTGCAACGGGCTGATTGTCTACAAAGAGTACCAGAGGCCCTACCATAACGATCACTGTCATAAAGATGGTGCCGCCCATGCTGCGGTAGCGGCTGAGGGCAGTCCGGTGGCGCACATCGTCGGTCATGACGCTGGACAGAGTGCCGAAGGGCACATTGACGCAGGTATAAATGGCCTCATACAGTATGTAGGAGACAAACATGTAAGCAATTCTGAGACCGTAGGCCCAGCTGCTCACATTGACAAAGCCCAGTACACAAAGCACCGCCATCGGGAAGGAAAAAGCCCTGATCCACGGTATAAATTTCTTTCCCCTGGGGGCATTCCGGCTGTCAACTATGGCGCCGATTATGGGGTCATTCACAGCGTCCCATATCTTCGTTATAAGAAGTATCGTCGCCACATGGAAGGGATTTATCTGCAGGATAAGAATATAGAACGTTGAAAGCCACATTCCTCTGAACTGCTCAGTGCAGCAGCAGCCCAGGTCCCCCAGAGTGTAGCCCAGTTTATCCCGCATGGAAAAGGGCCTGACTCCGTTTTCCGGATTTTTCTTCATTTTTAAATTAACCTCCTTATACAATTTTATTTCTCTTTTCTGTCTAAAACAGCTCTCTGATTAAAATTATATAGGAACTTAATGTTTAAAACTCTCATAAAAAATTTGAATACTATCGAAAAGTATTTTATTATATATAAAAGCAACATATTTTAGGGAAAAATGATACAATTTTATTGTAAATTTTATGCGATATGACAGGATCGGAGGCTTATGCATGGAATATTCCATTCAGGAGTTCTGTTTCTCCGGCGAGAGACTGCTGCGTCTTTCCACGGGGCTCAGCTACGGCCTGCTGTTTATTGTCCGTGGAAATGCCTTTCTTTCCGGCAGCGGGGAAAAATACAGGCTCGGAACAGAGGAGCTTGCGATATGCAGACCCGGCACCTGTTCCAATTTGTACTGCAGCGGTGAAGAGGACAGGATTTTTCTCTGGGTGCTCCTGTCGCCGGCTCTTATGCAGCAGATTTCCAGCGAAAAGACCCATGTGCGCACAGGTTTTGATATTGCCCCCTACAGGGTGGCCGTCATCAGACCCGGCAGCAAAACCCTGATGCTTATGAAAAATCTTCTGCGGCAGCTCATGGGAATACAGAGGGAACCGGAGGCCTACTGTGCAGACCTTATGGAAGAGAGCTCCGTAAAGATGTTCGTCGCCCTTGTGCTCCGCTCCTGCGCTTCTCAGGACAGGTATGTAAAGCGCCGCGGAAGCACCTTTTCTCTTGATGCTGTATTTAGCTATATACACAGCCATCTGGGAGAGAACCTGAGTCTCAGCCAGCTGGAAAAGGTCTTTTTTGTAAGCCGGAGCTTTCTCACCAGAGAATTTAAGGAGCATACAGGGCAGACCGTGCACCGTTACATAGTCAAGGTGCGTCTGGACCACTGCAAAAAGCTTCTGGAACAGGGTTATTCCTCGGCCGAGATTTACTGTATAGCAGGCTTTTACAGCTACAACCACTATTTCAAGGCCTTCAAGCAGGAATACGGCATGACTCCCGGAGAATATGTGAAAAGTCTCTCCCCTCCCGAAAGCAAGTAAAAATACCTGTGAGAATTAATACTCACAGGTATTTTTTATCTGTTCAGTTAAATCCGGGGAGACAGGAAGAATGACGGAGGCCGGTCTCAGATTTATTGATTCCCTTAAACTTCCGTCAGAGCCTCATATACGGCGCTGACATTCTCCTCCGGTGTGGGTTTGGGAATCTCGCATCCGCTGCTGATAATACTTGTTTTACTGGGGATGTTCATCAGCTTGTGTGTTTCTTCTTTGATTTTCTCAGGAGTCCCCTGCATGAGAAGGCCCACCGGCCACAGATTCCCGTTGATGGAGCATCTGCCCTCTGCCAGCTTCACGCTGTTTTCGTAATCCACCATGTAGTCGATATCCACGATATCTGCGCCGGTCTCAATCATATCCGGCAGCAGATGGGTGACATTTCCGCAGATGTGCAGCTTGAGCATTCCACCCCGTGCGTGAATTGCATCTGCAATTTTCTTCTCTCTCGGGAAAACAAGCTCCCGGTAGAGCACGGGGCTTATGAGAGAGGCGGCCGCATCCCCCATGCCTATCATATCCGCCCCGGCATTCAGCTGGGCAGCTGCGCACTGGATCTCCTTATCAGTAATAAAGTCCAGTGCCTCTTCCACAAATTCCGGATCATCAATTAGCATCATCATGCCCTCTGACATGGAGGTAAGATCCATAAACTCCGCCAGAGGTCCTTCCACCCATCCAAGCACCGGGAATTCATCGCCGTTTTCCGCCTTGAAAAGTTCCACCGCGCGGATGCGGTCGTTCATTCTGCCGCCTCCCAGAGGGTCAAAATCCCTGAGATTTTTAAAATCTTCCGGACCGCTCAGAATGCTGGCATCACAGGCGGGAAGGTCATCCTCCTGAAAGCGTACGGGAGCGCCGAAATCACTGGTCTCGCGGAAAGGATCTGACATCGTCGAAAGGATGTCGATTTTGAAGTCCTTTGCCGTTTTTGTCTGGGCCTCAACCAGTGCCCGGTAATCAGAGCAGAATTTCCCATATGGGATTCCTGCATGTTTTGCGGCAAACAGCATCACAATATTCAGGTTTGGAATCCTGTCCACCGGCCTGCCCGCAAGACGGGCGAGCAAACGTTCTTTGGAATTCATATTGCACCTCCTGCTGATAAGAGATTTTATGTATTGGTCCGTTTACACTTTATACTGTAAGCATATTCCTATTTTTTCAATTGTCAACGGAATTCTGGATTTTTTGCAAGTAAAAAATGCTCTGCGGTGTCAGTTCATTGCTTTTTCAAGAGCCGGCTTTCGAGTCCCATTGCCATTCCGAAACGAGAAAAGCAGCGGCCCCAAAAAAGAAAAATCCAAATTGCAGCCCATCGCAGCGGGTACAATTTGGAAAAGGAGGAGCAAGGGAGCGGCGGATGGTGTTTTTTTACGACGAAGGAATAAAAAACGCCGGAGCAAAGCGAACTCTGCTCCGACGTGGTGCCGGTGGTGGGACTCCTTTCCTGCGGGAAAGCCACGCCGGTTGAAAGCTGCCACCGGCAGCTTTCCAAGAGCCGGCTTTCGAGTCCCATTTTCATATCAAAATGAGAAAAGCAGCGGCCCCGTCTGGGGCTGCTGCTTTTCTGGTGCCGGTGGTGGGACTCGAACCCACACGATGTCGCCATCGGCGGATTTTGAATCCGCTACGTCTACCATTCCATCACACCGGCATACTCTTGGAGAGTATATATCATTTACCCTGAAAATTCAAGTATTTTTACCTGTTTCAGCTGTTATTCTCTGCCTCCTCCGGCGTCTCGGTGACCTTCGGAATAAACCAGAGGTTCATATCCGTATCCGTCTCTATTCCAGGCACGGTCTCGGTAAAGCTGTACTGCCACATATCTGAGGCATAGTAAAAGTTGGGAAATCCGCTCTCAGGCAGGGCAAACCAGAACTCATAGTCCGTGAGCCTTGTGAGGTCATAGCCGTAATAGCCGAGATAGCGGTTAAAATACACCCCCGGCACATAGCCCGCATTTTTAACGGTCTCGCAGAAGGCGACGGCGCAGTCCGTCCTTATATTCATGGGCAGGCTGAGACTGCGGGAGTCGGGGCTGTCCACCTTTTCCCAGTCAAAGATTATCGGAAGGCTTATATCATATCCCCTCACCCGGTCCAGAACATAATGGGCCTCCTCTATGGCCTCCTGAACCGTTATGGCCTGAGAGAAAAAATATACCCCGACCTTCAGTCCGTTTTTCAGGGCGCCGTCCATATTGCTCTTATAGTAGGGGTCATCAAAAAGGCCGCCCTCTGTGTATCCCCTGCGGCCGAGCCTGATGTAGGCATAGTCCACGCCGGAAGATGCGACCTTATTCCAGTTTATCTCATGCTGGTGCTCTGAGACATCAATGCCACGGAGCACATCGTAATCCTCACCGAGATAGGAAATCTTCCCGCCTGCGCCGGAAAACATATCCTCGGTGAGCTCATTTGCCGGTACGCCCTCCAGCGGAGTCATCCATATCCAGTCAAAGCCGTCATATATGTAGACCTGCCCCGCATGGGGATCAGCTTCCTCCCTGCCGCAGGATTTGAACAGGAAAACAGCAACTGCAACTATAATCACAATTCCCAGTATTATAAGCACTATGGGTGCAGCGGATGTCCTGCGTCTGACAGCTGTTCTCATCTGTTTCTCCAATCAGTCAAAATTCCCGTTAAATTTCAATACTTCGACATGTTAGCACAAAGACGGGCTTTTTTCAATCTCTGCCCCTGTTTTTCGCCGTTTAAAATATTTTACAAATTTTCCGAAAAAGCTGTTGACAAACAGGGGTTGATTTGCTATTATAGTCAGGCCGGTCAAATGCTGGTGTAGCTCAGTTGGTAGAGCAGCTGATTTGTAATCAGCAGGTCGGGGGTTCGAGTCCGTCCACCAGCTCCACCGTGCATTTCACCGAACTGAATATGGGGGAATTCCCGAGTGGCCAAAGGGGACAGACTGTAAATCTGCTGGCAATGCCTTCGATGGTTCGAATCCATCTTCCCCCACCATATTGGAAAAGACCGACTTTTCAGCCGGTCTTTTTTCATGCCTTTATTTAATTAATAATCTCGGCTGCCGTTCCGGTCTGCCGGGATTTTCTTTTTACGTTCCCGCTGTGTTGAATTTCAGGATTGTAAACCTTGTATATTATAACGGTTTACAATCTCCGTTTAAAATGTTATGATGCACAGGAAATAAGAATAAGGAAATGTGAAAATGAAAACTAAAACCGGAAAAATCAGAACCGCCGAAATGGCATATATCGCACTCTTTGCCGTGCTTATCGCCGTCTGCTCCTGGATTTCAATCCCCGCAGCGGTGCCATTCACCATGCAGACCTTCGCCGTATTTGCCGCGGTGGGCCTCCTGGGAGGCAGAAGGGGCAGCATTGCAGTGGCTGTGTATCTCCTTCTGGGGGCTGTGGGGCTCCCGGTATTTGCAGGCTTCAAGGGCGGCTTCGGGGTACTCCTGGGCAGTACAGGGGGATATATCGCTGGCTTTCTTCTCTCGGCTCTCGCAATGTGGCTAATGGAGAAGCTTTTCGGAAAATCCACCCCCGTTCTGGCGCTGTCAATGTTTGTGGGCCTTATAATCTGCTACGCCTTCGGCACCGCGTGGTTTATGCAGGTCTACGCAAAGACCAGCGGGGAGATTGGCGTACTCACTGCCCTGGGCTTCTGCGTGTTTCCCTATATAATCCCCGACACCCTGAAAATCCTGCTTGCCCTGTTCCTCACGAAGAAGCTGGGCCCCCATATCAGGCTGGACTGAAAAAACTTGCAAGAGGCGCAATATAATGACTACAAAGGACAGGCTCTTAAAGCTTTTTGACTCAAACAAGGGACAGTATTTCTCCGGTGAGGAGCTGGCCCGCAGGCTGGATATATCCAGAGCCGCCGTGTGGAAGGCTGTAAACGCCCTGAGAGACGAGGGCTACCGGATTGAGGCCGCCACCAACAGGGGCTACTGCCTCTCAAGGGACACGGACATTCTCTCCCCTCAGGGGATAAGAAAGTATCTGGGTGAGGACTACCCAGAGCTGAACATCAGCGTCCTCGGCTCCGTCGGCTCCACAAATTCCCTGCTGCGGGAAAAAGCCGAATCCGGAGAAAAGGAGGGCGCTGTCCTCATTGCAAACGGGCAGAGCTCAGGCCGGGGCAGATACGGACGGGAATTCTACTCCCCGGATGGCAGCGGCCTCTACATGAGTGTGCTTTTAAGGCCGGAATTTGAAAGTCCCCGTCAGTCCCTCGGCATAACCACCATGGCCGCCGCCGCGATGTGTGAGGCCATAGAGGATGTTTCGGAGCTGAGGCCCGGGATAAAGTGGGTCAATGACATATATCTGGGCGGGAAAAAGGTCTGCGGTATCCTCACAGAGGGCGCCTTCGGTATTGAGAGCGGAAATCTGGAGTATGCCGTGCTGGGGCTGGGGCTGAATGTCTATGAGCCTGCGGGAGGCTTCCCGGATGAGCTGGCAGGCAGGGCCGGAGCGCTTTTTGCCGAACCCGCTGAGGATATGAAGAACAGGCTGGCTGCGGCGTTTCTGAGGCGCTTTATGGACATTTACAGGGGCCTTGAGGAGAACTATATAGGAAAGTACCGCGCCTACAGCCTCGCCCCCGGGAGAAAAGTGACCGTAATCCACGGCGAAAGGCAGGAGGAGGCGCTGGCGCTGGGAATCGACGATGACTGCCGCCTGCTTTTGAGATATGATGACGGCAGAGAGGCCGCCCTCTCCTGGGGAGAAATCAGCATAGAGCTGTAAAAAATCCGCCCCGCAGGAGCGGAACGGATTAAATTCGAGACTTATTCTATGGCTGAGTCAGAACTCCCGGAGCACAAGGTCCGTGGCGCCCTGATTCATGCCGAACTCCACGCGCCTGACCTTCGGATTGCCGGCGTATTCCTTTCGGACCATATCCCTCAGGGCTGTGCCCCCGTTATAGCCGTGGATCACCCTGAGTCTGTAAACACTGGAGGGTGCCCGGCGGAGCTTCGCGTCAATGGCGGCCCTGGCCTGGATTTTTGTCATGCTGTGCACATCCAGCTCAATTATGCTCTCGTTCAATCTATCACTTCCCGGGGAATAATATTATCAGAAATAAAGCGTCGGTGCAGGTTTTGATGAAAAAAGAGCCGGTAAAAACCTGCCCAACATTTTTAGTTTATCACCACATAAATATTAAGTCAATAAACATGGCAGTAATTTCCGTTTTTCTATGATTTGCACCATTATACCATAACTTTTTCATGGATAATGCCTATTGTATAGCCCATGACCCTGTGATATATTTTAGACAGTAGAAGAAGGTACCGAGGAGATGATTTATGGTACTGCTTTTCGGGTGGCTCTTCCCTGAAGTTTGCTGATTGACTCTTTTGGCAGTGTCCAAAATCGAAACATCAGCCTGAGTGCTATTTCGGAGAAGCGTGAAGCCGCCTCAGTCTGTAGAAAGTGAGGTAACCAATGATGTTAGATACTAAGAATTCGCAGAAGTAACCCTTGATCGATAGAGTGTTGTCGGTCAGGGGTTACTTCTTTTTTTGGCATAATTGAAGAAACTGAAATACTATGCGCCCCTCAGGGCGTATTTTTTATGCCCGAAATCAGCCTCTCACCGGCGGCGGAGCTTTAGTGTTTTAAGCTTACATAATTTACTTTACATAATATTATAATCTCCCCTTCCCCGCGGCTGCTTTACAATAAAATTATTGCATTTCTTCGGCCGCTATGTTAGCATCAAATCACAATATTCCGGCTGCGCAGAATTCTCTGTTATTTTTATAATTTGAGGTGGGAGAGATGAAAAAGAAAAACCGGCGGGACAGATGGAGATATTATTTTGACATTGTGATGTCAAAGGGTACGGCCTCACTTATCGGTATTCTATTCGGCATTACGGCGCTGGTCGTGGTGATCTCCGGTGTGATTGTCACAATTATTGGCTTCGGCACGGACTATGATTTCTTCCAGTCCCTGTGGGTGAGCCTGATGCACACCATAGACGCGGGTACCATCACCGCAGACGAGGGCGGCTTCTGGTACAGATTTATTATGATGCTCGTGACCATATGCGGCATCTTCTTCACAAGCATGCTCATAGGCATTATAAACACCGGTCTCTCCGAAAAAATGGAATCCCTGCGGAAGGGAAAATCCATAGTGATGGAGGACAATCATGTCGTTATCCTGGGCTTTGACGACTACACCATCGACATCATATCGGAGCTTGTGGAGGCGAACTCCAACCACAAAAAAGCCAGCATCGTCGTGATGGACGAAGAGGACAAGACCGTGATGGAGGATCTTATACATGTCAAGGTCCCCGACACAAAGACCACCCGCATCATATGCAGGAGCGGCAGGATAGACAGCTTCGAGGATCTGAAGATCTGCTCCCTTGACAGCTGCAAGTCCATCATAATAAACAAGTCCGAGGATTTCCTCACCATTAAAACCATCATGGCCTGCGTGAACGTTCTGGAAAAGAGCGGGAACAGCGACACATATGTGACCGCCATGATTCACAACGAGGGCAACATGGAGGTGGCCAGGATTGCCGGCGGCGGCAGGGCGGAAATTCTCTACTGCAAAAATGTAATCTCCAGAATTATCGCCCACTCCAGCAGGGAGACCGGCATTTCAAGCGTATTTACAAGCCTCATCAGCTATGACGGGGACGAGATATATGTGGAGAGCATAGAGGGCGCAGAAGGGCACACAATGGGAGATATCAACATGTATCTGCCGGAGTCCACCGCAATCGGCATCGTGCGCGGCGGCCGCTCACTTTTAAATCCCCCAATGGATACCGTGATAGGCAGAGATGACAGGCTCATCCTCATTGCTGAGGACGACGGCGTCACCCGGGCCGGGGCAGTTCCCGCCGAGACGGACAGCGCCTGCTTTGAAAGTGAAAAGCAGATTAAGCGGCAGCCCCAGAAAATCCTCATATTCGGCTGCAGCAGTATTCTCCCCCAGGTCCTCACTGAGCTGGACAATTACTCAGAACCCGGCTCCCTTGTCATTGCGGCGACAGGCAGGGATGACATGGACGGGGAATATCTCCCGAAGGAGTCGGAGCTTAAGAATATTCAGCTTGACCTCCGCCCCGGGGACTTTCTCAGCAAGGATATTATAGAATCTCTGGCCATGGAGAGGCCCGACAATGTACTTATACTCACAGATCCGGAGCTTGACAGCGAGGAGGCAGACGCAAAAACTCTGCTTCTGCTCCTCCATCTCCACAGCATCTCGAACAGGACCGGCATAAGATTCAGCCTCACAAGCGAGATGCGCACCGCCGCAAATCAGGAGCTGGCGCAGATCACCCATGTGAATGACTTCATTATAAGCAGCAATATCACGGCCCTTATGATGACCCAGATTGCCCAGACCAGAGAGAGGCACGCCATTTTCGACGATCTTCTGGACGAGAGCGGCTCGGAGATATACATGAACCCGGTGTCAAAATATGTGAAATGCGGTGTGGAGATGAATTTCTACACCCTCCAGGCCGCGGCCGCAAGATACGGGGAGCTGGCCGTGGGCTACAGAAAGCGTGACGGCGAGGACGGCTACAGGATAGTCATCAACCCCAGTAAGAGCGATGTATTCAGCTTTGAAGAGGCCGACTGCGTCGTGACTATCGCCGAAAACTGAAAAATTCAGCTTATAAAAGCACCGGAACACGGAAAATTCCGGTGCTTTCGGCTGTCTAAGGTTGTAAAAGCAAAAAATAAAGTCCGGAAGAGTGCATTTATTTCCGAACAGAGCCAGAATACTACATATATCATAAAATGTCTATATAATTGTGTTTCACTGCGGTTTTTTCTGTGCTTTATACCAAATCCCCGTATCTTTTTCGTGGACTATGCCATATTGAAAAGAGGTCTGATCTGTGCTATATTATAAGCACAAAGAGATAGACGATAAAGAAGATGATTTTTTTAGAGTTGGTCTTTTTAGGCGATGTCTTTCAGAGAGTTTTCTAATTTGTGCTTGAAGTCATTAGTTATGCTGGCAGAGAAATACTTTAATCTTTGTTAAGGGTGCATCGCATTCCGCAGAAAGAGAGGCTAAGATGATGTTAGATATTAAGAATTCACAGGAGTAAGCCCTGACCGCTAGAAGTCGTATGATTCGTCGGTTGGGGCTTACTTCTTTTTTACGGAGCTTTTCTTAGAGTAATCCCTGCTCCCCTGCCGCGGCCTTTGGAGGCCGTTATTTTTTTGCCCAATGATGTTTACATAATGTTTATTTACATAGTGTCTGTTTACATAATATTCTAAGCTGAGACTTCAAAAGCAGGCCCAATTAAAGGGCCTGCTTTTTGTTCTGTATTAAGTATTTATATGAGCTCAATATTCAATCTGCTGTCTGAATTTCCCAAAGGGATTGAGGATTACAGGCCGGGGTACAGCGGAAAGCGGCGGCAGAGCTCAATGGTCTGGGCCCTGACCTCAGGGACGGCTGCGTCCCCCTCCTTCAGGAGTCTCACGATCATGCGGGCGATCTGACGCATCTCTGCTTCCTTCATGCCCCTTGTGGTGACTGCGGGACTGCCGAAGCGCATGCCGGAGGTGAGCTTTACGGACTGGGTCTCGAAGGGAATGGTGTTCTTGTTTGCGGTGATATTGGCCCTGTCCAGAAGCTCCTGCACCTCGGCACCGGTCTTGCCCATGCTCATCACATCGGCGAGCATCAGGTGGTTGTCCGTGCCGCCGGAGACAAGGCGGACGCCGTTTTTCATAAGTTCATCCGCAAGGGCCGCGGCATTGAGCACGACCTGATGCTGATAGGCTTTGAATTCAGGCTTTAATGCCTCACCGAGGCAGACGGCCTTGGCGGCGATTATATGCATAAGGGGGCCGCCCTGAGTGCCGGGAAACACCCCGCTGTTGATCTTCTTTTTAAGTGCGTCCTTACAGAGAATCAGTGCGCCTCTGGGGCCGCGGAGAGTCTTGTGGGTGGTGGTTGTGACCACATCGGCATAGGGTACGGGGCTTGGATGCTCACCCGCTGCCACAAGGCCCGCGATATGGGCCATGTCCACCATTAGGTATGCGCCCACAGCGTCGGCAATCTCCCGCATCTTTGCAAAATCAATGAAGCGGGGGTAGGCGCTGGCACCGGCAATGATGAGCTTCGGCCTGTTCTCCTCAGCTACACGCATTGCGGCCTCATAATCTATGCGCTCGGTCTCCCGGTCAACACCGTAAAAGCAGGCGTTGAAATACTTGCCGGAGATGGAGGCCTTTGAGCCGTGTGTGAGGTGTCCGCCGTGGCTCAGGTCCATGCCCATTATGGTATCGCCGGGCTTTAAAAGGGCGAGATACACCGCAATATTGGCCTGTGAGCCGGAATGGGGCTGGACATTGGCATGCTCCGCGCCGAAGAGCTTCTTTGCCCGCTCTATGGCCAGATTCTCCACCTCGTCCACATACTGACAGCCGCCGTAATATCTGGCGCCGGGGTAGCCCTCGGCATACTTGTTTGTGAGGTGGCTGCCCATGGCCTCCATAACGGCCGGGCTCACAAAGTTTTCGGAGGCAATAAGCTCTATATGATCCCGCTGGCGCCCAAGCTCCTGCATCATGGCATCATATACTTCCCTATCCTGACTCTTTACAGTTTCGTAGCTCATGTCATCCCTCCGAATTACAAATATGGCAATATTCTAAACATTGATTTTTATATTGTCAAGGACAAAAAATCTCCCTCGGCTCAATTCTCTGTGTCACCGGGCCATTCGTCCTTCTCTCCAACGGAGGGGAGCCGGGGGGAGGCTGAGGATTTCCCGCCGATCTGCGAGCCCTCGGGCCCGACGCCGTGCTGTTTTTCCCAGCGTTTTCTCCCCTGTCTCCGTATCTGCTCCTCCACGCTGCCCTTAAATCTGGGGAGATAGTTATTCTCAAGCTCACGCTTGGAGAAAACCGCGCCCCGGATAATGAGCCAGAGGAGAAACACCGCCGGGATGAAGGCCGCCGCACAGCTGAGGAACAGCAGCAGAGCCGCCCAGTCCTCAATATAGCGGGCCGCATTCTCCCAGTAGGGGTAGATTATGCCCCTGTTCTGCATGGAGCGGGCGCCGAACTGGCCGATCATGTCAAAGAGCTTTGAAAAGCTGTAGCGGCGGGTGTTGTTTATGATCTCACCCCGTCCGATGGGGAATTTATCTTTTGCAATGCCCTCGGCAAAACCCTTTACAGGCTGGGGCATGACCACCTCATAGCACTGTATGGAGGTATTTCTCGGCGCAGCCGCATCCTGCTGAGTTTCGGGCTTTTCCCCGCCCTCAGGCTCTCCCGGCTGAGTCTTCAACGTGGGTGCGGCCTCGGGAGGCTCTGCCCCGGAATCAAGGCCGAGGAAGGCCTCATATGGCATAAATATGCCCATGCCCTCGGTGTAGGCCTTTGAGGAGGCAAAATCTTCCTCCCGCTCAATGACGCCGGCCACCACAAAGGGCTTGGCCTCGATTTTAAAGGTCATGCCCGCAATATCCGTACTGCCGAAGAGGAGCCAGGCCGTGTCCTCATCCAAGAGCACCCTGTCCTTCATAAGGTCGGTCTCGGATATATAGCTGCCGCTGATGAGCTTTATGGGGTGGAAGGTGAAAAACTCGCCCCCCACGGCGGTGGCGTACACATCCCCCCTGCCGAGGGAGCTGGCCACGCTGACCTTGTTCACACAGCTCCAGGCATCGGCAAAAAGCCGGGCATCCCCGGAGACATCCAGAGAGGCCTCTTTGAATTTCTGCATCATAGCTTCCCGGAAGCCCATCACATCGCTGAGAGTGACGGCCCTGTCGGCGGGGATAAAGCAGCTGAGCTGAGTGAACTCCTGCTCACTGTCGCCCTGCCAGCGCTCCGCCGCTTTCTGGCTGTCCAGAATATTGGAGAGCACAAGCACGGCAATAAAGCAGCCCAGCGCAACCAGCAGCAGGAATATATTCACTGCTCCCAGAAATATTTTCTTTTTACCAAACTTTTTTATCATGGCAAACCTTAAATAAAATAGTTTTCACTTTTATCTCCCGGGGTACGGGAGAGCGGGGAATCATTCTCAGCTCTGGCTGTCCGCCATGCGCACCTGATCGCCGTTTGCTATGGGGGCGGAGCCGGTGGTTATCACATAGTCGCCGTAGCTCAGGTCCGCGGTCACGGCGGAGTTCTCGTCATCCGCCGCAATGACCTCAATATTCACCCGCTTTGCGTGGTATCTGTTGCCCAGGGGGGAGTTTTTCGCCTGTACCGCCAGGACGAAGCTGCCGTTGGAGTCGTTCCTTATGGCGCTGTTGGGGATGATGATGTCGTAGTTTGCGCTCTTCTGGCCCACGGACACCGTCAGCTCCGCGCCGGAGGTCACATCCCCCTCCAGATCAAAGGTGAGAATCTTGCTGTTCATGGGGTTTTTCTTGTCTGTCTTTATTGAGCTGAGGGTGGCGACTATCTCGTTGCCCCAGTAGTAGTTGCTTATCTTGGCGCTGTCGCCCACTCTCAGACGCTTGGCCTGATCTCTGGTGACGGGGAAGCTCACGGTGTAGCCCATGTCCGGCACCTCAAGGACGCAGAGTATGTCGTCCTTCATCACGGTGTCGCCGGCGGTGCAGTTCACCTCGGTGACGTTGCCGGACACGCTGGCGGTGATGACGTTCTCGTCCCCCTCGCCGGCCAGCTTCTTTATCTTCTCCTTCTGACGCTGAATCTGGTTGCTTATGCTCTGGAGCCCCACATAGGCGGACTGCACCGACCTGTCCTCCTGAGCAAGTTTATCCTGAAAATTTGCATAGGCAGTCTGATAGGCAGCCTCAGCAGCATAATAGGCTTTTTCCGCTGTTAAATAGGCCACAGTGTCTTCACTTTTAAGCTCAGCATTTATTGCATTTAGTTTTATGCCCTGTTCATCAATTATATTTCTCTGTTCAATTATAAGGACATCGTTTTTTGACTTTATGTCTTTAAGAGCATTGTCTTTCAGTACCTTATCAGCCTGAGCTGCAGTAAGACGATTTATAACCTCTTCCAGAGTCGGTATCTCTTCAGATTCGTCAGGCTTGTAATTTGGATCTTCCATTTTTGCTTTCAGTTGTTCGAGATTGGCAACCGTCTCTTCCACTGTCTGTAATTCAAGTTCTGCATTTTTAATTTCCATCTGCAGCCTGTCCAGTTCCGTTCTGGCATTGGTAACAGCGAGATTGCACTTGTCTTTTTGATTCAAAAGATTTTCTATTTTGTCGCTGGAAATTTTGTTTGCGGCATCGTCTAAATTTCGCTTTGCCTCAGACAGTTCTTTTCTAAGTTTCTCAACTTCGGCCACATCGCCCACGTGATTTCCCAGCAGGGGCACACCCAGCGCGGCCTGGCTGTACTGGACCTGCAGGTCCTCAAGGGCGTGCCGCGCCTCCTCAAGCTCGCTTGTGTCACCGGCGCCCAGGACAAAGAGCACGTCCCCGGCCTCTATCTCCTGCCCCTCCTTCACCATGACCTTGCCTATGGTCCAGTTGGCGGGGGCCTTCACATTGTGACTGCCGTTTGCAAGCACTGTGCCGGTGCCCCGGACCTTGGCGGTTATACTGCCGTCGGTCACCATCTTTGTGGCCACCTCCGGGAGGGAGTGGTTCATTATCGTATTGGAGAAAAAGGTCAGAAGCAGCAGCACCACCAGCAGCACTATGGCCGCATCCTTTACCCAGGGCCTGCTCTTAGCTTGTGTATCCATATATTTACCTCACAGTCAAAAAAGCTCTCTCTATCCCTTCACACTGCCGGCGCCGGCAATGCCCTCCACCAGATATTCCTCACCGTGGAGGAAGAGGAGGAGCGGGGGCAGAATATATACAGTGGCCATTGCAAAGGCAAGGCCGATCTCCCCGGAATTTATGGAGGAGAGGAACACGGAAAGGGGCTGGGCGTCCGCATCCTCCAGGAGGATAAGGGGCTGCTCCACCATGTTCCAGTAGTCAATAAAAACAAGGATCGCCACGGAATACAATGCCGAACGGCACTGGGGCAGACATATCTTTGTGAATATCTGCCACTCCCCCGCCCCGTCCACCTTCGCCGCCTCAATCAGCGCAAAGGGTATGCGCCGCATGAACTTCGTCAGGAGGAAGACCGAGAAGGGGGCAAATATACCCGGCAGGATGATGGCCCAGCGGGTGTTGAGAATGCCCAGCCACTTGGAGACGAGATAGTTCGGCACCAGTGTGACCTGATAGGGCATAAGCATCAAAATTACATAGAAGAAGAAAACCCCGCTCCTGAATCTGCTGCGCCATCGGGTGAAGCCGTAGGCAGTGATGGAGGCCACGGCCAGCTGAAATATCACGATGGGGACAACGAGGATAACGCTGTTCCAGAACTTCAGCAGATATTCCGGGGATTTTATAAGCCCGGATATATACTGGGATAGGCTGACCTTGTCGGGGATGAACTTCAGGTTCACTTTCTTGGAGACATAGCCCCCCTCGGTGGTGGAGAAAATCATGCCGTAGTTTGACTTTATCTCCGCCTCCGTCATAAAGGAGTTTGTGATGGTCAGCACCGTGGGCAGAAGAAAAAGCACCG
The DNA here is from genome assembly GCA_050943875.1 of Candidatus Limivicinus sp. Lineage (GTDB taxonomy): Bacteria > Bacillota > Clostridia > Oscillospirales > Oscillospiraceae > Limivicinus. The sequence continues at coordinate 43,235 of JBMNPZ010000005.1, read as the reverse complement.
CAAACACGAGACAGAGGACAAACATGGCGCCCCGCCCGAAGTAATGTTTCTTTTTCATCCCTCCACATCCTTTCCGAACCAGTCCTCCACCTTGAAGAGGAGGGCAATGATGAACACCATCACAATGGCCATCACCACCGCCGCCGCCGAGAGCTTCTGATAGTCAAGGGAGCGGAAGGTGTTGTTCATAAAATGCTGGAGCATATAGAGCGACTCGTATGGGTAGTCCCCGGTGAGGAGATATACCTCCCGGAAAACCTTGAAGGAGTTTATAAGGGAGAGTATCAGCACGAAAAGCACCGTGGGAGAGAGATAGCGGAGCTTGATGGCAAAAAACTTGTAGGTCTCGGAGGCCCCCTCCACATCGGCGACCTCCAGGAGCTCCTTGGGGATATTGGCAAGCCCCGCCATAAACAATATCATAAAATATCCGAGATTCTTCCAGAGAAAGAGAATGATGACCACAAGCTGGCTGTAGTCCGACTGGAGCCAGTCTATTTTGTCTGCCCCGAAGAGCATCAGGAATTCATTCACCGTGCCGTTGTAGTTGAAAAGCACCTGCCATATGAGAACTATGGAGGCCACCGGCACCATCATGGGACTCAGGAAGAAGGTACGGAATTTTGATTTCATAGGAATTCTGCACTCAAGCATCAGGGCCAGCAGAAGAGACAGGACCACAGCGAGAGGCACCGCCAGAAGAGAAAAATGCAGGGTGTTTTTTGCAGCCATAAGAAAGGCGGAGTTCTTGAAAAGGGCAATAAAATTATCCAGAAAAACGAATTTTCTGGAAGCCACCCCGTCAATGAGGGAATAATATACCACCACACAGAAGGGCAGAACGAAGAATATTCCCACGCCCAGCAGGCTTGGGAAAATATAGCAGAACCCGCGGAAGCGGTCTCTTGCACTGTCACTCAGTTTTAGTGTGTATCTTTTCATCAAAATTTACCATGCCATAATTTATACATACAGGAAATATTCTACAACAGGGGGAGCTCTATTTCAAGCCTTACAAGCACCCAGCAAGGACGGAAGCTTTTCCGCCCTTGCTGCAGTGAATATTATCTGTTGGATTGTGGTTTTTAAACTCCGGAGTCTTATCTCTGCTCGTTCACGTATATATTGACCTTGCTCTGGATAAGCTTTGCCACCTCCTGAGCGGACTTCTGTCCCTCGAAGAAGGCCTGGGCCTGCTCCTTGACGATGTCAAATATGCTCTCGTTGTAGCTGCCCACATTCGTGGTGCTGGTGATGACATCCATGAGCTCATCCGCCTGCTCCTGAGTGACCGCGTAGAACTCGACCACTCCGCCCGCGGAGGTACCCACCGCAGCCATGCCGCCGCGGCTGATCTCTATCTTCTCGCCATTCTCGTCCAGAACGTAGTTGCCGTCGGCGTCCTTCTCATACTCGGGGGTCATGGCCTCCTGCAGCTTGTCGTTAAAGGCATTCTTGTTCACCGGCAGGCCGTACTCCATCTGGCCGTCCTCGCTGAAGAGCTGGCGCAGGAAGCTCCAGGCCTCATCCTTGTGGTCGCTCTGGCTGCTGATGGCGTACTGATTGAAAACGCCGATAGTATTGCCGGGTCTGCCGTCAAAGGTGGGGTATCCGATATAGGTGGAGTCACCGCCGAAGTAGATGTCGTTGTAGAAGATGTCCTCAAAGCTGTAGATGCCGCTCATCATGAGCATCTGTCTGCCCTGGGCGATGCGGTTCTGGTGGCTGTCCTCCTCCGACCACTCGTAGCCGTCCCAGTCAAATTCCGCGGGGAAGCGGTTTGCAAACTCCAGAAGCTTTACAAAGCCCTCGCTGTCAAAGCCGCACTGGCCGGTGCTCCAGTCCACATAGTTGTCCAGATCCAGGGCAAGGCAGCTTGTGAGAATGTCATCCCTTGTGGTGTACACATCAAAGGGATCGCAGCCCTCGGGCATGGAGGCCAGGGCCTCGTCAAACTCGTCATAGGTCCAGCCGGGCTCGTCGCCAACGACTGAGGCGGCGCCGATGACACTGTTTATATTGAAGCCGGAGACGGTGGAGCAGAGCTTTCCGTCAACCTCAAGGCCCCCGAGAATATTCTCAAAGAAGTCTTCGCGGCCGAAGTCCGGATCGGCGTCAATGTAGGGGTAGAGGTCCGCAAGAAGTCCCTTGGCCGCCAGCTGCTGATAGGGCATGCCGTTGAGGTCGATTATATCGGGGACATTGCCGGCCATGATCTCGGTGAGGAGCTTTGTGCTGCCGGCGTTATAGTCCTCCTCGGTGTTGAACTCGGAGTAGTCCTTAATGTCGATATGGCAGCTGTCATTCTTCCGGTTGAAGTCGATTATCTTGTCCTTGATGCTCCAGCTGAGATACTGGGTGGCAAGGCTGATGCTCTCCTTGTGGGGGACAGAGTCGTAGGGGACATTCTTCACGGTCACAAGGGATATATCATAGGACTGGGGGATATCGTGTGCCTTGTTGCCCTTGTTGGTTGTGCTGGTGACACAGAGCACGGAGCCGTCATCGGTGACCTTGACCTGTCCCAGCTCGTCGGTATTTACATCGCAGTTTATCCAGTTGAAGAGCTTGGTGCTCTCCCCGGAGTCAAAGTTGAAGCCGTAGAAATTGACGCCGTTGGTGTAGTAGGCATCATATTTGCCGCCGCCCACGGTCATGTTGTAGGGGTCGCCGGGGAGCTTTACGGGCTGGGAGAGACTCATGTTCTTCTCATCCACATATGCAAGCTCACAGCCGTCCTCGCCCCAGAAGGTGACAGCAAGCCTGCCGTCGTCCATCTTAATGAGGCTCTGGACATAGTCGCTGCTGTCAATGTGGCCCAGCTGCTTTCCGTCAAGGCCGATAAAGCGGATGCCCGTGTCGTCGCTGAGCGCGATATCGTTGTCAGAAGCCAGCTGCATGGTATAGGCGTTGAGATACTCATCCTCGCCCAGATCTATTTTTGCGCAGCTAAGCTCATTGCCGCTGTCGTCAAGGCTGCGGATATAGTACTCGTTCTTAAACTGCTGATAATCCCAGTATTCGGGGTCCTTTTCTCTGTCCAGACCCTCCGGGCCGTCGTACCAGGAGCTGTAGACGCTCTCAATGGTGACGATATTGCCGTCGGAACCCACAGCAATACCCTCTACATTATTGTTGCTCCTGTAATCCTTCATATCGGGGGTTTCTTCTACGCCGGCAATCTGTTTGAAATTGCTGAGCTCGCCGTACTTGCCGTCGAAGCCCACATAGTAGAGCTTTGTCTCGTAGACATCATACTGCCCCTCATATTCGGGGGTGGCGCCCTCGGGTATATCCTCGCCCACCTTCACATAGGTGGTGGAGTAGAAGCCGTCGTCGGTGTAGACCCTGGGGTAGAGTATAACATCGCTCTCTTTGACTATTTCATCAAAGTCTGCATGAAATACATACTCCGGATGCTCTGCAGAGTCGCCGCTGCCGCTGTTTCCGCTGCCTTCGGCGGCGGGCTTCTCGCTGCCGCAGGCCGCAAAACTCAGGGCCATGCTCATCACAAGGAGCAGAGCGGTAAGTATTTTAAACGATCTTTTCATATTGTTCCTCCTGAAATAATTCTTTTCAGCTTTCAGTCTGTAATGCAGCTTTCCAGCGGCCGGGCTGCCGCCGTAAACTCAGCTTACACCATATAGACGGGAGAAATGTAAAATTGTTCGTCAGATTTTTAAAATTTTTTCAGTTTTATCCAATTTCCCCGGTTTGTGCGCTGTCGCTGCAACTGTATCAATCGCCTTAGTACGATTTGCAGTTTATATCATATGTGAGGCACTGTCAACAGCCAATTTAAGCAAAAATGTGAAGCTTAAAAAAAGCTTCACATTTTAGGTTTTTACACTTTATTTATGTGGTTCTGCAGACCGAAAGGCCGTTCCGGGAATCCTCCCTCAGGGCCTGCGGCCATTGCAGAGGTAGAATATGGTGAAGAGTCCCGGGCCGCAGTGGGCACCGATGACAACACCCAGGCTCGTGATGGTGATCTCTCCCACATCGGGGAAATCGGTCTTTATAAGGTCCCGCACATACTCCGCATCGCTGCGGCAGTCGGCCTGGAGGATGTGTATCTCAAGGCCCTTTGTGTCAATCTCGGAGAGGTCTGATTTTATACTCTCGTATATGGTGTTCAGGGCGTTCTTTCTGCCCCTGACCTTCTTTGCCACATCCAGTGTGCCACGGTCCGGCACATAGAGCACCGGCTTTACAGAGAGAATGGAACCCACAAGGGCGGCGGGAGTTGAGCAGCGGCCCCCCTCCTTTAAATAGTTCAGGTCGTCCACGGTGAAGCGGTGGGCAATTTTCAGCTTGTGCTCCTCGCCCCATTTTATGACCTCCTCGTAGCCCATGCCCTCCTCCATGAGGCGGACCATGCGGCTCACCAGAAGTCCAAGGCCGCCGGAGATGCAGAGAGTGTCCATGACATAGAGCTTTCTCCCGGGAAACTCCTCTCTCACCATGTCCGCTGCAAGATTTGCGTTCTGGTAGGAAGTGGACATCTTCTGGGACATGTCCAGATATATGAGGTCCTTCCCCTGCTCCAGAAGAGATTTGAAGAAATCGTAGTAGGCGAACTGGTTTATCATGGAGGTCTTGAGCCGGTCGCCCTGCCTCATGCCCTCGTAGACCTTCTGCCTGTTCTCCTCCCGGCAGTCATCCTCGAAGAGCCTGTCTCCTATGGTATAGGTATAGCTTATAAAGGGTATGCTGTGTTCCTCCAGATAGGTCCTGGGGAGATCGCAGGTGGACGATGTTGCAATAATATAATCACTCATAATAAACACCTCATTTGGAATTTATGCAGACAGTATTTACAGTGTAATTTCAGGAAAAATACAGGGACCGCCCCGCAGACTGTGCCTGCGCTGCGGCTTAGTCACAGCGCCTGGGAGAGACACACAGCCCCGGAAGCGGTCCCGCTCCTGCTTATAATTCAGCCTTTTGGCTCTCTCTGTAGAAAAGGCGCCCTAACTGACAAGATATCCCTTCCCCATAAAGGAGAGCAGAGCATTTGTGTAGAGGTTTTCGCTGTCAAAGCGCATCTCCACAAATCCCTCTGTGTAGCTTAAAGATATCCTTCTGCCGGCCATATCGACCCACATTATGTATGTCTTTGGACTCATTTTCATTCCTCCTCCGGCGGATTATTCAGAGCCGCAGTTGTGAAGATTCACAGCTCCGGGCTGTCATATGATTCTAAAATTATACACTGTGACGCGGGAATATTTTGTCATATATATTTGTTTTTCCGGCGGACTGCCGGCTTTCTGCATACTATGATTTTTTCGCCATACGTCCGGTCGTCTGGACACCCTTTTTGCCGGGCTTGTTCTCCCAGATTTCATCCGCGACAACGGCCCATTTCTTCGCAGCTTCTGCGCATCTGCCGCAGTAATCACAGGCCTCCTCCGGGCTCAGCATATCCGTGGATTTGGCCTTTGATCTCTCAACCATCTCAACCAGAGCCTCGGGATTGTCAAGGACGGGGCAGGGGCGGAGCATATTCTCGTTGAAGGGCTGACACCTGCGGTATTCCTGGAAAAGGGGTGCCTGGTAAGCCTCAAGAAGGGTCTTCTCTCTGATATTGGAATCGGAGTAATGTATAAAGGCACAGGGCTCCACATCGCCGTTGGCATTTATGTGTATATAGCCTCTGCCGCCTGCGACACAGCCGCCTACTGCATCTCCGTCATTCCAGAAATCTATGGTGAAAATGGGCTTGGTCTTGCGGAACTTTTGAATCTGGTCGTACATAAACTTTCTCTGCTCCGCCGATACCATGAGCTCCGGCACCGCATCGGCACCTATGGGCATATATGTAAAGAACCAGGCAAACTTTGCACCCATATCTATCATGGAGTCAAAATACTCCTCCGAACCTATGGTGTCTGTGTTCAGACTGGTGTAGCAGCAGGAGATTCCGAAGAGGAGCTTTCTCGCCTTAAGCCTGTTCATGGCCTCTATGACCTTTTTGTATGTGCCTTTGCCTCTTCTGGCATCCGTGGTCTCCTCAAAGCCCTCAATGGAGATGGCGGGCACAAAATTCCCGACTCTGAGCATCTCGTCGGCAAATTCGTCATCTATCAGAGTCCCGTTTGTAAAGGCCAGGAACGCGCAGTCCGGGTGGCGGTCACAGAGAGTTATAAGGTCTTTCTTTCTCACTGTGGGCTCACCGCCGGCATAGAGATAGACATACGTCCCCAGCTCCTTCCCCTGGCGGATGATATTGTCCAGCTCCTCAAGACTCAGATTCATCTGATATCCGTACTCTGCGGCCCAGCAGCCGGTGCAGCGGAGGTTGCAGGCGGAGGTGGGGTCCATAAGTATTGCCCAGGGAATATTGCATTTATATTTTTCCTGCAGCTTTATAGCCATGGGGTTGCCTATGATTGAGGCATTTATCACCGCGCTGTCCACGAGGACGCGGCGCTGATGCTTATCTATATCGTTCCACATGGAAGTGAGATATTTGAACCAGTTGCCCTCCGGGTCGGCAATATTTCTTGATATGCTCTTCAGCTGGCCCGCAATGCCGCCGTCCTCATCCATGGCCGATAATTTATCCATAAGCTTCGGTATATTCTGCTCCGGATCCTTATCCAGATAGGAATACAGCTGCTTTATCGCTGCGGCCTGAATTTTTGTAGAAACGCTCATATATGTGTCTCCCTTCGTATTTATTACCGTAATTCTGACATAAGTTTCGGATTTTTTAAATGGCTAAGAATAAGCCGCTGTCCCAGAATCGAACAGTTGCGGTACATTTGTACGAAAATCCCCGGGTAAATTGCAAATATATACGGAAAGTTGTACACTGGAATAAATAATACGGCAGTGCTGTGAGGGGAGGCAGAAGATATGAAAAATCTCACCAGAACTGCAATTCAAAAATCCTTTAAAAAGCTTCTGGACGAAAAGAACCTGAATCAGATCTCTGTAAGGGACATCATTGATGACTGCGGGGTCAGCCGGAGCACCTTTTACTATCATTTCAGTGACATACCGGAACTTTTGGAGAGCATAGTGAAGGAGGATGCGGACAGCATAATAGACGATTATCCGAAAATCGAATCCATTGCCGACTGCGTGAACGCTGTTATTGATACGTCGCTTAAAAACAGAAAAGCCGTACTGCATATATATAAATCCTTAAACCGCTATATTTTTGAGAAATACCACTGGAAAAGCTGTGAATACGCAGTTACGAGGTATCTGGATACCTGCATAAAAGATACACAGATCTCCGAAGGAAACAGAAGAATTCTTATAAATTACATGAAATCCGTGTGCTTCGGGATAGTGATGTGCTGGCTGGACAACAATCTGGAAGACAGCATGCGTGAGGATATAAAGCGCATATGTGAAATAAAACAGGGGGATGTGCAGGCCCTTATCAAAAAATTTCAGACTGACACGGCACGGGCTTAAAACAGTACCGGGAGATAAAAATGTCCCCTCCGGCTGCTCTGTTCTGCAGCCCGGAGGGGACTTACATGTTCTCAAATGTTATTTAATTAGAAATAATTCAGGAAGGAATCTTCTTTTTTCTGTTCCTCCTGACATCTCCGAATCATTTCCTCGGAAAATCCGCTGCGGAGCTTAAAAATCCTGGATATAAAGGGATGAATATCATCTTTCATGCCGCTCTGCAGCCAGCCCAGTATGATTCCGAAAACCTTGCACTGGTAATAGAGCAGGACGGTGTCCCTGTTCTCTTTGGAGAGACCCGCATCGCCGAAAACAGTGTCCAGATATATGTCTATCTCACGCCTGCATATCTTCCACAGATATGCTTCAAAGACATTTCTGTTTGCGGAGGCGTAAATGTGGAGCACGGCCTGCCGGTTTTCCAGAAAGAAATCGGCAAACATAAGCACGCATTCCTCCACATTGTGTATGCTGGGATGCTGCTTAATTATCCGGCTGATTTCATGTTCAAGAATGGCCTCAATCAGGCTGGGAATATTGTTGAAGTGATAATAAAAGGAGTTCCTGTTTATTCCGCAGCGGTCGGCTATGTCGTTGACGGTAATTTTGTTGAGAGGCCTCTCGTTGAGAAGACTTATAAATGCCCTGCATATAGCTTCTTCCGTAAAATTTGCCATAATCCACCCTCCCTGACATAATTTTAACATACATATCTTGAAATTTCAAATGCTCTGTGTGTATACTGAACGCAGGAGAGGCAGGCGGCTGTGTGTCGGACAGTGCGGGCGGAAGTATCCTGCGCACGAATGAGGAGAATCTACCATGCAACTTAATAACTTGCTGCTGCTCACAGTGGGACTGCTGTGTCTGCTTGTGCCCCATCACATTGCGGCTTTCCTGCCATATATTCTCGGGGGGATTATGGCCGCTTCGGGATTTCTCACTGTATTAAAATGGACAAGGCAGAGCGGGGAGGAAAAGCAGAATTCCTCCTTAAATCTGGCCCGGGGTTTTCTGCTGCTTGTTCTGGGCCTGTCCTTCGTCATACAGGGCCGCTCATCTCTTGTGTCTCTGGGAATCGCCTGGGCCATTTTCGGAATTATAAAGTCGGTAAATCCGCTGATATGTCTGATAAACAGCACGCAGGATCACCGCGCTGCGCTGAAGTATATTTTTGAATTTATGCTCCGGCTGGGTCTAGCCCTGCTGCTGCTCTTTGACCCCTATGGGAAATTTACGCCCCACCTGAGGATACTGGGTCTGGAGCTGATTGCCGTCCACTTTCACTTGACAGGTAGGAAAAAGACACAGGCGAAAGAGAACAGTGATGAGAAACAGAGCTAGAAGACGGAGAATGTAAGCGGGAGGGAGAATATGAAAAAATATGACCTGAATGGTATCTGGCAGATGCGAAAATCCGGGACGGACAAATGGATCAGTTCTCAGGTCCCCGGCTCGGTCTGCAGCACACTTCTGGAGCATCACCTGGCGGATGACCCATATTACGGGGAGAATGAAGCTGCATTTTATTCCATTTCACTGGACGATTACGAATTTCAGAGGGTATTTACAGTCTCCGGGGATTTGCTCCGCCACAGAAAGATCCTGCTGCATTTTGACGGCCTGGATACTCTGGCGGATATCTATATCAACGGGACATGGATTGCCCATACTGAAAACATGCACCGCAGATGGGAATTCGATGTAAAATCTCTGCTCACAGCCGGAGAAAATACAATCAGAATCTTTTTCCGCTCTCCCGTTGCCTATGTGACGGAAAAGCAGCGGGAATTTCCGCTGTACGGGAGCAGCTGCACCACTGACGGCTATCCCCATCTCAGAAAGGCCCACTATATGTTCGGCTGGGACTGGGGACCGAAAATTCCGGATATGGGGATATGGCGGCCCGTATATCTGATTTTTTATGATGAGGGCAGGCTGGACAGCGTATATGTTAGGCAGAGGCACAGAGAGGGCAGAGCTGAGCTGTCATTTGATGCTGAGGCGTATACACTGACAGAGGGAGCTTTTGGTGTGCATTTTATCCTCCGGGCCCCTGACGGCAGTCTTCGGGAGACGGATGCAGAATTGAGCGGGGGCCGGTGCACAGGCCGCATCACGGTGAAAAATCCGCTCCTCTGGTGGCCAAACGGATACGGAGCTCAGCCCCTCTATAATCTGACGGCTGTCCTTCTGGCGGACGGCAGGGAGATCGACAGGCAGGAGATGCGCATAGGTCTCAGAACGCTGACAGTCAGCCGGGAGCGGGACCGCTGGGGGCAGGAGTTCTGTTTTAAAGTAAACGGTGTCAGGATCTTTGCCATGGGCGCCAACTATATCCCGGAGGACCAGCTTATTTCCAGATGCACGAGGGAGAGAAGCCGTGAGCTCCTCAGTCAGTGCGCGGCCGCAAATTACAATACTCTGAGAGTCTGGGGCGGCGGCTATTATCCGGAGGACTGGTTTCTGGATATCTGTGATGAGCTCGGCCTCATAGTGTGGCAGGATTTTATGTTTGCGTGTTCTGCCTACCGTGTGACCGGCGAATTTCAGGAGAATGTCCGTCAGGAGTGCATCGACAATGTAAAACGGCTCCGGAACCATGCCTGCCTGGGCCTCTGGTGCGGCAACAACGAGTGCGAAACCATGTGGGAGGACTGGGGGATTCCCCAGTCAGAGCTGCTGCGGCAGGATTATCTGCGGCTTTTCGAGAAAGTTATACCGGAAGTGCTGCAGCGCTGTGATCCGGAGACTTTTTACTGGCCCTCATCCCCCTCCTGCGGGGGAAATTTTGACAGTCCCTCCGACTGCAGCAGGGGAGACGAGCACTACTGGGATGTCTGGCACGGCATGAAGCCCCTGACCGAGTTCCGCAGGATTTATTTCAGATTCTGCTCGGAGTACGGCTTTGAGGCTCTCCCCAATGTAAAAACTGTCAGAAGATTTGCGCCCGAGGATGAGATGAACCTCTGCTCGGCCGTTCTGGAGAGCCACCACAAATGCACAGAGGGCAATAAAAAGCTCCTCTATTACTTGTCCCAGATGCTGCGCTGTCCCAATTCCTTTGAGGACATGGTGTATTCCACGCAGCTTCTGCAGGCGGATGCCATCCGCTCCAATGTGGAGCATATGAGGAGAAACAGGGGGCGCTGCATGGGCTCCCTCTACTGGCAGGCCAATGATTCGAACCCGGCCGTCTCCTGGTCCGGCATTGACTGTGAGGGCCGGTGGAAGGCGCTGCACTACTATGCTCGCAGATTTTATGCGCCGCTGCTGCTCTCAGTAAATGAAGAGGACGCCGGCAGGATTATCTTCAACATCAGCAATGAACGCTTCCGGAGGGCTGAGGGAATACTGCGCTGGGAGCTGAGGGACAGCTCCTCGCAGGTACTGCGCAGTTCTGAGCTCCCGGCTGAGGCGGAGCCCCTCTCTGCGAAGGATGTCCTTGTACTGGACCTGAGCGGGGAACTGGAGACTGACGATGACAGGCGCAGCAGGTATCTCTCCTATCGCTATGAGGAGGACGGAAAGCTTTTGAGCGGCGGCAGCAGCCTTTTTGTGATGCCCAAGCATTTCAGGTTCATAAATCCCTGTATTCATGCGGACATTGAGGAGACTGAGGACTGTTTTTTGCTGACGCTCAAGGCCGCAGCCTATGCAAAAAGCGTATGTCTCGACCTGAAGACCGCGGACTGCGTGTTCAGCGACAACTGGTTTGACATACACGGCAGAGAGCCGGTGAATGTTGCCGTGGAGAAAAGCAGTCTGAGGCCGGCTCTGACCCTGAGCAAATTTAGTGAGCAGCTCGTAATTTTCAGCAATTATGACAACGGCAGAACATAGAGCCGGCCCTCGCTTCCTTATATAGAAGTATCCCCCTGTGCAGTTTGCTGATTTTCTGTACGGGGGGATATTCTTCTGCCTGCTTTTTCAGAACCTGAGTCCGGCATTTGCCTTCCGGAAAGCAGAGCTTCTGCCGTTTGTTGCACAGTATTTGCCAAACCGAACAATAAAAGTCAAAAAACACCAAACTGGAATCGTGACTTAAGTACGGGTATCTGTTAAAATAAGATAAAAAGAACGATATGTGAAGTTTGCGAATTATGTAAATTGCACACAAAGTAAAGAGGAAGGAGGCAGAGACGTATGAAATCTGGTCCTCAGGATGACCATCCGACTCTGCTGAAGGAGCCGTCGCGCTTCAGTAAATATAAGAAGACTCTTGCACTGCTCACTATGGTGGCGCCCGCTGCCATATGGCTGCTGCTTTTGAAATATCTGCCAATGGGCGGAATTATTCTTGCTTTCAAGGATTACAAGGTGTTTCCCCGTGACCCGACCTTCCTGAACAACCTCAAGCACAGTGCCTGGGTTGGACTTGACAACTTTAAGTTCATGTTTATGACGGACGGCGCCTGGGTAGCAATCAGAAACACTGTGCTCTACAACATAGTGTTTATTATCCTCGGCGTCCTTATTCCTGTGGCCTTTGCAATTATGCTCAATGAGCTCACAAGGAAGTTTGTGGCGAAAGCTTACCAGACTATGATGTTTTTCCCCTATTTCCTGTCCTGGGTCGTTGTAAGCTATTTCCTGAACGCATTCCTCGATCAGCAGTACGGACTTCTCACATCCATGCGTCTGGCGGCAGGAAAAGAGGCCATATCCTGGTATACGGAGACAAAATACTGGCCCTATATACTTGTTGCGGCCAACCTCTGGAAGAATGTGGGCTACTCCACGGTCCTGTATCTCGCCGCCATCACCGGCATTGACGCAAACCAGTATGAGGCCGCCGCGATAGACGGCGCCAGCAAGTGGCAGCAGATAAGGTACATCACCATCCCGAACCTCAGGACGATGATCTCCATCCTCTTCATCATCAACGTCGGCAAGATATTCAGCGCTGACTTCGGACTTTTCTACAACGTGCCTATGCAGAACGGTGCGCTGTTCCCGGTGACGCAGGTTATCGATACATACATATACCGTATGATGATGACGCTGGGCGATGTGGGCAAGAGCGCTGCGGCAGGTCTGCTGCAGAGTGTTGTGGGCCTTATATTTATTCTGCTGGCTAACGGTGTCGTCAAGAAGATTGACGAAGACAGCAGCCTGTTCTGAGGAGGGGTATCATGACACAAACCAAAAAGAAAAAGAATCTGAGACTCAACTCCATAAGCGTGGGAACAGAAACGGTGTTCCACATAATCCTGGCTCTGTTTGCCCTGTGCTGCATTATCCCCTTTATATTTGTTGTGATTATATCCTTCTCTTCGGAGGAGTCGATAAAGGAAATCGGATATTCCTTCATACCCCAGGCCTGGAGTACAGCCTCATATAAATACGCGTTCAGCAAGCTGCCCCAAATTTGGCGTTCCTATTTTAACAGTATTCTGATCACGGTTGTGGGAACTGCGCTGAGCACCATGATGTGTGCTCTTTACTCCTATACCCTGTACAGACCGGATTTCAAGTACCGCAATTTCTTCAACTTCCTGAGCTTCTTTACCATGCTTTTCGGCGGCGGCCTTGTGCCGACCTACATAATAACAAAACAGGTTCTGGGTCTCAGTGAGAGCTACGCGGCGCTGATTGTGCCTTTGCTTGTAAGTCCGTTCAACATAATAGTTATGAGGGCCTTCTTTAAGAGCTCCGTGCCCATGGACCTTGTAGAGGCGGCCACCATAGACGGCAGCGGCGAGTATTCCACATTTTTCCGCATAGTTACACCGATTGCAAAGCCGGGCATCGCAACCATAGCCCTGCTCAATGCCCTGATGTACTGGAATGACTGGTATCAGTCCCTGCTCTACATCAGAAAGAACAAGATTCTCCAGCCCCTTCAGGCCCTGCTTATGGAGCTCCAGAGCAATGTGGACTATCTCAACCGCATGGCGGGTCAGATGGGCACCGCGGCAATTATGGAGTCACAGAAGCTGCCTACTCAGTCACTGAGGATGGTGCTTGTTGTGCTTATAGTTGTCCCCATTGCCTGTGCCTACCCCTTCTTCCAGCGCTACATAGTTGCAGGCCTGACAATCGGTTCTGTCAAGGGCTGATTTAAATCGTATCTAAACAGTGAAAAACTGTTGGAAAATAAATTACAATGGAGGAAAAACCATGAAAAAGTTTCTCGCACTGATTCTTGCACTGTGTATGGTATTTACACTGTGCGCCTGCGGTGAGAGTGCACCTGCAGAAGCACCTGCAGAGGCACCTGCTGAAGAGGCACCCGCAGAAGAGCCGGCTGTCGAGCCCGTCGTACTGAAGATGTGGTTCCACGGCAGCACCGTCACCCCCGAGGCCTCTAAGAAGGTCCTTGAGGAGCTGAATCCCTACCTCGTAGAGAAGATCGGCGTTGAGCTTGATCCTATCTGGGGCACCTGGGGCGACTTCGACTCCAGCGTTGTCACTGCTCTGCAGGGCGGCGATAAGGTTGATATTTACTTCACCTGCAACTGGTCTGCAAACGAGTACAACAAGTACGCCCGCGACGGTTACTGGGTAAAGCTTGACGATATGCTCGAGGAGAATGCTCCCGACCTGCTCAAGATAATTCCTCAGGACATCTGGGACTGCGCAAAGACCAACGGCATTGACGGCATGGGCATCTATGCTGTCCCCGGCCTTAAGGATACTGCAACCCAGAACTGCTGGGATGTCAACGGCACTCTGCTTGCCGAGCTCGGCTATGATGTAGACGCTGTCTGCGATGCCGGCCTTGACTATTACTCCGCTGAGTTTGAGGAAATGCTGCAGAAGGCAAAGGACGAGAAGGGCAAGGATTTCTATCCTCTGCTTATCGAGCCCGCAGTTCTCGAGAGAATGGTATGCCACAGCTCCATCGTCACCGGTGACCTGAACGGCGCAAACGTTCTTTCCTACTACTACGATGCTGAGCATCCTGCAAAGGATCTTGGCAACACCCTCGAAAACAAGTTTGCTACTGACGAGTTCAAGAAGTTTGCAGAGAAGACCTACGAGTATTCTCAGAAGGGCTTCATTTCCCCCAGCTGCCAGAACACTGCAACTGCCAACGACTTCCGCACCTCCTGCCAGGGCGCCGGCGAGTACCTCTTCGGTACCCAGTCCTACGCATTTGGCTGTGAGCTTGACTTCTCCAAGGCCCGCAACATCGACGTCCGCATGGTTCCTGAGACCGCAGCTTACATGGACTGCACTTCCGGCCAGGGCGCTATGATGGCAATCTCCGCCACCTCTGAGCATCCTGTCGAAGCTCTCAAGTTCCTCAACCTCCTCAACAGTGATCCTGAAGTTATGACCATGGTCAACTACGGCACTGAGGGTTACACCTACAACAAGAATGACGACGGCACAATCACCTTCATCGATGATGCACGTGCAAATTACATGCCCTGGACCAACGGTGTCGGCAACGTACGTATTCTGCCTCCTACCGATCAGCAGGGTGTAGATTTCTGGGACAGCTTCTCTGCATACTATGATGCAGCTGAGAAACTGCCTTACGGCGGCTTCATTTTCGACGCCTCCGAGCTTTCCACCGAGGCAGCAGCAATCTCCAACGTCTACGGCGAGTATGCATTCAACCTGATGAGCGGCGCAGTTGATCCTGCCGCAAAGCTTCCTGAGTTCCTGCAGAAGCTGGACGATGCCGGTATGGCAAAGCTTGTTGAAGCAGCACAGACTCAGCTGGCTGAGTACCTTGGATAATTAAATTTATCCGAAAAAGTTTATAAAACTTCAGGACCCCGCAGAATCTGCGGGGTCCTGTTTTTGCGCCTGAATTTAAAAATAAGCACTCTTTTAATTTTAAAAGAGTGCTTATTTTTTCAGAAATACTCGTTTATCATCATTGGCTTTTTGTAGAATACATTCTCAAATGGGGCCGCTGTATTGAAAATTCTTAAAGAAGAGAAGCAGTTTTTAACAACGGAGAAATCACAGCTCCCGGCAATAAGAGTTGAAAAAACCGATATATCCATCTCCGCATCCGGCGGGAGTTCTGTCGGACAAGCGTTCACAGCTTTTCCATTCTCAAATTCCAGCATGAAACAATGATTATTCTCCGCTATCTGGGTATCATTGATTTTCAGCGTCAATTTTCCGCTGCCCCTGTATTTTGCTGCCTCCAGACAGGATATGACGTTCACGGCTCTTATCATCCCCGCCTCTGCAGGAGCCCAGCTTACGGCACCCATTTTCCACTCTGGGAGCATGAATAAAAGTTCGGGTTCGGCAGGCAGCTGAAATTTCACATAGCTGTGGTCGGATGCGAGACTTTTAAATAGATTCATGAGCCCGGAAAAGCCCTCTCTGTCGGCAAAACAGAATTTGCTGCATACAAGATTCCTGCCGTCGTTCTGCTGCTGCATCCTGAACACGGTATAGGCCTTTGCAGTGTTATCTCTGCTGAAATAGACATAGCAGAACTCCAGAGTCTCTGCAGGGCGGAAGTACTCTGTCCAGGCATAGTCGCTCTCATCATGTATGACCATGGTGTTATAGCGCCGTTCACAGAGCCTGTCCAGTGCCTTAATATATTTTCCCATGCCGTTATTTTTTTCTGCCAGAACAAAGTGCCCATCTGTATTTTCCGGCTTCAAAAGTCCCAGATTTACCGAGACCTCCAGACGCTGAGCACAGTTTTCATATCCGAATTTTCTGTAATATGCAGAGGAAAAGGGAAAGAGATAGGAAAATGCATAGTTATTTTTATACATCCATGGCAGGGCATTTTCAAAGCAGGCTCTTATTCCGCCCCTGCGTCTGTATTGGGGGAGGCTTTCCACTGCACCCACGCCGCCGGCTCTGCAGGCTTTTCCGTCCAGATTCATATTATAATCGCTTATCATAATTGAGCTCATCATGTCACCCTCATCGGTGAAAGCCGCCCAGCAGTGCTCCGAGGCATCCGGCTCCGACTCCTTGGGCATTGGCTGCTCAAAGGCGATGGCGAAAAGCTCATCTGTCCTCTTTTTTTCTTCTTTCAGAATTTCTCTTACAATCATTTTTCATCCTCCACAGACATTTCCTCTTCTTCGCCCAGGTAAGGCCTGAACACTTTTTTCAGCAGTAAGCAGTTGAGATAGGCCGCCGCTGAAAAATAGAGAAAGAACCATATAAAGCCAGTCTGGAGAAACATCAGCATATTTTTCCACAGCAGAACCCAGGGCAGCGCATTCAGCACAAGAATTATTATCGTGCGGGGAAGATAGGCAAGACTCATTGTCAGGGCGTTTTTGACAGTTCCCAGCTTTGTATTTTCAAAGTGACACAGCAGCGGGAAAGTATAGCTGACAACCATAGAGAGAAGCAGAAAGAAAATGCAGAACAGGATTCCGGCGTAAGAAATCGGAGAGGGCATCTGTGAGAAAAAATAAATGTCCGCAATCAGCACAAGGGCCGTCACCAGATATATGAGCCAGAGAATTGTACTATCTTTAAAATTTTCTTTAAAGGATTTGAAAAATGTCCTGTACAGCCTGCTGTCCCTGTTGTATACCATTTTTGAGCAGACCGTGTAGAGTGCCGTACTGGCTGCCCCTATTGTGATTACAGGCAGACAGCAGATTACATACATCATATTTATTACTGCAAGGTCCGCCAGGCGGGACATGGCCTGCATAAATTTTGAATCCGGTGAAAAAAGCTTCATATCTCTCTGCTCCGTTAAAATTAATGCATTTATTTTAGCATAAATCAATGAAAATTTCCAGTCGACAGAAGGGCAAAATAGTTCTGCGGCTGAGCTTTTAAGAATAGTTTATATTTTCTCATAAAAAAAGATATAAATAAAAATAATCCGGCCCGATCCCTCAAAGAGAAGGAAGGCCGGAATTATTTTCTGCCGTATTAAACCGAAAAATCAGCTTTACTTTATCGCAGGCATGGATGCCGCGACCGCGGACTGGCCCACACGGCGGAAGTACTCATCCGGGAGATTCAGCTCAAAGGCATCTGCAAATTCCGGATATTCATCCTTTATAACGGCTTCACAGGAGGAAATTATCAGTTCGCCGCCTCTGCCGGACATGACACGGCCCAGGAGAAGCACATGCCTGTATTTGTAGAAGCTGTAGTAATATATGAGGGAATGGGCGAGGTAGACCCCTATGCTGCGGTAGACGGCGGCCGCCCTCTCATCGCCGTCGGCCATGAGCTTCTGCACGACCTTCAGTTTCTCCGCTGGGGAGAGGCTCTCATCCAGTTCAATTCCGGCTCTCGGGGCAAGCTTTATGACGCCGTCCTGAGAGAAATACTTAACGCCGCAGCCAATGTCGTGGCTCCACTCGTCCCGCATGGCCCCGGGATTTCCATCCACGGGAACAAAAGCGAGTTCGTTGAGCCAGCCGGTGATGCGCCCCTCAGCGTCCACATAGCCGACGGCCTCACTCGTGCCCATCGCCATGCCGAGAATATTGTTCTTTTTGAGGCACATGGCCCCGGCGAGGGCACTCACATCTCCGTCATTCACCACGCAGAAGGGGATATCTCCGAATGTATCTCTGACGGCGCGGATGTATATATCCTTGACTTTTTTGTTGTAATCCTCAGGGCAGACCTTCAGGAAAAGTGAGGAGTTCATGGTGCGGTCGTTAATGAATACACCGGCGGAGGATATGCCCACTGCGTCGACTCTGGGCATATGCTCTGCGGCGGTGCGCAGGGCAGATACAATCTCCCTGTAGTGGTAGTCCGGGTCTGCGGTCACCTTGGGGTACCACACGACCTCCTCAGAGTAAACGGTCTTGCCGTCGATGACAGCGGAGACCTTCCTGTCTGAGCCGCCGGCGTCGAAGCCTATGCGGCAGCCGTCCATGTGCCCGCCGATGGCTATGGGAAAGCTCCTGGCTTCAGGGACTTTCTCGGTGTATACAACTTCAAAGGGGTGTTCAAAGACATTCAGCATGTAGTCCTGGTCGAAATCCAGCACTCCGCCGGGACTGTACAGCTCCTTCAGGTGGCGCCACATGCGCTCGTCTCCGGATACATATATTCTGAAACCGCCCCTGATCCAGAGCAGGGTCTTTGCAAGCCTGTCCACATAGTAGCAGTCGGTCTTGTACATGTCGTCCGTACCGTATATGAAAGTGTCCAGAGAGGCAATTTCGCCTCCGCCCCGCTCCACGGCAATGGAGAGAGGCTTGCGTGCGCCCTTCAGGTATGCCTGATCAAAGGCATAGAGGGGAATAAAGTCCGGATCGAGTTCCGGCAGATTGCGGACGGGAACATCAATGCTTAGAAACTTCATTTTGATTACCTCCTAAAAAATCATACTAAAGCGGATGAAAATTATAAGTGGAATATTGCGGCAAATGAGTTATAATGCTGTCGGATAAAATCAGAAAGCTGCTTCTCCGGACAGAAGAATCCGGAATTTATTCTCCGCTGTCCTGCTGCGGCATGTACTGCCTGAACACAGGCTCCATTATCAGGGACCAGAGGACCGCCAGAAGTCCGGGCACGATAAGAAAGGGGACCCAGTACTGAATGCAGAGATAGGCGGCGAGCACGGTGATGACACCCAGAAGTATGGTCCTGAGTATGTGCCCGAAGGCCAGCTTTACTGCGGTTATCTGAAGATTGAAGAATGAAAAGGTAAAGCGTGAGAGAAGGGGCAGCACCCAGGTAAAAACGCCCACGACTATCGTTGTCAAAAAGAGAAGGGCTGCTGTGATTAAGGTTGAGCCTTTACCCACAGGGGCGGCGTTCCCGTAAAGCTTTGCCAGCTGGTAGCTCCCCCAGATCAGCAGTGCCCAGAGCAGCATGGAGAGAAGGGCGGGGAAAAACTCCCGCTTTCCGGTTCTAAAAAATCTGGCAAACATGGACCGGTCGGAGCCCCGTATACAGCGGGCGGCGCAGTCGTATGCCGCGGCGGTGGATGCCCCCATGGTCACAAGGGGCACCGAGAAAATAAACCACAGGGCGCTGAGGATAAAAACATCTGCGACATATCCGAAGGGTTTCCAGAACCAGTTCTCAGAAGAAAAAAATCTAGCCATGGCCTACACCAATCCCGGGACAGGCTGAGAGCGCTTTCAGTCATATTCCGGTGTCCTTTCCTTGTCAGATGTACGCAGATAGCGGTCAGATTCCACCCTGTACGGGAAAACGGCAACACCCTGATTTTCAAATGATTTCCAAAAAAATCAGACGAAAACAACAAAAATCGCTCTCTGCACTGCCATTGTAACACGCGGCTGGGTAAATGTCACTAATAATTGAAAATATTATTCATAAAGTTTTAATATTGAAAATTAAATTTCACTGTGATAAAATACGGTCAGAGAGACCGGCACTGCCGAAAAAATGACTGGAAAATGATGGGAGGTTATTTTTATGGACAGAAACAGAATGGCACAGGCCCAGAACTGGATTCGCTATCAGCTGGACAGCTGTGCAGACTTTTGGCTGAATTACGGCATGGATAAGGTACACGGCGGTGTGTATACCTGCCTGGACAGAACGGGAAAGGTCTTTTCCACTGACAAGAGCGTCTGGATGCAGGGCCGCTGCGGCTGGATTTTCTCCTGGCTCTGCCATTGCTACGGAAAGCGTCCCGAGTGGCTGGAGGCCAGCAGGAGCTGCCTTGATTTCATGGAGAAGTACTGCATAAACCGCGGGGCGGGGGACCGCATGTATTTCACCGTGACTGAGGAGGGCAAACCTCTGCGCCAGCGCCGCTACTGCTTCTCCGAGGCTTTCTATGCCATGGCAAACGCAGAATATTACGGCCAGACCGGAGAAAAAGAATGTCTGGAAAGGGCAAAAAAAGCCTACAATATCTACTGGGACCTCTGGCACGGTGCCCCCGATCCCACGGGCATGGGACCCAAGACGATTCCTGAGACCCGCAGCGGGCGCGCCTTCGGAATGCCCATGATATATCTCAACGTCACAAGCGTAATGCTCCGCAATGACCCGGAGAACAGGACACTCTATGAACAGCGGGCCCAGAGCTGTGTGGATGATATATTCAAATACCATGTCCACCCCGAACTCAAATGCGTCCTTGAAAATGTTGCGCCGGACGGCACTGCCCGACTTAATTACACCGAGGGCCGTTTTGTGAACCCGGGACATGACATTGAGGGCGTGTGGTTCCTGCTGGAGCATGCGCGGCGCACAGGCAATAAGGAGCTTGTGGCTAAAGCCGAGGAGATCTTCAACTGGGCTATCAGTGCCGGCTGGGATGAGGAATACGGCGGACTTCTCTATTTCGTGGATGCCCTGGGTATGCCTCCCGAGGCCTATGAGCACGACATGAAGCTGTGGTGGCCCCATGATGAAATTTTAATCTCCTCCATGATGCTCTACAAGGACACCGGCAAGGAGGAGTATCTGGACTGGTTCTACAAGACCCTGGACTACTGCAGGACCTATCTCGCGGACGATGAATACGGCGAGTGGTACGGTTATCTCCGGCGGGACGGCAGGCCCACCGAGCCTCCCTGCAAGGGTTCCACCTTCAAGGGCCCCTTCCACCTGCCGAGAATGCTCAGTATCGTGGATCTTATGATCACCGAAATTTTAAACAGGTAAGGAATACTTCAATGATAAATGAACGGGAAAGTGTATATGAACGGATAAGCAGTGAATACTACACATTGACTTCTTCGGAAAAAAAGGTGGCGGATTACCTGCTCTCAAGACAGCAGGAGACCCAGTTCCTGTCGATTTCGGAACTTGCCCGTTGCTGCGATGTGGCGGAAGCCACTGTCTCCCGGTTCTGCCGCAGTCTGGGTTACGGGGGCTATAACGCCTTCAAGCTGGCTGTCGCCAATGATTCCGGACGCATAAGGCAGGGGACTGATTTCCTCTACGGTGAAGTAAAAGAGGATGACAGTCTTGAGGATATAAGCAAAAAGATCTACGGCGCGGAGGTCGATGCCCTGAATCAGACCCTTGAGCTGATGGATCTGGATGCGTTGAAGAGGGCCGCCGACCTGCTGGGAGAGGCCAGGCGGGTCTACTGCATGGGCCAGGGCGGCTCCATGATTATTGCAAGTGAGGCCTGGCATCTCTTCTCTACGGTTTGCAACAAGTTCAGCGCCGTCATGGATTCCCATCTGCAGTCCATTACGGTGGCTACTGCCGAGCCGGAGGATGTTATACTTTTCTTCTCCTACTCCGGTTCCACAAAGGAAATGATGCATACAATAGAGGTGGCAAAGAAACGGCAGCTGCGGATAATTCTGGTGACCAGGTTTCCCAATTCCCCCGGTGCGCTCCTGGCAGATATAGTTCTCCAGTGCGGCTCCCATGAAAATCCTCTCCAGAGCGGTTCTGTTCCCGCGAGGATTGCCCAGCTCTATCTCCTTGATGTCCTGTTTTCAGAGTTTACACGGAGAGACATGAAAAAGTACCTGGGTATAAGGTCCGGAATTGCGGATGCTCTGGCGGATAAACATGTTTAAAACATATATTTTAAGGAATCACCACCGGTGATTCCTTTTTTTGACACATTTTTCTGCATGTTTTTCGATCAAATCAGATAAAAGCGGCCTGTATGGACAGATAAAGTACACAATAATTTATCTTGCAATATTTTTTTCAAAAATTAGACAAAATAAAAATTATTTTCAGAAAATGGTTGACTTTGTTCACAAACCTTGCTAATATGAAAACCAGAGAAGATGTATTAGACAATACTCTTACAAAAGCAAACACAAAATTAATATTTTAAGGAGGCAACTATGAAAAAATTTCTTGCAATGTTACTCTGCGTAGTCATGGTTCTCAGCCTGTGCGCCTGCACAGCAACCAAGGAAGAGGCTCCTGCAGAGAAGCCCGCAGAAGCTGCACCTGCCGAGACTGAGGCCGAGGCTCCCGCAGAGGCTGCACCTGTTGAGATCGCTCTCTGGACCTTCCCCGTCGGTGACTGGGGCGACAAGGCCACAGTCGACAAGCTCCTTGAGGGCTTCAACGCTGTCCACCCCGAGATCAAGGTCACTGTTGAGTATCTTGCATACGGCGGCGACGGAGATGCCAAGATTGACGCTGCCATCGAGGGCAACCAGGCTCCCGACATCGTCTTTGAAGGACCTGAGCGTCTGGTTGCAAACTGGGGCGCAAAGGGCGTTATGGTTGACCTTGCCGATCTCTGGACCGACGAAGTCAAGGCCGACACCTATGAGTCTGTTGAGGCTGCATGCCACAATGCCGAGGGTGCCTACTATGAGTATCCTCTCTGCATGACTGCCCACTGCATGGCAATCAACAAGAATATGTTTGAAGCTGCCGATGCTCTTCAGTATGTGGACCTCGACACCCACACCTGGACCACCGAGAACTTCATCAAGGCCTGCGAGGCACTCACTGCCAGCGGCCAGGCCAACATCGGTGACATCTTCTGCAACGGCTCCGGCGGCGACCAGGGCACCCGTGCACTGATCAACAACCTCTACGGCGGCACCTTTACCGATGAGGCACACAGCAAGTACACCGCTGACTCCGAGGAGAACATCAAGGCTCTTGAGCAGCTCAACTCCATGGACGGCTTTATCTTCGACTCCGCTACCAACGGCGGACAGGAAGCAGACCTCTTTGCACAGGGCACACTGGCAATGGCATTCTGCTGGAACGCTGCAACCCACGCTGCAAGAGAAGAAGTTATCGGCGATGCCTTTGAGGTCATCCCCATGGCATTCCCCTCTCCCAACGGCACTGACACCAAGCTCTGCGGCGGCATCTGGGGCTTCGGTATCTTCGACAACGGCGATGCTGACCGCATTGAAGCTGCAAAGACCTTTGTGAAGTACATGGCCGACGAGAATATTACAGACGCAGTTGCCGCATCCGGCTTCTGGTCCACCCGCAAGTCCGCTGAGGACATCTATCCCGGCGATGAAATGAAGGCAGTTTACGGCTCCTTCATGCCTTACATGGGCGACTACTACAATGTCATCCCCGGCTGGACCGAGGCACGCACCGCATGGTCCGAGATGCTCCAGTCCATCGGCACCGGCACTGCTCCCGCTGAGGCTGCCGCAACCTTTGCTGAGGTGGCAAATGCAGCCGCTGCCAAGTAAATTCCAAGTTAAATAATTGTTTTCAGCCCCTTCCTCTCACATCGGGCGAGGGGAGGGGCTGAAGTTTTGGAAGAAAAATCATATTGAAAAGAGTAAATAAAAGAGAGTAATTTTCCTTTTCACATTTAATGTGTTTCCAAAATGAAAGGAGGATCTATTTGGCCAGTAAAACGATTGCGGTGAATAAAAGATCCCGTCGCCTTGTAATGCAGGAGAATGTTGCGGCATATTTATTCATGCTGCCATTCCTGCTCTTCTTTGTTGCGTTTGTGCTCTACCCGATGGTCATGTGCGTCTACACAAGCTTTTTTGACGCGACAATGGGCAACCGTGCGGACATTTTCGTGGGCTTTGCCAACTATAAAGAGCTTTTCCACGATCCTGTCTTCTGGGTGGCACTGAAGAACACTGCGATAATTGTTATCGTCTCTGTCCCTGTGACCTGTGTATTTTCACTGTGGGTCGCCTCTGCAATAAGCAAAATGCCTGTGGCGGCCACCTCTGCCTTCCGCTGCATTTTCTATCTCCCTGTGGTCACCGGTTCCGTGGCTGTGACCATGGTGTGGAAATGGATGTACAACAACTACTATGGTATCCTGAACTATCTGGGCGGTCAGATGGGCCTCATTGACAAGCCCATAAACTGGCTGGGCGATCCCAAATACGCCCTGGGCTGCATTATTGTGATTCTTCTGACCACATCTGTCGGCCAGCCAATAGTTCTCTATGTGTCCGCCCTCGACAACGTGGATAAATCCCTCGTGGAGGCGGCTGAGGTCGACGGCGCCAGCCCCCTGCAGGCCTTCTGGAAGATCAAATGGCCCCAGATGATGCCTACGACCCTTTACATACTGGTCATCACCACTATCAACTCCTTCCAGTGCTTCGCACTGATTCAGCTGCTGACTTCCGGCGGACCGAACAACTCCACGATGACCATAATGTATTATATCTATTACAACGCCTTCAAGCTGTACCGCTACGGCTACGGCAACTCGATGGGCGTGATCCTTGCGATTATAATTGCGATACTCTCTGCCATCCAGTTTAAGCTGGGGCAGGAGAAAAATTAAGGGAGGAGTGCTGATATGAGTAAAAAGAATCGTCTTGACAGAAGAGCCCTGGGCTCCAAAGTATATTACGTATTCAGCTTTGTGATTGTGGTCATCCTGGCTATACTGTTTGCATTCCCTCTCTACTGGATCATAACCGGCTCCCTGAAGATAAAGAAAGAAATTATGTCAACCACGCCTATATGGTGGCCAAGTGAGTTTGTCCTGGACAACTTTGAAAATCTTATGGGCAGGCGCAGTGCGCCTCTCTATGACTTTAAGATTTTCGGCTGGCTGATTGAGGGACCCGAGGTGCCGGCAGCTGTCCGCTGGCTTATCAACACCGTGTTTATGTCCGTGGTATCGATGCTCTTAACCTGCATCACATCCGCCATGGCGGGCTACGCTCTCGCAAAGAAGCGCTTCTACGGCCGCGGGCTTATCTTCACTCTGATTGTCTGCGCCATGGCCCTGCCCAAGCAGGTCATTCTCATCCCAATGCTCCGGGAGATGGGTTCATTGAAACTCTATGACACCATCTGGGCTGTTATCTTCCCTATTGTGGGCTGGCCCTTCGGCGTCTTCCTGCTGAAACAGTTTTCAGAGGGCATACCCACCGAAATGGTGGAGGCATGCCGCATTGACGGCGCCGGTGAGTGGAGAACCTTTACGGATGTAATGTACCCCATGATAAAGCCCGGCGTTGGTGCCTGCGCGATCTTCACCTTTATCAACTCATGGAATGACTATTTCATGCAGCTGATTATGCTCACATCCACAAAGAATCTGACGATCTCCCTTGGCATTGCTACAATGCAGGGCGAAAATGCGACCGACTTCGGCATACTGATGGCAGGCTCCGCCCTGGCCTCACTGCCGATTATCATAGTATTTCTGATTTTCCAGAAATACTTCACCAAGGGCATCACCATGGGTGCTGTCAAGGGTTAAAACTTTTGAAAGGAGTTTTTGCTGTAATGACTGATATTACAAAGTTTCAGGGAATACTGCCCGCCTTCTACGCCTGCTATGACAGGGATGGAAAGGTAAGCACGGATGCAGTGCGCGCCCTCTGCCGCTACTATCTGGGGACCGATGTGAAGGGCCTCTATGTGGGCGGCTCCTCCGGCGAGTGCATTTATCAGAGTGTTGCCGAACGCAAGCTCATTCTTGAGACCGTGATGGAGGAAGTTAAGGGCAAGCTCACTGTCATTGCCCATGTGGCCTGCAACAATACTGCCGACTCCATGGAGCTTGCAGCCCACGCCGAATCTGTGGGTGTGGATGCCATCGCATCGATTCCTCCCATATACTTCAAGCTTCCCCCCTACGCCATAGCAAAATACTGGAATGACATCTCCTCCGCCGCGCCCAACACTGATTTCGTTATCTACAATATTCCGCAGCTGGCCGGAGTCTCTCTCAGCGTGCCCCTTCTCCGGGAGATGCTGAAGAACCCCAGGGTTATAGGTGTTAAGAACTCCTCCATGCCCACTCAGGATATCCAGATGTGGAGGGACGAGGGCGCCCTTGTGTTCAACGGTCCAGATGAGCAGCTGATTTCCGGCCTTGTCATCGGCGCTGTCGGCGGCATCGGCGGGACCTACGGCGTCATGCCCCAGCTCTATGTGGAGATTTACCGCTGTGTCAAGTCCGGTGAGCTGGAGAAGGCCCGCCAGATTCAGAACGACTGCAACCGTATCATCAGCAGGATGTGCTCTGCCCACGGCAACATGTATGCCGTCGCAAAGGAGATACTCCGCCGCAAATACGCCGTGGACATCGGCTCTGTCCGTGCTCCTCTTGCAGAGCTTATTGATGAGGATATGCCTGTCGTGGAGGACTGCGTGGCCATGATAACGGCTGCCTGCGAAAAATATCTCTGATTTTTCGGAAGCCGCTCAGGTAATTCTTTAAAGCGCTTTTTGTACCTCTCCCGTCAGACGGATTTTTCTGTTCTGACAGGGGAGGTATGTTTTCAAGAGTGAATATTATTCATAAGGAGCTGAGATTATGATTTACGGGAAATTATGCGATCTTCCCCAATATAAGGGACTGTGCAAAAATCTTGATACCGCAATAGAATATCTCGAATCTATAGATATGGACCTGAGCCGCCTGAAAGGGGAGCACATCGATGTGGACGGAGACAATGTATTTATAAACTGCTGCTCCTATACAACGGTGCCGAGAGAGGGACAGAATTTTGAGGCTCACCGCGCCTACGGAGACCTGCAGATCCTCCGCTCCGGCTCGGAGTACATGGGCGTCTCTCCCGTGTCCGGACTGGAGGAGCTTGAGAGCCATGACGATTTTGCGGCCTGCAGCGGCAGGGTGGACTGCCTTGCAAGGCTCTGTCCGGGCATGTTCTGCATCGTTTTCCCCGGGGATGCCCATATGCTGAAAATAATGGACGGCGCCCCCTGCAGGGCAGAAAAGGTCGTCGTAAAATTCAAAGTATAAACTTAATATTTTTCATATGTTCATTTAAGAACTGCGCTCAACACGAAGGAACCCGAATCCGGTAAAATTATCAGATTCGGGTTCCTTTATTTATGTTCTGCGGTTTATTGTATCAGACGGGATATTTGTGCACCGGCGGGCTTTACTCCACCACCACGACTCCGTCCTCCTTCAGCTCTATCATCATGCCGTCCTTCACATAGTCCAGAAATTCCTGACCCAGTCTGTCGACCACGGGCATTTTGTGCTCGGACCAGACGGAGGCCAGAATGGCACCGGAGGCGGCGAGGGAATCTATAGACTCGGAGAAAAGCATGCAGGCGGGATTCTTGCCCAGATCGCAGACCGTAAAGAGGGCCATGCCGCCGGTGGTTGAGCCTATAGTAGTGGGGAGGCACATCGCCTTTCCGATCATGGATTTTTTATAGAGGTCCGGGTTGTTCTGATCCCCGCAGCGCACCTTTTTATCTCCGAACATCATGCACTGCTGATAGCTGGCCAGCGTGTTCAGACCGCCGTGGGATACAAGGGCCTCGGCCTTTGCCGTGCCCTTTGTAATCACTCTGCCTTTAAATGTTCTGCTCATGTTCAGACCCCCTTTGTAATCATTTCCAGTATCTCCTCATCCAGATAGAAGCGGGCGCTGGTATAGGTGCGGAGCTTGTTTGAGGAGGTTATCACCGGCATGCTCTTTACCATTGGGTTATTCATATACATCAGCGGGCAGATGCTGGAGGTTATGACACCTGTGGCGGCAAGCCGGGCGGCGTACTCTGTCTTATCAAATTCCTTTAACACTGCAGGGGCTGAGGTAAATACCGTGGGTATCTGCACCTTTGAATTTCCGGCCTCCCGCAGCCCTCTCTCAACCGCCAGTGTCCAGTCCTTGAGCTGCTGCATCGTCATGTGGGGACAGCCCAGGAAACAGAGCTTTGGTTTGGCATCGAGATTCTTCCATATGCAGGGGTAGCCGTTCTTGACCCTCTCCAGCTCCGCGTCGTCTATCACATAGCTGGGGGCGCCCTCTCTTATAAGGCTCTCCCCGTAATCCACGGCCTCAGGGGTGAGGTTTTCCACATGGTAGAGCCCCACGGAACCATTGGAGGCGGTGGCCGCGCCGAAGTCCTTCAGATAGGCACAGCACTCGTCGTTGAGCTCGGTGCCTATCCATCTGTCGAGACCCTTTATATAGGGCACCTTCTCCAGAACCTTCATGCCTATTGCTGATCCCAGAAGCTGGGGCTGGGGCTTCTTTTCACATTTTATCTCCACTATCCAGTCGGCCTTTCTCCCGTCGTCGGTGAGAAATCCAAATTCCGGCACCACGCCCATGATTGAACCCATGAGCTCTATGACGCCGGAGTTCCTGTTGCAGCGGGCGCCCAGCACGGAGTTTGCGTACACCACGGCGGAGGACTCGGCCCAGGAGAGAATTTCTCCCCGCTTCGGCACATTGCCCACCTCGGGGAGATAGCAGGCGCAGGTGAAGGCGTCCTTGTCTAGGAGACCGAACTGCTCAAGCTGCTTTTCCAAAAGCTCCTGCTTGCCGTACATGACCTTGAATACTATGGACTGGAGAAGAGACTTGGGTATTCTAGCGTCCAGGGGCCTGGGGTCCGCCGTAAAGGGCTGCATGGAGACGGCTCCGTCGTCCAGAA
This sequence comes from Candidatus Limivicinus sp., assembly GCA_050943875.1. Taxonomy (GTDB): domain Bacteria; phylum Bacillota; class Clostridia; order Oscillospirales; family Oscillospiraceae; genus Limivicinus. The sequence goes on along the minus strand of JBMNPZ010000005.1, from coordinate 14,612 downwards.
GCTTCTGATAGAGATTATAGACCGGCTTCATTATACTGACGCCGAAGGAAATTACAGTGTGTCCATATCTGCTGCTTATGGGGACCATGCGCTCCGCGTCAAAGGCGTCGCCGTAGAGGACCAGGGTCTCCATGACCTTTGCCATGGTCTCACCCTTTGAGCCATCGAGTATGGCCTGCTGTTCGGGACTTAATTTCATTGAATATCACTTCCTTAATTTTATCGGAGCAGCCTGAAAAAACAGGCTGCTCCTTTTATATATCACATGGTGGGGCCGGGGATCTCAATCACGATATCCGAGGCCGGGAAGGATGAGCAGGGGTGGATATAGTTGAAATCTATATCTGCGGCCCTGCGCCCGTCGGTCTTTTCCGGTATGAATACCTTTCCGGACACGAGCTTTGAACGGCACCAGCCGCACTCACCGCTGCGGCAGCGGGAGGGCGCGGATATTCCGGCCCGCTCTATTGCCACAAGCAGCGGCTCGTCTGCCGAGGCCTCAATGTCATATTCTTTGTCGTATTTGATGACATGAACTTTGAAGCTCTTTCCCCGTATCTCCTCAGGATAGCCGGGCTGATTCCAGGGATCCTTGATGGTGCCGAAGAGCTCTCTCCGGACAAATTTGCGCCTGAGCCCCAGCTTTGCAATCTCCTTGTCCAGGAAGTTGTACATTGCCTGGGGGCCGCACATGAATATGCTGTATTCCCCGTCGCCTGCGTACTTCTTTATGAGCTCCGCCGTGATGAAGCCGTGCTCATAGCCCTCCTTTTCCTCGTCGGAGAGGACATGCACCACATGCACTTTGGGGCAGGCGGCGCAGATTTCATCCAGCTCCTTCTTATAGATTATTCCGTCCGCCGTTCTGGAGCCGAAGATAATCGTCAAGTCAAAGTCCTCAATTCCGTCACGGATGGCGTAGGCCATGCCGATGAAGGGGGTGATGCCTGAGCCGCCGGCCAGGGCGATGACCTTTTTCGCATCTCTCAGGGGTTCATAATACAGATGTCCCTGGGGGCCGGAGATTGTGACCTTCTGTCCGACCTTCCAGTTGTCCTGGATATAGGGTGACACGAAGCCCGCGTCATCCCGCTTCACGGTTATGTTGTACTCTCCCCGTTTTGCCCACTCCGGTGAGCCGCAGAGGGAGTAGGAGCGGGTCGTGAGGGTGTCGCCTATGGGGACTGCCACGGACACATACTGTCCAGCCCTGTACAGCGCAAGCCTTGAGCCGTCGGGAGTTTTAAGAACTATGGTCTTCGCATCGGAACCGTTCTGGCGGATTTCGGAAATGACAACCTCCTGCTTTGCGGGGTGGTGCTGCTTTGCCTTTTCGTTGGTGGTCAGGGTCTTGGGCAGAGGAGTTGCGGGGGCCGCCTGAATGGCCTTTTCGCGGACCTTGGTTATGTTCTTGAATTTCAGCATATCCAGCTTGCCGATAAGCCCAACTTTTACATATGCCATTACTTTACCTCCTCTTCTTCCCGCTTCATGTCTCCGATAGTCAGCTTTGCCATGGTGGTGCCGCTGAATATTGCGGAGTTGTAGCCGTCGCCTCTGATTCCGGCGGCGCCCACAAAGCGCAGGCCGGGGACCTCGTATTCGGTCTTCATCATTCTCATTCTGGCCATCATCATATCCCAGTCCTTCAGCTCGTAGCCGTAGGCGGAGCCCTGGGGTGTGTTCACAAAGTTGCACATGGTCCAGGGGGTGGCGACCTCAATTTCCTCTATGTAGGGTGTAATTTTGACGCCGACCTTCTCCTCAAAGCGCTCAATCATGCGCTTTGCAAGGCGGTTCTTGGTCTCCACATAGTTGTCCTCATCCACATTTGCCCAGTCGTCGCCCATGTAGGTGGTGGTGAGGGACAGCATGCAGGTGCCCTCGGGTGAGATTTCCGGGTTCACCGTGTTGTAGCACACAGAGACCATGTTGAGGTTGGAGCCCATCTTTTTGCCGGCCGCGTATTCCTTCACGGAGTCGGCGGTCTCAGGCATGAATATGGAGTAATCCCGAAGCCCCAGCTCCTCCGCGGTCTTGTCCAGACCCAGATACACGACAAACATTCTGGCAGAGTAGGTCCTGGCGTTTGCCATTTTGATCTGGCGCTCGGGGATGACCTCCGGCGGCACCATGGTTGCGTAGACCATGGAGGGGTTGGCGTTGCAGAGAATGTGTCTGGTCTCAATCTCGCCCCTGTTTGTCACAAGGCCTGAGACATGCTTCTTGTCGTCAAAGAGTATCTTCTCAGCCTCGCAGTTGAACCAGGCCGTGCCGCCCATGGCGCGGAAGCGCTCCAGCATGGCGGTGGTGAGCTGGTGGCTGGTCTTGTTGGGAATCCAGGGCCCGTGGTTCACATAGAGGCAGACCATGTTGGAATACTGGAGATAGGAGAGGTGGTCCGCATCCACGGCGAGGTAGCCCCAGTAGGTGTTCATTATATCCTGGGCCAGCTGGGGCATTTTCAGGGCCTTGAAGACCTTGTTCACACTGTAGGAGCCCACCCGCAGGAAGTTGGGGAAGTGCTCCATCATATACTTGGTATCCGTGTTTCCGTTAACGGCGAGGGAGTAGTTTCCGGCGTCCAGAAGCTCCTTGCCGATCTCAAAAAAGGCCGTGACCGACTCCCGGGAGCCGGGGACATATTTCTCCATGGCGTTTATGAAGTTCTCGGTCCCGCAGGGAAGGGTCGCGTCAATATGCGTTTTGCCGTCGCTGGCGGTGGTGATTACACGGAAGTTTTCCGGCACTATGTAGCCCTCTATATCCACACCGTAATCTCCCACCACATTCTTGCGGCAGTTTCCGGGATTCTCCTCGGTGCCCCACTCGCACATCTCATGCAGGGCAGTCTCAAATTCAAAGCGCCCGCGCCGGAAGCTGGATGCGCAGCCGCCGGGCAGGTTGTGACGCTCTATGAGCAGCGTCTTTTTGCCCTCCAGAGCCATCTTGCATGCCGCGGCAAGTCCGCCGTTTCCGGCACCGATGACCACTGCATCAAACCTTGGCATAAGCTATTCCTCCTCAATGAAAATTTTGGTATTACCACAGGGATATATCTGAAATTATTATATTGTTAATATTATGATAATTCAATACTCCACCGGAATTTTCGTGTAATACGGCAATTCCCGCCTTTACTTTATAGTAAAAAACATGTATACTTCAGGTATAACAATTCTGGTAATACCAGAAGCATAGGGGGATTGTCCATATATGGGTTATACAAAAATCACCGCCCTTTCACTGAAGGATCTGTTTGTGCAGCAGATAGAAAATATGATTTTGTCCGGTGAACTGAGGGTGGGGGAGCAGCTGCCCCCCGCAAGGGAGCTGAGCATAAAAATGGGCGTCAGCAGGCCGGTGATTTCAGCAGGCTTTGTGGAGCTGGAGAAGCTGGGCTTTGTGGAGGTTGTGCCCCGGCAGGGGGTATATGTGAGCGACTACCGGCGGAAGGGTACCGTGGAGACGCTTGTGGCCATCATGCGCTACAACAGCGGCACTATGAGGAAGGCGGAGGTCCGCTCTCTCCTGGAAGTGAGAAAATATCTTGAGTGCCTCTGCGTCAGGCTTGTCATCGCAAAGGCAAGCGACGAGGAGCTGGAGGCACTGGGGAGCATTCTGGATGAGCTCAAAAATTCCGATGACAGCGATGAGGCCGCGGACTGCGTTTTCAGATTCTACCATGAACTGGCCATACTCTCAGGTAATGTGCTGCTGCCCCTCATGTACTACAGCTTCAGGGCGCCGGGGGAGCATCTCTGGGGTCTCTACTGCAGGCACAACGGAATTAAATCCATGTATGAGCTGAAAATCGGCCTCTACAGGGCACTTTTGAACCGGGACGAGGAGGACGCGGTCAGGAGGACAAATCTGATAATGGAGAACGCCATAAGAGACCTGAGCCTGTACGGCTCCTGAGTTTAAGAAAATTAAATAGTCAGGAATAAAAAGAGGACTGCAGCTGCAATACCGGGAGTATCACAGCTGAAGTCCTCTTTTTGCTTTATTTGCCCTGAGCTTGAGATTATAAAAGAATATAAAAAGGGGAGCGGTCCTGCCAAGGCAGAATCGCTCCCCGATGCCGGATAATCCCCGCACCCGGAGAGATTTATATGCCTTGCAGCAGTCTCTCCGTAAGCGGCGAAATTATCTGTTATTTATATGGAATATCAGTAGTTTTCTTCCCGAATCTCAAAGAAAGATTTGGGATGGGCGCAGACCGGGCATATCTCCGGGGCCTTTGTGCCTATGACAATATGGCCGCAGTTGCGGCACTCCCAGACATGCACGCCGCTCTTTTCAAACACCTGGGCGGTCTCGACATTTTTGAGCAGTCTGCGGTATCTCTCCTCGTGGTGCTTCTCGACCTGAGCCACGGCCCGGAACTGGGCTGCAAGGGCCTTGAAGCCCTCCTCCTCGGCGTCCTTTGCCATGCGCTCATACATGTCGGTCCACTCATAATACTCTCCCTCGGCGGCGTGGAGCAGGTTCTCCGGCGTGTCGCCCAGCTCGCCCAGCGCCTTGAACCAGAGCTTTGCATGCTCCTTCTCGTTGTCGGCCGTGCGGAGGAAGATATCCGCGATCTGCTCATAGCCGGCCTTGCTCGCTACAGAGGCAAAGTAAGTGTACTTATTTCGGGCCATGGATTCGCCGGCCAGGGCCTCCCGGAGGTTCTCTTCGGTCTTTGTACCGGCATAGGGGCTGCTGCTCTTTGCGGCCGCTGCGGCCCCGTCGTTGCAGGGGATGCGGCGGAGAAGCTCCTGCGCGGCCTCTGCGGGGAAGTCGGCTGTGGGGGGATTGTCAATAAACTTCTTCAGCAGGTTCCGGGCGTTCTTACTCTGAGGCAGCATATAGCCGGCCTCTCTCATCAGGTCCTCATTCATAAGGCGGTCGGACTTTGCCAGCGCCTTTGCGAGCTTCTTCAGCCCCGGGAGCTCGGTCTCAGCGGCCAGCTTCCCTGCGGCCTTCTCCTGTGCAGCCTTGCTGCTGACAATACTGCCGACGGCATTTTTGACGCCGGCCTCCTTGACCTGCTGAGGCGGGAGCTCAAGGGGCATCATGGAGATTGCCTTGCTGGGGCAGGCCTCTGCGCAAATGCCGCAGCCTATGCATTTATCAGTATCAATAATGCTGTCCTCTGTATCGGTGGCACCCACGGGACAGACATAAAGACAGAGACAGTCCTTTGTGCAAAGACGTAAATTTCTAACTGCTACTTTTTTCATATCTGCTCCCTCCTCACATCTTCTCAAATTTCCAGTCCGGGACCTTGCATACGGGGCAGAGTGCAGGGGGATTCTCGCCTATGTAAACAAAGCCGCAGACTGTGCAGACCCAGATGTTTGTGTGCTCCAGAAGGGCCTCTCCCTTCTGGAGATAACGGCTGATGACCGTCTGCTGAATCTTGGTCACCTTGTTGCTCCAGGTGTAGGCCCTGAGAGCGCCCCTGTCGCCTGCGTTTTTGGCCTCGGCCTCAAGGGCGGGATATTCTGTGCCGATATTCTCCGCCACCTTGTCTGCCAGATCCTTCAGCTCACAGCTCTCTGCGGCCGGTGAGATCCTGTCGAAATAATTGGCAATCTCGGTGTACAGCTCTGCCTCCTTGAACTTGTACTGCTTTTCACAGCCCCTTGCAAGGTTGGAAAACAGTGCAGACAGCTGAGAGACGCTGAGCTCCTGCAAATCCTCTTCCTCCACCTGCGGGGCAGCTTCCGGCGCAGTGACAGGCTCAGTCTCCTCCTGCGTCTGCTCCGGCTCAAAGTCGCTCTTTACCGCGCCGCAAAGGGGACATACCCATGAATCGGGGAGAGAGTCAAAGCTGACTCCCTCAGCCTCCTCGTCATAGACATATCCGCATACTGAACAAATGTACTTCATTGTAAGCCTCCTCGTATTGAATTACAGTATCCACTACTTTACATACTAACACCGGGTTTATGTATCGTCAACAAATATAAATACAGATAATACTAAATTCAGGGCCGGCCCGCGGCCTGAATTTTTCATCCGCAGTACAGCAGCTGAGTTTTCAGAATTATTTATTTTTAAAAACTGATAAGCAGGTAAAATTGTGCCTGCCGGTTGCCGCAGAAACGAAAATGTGGTAATAATATAGGAAAGATGTTAAATATATGCAGGCTTTTGATGCAGTATAGCAATCTCCAGTGATGGGGGCCTGTGTGCTGCCTACTGTGCTGCATTTTGAAAATACTGTAAATCAGATAACGATGAGGAGGCAATTTTATGGATGTGCAGGAATTTCGCCGGCAGATTTTTGACGCTGCCCGCCCCGTGCTGAAGGGCAGAAAGCTTACAGACCTTGTAATCGGCATCTCCATGCTGGCGGTGGAGCTGGACGCTGAGGATATAGCGGTTTCCTATGTGCTTAGGGACAATCTGCCCGGGGGCTGCTCTGTTTTTAACTATGCTTCAAAGGCTGTGGGCATGGATGCGGAGGAGGCCGCGGAGTGGTTCGTGACCGGAGGAGACGATGTCCAGCGGGCCATTGGCGGGGCAATAATGACCGCTGCCAGCTATGTTCTGGAGCTTGAGGATAGCAACAGCCCCGGCAGACCCTTCGGTGTGGAGATAAATGCCGATGACAAGGTGGGCATGGTGGGCAATATACGGCCCGTGGTAAAGCAGCTTAGGAGACTGGGCTGCAAGATGATAATTTTTGACAAGGGCAGCTGCAGCGAGGGAAATTTGGATGAAAATGTCTATCCCATGGAGCGGCAGCGTGAGCTTCTGCCCGGCTGCGACCTGGTGTTTCTAAGCGGAACCACCACCGTGAACGGCACTGCCCCGGAGCTCATCGAGCTCTGCGGAGGAGCCAGGGATATTGTACTGCTGGGCTCCAGCGTACCGATGATTCCCGCCGGTTTTAAAAATACCGGGGTGAGCATAATTGCCGGCTCCTGGTGGCGGCATGAGGACAAGGAAAAAATATTCAGACTTATCTCCCAGGGGGCGGGTATGAAGGATCTGAGCCGATTTGCCATAAAAAAGAATGTGCGGGTAGAATAAGCCCTCCCATGCGCATTTGAATAAAAAATATCCGGAGGCCTCAAAATCGAGGTCTCCGGATGTGCTTTTTCTGATATCAGAGTTCGGTTTTCCACAGTCCGTGGAGATTGCAGTAGGCGTATACCGCGATTGGCCTCGCCTCACCGAAGTTGAATACTGCGGAGGGGGCCTCGCCGGGCTGAAGATTCTTCCTCATCACACCCTGATCCGTCTCCAGAACTATCCACTGGATGAAATGCTCCGGCAGCATGGGATGGGCGGCGGAGCCTACGCTGACCTTTAGCTCAGTCCCGTTTTCCGTCACCACTGGGACATGCTTTTCACCGCTTGCCTCAACAGAGTTGGGCACAAGCTCTTCCATTGGTTCACCGCAGCAGATCACGGGAATCTTTGAGTTATGGACCATCTCCACGAGATTTCCGCAGCGGCGGCAGATTTTAAAACACAGACTCACTGAATAAACTCCTTTCCATTGCCCCGTCAAATACGGCGGGGGAACCGGACGGACAACTTAACTACAGATGAATTATATCACATTCAGCCTTCAGACATCAACATTCAATAATGAAGAAGAAAAGATGAATGGCTGCGCTCACTCTTTCTTATCAGGCAGCTTTTCTGCATTTTTTCCGGATAAGGGAAATTATGATGCCGAGGAATATGCTCACAACGGTGGGCACTATCCAGGCCAGCTGCTCCTCCGCGAAGGGGAGGGCATATATTGCCTTGAAAATGAAGCCCGGGCACCAGTCAAATCCTGTCAGGACGGCCAGCACACTGACCACCGTGGTGACCGCCACAGACACGGGGTATACCTCTGGGAACTTTTTAATCCAGCGGTGAATGAACTCAAGGAGTATTAGCAGTATGCACAGGGGATAGATCGCCCCAAGAATGGGCACCGAAATTTCAAGTATTTTGTTGAGCCCCGCATTTGCGATTATCATGCTCACCACAGCAAAGAAGATGAGGAAGGCGCGGTAGGAAATTTTCGGCAGGATCTTGTGAAAGTAGTCAGAGCAGCTGGTGAGCAGGCTCAGGCTTGTATTGAGGCAGGCCACCACGAAGGCGACAGCCAGGATTACATTTCCCACAGGCCCGAAGAATACACCCACTATTCCGGCGAGGGTGCGGGCACCGTTGGTGGCGCCGGAGACAAGGCCGCCTGCAATGCCGCCGATATGGGCGAGGGCGGAGTAGACTAGAAGCAGAAGGAAGCCTGCAAGCCAGCCCGCGCGGACAGTCTCTTTCGTGAGCTGCTTCTGCCCATCGACGCCTCTGGCCCTGAGATTCAGCGCAAAGAGAAAGCCGAAGTTCAGAGAGGCGATGGCATCCATGGTCTGATAGCCCTCAAGGAAGCCCGTCGCTGCGGGACTGTCCTGATAGTGGGGCGAGACAGCGCCGTAAACCTGCTTTGTGCCGAATATACAGGCCCCGAGAATAACTGCGGAAATGACGAGCAGGGTGGGGGTCATGATCTTGCCGAACCAGTTGCTCAGCTTCTCCGGCTTCAGGGCAATGAGAATCACAACCACACAGAAGACCAGAGAATAGATGGACTGGTACAGGGCTATATTTGCATCCTCCCCCACAAATGGCAGGACCGCCATCTCAAAAGATGTGACGAAGTTCCTGGGCACCGCAAGTCCGGGGCCTATTGCCAGGAAAGAGAGAATGATGTAGATCTGGGAGAATACGCGCCCCACGCGCCCTGTCAGGACATCCAGACCGCCCGCTCTGACAGCCGCAATCACACCCAGCATGGGGAGACCGATTGCACTGATACAGAAGCCGATCATTGCGGGCCATGTGGCGGTTCCGGCCTGGTAGGCGAGATAGGGCGGGAATATAAGGTTCCCCGCTCCGAAGAACATGGAGAAGAGCGCCAGACCCATGATGAGGCGGTTATGTTTGGATAACTGCATAGTAAGCCTTCTTTCCTGTGCGCCGGGAAAAGCGGAATGTATGAAAAAGAATTTTTGCACGGCAGGGACGGCAAAATCATCCCCTGCGAACAAAAATTCCCCTCTGTCCGGTAAATCCCCCGGCAGTAATATATGTGACATTATATACATAATTATACTTCATTTCAAGCTTAAAATTCTTCTTTACAATATTTCCAGGAACTGCACATGTTTTAAGTAATAATTAGCCGATTTTATATTAAAACTGCTTCAACTTTAGCGCTTTGCTGAAATAAAATATCAGGCTTGCAATACGGGGTCCGCCGTGCTATACTGACATTACAATAAAACAATCCGCTGAAGCTTTCAGAATACCGCACAGGCGACTGGGAGTGGAGGAAACTCTGGAGAATCTCAGTAATGGGTGCCGAAGGTGCAAGGCTTTATGCCGAATCTCTCAGGCCAAAGGACAGAGGAGAGCTGTGGCATATCCTGCCGCTGTCCTGTCCGGAGTTGCTGTTTGTACGGCAGCTTTTTTCTTTTATAAGGAGGCATTTTTATGTCAGTGCTCAACATTGTTCAGACTGTAAACAAGTATTTGTCAGACTATATCCTCATTGTCCTGCTGATCGGTGCGGGTCTGTATTTTTCCTTTAAGACCCATTTTGTACAGCTGCGCTGCTTTAAGGAGGGCTGGCACAATACCTTCGGGAATTTCAAGCTCTTCGGGGGCAGGCATAAGAAGGGGCTCAGCTCATTTCAGGCTCTGGCCACGGCGGTGGCGGCCCAGGTGGGAACCGGAAACATTATTGGCGCCTCCGGTGCAATTCTCATAGGCGGCCCCGGCGCCATCTTCTGGATGTGGATAATTGCCTTCTTCGGCATGGCCACAATTTACTCTGAGGCTGTTCTGGCCCAGGAGACGAGAGAGGTGGAGCCTGACGGAACCGTGCACGGCGGGCCTGTCTATTACATCCGCAGGGCTTTTCCCAACGGCTTTGGCAAATTCCTCTCCGGTTTCTTTGCGGTGGCCATAATCCTTGCCCTGGGCTTCATGGGCTGCATGGTCCAGTCCAACTCCATCGGTGAGACCTGCCGCAATGCCCTGGGCATCCCGGCATGGGTCGTGGGTATAGTGGTCACCTTTGTGGCGGGACTCATTTTTATCGGCGGAATCCACCGCATTGCCTCGGTCACCGAGAAGCTTGTGCCGGTCATGGCTGTAATCTACATACTGGGCGGAATTGTTCTTCTTATATTCCGTATTAAATATGTACCTGAGGCCTTCTGGATGATTATAAAATATGCCTTTGTCCCCAACGCCATCATCGGCGGGGGCATCGGCTATGCCTTAAAGACTGCTATAAGCCAGGGTGTCAAGAGGGGACTTTTCTCCAACGAGGCCGGCATGGGCTCCACCCCACACGCCCACGCCATGGCAGATGTGAAGAAGCCCCACGATCAGGGCGTCGTGGCTATGATAGGTCTTTTCATCGACACCTTTGTGGTCCTCACAATGACCGCCCTTGTGGTCATCACCACCCTCTACGCCGGGGACGGCCCCCTCGCCACCGGCGCCGCTGAGGGCATAGACAAATCCAATATGGTGCAGACGGCCTTCTCAATGTGCTTCGGCAAAAAGTTCGGCGCGCTCTTTGTAGCCCTGTGCCTGCTGTTCTTCGCCTTCTCAACAATACTGGGCTGGAACTTCTTCGGCAAGGTCAATGTGGAATATCTCTTTGGGAAAAAAGCGGTTCCCGTGTATTCTGTCCTGGCCCTCATCGCAATCTTCACCGGCTCCTGCCTCTCCAATGATCTGGTGTGGGAGCTTGCGGATATGTTCAACCAGCTCATGGTTCTACCAAACGTGATTGCCCTCATTGCTCTCTCCTCCATAGTGGCCGCCGCGGCGAAGGAGGCCATAGAGGCAAAATCCCGCAAAAAGTGATCTGTTAAATATTATGTAAACTAAAAACCCTGCGCCTTTGCTCGGGGGCATCATATCTCTTTTTCGGCGTCTGTCATTTCGGCAGACGCCGGATTTTTTACCATAGTATAATCGGCCCCGCCTTCTCACAACTTATAAATGGGCGGGCAGGCGGAGCGGAATATTTAAATAAATGGGAATAAAAAGCCTGTTTTACTTGACTTTTTTCCCAATATAAGTTAAAAGATTATGTCGGAGCATGAATATAATATGAATTATTGGAATTGCCGGTAACTATTTTCCGCCTTTGTCGTCATCTGACTGTCAGCTCATTGAGGAGCTGAAAAACTATCTAAATTCCGGAGGAATAAAATGAAGAAAATTATTAGCCTTTTGCTTGCGCTGACCATGATTTTTGCCCTTGCCGCCTGCTCATCCGATAAGACAGACAGCGAGAGTGTAAATACACCCGCCCCTGAGGCCCGAGAATGAGGAGCTCAGCCCCGGGCAGCAGGAGCTTATGGACAAGCTGGATGCCCTCAGCGAGGGAATCGATGAGGACCTCAACCTTATGAGCGCCCCTGTGGGCGAGGAGGAGTTTGAGTATCAGCTCTTCGTACCCTATATAGAGGGTGCCGAGACGGTCACCTCATCCCCCATGATAGGCTCCATTGCCTATTCCGTGGTTCTCACAAAGCTCCCGGAGGGCAGCGATGTGGAGAGCATTGCGGCGGACATTGAGAAAAATATGAACCCGAGAAAGTGGATCTGCGTTGAGGCAGAGACTGCCTGGGTCAAAACCAGCGGACAGTATGTGCTCCTGGTTATGGCCGACAAGGAGTACGCCGACATTATCGCGGCAAACTTCGATATGGTCTTTGCGGATTAAATCCTAATTACTCAGCTATAAAATATTCGGCATCCCCGCTTTAACTCAGCGGGGATGCATTTGTCAGGAGAAACAATATGCTGTTTTCCAGTGTCACATTTCTATACTTTTTTCTGCCGATTACTCTGGGGCTCTATTATCTGCTGCCCTGGAAGCTTAAAAACTATGTGCTTCTTGTCTCCAGTATAATCTTCTATGCGTCCGGAGAGCCGAAGTATGTGCTTCTGCTGCTTCTGGCAGCGCTTGTGGGCTGGCTCCACGGTCTGGGCCTTGAAAAGCGGCCTGGGAATAAGTGGATTCTGGGCAGCGGACTTTTCTGGAATCTGATCTTTCTGCTGTTTTTCAAGTATGCGGATTTCCTTATCGGCTCCCTGAACAGTCTGCTGGGCACGAAAATACCCCTCACCGGCCTTACTCTCCCCATAGGCATAAGCTTTTATACCTTCCAGAACATGAGCTATATTCTGGATGTCTACTGGGGCAGGTGCAGTGTGCAGAAGAGCCTCGGATCCTACGCCACCTATCTCTGCCTCTTCCCCCAGCTCATTGCGGGCCCCATTGTCCGCTACAGCGATGTTGAGCGGGAGCTGAGCTCCAGGAGCATCGCGGTTTCCGATGTGAGCGAGGGCGCGGTCCGTTTCGTGACCGGGCTTGGGAAAAAGGTGCTCATCGCCAACACACTGGGCGAGCTTGCGGAGATGCAGATAAGCGGCGGCAGCGTGCTTTTCTCCTGGATGCGGGCGGTGTCCTTCACACTGCAGATCTATTTTGACTTTTCCGGCTACTCTGACATGGCCATCGGCATGGGCAGGATGATGGGCTTCCACTTTCCGGAGAACTTCAATTATCCCTTCCTCTCCCGGTCCGCCACGGAATTCTGGCGCCGCTGGCACATCAGCCTGGGCAGTTGGTTTCGGGATTATGTGTATATCCCCATGGGCGGCAGCCGCACCGGCAGACTGAAATGGCTGAGGAATGTGCTTGTGGTCTGGATGCTCACCGGCATATGGCACGGCGCAAACTGGAATTTTCTAATCTGGGGGCTCTATTACGGGCTTTTCCTTCTGATAGAGAAGTTCTGGCTCTCAAAGCATCTTAAGGGCAGGGTCATGCCCTATATATACATGTTTTTCGTCACAATATGCGGCTTTGTAATTTTCCACAGCGCGGGGATTTCCGACGCCGCGGGGGAGCTCGCCGGGATGTTTGGCCTTGGCGGCCTGCCCCTTTCCGACAGTGTGAGCATATATTACCTCAAAAGCTACGGGATACTCATTGCCGCGGCCCTCATAGGCTCCACCCCTCTGCCCAAAAAGCTGGGGGAGAAGCTGGCCTCAGGCAGGGCTGGAAAAGTCCTGCAGCCTCTTTTTATCCTGGCACTGCTCATACTTGTGACGGCCTATCTTGTGGACGGCTCCTTCAATCCGTTCCTGTATTTCAGATTTTAAGGGGTGAGCGGGCATGAAAATTAAAGAAAAACTCACAGTTGCGGTGCTGGCCGGGGTCCTTGTCCTGGGGCTTCTGCTGCACCTAATCCTGCCGGATGCACAGCTCTCAAGGGAGGAGCGGCGGCATCTGGAGCAGCGCCCTGAATTCACCGTTGACTCCGTCCTCTCGGGGGAGTATGCGAAGGATACCGAGAGCTACCTTCTGGATCAGTTTCCCCTGAGGAACGGCTTTCGGAGCATAAAATCCCTCTGGAGCTATTATGTGCTGGGCCAGCGGGATGTGGACGGCATTTTTATTAGAGACGGCAGCGCCTCAAAACTGGGCGGGGAGCTGGATGAAAGGCAGATTGACATGTTCACGGATAAAATGAATGCACTCCGTGAGAAATATTTTCCGGATTCAAAGGTGAGCTGCCTCATCCTGCCGGATAAAAACTACTACCTCACCATGGACGGGAAATATCCCGGGCCGGATTATGAGGCTCTTTACGGCAGGGTTGAGGCCGGCCTCCCCTGGGCGGAGCAGATTGATGTTAGGGACTGCCTTGATGCAAAAAAGTATTATGCCACGGATTCCCACTGGCAGCAGGAAAATCTGCAGGCCGTCAGGGACAGAATAGCGGATAAAATGGAGCTGGAGCTGCCGGAATGGAACTCCTACAGAGAGACCGTGCTTCCGGGCTTTTACGGTGTCTATTACGGGCAGGCGGCTCTGCCTATGCCCCCGGAGGAGCTCATATACTTGGAAAATGATGTGACGGACAGCGCTGTCGTCACCGGTCCGGAGCTGAAGGGGGAGCAGAAGGTCTATGCGCCGGAGCGTTTTTCGGGCATGGACGGCTACGATGTCTTCCTCCACGGTGCCCAGGCCGTTGTAAATATTGAAAATCCTCTGGCCGGTACTGACAGGGAGCTTATAATTTTCCGTGATTCCTTCGGCAGCTCACTTGCACCCCTGCTGCTGCCGGGATACAGGACTGTGACGCTCATAGATACCCGCTATGTGAACCCGGCCTTTCTGGACCGCTTCGTGGATTTCCACGGGCAGGAGGTGCTGCTGCTCTACTCCGCCTCCATGGTGAACAGCGCGGCCGTGCTCCAGTAATTTTATATACTTTTATATACTGCATATTGAAATAAAATCTGTCCTGATTCAGGGCAGATTTTATTTTGTCAGTGTCAAATTTCACTTCGTGAATATCAACAGCATAAGACAGTTATTCACAAAAAATATATTTGAATTTTAACATAAATTCCAAATTTGTACCTGCGCATTGACAGCATATAAACAAATTGATAGAGTATGTAAAGAGTTAAACTCAAATATATATAATTGAGAAGAGAGGTATCTCTGTATGCGTGATTTGAAGCACATGATTTTCTTTGAAAATCTGCTGCAGGAGGCAAATAATGAA